>NZ_FTPS01000001.1:600000-1200000 GCF_900156525.1 Pontibaca methylaminivorans
ACGCGGCAGGCTTTCTTCGCGGTGGCGGCGACATCCGGCGGATCCGCATGTATTCGGGCCGCACGGGCGAACGCCTCGACACGATCTACTGGATCGACGGCGACTATATCCCCGAGGCGGTGAGCGAGATCAATTTCTTCATGCGCGACTGGCGCTCGAACAAGCAGCACAACATGGATGTGCGCACCATCGACATCATGTCGGCCGCGCATCGCCTCATGGACGTGCACGAGCCCTACATGCTGCTGTCCGGCTACCGCACCCCCGAAACCAACGCGATGCTGCGCGGCCGCTCGGGCGGTGTGGCCAAGAATTCGCTGCACCTCAAGGGGCAGGCGGCCGACCTGCGGCTTGCATCGCGCTCGGTCAACCAGATGGCCAAGGCCGCCCAGGCCTGTCGCGGCGGCGGTGTCGGGCGCTACTCCGGCTCGAATTTCGTGCATATGGATTGCGGCCAGATCCGCACCTGGGGAAGCTGACGCGCCTCCCCTCTTTCTCCGTCGTTCATTGTCCCCTGCGGTTTCGACCGCTTTCCGGGTGGCCCTTCCGGGCCGCCCCGCTGCCGTTTCCGGCGCCTTTCAATAGGGCGCCTCGACCCGGCCCATGCGCACGAACACCGATTTCAGCTCGCTGTAATGCTCGATCGCCGCGCGGGAGTTCTCCCGCCCCACCCCGGATGCCTTGGTGCCGCCGAAGGGGGCCTCGACCGGCGTGTCGTTATAGGAGTTGATGAAGCAGCTTCCGGCACGCAGCCGCGCGACCACCCGGTGCGCGCGCGAGATGTCCCGGGTAAAGACCCCGGCCGACAGCCCGTATTCGGTGGCATTGGCGCGGGCGATCACCTCGTCCTCGGTATCGAAATCGAGCACCGCCATGACCGGGCCGAAGATTTCCTCCCTCGCGATGGTCATCTGGTCGCCGACATCGGCGAACACCGCCGGCGTGATCCAGAAACCCGGGCGGTCGAGCACCTCGCCGCCCACGACGAGCCGCGCCCCCTCCTCGCGCCCCCGGGCCACGTAGGACGTCACGATCTCGAGCTGTTTCGCGCTGACAAGCGGGCCGAAGTTCACCGATTCGTCCATTGGATCACCGATCACCACGTCGCGCAGGCGCTCTTCGAGCCGGGCGAGGAAGCGCTCCTTGATGCCCTTCTGCACGAACACCCGGGTGCCGTTCGAACAGACCTGCCCGGAGGAATAGAAATTGCCGAGGATCGCGCCGCCGACCGCATCCTCGATATCGGCATCCTCAAACACGATGAGCGGGGATTTTCCGCCAAGCTCCATGGTCACATGCTTGAGCCCCTCTCCCGCCGCCGCGTAGATCCGCCGCCCCGTCGCCACCGACCCGGTGAGCGAGACCTTGGCGACGCGCGGATCCGCGACCAGGGCCGCACCGACCTCTCCCATCCCCTGCAACACGTTGAAAAGCCCGGCGGGCAATCCCGCCTCGGTCAGGATCTCGGCCACCTTCAGCGCCGAAAGCGGGGTCGTCTCGGAGGGTTTGAAGATCATCGCATTGCCGCAGGCCAGCGCCGGCGCGCTTTTCCAGCAGGCGATCTGCGCGGGATAGTTCCAAGCGCCGATGCCGACACAGACGCCGAGCGGTTCGCGCCGGGTATAGACCCAGTCTTCCCCGATCTGGATATGTTCCCCGCCGAGCGTCGCCGCGATGCCGCCGAAATATTCCAGTGAATCGGCCCCGCTCACCGCATCGGCGACCAGCGTTTCCTGCAGCGGCTTGCCGGTGTTCAGCGTCTCGAGAATGCTGAGCTCGCGATTGCGCGCGCGGATGAGATCCGCGGCACGACGCAGCACGCGGCCCCGCTCGACCCCCGGCAGGGCGGCCCAGGCCTCCTGCGCCGCGGCGGCGCTGGCGATCGCGCGCTCGATCAGCGCCGGCGTCGCGGCATGGACGCGGGCGATCCGCTCGCCGGTCGCGGGGTTCACGACCGGGATTTCGTCGCCGGCGCTATCCTCGACATATTCGCCGGCGATGTAATGGCTGGCGAGGGGCTGAATCTGGTATGTCATGTCATGCTGCCTTCTGATCGGGTCTGTCCGGGTCGCCCGGGCGCGGCACGCGGGCCTACAGAGCGTTTCCCTGAAGGGAAGGTTCGTGTATGATCGCGGCGGTTGTCCGGCGGCCCGCGCGCGCCGGACATCCCCGAATGCGCAACCCCACGCCCTGATTATCCGTCAGGCGTCGAATGATAACAATACCGACAGCATCACCGACAAGGAGCCCACCCCATGCGTCTGCTTTCCACGATCCCGGCTCTCGCCCTTGCCGCGACGCCGGCATTTGCCGATTGCAATCTGGTTCGTTTTTCCGATGTGGGCTGGACCGACATCACCTCGACAACGGCAGCGACCAGCGTCGTGCTCGAATCGATCGGCTACAAGGTTGACGTCAAGGTTCTCTCGGTTCCCGTCACATATGTGTCCCTGTCCAAGGGCGACATCGACGTGTTCCTCGGCAACTGGATGCCGACCATGGAGGGCGATATCGCCAAGTATCGCGACGACGGCACGGTCGAAACCGTCCGCGCGAACCTCGAGGGCGCGAAATACACGCTTGCGACCAATGCCGCCGGGGCCGCCGCCGGGATCGAAAGCTTTGCCGACATCGCTCCGCATGGCGATCTGCTCGACGACAAGATCTATGGAATCGAACCCGGCAATGACGGCAACCGCACCGTGCAGACCATGATCGACGACGATGCCTTCGGGCTTGGCGGTTTCAAGCTGGTGGAATCCTCGGAACAGGGGATGCTTGCGCAGGTGCGCCGCAGCGGGGACGATCCGATCGTCTTTCTCGCCTGGGAGCCGCACCCGATGAATGCCAACTTCGACATCACCTATCTGCCGGGCGGCGACGATTATTTCGGCCCCGACCTCGGCGGTGCGACGGTCTATACCAACACCCGCGAAGGCTATGCGCAGGAATGCCCGAACATGGGACAGTTCCTTGAAAACCTGTCCTTCACGCTGGAGATGGAAAACGAGATCATGGGCGCGATTCTCGACGACGGGGTCGAGCCGCGCAAGGCCGCGACGGCCTGGCTGACCGCTCATCCCGAGGTGCTCGACACCTGGCTCGACGGGGTAAAGACCGCCGACGAAAGCGAAGATGCGCTTCCCGCCGCCAAGGCCGCGCTCGGGCTTTGATCTGCTGACGTGCTGACGCCCCGGCGAGGCTCGAACCGCTCCGCCGGGGCGTCATGCACCCGATCTGCCGCCGCCGGATCCGGCCGGGACCGAGCGCGGGCCCGGAAATGCATGAAAACCACGCACGGGAGGAAATGCCGTGATGGATTGGCTGACCGGAACGAAGATTCCCGTAGGTCGCAGCGCGGGGCGGTTCTTCGACTGGCTCCAGGCGCACGGGGGCTGGATCTTCGACGGGCTCTCGCATGCCATGCTCGCCATGATCGACGCGCTGCTCTGGCTGTTGCAGACGCCTCATCCGCTTATCGTCGTCGCGGTGATCGCGGGGCTCGGCTGGATCCTCCAGCGGCGCATCACGCTTGCGGTTTTCGTGGCGCTCGGGCTGCTGTTCATCCTCAACCAGGGCTATTGGGAAGCGACCACCGAAAGCCTGACGCTGGTGCTTGCGGCCTGTGTGGTCTGCATGGGGCTCGGCGTGCCGATCGGAATCGCGGTCGCCCACCGTCCGCGCCTGTTCCGCGTGGTGCGCCCGATCCTCGACCTGATGCAGACCCTGCCGACCTTCGTCTATCTGATCCCCGCGATCGTGTTTTTCGGCATCGGCATGGTGCCGGGGCTTATTTCGACGGTGATCTTCGTGCTGCCGGCGCCGATCCGGCTGACCCAGCTCGGCATTTCCTCGACGCCGATGCCGCTGATCGAGGCCGCCCGCGCCTTTGGTGCGACGCCGCGGCAGCTTCTGTGGAAGGTCGAGCTGCCCTCGGCCCTGCCGCAGATCATGACCGGGCTCAACCAGACCATCATGCTGTCGCTGTCGATGGTGGTGATTGCGGCACTGGTCGGTGCCGACGGGCTCGGCGTGCCGGTGGTGCGGGCGCTCAACCAGGTGAACCCGGCGCTCGGTTTCGAATCCGGTTTCATCATCGTCGTGGTTGCCATCATCCTCGACCGCATGCTGCGGGTTGAACGCAAATGACGCAGCCAAACGCCGTTGAATTCGACGCCGTCTCGGTGGTGTTCGGCCGCCACCCCGAACGCGCCCTGCCGCTCATGGACGAGGGACTCTCGCGCGCCGAGGTGCAGAAGCGCACCCGGCAGATCCTCGGGGTCCACGATTGCACGCTCGACGTGGGCGTGGGCGAGATCGTCGTGCTGATGGGCCTGTCCGGGTCCGGGAAATCGACGCTGCTGCGCACGGTGAACGGGCTCAACCCGGTAGCGCGCGGCGAGGTGCGCATCCATGACGGCGAACGTATGGTGGACATCACCCATGCCGGGCCGGCGACGCTGCGGCGGCTGCGCCAGCACCATATCGCCATGGTGTTCCAGCAGTTCGGCCTGCTGCCCTGGCGCAGCGTGGCCGAGAATGTCGGGCTCGGGCTCGAACTTGCAGGGCTGGGCCGGGCGGCGCGCCGCGAGCGGGTCGAAAAGCAACTCGATCTCGTCGGCCTCTCCGACTGGGGCGACTACAAGGTGTCCGAGCTTTCGGGCGGGATGCAGCAGCGCGTGGGCCTTGCCCGCGCTTTCGTGACCGATGCGCCGATCCTGCTCATGGACGAGCCCTTTTCCGCACTCGATCCGCTGATCCGCACCCGCCTGCAAGGGGAGCTCATCGACCTGCAGAAGCGGCTGCGCCGCACCATCCTGTTCGTGAGCCACGACCTTGATGAGGCCTTCCGCCTTGGCGACCGCATCGCGATCATGGAAGGCGGGCGCATCGTGCAATGCGGCACGCCGCCCGAGATCTTCACCCATCCGGCCAGCGGCTACGTGGCCGATTTCGTCGCCCACATGAACCCGCTCGGCGTGCTGCGGGCAAGCGACGTGGCGGTTCCGCTCGACCCGGGCGCGGCCCTGCCCGGCGCACCGACCGTCACGCCCGAAGCCACGATACAGGAGGTGATGCGCATGGCGCGCGATCACGAAGGGGCGGTCCTGGTGCTGCGGGACGGCCAACCGGTCGGGCAGATCACCCGCACCGCGATCCTCGACCGGCTTCTCGATCCGCGCAGATAGGGCAGGCGTGGCCCGGCCCGCCTGCCCGCCTAGCCCGCCTGCCGAGGCTCAGGCCTTTTCGAACAGGGCGATCAGCGCAATCTCGTCCTTGTGCTCACCCCGGGCACCCGGGCCATAGATCCGCCGCTTGGGCAGGGCGAGATTGCGGATCCGGTGGCTTTCCAGCGTCCTGAACATGCTGCCAAAGCCCGCGTCCTCGAAATGGCGCGCATTGATCGACAGGGCGAACTGCGCTCCGCGCCGCGCCACCCGCAACAGCCCGTCGACGGTCTCGGGCCCGGCATGGCCCAGCGTGAACAGCCCCGAGGACACGATCCCGGCATAGCTGTCGGGCGGCACCGGGACGCCCTGGTTCAGGTCGGTCACGATCGCGTCGCGGTAGACATCCTTGCGCATGGCAATGGCCAGCATCGCCTCGCTGATGTCCACCGCGTCGATCGGGCCGACGCCGAGATCGGCGAGCACCGCACCGCAAAGCCCGGTTCCCGCCCCCACATCCAGCACCGGCCCCTGGCCGCCCGCCTCGACAAAGGCATGGGCGGTCTCGACATGCAGGCGGTAATCCTCGCGCGTGGCAAAGCCGGCGTCGTAGCCATCGGCCCAGTCGTCATAGAACCGCCGCGCCTCTTCGGCGGTCTTCGGGGCGTAAACGGCCTTGAGATCGGGAGAATCGTCGCTCATACCCTCCATGAAACGCGACCAGCGCGCAGGAAATCAAGTGCCTTGAACGGCCGGATGTTACGCAGGGTCCGCCCGGGTGGCCTGCGGATCGCGCGAGCAAAAGGAAACCGGCCAGCATGACCGCGCTTCTCTCCTTCGGACACGGCTATTGCGCGCAGGCGCTCTCGCACCTGCTCGTCCCCGCCGGCTGGACCGTCATCGGCACGACCCGCGAGCGGGCGCATTTCGAGGCGATCCGCGCCAGCGGCGCAACCCCCCGCCTCTGGCCCGACGAGGCCGGGACGCTCGCGCTCGAATCCGCGACCCATCTGCTGATCTCGGCCGGCCCGACCGAGGCCGGAGACCCGACACTTGCCCGGCTGGGCGGGCGCATCGCCGCACTGGCCGGCCGGCTCCGCTGGGTCGGGTATCTCTCGACCACCGGGGTCTATGGCGATCATGGCGGCGGCTGGGTGGACGAGGAAACCCCGCTCGCCCCGACCACCCGGCGCGGCGAATTGCGCGCGGAGGCCGAGGCCGCATGGCAGGCGATCCCGGGCCTTGCGCTCCATATCTTCCGTCTTGCCAGCATCTACGGCCCGGGGCGCGGCCCCTTCGAAAAGGTCAGGGCCGGAACTGCGCGCCGGATCATAAAGCCCGGGCAGGTGTTCTCGCGCATTCATGTGGAGGACATCGCCGCGGTGCTCGCGGCCTCGATCCGCCGGCCCCGCCCGGGCGCGATCTACAACCTGTGCGACGACGACCCGGCTCCGCCGCAGGACGTGCTGGGCCACGCCGCGGACCTGCTCGGCCTGCCCCCGCCCCCCGAGGTGCCCCTTGCCGAGGCCGGTCTGTCGCCCATGGGGCAAAGTTTCTATGCCGAAAACAAGCGGGTCCGAAACGCCCTGATCAAGAGCGAACTCGGCGTGCGGCTGCGCTACCCGACCTATCGCGAAGGGCTGGCCGCGATCCTGTCGGCCGAGCGCGAACGCCCCGCATGAGCCGTCCCTAGGCGCGCCGCCCGATCGAGGCGACCCCGAGCGTTTCCAGCACCTTCGCCTCGATATGCGCGGCGTCGAGCCCGGCGCTGGCATACATGTCCGCCGGCGATGCCTGGTCGATGAAGGTATCGGGCAGGACCATGGAGCGGAACTTCAGCCCGCCGTCGAACACGCCCTCGTCGGCCAGAAGCTGCGCCACATGGCTGCCGAAGCCCCCGACCGCGCCTTCCTCGACGGTGATGAGCGCCTCGTGTCCGGCGGCAAGGCGCAGGATCAGATCGCGGTCGAGCGGTTTCGCAAAGCGCGCATCCGCCACGCTCGGCTCGATGCCACGCGCGGCAAGCGCCTCGGCCGCCTTGCTGACCTCGGACAGCCGCGTCCCGAAGGAAAGGATCGCAACGCGACGTCCTTCCCGGATCATGCGCCCGCGCCCGATCGCAAGCACCTCGCCGCGTTCGGGCAGATCGACGCCTTCGCCTTCGCCGCGCGGATAACGGAAGGCGATCGGCCCCTCGTCATGAGCGGCGGCGGTCGCGACCATATGCACAAGCTCCGCCTCGTCCGCTGCGGCCATGACGACGAAACCGGGCAGATTGGCCAGGAAGGCGATGTCGTAACTGCCGGCATGGGTCGCCCCGTCCGCGCCGACGAGCCCCGCACGGTCGATGGCGAAACGCACCGGCAGGCGCTGGATCGCCACATCATGCACGACCTGGTCGTAACCGCGTTGCAGAAAGGTCGAATAGAGCGCGCAGAACGGCCGCATCCCCCCGGCGGCCAGCCCGGCTGCGAATGTCACCCCGTGCTGTTCGGCAATGCCCACGTCGAAACAGCGCGAAGGGTAGCGTTCGGCAAACAGGTCAAGGCCGGTGCCATCCGGCATGGCGGCGGTGATGGCGCAGATCCGCTCGTCCGCGGCGGCAAGCGCGACCAGCGTCTTGCCGAAAACGCTGGTATAGCTCGGCGCGTTCGGCGGCGCCTTGTGCTGCTGGCCCGTCACCAGGTCGAATTTCGCCGTCGCATGACCCCGGTCACGGGCGGATTCGGCCGGGGCATAGCCCTTGCCCTTGCGGGTCAGCGCGTGGATCAGCACCGGCCCCGTCGCCCGTGCCTTGACCGTGCGGAGCACCGCCATGAGCTGCTCCATATCGTGCCCGTCGATCGGCCCGACATAGGAGAGGCCCAGCGCCTCGAACAGGGTGCCCCCGATGGTAAGCCCCTTCAGCGCATCATGGGCGCGTTTCGCCCCGGTCTGGAACGGCTCGGGCAGCAGCGAAACCGCCCCCTTGGCGGCGGCGCGCAATTCCTGGAACGGCCCCTCGGTGTAAAGGCGCGACAGGTAGCGCGACATGGCGCCCACCGGCGGGGCGATGCTCATCTCGTTGTCGTTCAGGATGATGAACAGCCGCTTGCCAAGATCGCCGGCATTGTTCATCGCCTCATAGGCCATGCCCGCGCTCATGGCGCCGTCGCCGATCACCGCAACCACGTCGCCCAGCCCCTCGGGCACCGTGCCGCCCAGATCGCGCGCCGCCGCAAAGCCGAGCGCGGCGCTGATCGAGGTGCTGGAATGGGCCGCGCCGAACGGATCATAGGGGCTTTCGCTGCGCTTGGTGAACCCCGACAGTCCCCCCTTCTGGCGCAGGGTGCGGATGCGGTCGCGCCGCCCGGTCAGGATCTTGTGCGGATAGGCCTGATGCCCCACGTCCCAGATGATCTTGTCGCGCGGCGCGTCGAATACCGCATGCAGGGCCACGGTCAGTTCCACCACCCCGAGCCCGGCCCCGAGATGCCCCCCGGTCTCGGACACGGCCGAGATCGTCTCGGCCCGCAACTCCGAGGCAAGCCGGGTCAGTTGCGCGGTATCGAGGCGCTTCAGGTCGGCCGGGGCGGCCACCCGGTCGAGCAGCGGTGTCTCGGGACTCTTGGACATGGCGGGCGCCTCCTTTCAGGGGGCGAGGTCAGTTATCGCGCGAGATAGCGAAGCGCGCGGCAGCACGCAAGCCGTCGGCACGCGCGCCGAAGGGGGCCAGCGCTTCGCAGGCTTCCCCCGCAAGCTCGGCCGCCCGCGCCCGCGCCCCGGCCAGCCCGAGCAGCGAAACGAAAGTGGCCTTGCCGGCCCGCATATCCTTGCGCAGGCTCTTGCCGGCACGATCCGCATCCCCCTCGACATCAAGAATGTCGTCGGCGATCTGAAAGGCAAGGCCAAGCGCCGCCGCATAGGCATGAAACGGCCCCGGATCGGCCCCGGCCAGCCGCGCCCCGGCACAGGCCGCCCAGTCGATCAGCGCGCCGGTCTTGCCGGCCTGCAGCGCCGTGATCTGGGCCAATGTCAGCGGCACTTCGGCAGTTTCCGCCGCGATATCAAGCGCCTGCCCCATGACCATGCCGCCGGCCCCGCCCGCCCTCGCCAGACTGAGCGCAAGCTCGGCACGGATCCCGCCCGGGCCGGCCCCCGGATGGGCGGCAAGCTCGAAGGCGAGCGCCTGCAGGGCATCCCCGGCCAGCACCGCCGTCGCCTCATCCCATTTCACGTGCACCGTCGGCTCGCCCCGGCGCAGATGGTCGTCATCCATGCAGGGCAGATCGTCATGCACGAGGCTGTAGCCATGCATCGCCTCGATCGCCGCCGCCGGCCAGATCGCACGGCCGGGTGCCACATCATGCAGCGCCGCGCTCTCGAGCACGAGAAACCCGCGCAGCCCCTTGCCGCCCCGGATCGCATGGATCATGGCCTGCGTCACGGTGTGGTCGGGAAAGCCGCGCAGAACCTCGCCGAGATGGGCGTCGATCCGCCGCGCCGCCGCCGCAAGACAGGCGCCGAAACCGGCCGTCATCACCGCCGCGCCCGGCTCAGAACCGGCCGTCGCCACCGCCGCCCTGTCCGGCATCGTTCCCCTCGCCGCCGAGCGGGCGCAGACCCGTCGGGTTGCCCTCTCCGTCCAGCGTGATCGCCGCGACCTTTTCCTCGGCCCGGCGCAATTCGTCCTCGCACCGCTTCTTCAGCGCCGCGCCGCGCTCGTAAAGCTCGATCGAACGGTCAAGCGCCACATCCCCCTGGTCCAGCTGGTTCACGACCTCTTCCAGGGCCTTCATCGCCTCTTCAAAGCTCATCGTCGCGACGGGTATCTCGCTCATTTCGCGGCCTTCATCAGTTCCTGCACATGGGCGCGCACCGAAGCGGCGAGCGCACCGAGATCATAACCACCCTCGAGCGCCGAGACCACCCGCCCGCCGCAGGTTTCGGCAGCGACCGCGCAGATCCCGCGCGTCACCCAGGCGAAATCGTCCTCCGTCCAGTCAAGCTGGGCAAGCGGGTCGGCGCGATGGGCATCGAAACCCGCCGAGATCAGGATCAGTTCGGGCGCGAAATCGCGCAGGCGCGGGAAGACCTGTCTTTCGTATTCGCGCCGCATCAGGGCCCCGCCGCTTCCGGGTGCAAGCGGCAGGTTCAGGATATTGCCATGCGCCCCCCGCTCCTGCGCATTGCCGGTGCCCGGATAAAGCGGCACCTGATGGCTCGAAATCATCAGCGCCCGCGCCTCGTCCCAAAGAATGTCCTGCGTGCCGTTGCCGTGATGCACGTCGAAATCCACCACCGCCACACGGGAAAGCCCGTGGTGGTCGAGCGCATGTTTCACCCCGATCGCCACGTTCGAGAACAGGCAGAACCCCATGGCGGTCTCCCGCTCCGCGTGGTGCCCGGGCGGGCGGGTCGCGCAAAAGGCATTTCCCGCCTCGCCGGCGATCACCATATCCACGGCGCGAACCACCGCCCCCGCGGCACGGAACGCGGCATCGAGCGATCCGGGCGACAGCCAGGTATCGGAATCAAGCGCCCGCCCGCCGTCCTGCGGCAGCGCCGCGCGCAGCCGGGCAAGGTAATGTGCCGGATGCGCCCGCAGAATCGCCGCCTCCTCCGCCAGCGGCGCGTCCGATCGCAGCAGGTCGAGCGGCGCCAGCGCCTCCAGCACCGCCTCGAGCCGCGCAACCTGTTCGGGATGCCCCGCGGGGGTCACATGGGCCAGGCAATCCGCATGGGTCAGAAGCGCAGTCGTCACGTCGATCTCCTTTCACCGGATGCTCCGGCCCCGGCCCGCCCGGGCCCTGCGGCAGCCGGCTTCTTCTGGCCGTAAATATCCCCGCCGGAGGCCCCTGCCCGCTCAATCGGGCGCCAGCATGTAACCCGAGCCGCGCACGGTCTGCAAATAGCGGGGCTGTTTCGGATCGGCCTCGATCTTGCGCCGCAGCCGGGTGATCTGCACATCCACCGCCCGCTCCTGCGCCTGCCCGCCGTCGCGGCCCAGGTCCTCGACAAGGCGCGCCCGGCTGACCGCCTCGCCCGGACGGGCCGAAAAGATCCGCATGAGCTGGCTTTCGGTCGCGGTCAGCCGCACCGGCGCATCGCCCCGCCACATCTCGCCGCGTTCCACGTCATAGCGGATCGGGCCGAGATGCAGGAACTTGGGCAGATCGCTGGCCGCCGAGGGCTCGGGCATGCGGCGCAGGATGGCATTGATCCGCAGCAGCAGTTCCTTCGGCTCGAAAGGCTTGGTCAGGTAGTCGTCGGCCCCCGCCTCGAGCCCGCGGATCCGGTCCCCGGTCTCGCCCCGCGCGGTCAGCAGCAGGATCGGCGTGTCGCGCTGCTCGCGCAAGGACCGGGTCAGGCTGACCCCATCCTCGCCCGGCATCATCACGTCAAGCACCAGGAGGTCGAAGTCGAGCCCCGCGAGCAGACGCCTCGCATGCGCTGCATCGCGCGCCGCCGTCACCAGGAAACCGTTGCGCAGCAGGTATTTGCACAACAGGCTGCGGATGCGCTCGTCATCGTCGATGATCAGCAGATGCGGTTCGGGAGCGCTCATGCCGGCCTCTTTCCGATCCGGGTCCGGATCTCGCGCAGCGCCGGGTCCATCATCGCATCGAGCACGCGGTGAAACCCGGCCACGGCCTCGGGGCCGGCGGCGTCGAAAGCGGCCGAAAGCCGCGCCCGCTGCGCGGCAGACAGCCGGTGCTCGAGCGCCACCCCCGAAGCGGTCAGCGCAAGGTGACGCTCGCGCCGGTCGAGCGTCCCGACCCGGCTTTCCACAAGCCCGTCCCCGATCAGCCGCCGCAGCACCCGGTTCAGCGACTGCTTGGTCACGCCGAGAATCTCCAGCAGGTTGCTCACCGTGGTTCCCGGCATGCGGTTGATGAAATGGATCGCACGATGATGGGCGCGCCCATAGCCGAGATCCGCAAGAATCAGGTCGGGATCGGCGGTGAAGCCGCGATAGGCAAAGAACATCGCCTCGATGCCCCGGCGCAACTGCTCGTCGCTCGGGAACGGCGCGCCCATATTCGTGCTGTCCTGTTCCGCCGTCATGACTCCGCCATCCTGCGCTCTGCCCCGTTTCTCGCCAGAGCATACGTCAGCCTTATTGACATTCCAAGGCTCGAGCAGTATCGAATCCGGGTTTCCATGCTGCTTTCCGCGCCCCGTATTCATTCGGAGTCAGGAGTATCCCCGCAAATCAGGAGTTGAACATGGCAGGCTATGACGACCGCGACGGCCAGATCTGGATGGACGGAAAACTGGTTCCGTGGCGCGATGCGAATGTGCATATCCTGACCCATGCGCTGCATTACGCCAGCGCCGTCTTCGAGGGCGAGCGCTGCTACAACGGCACCATCTTCAAGGGGCGCGAACACAGCGAACGCCTGATCCGCTCGGGCGCGCTTCTCGACATGCCGCTGCCCTATACGGCGGACGAGATCGACGCGGCCAAGGCGCTTGTGCTCGAGGCGAACGGCATGCGCGACGCCTATGTGCGCGTCGTCGCCTGGCGCGGTGCCGGCGAGGACATGGGGGTCGCGAGCGCACGCAACCCGCTGCGCATGGCGGTCGCGGCCTGGGAATGGGGCGCCTATTACGGCGATGCCAAGACCAGCGGCGCGAAACTCGACATCGCGAAATGGCGCCGCCCGAGTCCCGACACCATCCCCTGCAAGGCCAAGGCCGCCGGGCTTTACATGATCTGCACCATGTCCAAGCACGCGGCCGCGGCCAAGGGCTGTTCGGATGCGATGATGCTCGACTACCGCGGCTATGTGGCCGAGGCGACGGGCGCCAACATCTTCTTCGTCAAGGATGGCGAGGTCCACACCCCCCTGCCCGACTGTTTCCTTGACGGCATCACCCGCCAGACCGTGATCGGGCTGCTGCATGAAAAGGGCATCAGGGTGCACGAGCGCCACATCAAGCCCGAGGAGCTCGAGGGGTTCGAACAGTGCTGGCTCACCGGCACCGCCGCCGAGGTCACGCCGGTGGGGCAGATCGGCGAGGATTTCCGCTTCGAGGTCGGCGCCCTGACCCGCGACATCGCCGAAACCTACGAAAAGCTGGTTCGCAGCTGACCGCCGGCCCCGCCGGCCGGTCATTGCCGCGAGGTCAGGCAGATCAGACCGGGCCGGTCAGACAACGGCCCGGCGCGACGATATCTGCCGCACCATCAACCCGGACAGTTCCCGGACAGCCCCGGAGCGCGGCAGGCGGTCGGATATGCCGCGCCAGCAACGGGGGGGCGATGATCGCGGCCGCCACGCCGCTGCGGGTTGTGGTGGCCGTATTCATGGATCACTGAATGGGAAAGCCCGGCTGGCCACATGTCCGGGTTGCCTGAGATGCCCTGCCTGGACGCCGGAAACGGAACTCCCGGCCGCTTTCCGCGTTCCCTGCGCCGGGCCTCAGCCGAGCGGCACCGGGCCGGCACCGATCTGGCCGCGGTGCAGCAGGTAATGGTCGAGCAGGACGCAGGCCATCATCGCCTCCGCCACCGGCACCGCGCGGATGCCGACGCAGGGGTCGTGCCGCCCCCGGGTGACGATCTCGGCCGGCTCGCCTGCCTTCGTCACGGTGCTGCGCGGGCGCATGATGGACGAGGTCGGCTTGACCGCGAAACGCAGCACCACGTCCTGCCCGGTGCTGATTCCGCCGAGGATCCCGCCCGCGTGATTGCTGGAATAGACGGGCTGTCCGTTCTCGCCGGGAAAAATCTCGTCGGCATTGGCCTCGCCGGTGAGTTCGGCCGCGGCCATGCCCTCGCCGATCTCCACCCCCTTGACCGCGTTGATGCTCATCATCGCCGCCGCCAGATCGGTATCGAGTTTTCCGTAGACCGGCGCGCCGAGCCCGGCGGGCAGGCCCGAGGCCCGGACCTCGACCACCGCGCCGACCGAGTTGCGGTCCTTGCGCACCTCGTCCAGATAGCCGGCCCAGAGTTCCGCAGCCCCGGCATCCGGGCACCAGAAGGGGTTGCGCTCGATCTCGGCCGCATCGAACCGCGCGCGGTCGATCCGGTGCCTGCCGATCTGCACCATGTAACCGGTGATCCGCAGGTCGGGCAGCAGACCGGCAAGCGCCGCCCGGGCCAGCCCGCCGGCCGCGACCCGCGCCGCCGTTTCCCGCGCCGAAGAGCGCCCGCCGCCGCGATAGTCGCGGATCCCGTATTTCTGCCAATAGGTCATGTCCGCATGGCCGGGGCGGAACTTTTCGGCGATGTCGCCGTAATCCTTCGAGCGCTGGTCCATGTTCTCGATCATCAACTGCACCGGCGTGCCGGTGGTCTGCCCCTCGAACACGCCCGAAAGGATGCGCACCCGGTCGGGTTCGCGCCGCTGGGTGGTGTGGCGGCTCTGCCCCGGCTTGCGGCGGTCCAGCCAGTGCTGGATCATGGACTCGTCAATGCCGACGCGCGGCGGGCAGCCGTCGACCGTCGCCCCGAGCGCGGGCCCGTGGCTTTCGCCCCAGGTGGTGACGCGGAACAGGCGGCCGAAGCTGTTGAACGACATGGGGCTTTCCTTGCGGGTGCGGATCCTGCCCCGTCCTTAGCGGCGCCCCCCCGCCGTCTCAAGCGCTTTCATCTTGCCGCCGCGCTGGCGGCACCCTAGACTGGTCCCGCCTCGGGGAGCCCGTCACGGGCTGAGACGCGCACCCTGCGCGGACCCGTTGAACCTGAACCAGGTCGTGCTGGCGGAGGGAAGGTCCGGGTTCATCCACCGCTTTGCCTTCTGCCGCGACGGAGGATGACGATGAAACGCCTTGCGATCGCTGCGGGTATCTTCTGGGCCGGTGCGCTGTCCGCGCAGCCGGAACTCACCGTCTATACCTACGAAAGCTTCTTCACCGAATGGGGACCGGGGCCGAGGATCAAGGCCGCTTTCGAGGACCAGTGCGACTGCCGGCTCAATCTGCTGGGCATCGGCGACGGGGCGACGTTTCTTGCGCGGCTCAGGCTCGAGGGGACGCGCAACCGCGCCGATGTCGTGCTCGGGCTCGACACCAACCAGATCGCCGCGGCGCGCGAGACCGGACTTTTCGCGCCGAGCGGGGTCGAGGCCGATTACGACCTGCCGGTGACATGGGATGATCCGGTATTCGTGCCCTATGACTGGTCGCTTTTCGCCTTCGTGCACCGCAAGGAGACGCCCGCACCCGGCAGCTTTCGGGAACTTGCGGACAGCGACCTCAAGATCATCATCCAGGATCCGCGCTCCTCGACGCCGGGGCTCGGGCTTCTGCTCTGGGTGCGCGACGCCTATGGCGACGAGGCACCCGGGATCTGGAAGGGGCTTGCCGACAATATCGTGACGGTCACTCCGGGCTGGAGCGAATCCTACGGGCTGTTTCTCGACGGTGAATCCGACATGGTGCTGTCCTGGACCACCTCGCCCGCCTATCACCGCATTGCCGAGGATGACGACAGCATCGAGGCGGCCCTGTTCAGCGAAGGGAACTATGCGCAGATCGAAGTCGCCGCGCGGCTGAAGAACAGCCGCGAGCCGGAGCTTGCGCAGGAATTCCTGCAGTTCCTTCTTTCGGACAAGGCGCAGGCGGCCTTCATGACCGGAAACTGGATGTATCCCGCCGTGCTCCCGCCGGGTGGGCTTGCCGAGGGGTTCGACCCGCCGCCCCCGCCGGAAAAGGTGCTGCTGCTCGACCCCGGGCGGGCGGCGGCGCTGCGTGACGAGGCGCTGGCCGAATGGCTCGACGCGCTGTCCCGCTAGGCGCCGCAGTGCCGGGCAGCGCCCTGCTGGCCCGCGTGCCCGGCTGGATCGCCGGCGGGCTGGTCGCGGCGCTCACGCTCGGCGCGCTGATCGCGGTCATCGGCCAGGCCAGCCCCGGTGCACGGATCGGCAGTGCCGCCGACTGGGCCGCGATCCGCTTCACGCTGGTGCAGGCGCTGCTTTCGGCCGGCTTCAGCACCGCGCTCGCGGTGCCGCTGGCGCGGGCGCTGGCCCGGCGGCGCTTTCGCGGACGCCGGCTGCTGATCGCGCTGTTCGGCGCACCCTTCATCCTGCCTGTGATCGTCGCGGTGCTGGGGCTGATCACCGTGTTCGGGCGCGCCGGCTGGGTCAGCGCGGGGCTTGGCCTCGTCGGGCTGCCGCCGCTTCAGATTTACGGGCTGCACGGGGTGGTGCTTGCGCATGTGTTCTTCAACCTGCCGCTGGCGACCCGGCTGGTGCTGCAGGGCTGGCAGGAGATCCCGGCCGAGCAGTTCCGCCTTGCCGCGCAACTGGACGCTACCCCCCGCGACATCGGCCGCCTGCTCGAACGCCCGATGCTGCGGCGCACCCTGCCCGGGGCGGCGGCGGTGATCTTTGCCATCTGCCTCAGCAGCTTTGCCGTTGCGCTGACGCTGGGCGGCGGGCCGCGTGCCACCACGATCGAACTCGCGATCTATCAGGCTTTCCGCATCGAATTCGACCTTGGCCGCGCGGCCTGGCTTGCCTGCATGCAGATCGCCCTGACCTTCGGCGCCGCGCTGCTGGCGTTACGGCTCGGGCGCGGCGAAAGCCTTGGCACCGGGCTCGGGCGCGTGCTCGATCGCTGGGACGGGGCGACCCTGCGGTATCGGCTGCTCGATGCCCTGCTGATCGCACTGGCGGCGCTGCTTCTGCTGCTGCCGCTTGCGGCGGTGGTCACGGCCGGGGTGCCGGGTCTTTGGGCCCTGCCGCCCGTGGTGCGCGGGGCGGCACTCAATTCGGTGCTGGTCGCGCTCGCCAGCACGCTCGTCATGCTGCTGATCTCCCTGCCCATGAGCGCGGCAGCCGTGGCCGGACGGGGACGCGGGGTGGTCGAACTTGCCGCGCTGCTCGGGCTTGCGGTCTCGCCTTTGGTGATCGGCACCGGGCTGTTCATCATCATCAACCCGCTGGCCGACCCGCTGCTGATGGCGCTGCCGCTTACGGGGGCCGTGAATGCGGTGATGGCGCTGCCCTTCGCCATGCGCATCCTGCTGCCGCGGGCCCGGCAGGTGGCGGCGCAGGACGGGCGGCTTGCGCAGTCGCTCGGCCTTGGCCGCTGGTGGTTCACGCGCCGCATCCTGCTGCCGCGGATGCGGGCCCAGATCGGCTTTGCCGCGGGTCTGTCCGCCGCGCTCTCCATGGGCGACCTCGGGGTGATCGCGCTGTTTGCCTCGCCCGGTCAGAAGACGCTGCCGCTTGTGGTCTATGAACTCATGGGCAGCTATCGCATGGAGGCCTCGGCGGCGGCGGCCCTGCTGCTGCTCGCGCTGTCCATGTCGCTGTTCTGGCTGTTCGACCGCGGGGGAAAGTTCCATGCTGAAGCTTGAACGCGCCGTGATCCTGAGCGGCCCTTTCACCGTCGAGGCCGACTTTTCGGTCGCGGAAGGGGCGCGGGTCGCGGTGATGGGGCCATCGGGGGCGGGCAAGAGCACCCTGCTCGAGGGGATCGCGGGTTTCCGCCCGCTGCGGCAGGGGCGCATCGCCTGGCGCGGCGCCGATATCACCGCGCTGGTGCCCGGCAAGCGCCCGGTCGCGATGCTGTTCCAGGACGGCAACCTGTTTGCGCATCTCACCATCGCCAACAACGTGGGCCTCGGCATCCGCCCCGACCTGCGGCTTGACCGCGCCGCCCGGGCGCGTGTCGATGCGGCGCTCGAACGGGTCGGGCTTGCCGGGCTGGGCGCGCGCCGCCCGGCCGAGCTTTCCGGCGGCCAGCAGAGCCGCGCCGCGCTCGCCCGCGTATTGGTGCAGGACCGCCCCGTCCTGCTGCTCGACGAGCCCTTCGCCGCGCTCGGGCCGGCGCTCAAGCGCGCCATGCTCGACCTCGTGGCCGACCTCTGCGCCGAAAAGGGCACGACTTTGCTCATGGTCAGCCACGACCCGGCCGATGCGCGCCGCCTCACCCCGCAAACCATTGTGGTGGATGCGGGAATCGCCGCGCCGCCGCAGCCGACGGCAGAACTTCTCGCCAATCCGCCGGCCATGCTGCAGGATTATCTCGGCCGCGAAATCTGACCGGATCGAGGATGCGATACTCGCTGCAGATCTGCGACATTGCTCAAGAATGCCTTTGTGCCGCATCTATGAACGCTGGACGAGCGCGTTTTGCGCCGCTAGACACGCGCTCGTGACTGTCGCGCAATGCGGCGCAGACTCATGCCCGGTCCCGGGCTCAGGAATATGGAGCAGAACCTCGTGTCCCACGCAGAACACCACGAAGGCACCCGGAGGGATTTCCTCTATTATGCCACTGCCGGCGCAGGGGCCGTGACCGCAGGTGCCGCGATCTGGCCGTTGGTGAATCAGATGAATCCCTCGGCCGATGTGCAGGCGCTGTCGTCGATCCAGATCGACATCAGCGGCGTCAGCGAAGGCACCCAGCTTACCGTCAATTACCTCGGCAAACCCGTGTTCATCCGCCACCGTACCCAGGCAGAGATCGACGAGGCGCGCGAGGAGGACATCTCGAGACTGCCGGACCAGCTTGCCCGCAACGCGAACCTGCCCGACGATGCGCCCGCAACCGACGAAAACCGCGCCATGCCCGATGCCGAGCAATGGCTCGTGCAATGGGGCGTCTGCACGCATCTCGGCTGCGTCCCGCTTGGCGACGGGGCCGGCGACTTCGACGGCTGGTTCTGCCCCTGCCACGGTTCGCATTACGATTCGGCCGGGCGGATCCGCAAGGGCCCGGCGCCCGAGAACCTGCCGATCCCGGTGGTCCAATTCGTTGACGATACAACGATTCAACTGGGTTGAGGGAGCGCGACATGTCTGGAATTCCGCACGATCGTTACGAAGCCAAATCCCGCGGCGCGAAATGGGTCGAAAGCCGCATCCCCGCCATCACGCTGATCTATGACACGCTGATGATCCCGACCCCCCGCAACCTGAACTGGATGTGGATCTGGGGAATCGTCCTGGCCTTCTGCCTTGCACTGCAGATCGTCACCGGCATCGTGCTGGCCATGCATTACACGCCGCATGTGGACCTGGCCTTTGCCTCGGTCGAACATATCATGCGCGACGTGAACGCAGGCCACATGCTGCGCTACCTGCATGCGAACGGCGCCTCGCTGTTCTTCATCGCCGTCTATGCGCATATCTTCCGCGGCCTCTACTACGGCTCCTACAAGGCCCCGCGCGAGATCACCTGGATCATCGGCATGCTGATCTTCCTGCTGATGATGGCGACCGGTTTCATGGGGTATGTGCTGCCCTGGGGGCAGATGTCCTTCTGGGGCGCAACCGTGATCACCGGCCTGTTCGGCGCGATCCCCTTCATCGGCGATGCGCTGCAGACCTGGCTGCTGGGCGGGCCCTCGGTGGACAATGCGACGCTGAACCGTTTCTTCAGCCTGCATTACCTGCTGCCCTTCGTCATCGCCGGGCTGGTGATCGTCCATATCTGGGCCTTCCACAGCACCGGCAACTCGAACCCCACCGGGGTCGAGGTGCGCCGCGGCTCGCGGGCCGAGGCCGATCGCGACACCCTGCCCTTCTGGCCCTATTTCGTGATCAAGGATTTCTTCGCCCTGGCGCTGATCCTGACCGTGTTCTGGGCCATCGTCGGCTTCATGCCGAATTACCTCGGGCATCCCGACAACTATATCGAGGCCAACCCGCTGGTGACGCCCACGCATATCGTGCCGGAGTGGTATTTCCTGCCCTTCTACGCGATCCTGCGCGCCTTTACCGGCGAGGTCTGGGTGGTGCAGCTTGCATCCTTCCTGACCGGCGGCATCATCGACGCCAAGTTCTTCGGCGTGATCGCCATGTTCGGCGCGATCGTGGCCATCGCGCTGGCGCCCTGGCTCGACACGTCGCGGGTGCGCTCGGGGCGGTTTCGGCCGATGTTCAAGTGGTGGTTCGCGCTGCTCGTGATCGACTTCTTCGTGCTGATGTGGCTTGGCGCCATGCCCGCCGAGGAACCCTATGCCAGCTTTGCGCTGATCGCTTCGGCCTACTGGTTCTTCTACTTCCTGGTGGTCCTGCCGGTCCTCGGCCTGATCGAGACCCCGGCAGCCCCGCCGGCCACGATCGAAGAGGACTTCCGCAGGCACTATCCGGGTGACGAGGCTGGCCGCACCAGCCCCGAATCCACCCCGGCCGAATGAAACAAGGAGCGCACGCAATGTTGAGGAAAACCGCAATCGCTGCCGTTCTGGCCGCTGCGCTCGTCCCGGCCGCGCCGCTGCTGGCGGCGGACGAGAACCACGTCACGGATTTCTCCTTTTCCTTCGAGGGTCCGTTCGGCAAATACGACCAGCACCAGCTGCAGCGCGGCCTGCAGATCTATACCGAGGTCTGCGCGGCCTGCCACGGGCTGCGCTACGTGCCGCTGCGCACGCTCGCCGATCCGGGCGGCCCGGCCATCAGCGAGGACGCGATGCGTGCCTATGCGGCCGAAATCGACGTCTATGATCCCGAGGAAGACGACTACCGTCCCGGCACTCCGCCGGATCACTTCCCCACCAGCAACGACGAGAACGCGCCCGATCTCAGCATGATGGCCAAGGCGCGCGCCGGGTTCAGCGGCCCCTACGGGCTGGGGCTGAACCAGCTGTTCAAGGGGATCGGCGGCGCGGAATACATCGCCTCGATCCTCACCGGCTATACCGGCGAGGACAAGGAAGAGGCCGGCGCCATCCTTTACGAGAACACCGCCTTCCCCGGCGGCTGGATCGGCATGGCACCGCCGCTGTTCGACGAACAGGTGGATTTCGCCGACGAGCATCCCAACGACCTGACCTCCATGGCGCAGGATGTCTCGGCCTTCCTGATGTGGACCGCCGAGCCGAAGATGATGGCGCGCAAGCAGGCCGGATTTACCGGCGTCCTGTTCCTCGCCATCCTGACGGTGTTGCTGTTCCTGACCAACAAGCGCCTCTGGACGCCGGTCAAGCACCGCAAGGACATCTGAGCATCGCTCTTGAAACCCGGCCCCCGCAGCGCAAGACTGCGGGGGCTTTTTCTTTTCTTCCCGCCCGTCAGGAGACACCCGCCATGGCCGCTCCGAACGCTGCGACATTTCCCCGATGACCCCGGCCCGCCCCCCGGGATCCCCCCGGCCGCAGGGCCGGATCCGCACCGGCTGGTCCATCGTGATGCGCGTCCAGCGCAGCTTTGCCGAGGACCAGATCACGCTGATCGCGGCCGGCATCGCCTTTTACGCCCTGCTTGCCCTGTTTCCGGCCATCACCGCGCTGGTGGCGCTGGCGGGGCTGGTGCTCGACCCGGTGGCGGTGGTCGGGCAGATGGAGACGCTGAGCGATTTCCTGCCCGAGGAAGTCACCGAGATCGTGATCGGCCAGGCGACGGATGTGGCGGGGCACCAGGGCAAGGGGCTTGGCATCGCGGCGATCATCGGGCTGGGGATCGCGCTCTATTCGGCCTCGAAAGGGGTCGGCAGCCTGATCCAGGGGCTGAACGTCGCCTATGAGGTCACCGAGACGCGCGGTTTCATCTGGCGCAAGACGCTTTCGATCCTGCTGACGCTGGTGCTGATTCTCGGCTTCATCATCGGCATCGGCATGTCGCTCGCGCTGCCGGCGGCGCTTGCGGTGCTGCCCTTCGACCTGCGCGCGAAATATGTCGCCGCCGGAAGCGGAGCGCTGGTGATGCTGGTCTTTGCCCTGCTGTCGCTGGCGCTGATCTATCGGTTCGGCCCCTCCCGCCGGACCCCGCGCGAAAGCGTGATCTCGGTCGGTGCGCTGATTGCCTGCCTGATCTGGTTCGTCGCCTCCGCGGGCTTTGGAATCTATGTGTCGAATTTCGCATCCTATAACGAAAGCTTCGGCTCGCTCGGCGGGATCGTCATCCTTCTGCTCTGGCTCTGGCTTTCGGCCACGGCGGTGCTTCTGGGGGCCGAGGTGAACGCGGCGCTGGCCGGTCATCGCCGCGAGCGCGACGAGGACACATCGCCCCCGGCAAAGCGGGCGCCCGGAACATGAGCGGCCGCCGCCGGTTCAGTCCGCCCCGCGATGCTCGCGGTAAAAGACGTAGAGTCCCGCGCCAAGGATGATCGCCACCCCGAGCCAGGTCAGCGCATCGGGGAAATCGCCGAACACCACATAGCCGAAGAAGGTCGCGCCGATGATCTCGAGATACTGGAACGGCGCGAGGATGCCGGCCTCGACCCGGCGGAACGCCTCGGCGATCATGACGAAACAGATGGCGGCGGTCGCCCCGGCCCCGGCAATCGCGCCCCATGTCCAGAGCGGAACCGCGGCAGAGACCGCGATGATCGAGGACGGCCCCTGCCAGACCATGAGGCCGATAATGGTGCCGACCGCCGCATAGGCCGTCGCCCCGCACTGGATGGTCAGCCCCGAGCGCCGCTTGCTCGCGTGGCGCAGCACGATCATGTTGAGCGAGAACGTGACCGCCGCCCCCAGCGGAAAGACCGCCGCGATGCCGAAGGTGGCGAGCCCCGGTCGAATCACGATCACCGCCCCGAGCAGCCCCACGGCCACCGCGATCAGGCGCGGCAGCCCGATGCGTTCGCCGAGGAACGGCACCGCGAGCAGCGTCAGCACCAGCGGTTCGACAAAGAAGATCGCGATCGCGGTGGCGATCGGCATGCGCTCGAACGCTCCGAGGAACGCGGCGAGCGTCAGCATGAGCAAGAGCCCCGAAAGCGCCACGATGGGCGAAAACATGGGCCCGTGAAGGCGCCGGCGCAGCAGGAAGGCGAGCGGGACCATCATCACTCCCTGCGCCAGAAGCCGCCACATGGTCGCGTGAACCGGGGACATCACCGTGGTCAGCGCCTTGGCAAAGGTGTCGCCAAGCGGCAGCAACAGGGCGGCGCCCGCCATGATCGCCATGCCGATCACGGTGTCATGCTGCCCCGCCCCACCCGGACCCGCCATCTGCCCCGCCCCCCTTCGCGTTCCCGTCGTCCGAAAGCGCCGGTCGGGCGGGGACGCGTCCCCTCCCGCTCCGGTCGCTTTCGGCAGAAATGGAAGCGGCGCTCCCGCCGCATCGGCCCACACTCAACGCAGAGCGGCCGGCACCTGTCAACCGCGGGCGGGGCGCTACTCCGCGGCGACGCGCGCGGCCTCGAGCATCGGTTTCAGGTAATGCCCGGTGTGGCTGCGGGGTTCGGCGGCGATCCGTTCGGGCGTACCCACGGCGATGATCTCGCCCCCGCCGGCGCCGCCTTCGGGGCCGATGTCGATGATCCAGTCGGCGGTCTTGATCACGTCGAGATTGTGTTCGATCACCACCACGGTGTTGCCCTGTTCGACCAGTTCATGCAGCACCTCGAGCAGCTTCTTCACGTCCTCGAAATGCAGCCCCGTGGTCGGCTCGTCCAGGATATAAAGCGTGCGCCCCGTGGCCCGGCGCGACAGTTCCTTCGCCAACTTGACCCGCTGCGCCTCGCCGCCCGACAATGTGGTCGCCTGCTGCCCGACCTTGATATAGCCAAGCCCGACATGGGCCAGCGCATCCATCCGGTCGCGGATCACCGGCACCGCCTTGAAGAACTCCTGCGCCTCTTCCACCGTCATGTCGAGAACATCGGCGATGTTCTTGCCCTTGAAGCGGATTTCCAGCGTCTCGCGGTTGTAACGCGCGCCCTTGCAGGTCTCGCAGGTGACATAGACATCGGGCAGGAAGTGCATCTCGATCTTGATCACTCCGTCGCCCTGACAGGCCTCGCAGCGCCCGCCCTTGACGTTGAAGCTGAACCGGCCCGGCTTGTAGCCGCGCGCCTGCGCCTCGGGGAGGCCGGCGAACCATTCGCGGATCGGGGTGAAGGCCCCGGTATAGGTCGCGGGGTTCGAACGCGGCGTGCGTCCGATCGGGCGCTGGTCGATGTCGATCACCTTGTCGAGATGTTCGAGCCCCCGGATCGTCTCGCAGGGGGCCGGGGTCTGGCGCGCGTCGTTCAGGCGCTGGCTCGCGGTCTTGAACAGGGTCTCGATCACCAGCGTCGATTTCCCCCCGCCCGAAACGCCGGTCACGCAGATGAACTGCCCGAGCGGAAACTCGGCCGTGACGGTCCTGAGGTTGTTGCCGCTTGCGCCCACCACGGTGACCGCCTTGCCCTTCCCCTTGCCCTTGCGGCGCACCGTGGGCACGGGGATTTCCCGCGTGCCGGCCAGATACTGGCCGGTGATGCTGTCCGGGTTCGCGGCGATCTCCGCCGGGGTGCCGTGGGCCACCACATGGCCGCCATGCACCCCCGCGCCGGGTCCGATGTCAAAGACGTAATCGGCCGAGCGGATCGCTTCTTCGTCATGTTCGACCACGATCACCGTATTGCCCTGGTCGCGCAGGTTCATGAGCGTGGTCAGCAGCCGGTCGTTGTCGCGCTGGTGCAGCCCGATGCTCGGCTCGTCGAGCACGTAAAGCACCCCGGTCAGCCCCGATCCGATCTGGCTGGCCAGGCGGATCCGCTGGCTTTCACCGCCCGAGAGCGTGCCGCTCGACCGCGAGAGGGTCAGATAATCCAGCCCGACATTGTTGAGAAACCCAAGACGCTCGCGGATTTCCTTGAGGATCGGGCGGGCGATCTCGTTCTTCTGGGCGCCGAGCTGTCCGGGCACACCGTCGCACCAGTCGAAGGCGTCCTGGATCGACATCTCGACCACCTGCCCGACATGCAGCCCGCCGATCCTGACCGCGAGCGCCTCGGGGCGCAGGCGGTATCCGTCGCAGGTGCCGCAGGGGCGGCTGTTCTGGAACTGCTCGAACTCCTCGCGCACCCAGGCGCTGTCGGTCTCGCGCCAGCGCCGCTCCATGTTGGGGATCACCCCCTCGAAGCTGCGCGAGATCTGATAGACGCGCCCGCCCTCGTCGAAGCGGAACAGGATTTCCTCGTCGCCCGAACCATGCAGGAACACCTGCTGCACATGGGCGGGAAGATCCTTCCACGGCGTGCGCGGGTCGAATTCGTAATGACGGGCGATGGATTCGATGGTCTGGCGGAAATAGGGCGACTTGCCCTTGCGCCATGGCGCGATGGCCCCGTCCAGCAGGCGCAGGGCGCTGTCGGGCACGATCAGGCGTTCGTCGAAGAACCGCTCGACCCCGAGCCCGTCGCAATCAGGGCAGGCCCCGAGCGGCGCGTTGAAGGAAAACAGCCGCGGCTCGATCTCGGGGATGGTGAACCCGCTCACGGGGCAGGCGAAGTTTTCCGAGAACGTGATGCGCTCGGCTTCGCCCTCGTCCTCGTCCTCGCGCGGGGCGGTCTCCAGCACCGCGATCCCGCCCGCAAGGTCGAGCGCGGTGCGGAAACTGTCGGCAAGGCGTGTCTCCATCCCCTCGCGCACGACGATGCGGTCCACCACCACGTCGATGTCATGGCGGTATTTCTTGTCGAGCGCGGGCGGCTCGTCCAGTTCGTGGAACTCTCCGTCCACCTTGACGCGCTGGAACCCCTGCTTGCGCAGTTCCAGCATCTCCTTGCGGTATTCGCCCTTGCGGTCGCGCACGATCGGCGCGAGCAGATAGGCGCGGGTGCCCTCGGGCAGCGCGACCACCCGGTCCACCATGTCCTGCACCTGCTGCGCCTCGATCGGCAGCCCGGTCGCCGGCGAATAGGGCGTGCCGGCGCGGGCGAACAGCAGCCGCAGATAATCGTAGATCTCGGTCACCGTGCCGACGGTCGAGCGCGGGTTCTTGCTGGTCGTCTTCTGCTCGATCGAAATCGCCGGTGACAGCCCGCTGATGTGATCCACATCCGGCTTTTCCATCATGTCGAGGAATTGCCGCGCATAGGCCGAAAGGCTTTCGACATAGCGCCGCTGCCCTTCGGCATAGATGGTGTCGAAGGCAAGGCTCGACTTCCCCGATCCCGACAGGCCGGTGATCACCACCAGCCGGTTGCGCGGAATATCGACGTCGATGTCCTTGAGGTTGTGTTCGCGCGCGCCGCGCACCTCGATGTTCTTCAACTCGGACATGACACCCCCAAGGATACAGGGTTGAGGAATATCCCCTGTCTGGTGAGTCGCCAAGCCGCAGCGAACGCAACCGGAACATCGGCTTTGCCGGGGCGCGCGGACGGACTAGATTTCATCCAGAACAGGAGGACGTGGAGATGGATATAAGAACAAGGCGCGCCTATGACGACCCCGGACGCGACGATGGCTATCGTATTCTGATCGACCGGCTCTGGCCGCGGGGCGTGGCCAAGGCGGATCTGGCGCTGGACGAATGGGACAAGGAACTGGCCCCGAGCGATGATTTGCGCAAGTGGTTCGGCCACGACCCCGAGAAATGGGACGAATTCCGCAAACGCTATCGCAAGGAACTGGACGACCGGCAGGAGGCGGTCGCTGCGCTGGTCAAGCGCGCCGCAAAGGGGCGCGTCACGCTGGTGTTCGGCGCAAGGGACGAAAAGCACAGCAATGCCGAAGTCCTGCGCGACTACCTGACGGAAAAGGCCGGCTGAACCCGCGCAGGCCGCCCGCGCACCGGGGTTCCTTCGGTGCGGTCACATGTGGATCACGCGCCCATAGGCATCGAGCACCGCTTCGTGCATCATTTCAGACAGGGTGGGATGCGGGAACACGGTCTGGATCAGTTCCGCCTCGGTGGTTTCGAGCGTGCGGCCGATGACATAGCCCTGAATGAGTTCGGTCACCTCGGCGCCGACCATATGCGCGCCAAGCAGTTCGCCCGTCCCGGCATCGAACACGGTCTTTATCAGCCCCTCGGCCTCGCCGAGCGCAATCGCCTTGCCGTTGCCGATGAAGGGAAAGCGCCCGACCTTGATATCATGGCCGGCATCCTTCGCCTCGGCCTCGGTCATGCCGACCGATGCCACCTGCGGCTGGCAATAGGTGCAGCCGGCAATGCTTTCGGGGCGCACCGGATGGGGGTCGCCGCCGGCGATCAGTTCCGCCACCATGACGCCCTCGTGGCTGGCCTTGTGCGCCAGCCAGGGCGCGCCCGCGACATCACCGATGGCATAAAGCCCCTCGACCCCGGTGCGGCAGTATTCGTCCACCACCACATGGCTGCGGTCGACCGTCACGCCCAGCGCCTCGAGCCCCAGGTTCTCGACATTGCCGGTGATGCCGACCGCCGAAATCACCGTGTCGAATTCATGCGCCTCGGTCTTGCCGCCCGACTCGATATGCGCGGTGACGCCCTTCGCCTTGCGGTCGAGCTTTTTCACCGTCGCCTTTTCCATGATGGTCATGCCCTGCTTCACGAACTGCTTTTTCGCGAAACCGCTGATTTCGGCATCCTCGGCGGGAAGGATCCGCTCCATCACCTCGACCACCGTGGTTTCAGCGCCAAGAGTGTTGTAGAAGCTTGCGAATTCGATGCCGATCGCGCCCGAGCCAATGACCAGCAGCCGTTCCGGCGTATGCGGAGGCTGCAGCGCATGGCGATAGGACCAGACCCGCTTGCCATCGGCCTCCAGCCCCGGCAGTTCGCGCGCGCGCGCTCCGGTGGCGAGGACGATGTTCTTCGCGCTCAGTTCTTCCTGACCCTTGTCGCTCGTGACCGTGACGCGCCCGCGTGCCGGGATCGCCGCCTCGCCCATAAAGACGGTGATCTTGTTCTTTTTCATCAGGTGCTTGACCCCGGCGGTCAACTGGCCGGCCACCTTGCGCGACCGCTTCACCACCGCCGGCAGGTCGAAGCCGACCCCCTCCGCCTTGAGCCCGAATTCGCCCGCGCGCCGCATCAGGTGCAGCACCTCGGCGCTGCGCAACAGTGCCTTGGTCGGGATGCAGCCCCAGTTCAGGCAGATGCCGCCCAGGTTCTCGCGCTCGACGATGGCGACGCCCAGGCCAAGCTGCGCCGCGCGGATCGCGGCGACATAGCCCCCCGGCCCCGCTCCGATCACGACGACATCAAACGCCTTGTCCGCCATGGTTCACCTCATACCCGATCCGTCATCGCCCGCCGCCGGTTGCGGCGCCCCTGCCTCCTGCCGTCCGTCCGTCGCGGCGGCCACCGGCGGCGGTCATGCCGCCACGCCCATTTCCCGCAGCGTATGGGCATAGCCGCCCGCACCCAGATAATCGGCTTCGCTCCGCGCCATGCGCCGCCCGAGCGCGGCATTGCGATAGGGAAAGCGGCCGAAATCCCGGATCACCTTGCGATGGGCGCGGGCGTGATGCAGCGTGATCGCGCCGGTTTCCGGCATCCGCATCAGGACGAGACGCACGCACCGTTCCTGATCGGCCAGGTTTTCCGAATGCATCAGCGGCAGATAGTAGAACTGGCGCGCAGGCTCCGGGATGCGGAGATCCCAGCCCCGGAAAATGCCGAGCTTGGCCGAGGCATGGGCAAACTTGTCGGTTGCAAAAGCGTCGCCCGATCCGCGGAACATGTTGCGGGGAAACTGGTCGGTGAGGATGAGATAGGCCAGCTTGCTGCGGGGGCAGACGCTCCAGTCCTTCAGCCCTCCCGCGCGGGCCTGCTCCCAGACGGGAAGGAAGCGGTCCCGGATGTCCTGGTCGAATGCCGGATCCTGGTCATACCAACGGCGCTCTCCGGCCTCTTCCAGCCAGAAAGTCAGGACATCTTCGGGACCAACCATTGTTCAGCTCCTGGGGCCGGCGCCCACGGGGATCATCACCCATCTGATCAGCGCCCCTGCGTGACCGCAACTGTGGAATGGAACGCCCACCGGATACAGACACGAATTGTAACACCGCCGAAACAAAGCGCAATCCCGTCTAGGCGGCCTGTGGCGGATCGGCATCGCCGCCCTCGGGATCCTCCTCGTCCTGGTCGGCCTCGATCGCGACTTCCTGCGCAAGCTCGAGCGCGACATGCGTCGAACCGGGCGTCATCTGCGTCATGTAACCGGTCTCGGACACCGGCACCGCCGGGCGCCGCGTCGCGCGCCAGATCGCGTAGCCCATGAGCGCGAACAGCAGGAAGGCCGTGAAAAGGAAGAAGCCGGAGGGGCCGAACACGCCCTCGCTCATCAGCCAGCCGGTGATCAGCGGGCCGCTCATGGCGCCAAGCCCGTTCAGGAAGATCAGCCCGCCCGAGGCCGCCGGCATGTCGCTGCTGTCCAGATAGTCGTTCGTATAGGCGATCAGCAGGGAATAAAGCGGGTTGCTCAGCCCACCGATCAGGAAGGCCGCGACCAGCAGCAGGTAATAATTGGCGCCGAGGAACATCCCGATCAGGGCCCCAAGGCCCCCGATCCCCGCCACCACCATGATGAGCCGGCGCCGGTCCATGCGGTCCGAAAGCCAGCCCAGAGGAAACTGGAACACCACCGCGCCGATATAGAAGGCGGCAACAAAGGCCGAGATCTGGACCAGCGTCAGCCCTACCGTCGCCGCATAGACCGCGCTCATCCCGTATTGCGCCGAAAAGACGCCGCCAAGCAGGAAGATGCCGACGCAGCCGAGCGGCGAGGTGTGATACAGCTTGCGCAGGGTCATGGGCTTCGTGGTGGTGAAGGCCGGCGTGGGGCTGACGGTCAGCAGGATCGGCGCGAACGAGACCGAGATCAGCACCGAGGCGATGACAAAGCTCACATAGCCGGCCGGATCACCGACCAGCAGCAGCGCCTGCGCGAAGATCACGCCGCTCATCTGCACCATCATGTAAAGCGACAGCGCCTTGCCCCGGTTGGTGTTGTCCGCCGCCTTGTTGAGCCAGCTTTCGGCGGTGACGTAGACGCCGGAAAAGCAGAACCCGATCCCCAGCCGACCGATGATCCAGGCAACCGGGTGGTTGATGACCGGGTAAAGGATCATGATCGCCGAGATGAAGGAGGCGAGCGCGGCAAAGACCCGCACGTGACCGACGCGGCGGATCATCTCGGGCGCAAAGCGCGACCCGCCCAGAAAGCCGACGAAATAGGCCGACATGACAAAGGACATGGCGAGGGTGGAAAACCCCTCGATCTCGCCGCGCACGCCGAGCAGCGTTCCCTGCAGCCCGTTGCCGACCATCAGGAAACCGACACCCAGCAGTAATGCCCAGGCATTCGACAGAACCTGAAACATTTCCGCGTTCCCTTCCGGTGCTCTCTTGCGTGGTTTCTGAGCCGACCGATAACAGAACGGGCCCGTGTTTCAAATGCGGTTGCGACATCGCCGCACCCGGGCGCGACCTCAGCCGCCGCGATCCTCCGGCGGGATCAGCAGCGAGGCATCGCCATAGGAAAAGAACCGGTAGCGTTGCGCGATGGCATGGGCATAGATCGCGCGGATCCGCCCGCGCCCCATCAGGGCCGAGACCAGCATCATCAGGGTCGAGCGCGGCAGGTGGAAATTGGTCATGAGCGCATCGCTCGCCCGGAATCGGAAACCCGGGTAGATGAAAATGTCGGTCCTGCCCTCGAAAGGGGCAATTTCTCCGCCCTGCGCCGCGGTTTCGATCAGGCGCAGCGCCGTGGTGCCGACCGGGATCACCCGGCCGCCCGCCGCGCGGGTCGCGGCGATCTCGCCCGCCGCCGCCTCGCTGACGCGGCCCCATTCGGCGTGCATTTGATGGTCCTCGATGTCGTCGCTCTTGACCGGCAGGAAGGTGCCCGCCCCCACATGCAGCGTGACATGGGTGAAATCGACCCCGAGCGCGCGGATCTGCGCCAGAAGGTCATCATCGAAATGGAGCGAGGCCGTCGGCGCCGCAACCGCACCCCGGTGGCGGGCAAAGACGCTCTGGTAATCCTCGCGGTCGCGCGCATCGGGGGCACGCCGGGCCGCGATATAGGGCGGCAGCGGCATGGCGCCGACCTCGGCCAGCGCGGCATCAAAAGCATCGCCCGCAAGGTTGAAGGCCAGCAGCGCCTGCCCCTCGCCCACCCCTTCGAGCCGGGCGGAAAGCCCGCCCGGAAACTCGATCGTCTCGCCCGTCCGCAGCCGGCGCAGCGGCTTGACCAGCGCGGCCCACAACCCGCCGGGGCGCGGCTCGAGCAGCGTCACCGCGATCTGCGCGGCCACCCGCCCCGCCTCTCCGTCGCGCCAGCGTCGCCCGGCAAGCCGCGCCGGAATGACCCGTGTGTCGTTCAGCACCAGCCGGTCCCCCGGGCGCAGCCAGTCCGGCAGGTCGCGCACATGCGCATCCCGGATCGCATCGTCCGCGGCCACCAGAAGCCGCGCGCTCGGGCGGGGCGTGACCGGGCGCGTGGCGATCAGTTCCTCGGGCAGGTCGAAGTCGAAGTCGCTGAGTTTCATGTCGCGCGCTATAAGGCCGCGGGATCGCTTTCGGCAAGCCCTGCCGGCCGGGCGTGTCAGCCGGAGCCTGTCAGTCGGGAACCGGCGGATCCGGGCGGATCAGGTCGCGCAGCACTCCGGGCATCAGCACGGACAGGGGGTTCACCCGCACCCGCGGCGCCGAGGACGGCCCCTCGAGCGCATAGTTGAACCCGAACACGCCCTCGCCCTTGCGGGTCATGAAGCTTCCGACCTGGTTCAGCATGTAGATCGGCGAAACCGCACCGCGCATGTCGAACCACCTGGCGGCAAGATCATAGGTGCCGTCCATCGACAGGCCGAGCGAGGGGCCGACCGCGCTTGCGGAATACAGCGTCAGGAGGGCCGGGGTCAGGCGGAACTCGGCCTCGACCTCGCTGAAGCGGATGCCCCGGCCGGACAGTTCGTCGAACAGCCCGACCACGCTCAGCGCGCCGAGCAGCGCCGCGAGGGCCGGGGCACGGGTGACGCTGATGTCGCTGATCCGAAGGCTGCCGTCGAACTGCCCCGCCTCGCCCGCGGGCAGCAGGGTCATGTCGAAAACTCCGCCGCGCCCCTGGGTCAGCAGCCCGGCCGAGCGGAGCACCCCGCCCGCGTCCTGCGACTGCAATCGCACCGCGCTGCGCCCGTCGCGGGGCACGATGCGCCCGGCAATGCCGGTGCCGTCGTTCACCCGCGCGGCGAAGGTGCCGGCAAGCCCGCCCTCGAGGCCGAATTTGCCCTGCAGGCCGGTCAGCGCGATCTGGTCGTTCACCTGCACCCGGTCGAGCGTCGCCTCGAGCGTGCCGCCGCCCGCAGATGCCTCCGCCGCCCCGCCGCCGATACTGGCGCCCCCGCCGGAGCCGAGCTTTGCCCGGCGCAGGTCGAGCGTGCCGCCGAGGATGCGGGCATCCATCGGCTTGCCCGGGCCGTTGCCGGTCAGTTCGGCGCTTACATCGAGCCACTCACCGATGCGCAGCGCGCTGAACAGGGCGCGCTCCAGCCCGCCCTCCTTCGCGGGGACCAGAGCGCCGCTGGCCGTGAGCCCCGCCGCCGCGAGGTCGAGCCGGTCCACCCGGGGCTCGGGCCCGAGCCGGGCGGAAAGCGTCAGGTTCCCCGCGGTCGCCTCGGGCTTTGTCCAGCCAAGCTGCGGCAGCGCAAGGCGGATACCGGCAAGATCGGACCTGAGCCCGAGCCGGGGCGGCTCCGCGCGCGCGAAATCGAGCGTGAATTCACCCGAGCCGCGCCCGGAAAAGAACCCGCGCGGCAGGGAAATCGCGAAACTGTCAAGCAGGCGCTGCGAAAGCTCGACCCGGCCGCTTGCGCGGCTGCCCTTCGCTGCCGCCTTGCCGAGCGCCTGGTCCCAGCGGACATCAATCGGCACCTCGTTGATCGTGCCGCTGCCATTGATGGCGATGGCGCTTTGATCGCCGCTCACCCGCAGCAGCGGAAAGGCGAGTCGCTGGTCGGGCACGAGCCGGCTGCTTTCCGCGTCGCGGATCGTCCCGTCGAGGTCGAAGGTCACTTCCTCCGGCTGAACGCCCTTCTTCAGCGGCAGATGCAGCGCGGCGGCGATCTCGGCGTGGCCCTCGGCGAAGTCCTCGGGCAGGTCGGTGGCCCGCAGCGCCCTGACCGGCGGGCGGTCAAGCAGCGACAGCATCGCCGGAACGCTGCCTGCAAGGTTCAGCCGCACCTCGGCCGGGGCCTCCTTGCGGATCGTCGTGTCGGGGATGATGAACGAGGTTCCGGCCGCATCCACCTCGCGCCCCTCTCCCGCGTCGACGCGGCCCCGGTCGGCGGTGATCGCGAGACGGTCATCCGAAAGCACCCCCTGCCCGGAAGCCCCGACAAGCGGCGGCATGGTGCGCATGAACTGCACCACCGCGTCCTCGAATGCGAAATCCGCATAAAGGTCGGGCTTGCGGCCCGGCACCGCCCGCAGCGCGAGGTCAATGTTGCGCAGCGTTCCCGCGCCCAGGTTCTCGGCCAGCCAGGCGCGCGGCTTTCCGGCCAGCGCCGCCGGCCAGAGTTCGATCATGCGCGCGGGGCTCAGTTCGTCGGCATGGGCATCGAGCGCCAGCCGCCAGCCGCGGTCGCCGGTTGCCAGCCGGCCGCTCAGATGGATGCGGCTCGTGTCCTCGGCCACGGTCATCTGCCCGAGCGTGATCCGGAACGGGTGCAATTCCAGGCGGAAATCGGCGCTCCCCCCGTCAAGGCGCACCGGCTGTTCGTAAAGATGACCCGGGCTCAGGCTGAGCTCCCCGAAGGCGAACTGCCCGGTCAGCCCGTCAAGGCGCCAGTCGGCGATACCCTCGAGATGCGCCCGCCCGCTGAGCTCGCCGCTGCCCCAGTCGCTCGCCAGCGAAAGCCGGTCGAAAAACAGGGTCTGTTCGTCGGGCAGATAGGTGAATTCGCTGCGGGCGCTGGAAAAGGCCACCGGCGGCGTCTGTTCGTCGGGCTGCAGCACGCCGGCGCCGATCTCGAGCACCGCCTCGAGCGGCCCGAGCCCGCCCTGTTCATCGACCGAGCCGCGCAAGCCCCCCGAGATCGGCGCCCGCAGCACTTCGAGCCAGCCGAGCGCGACGCTCTGCACGGCGATGTCACGCGCCTGCACATCGTGCACCGCCAGCGAGAACCGCGCCGCCTGGCTGCCGATCCGCATGGTGTAATCGGCATCGAACGTGCTGGCGTAATCGCCCCCGCTCAGCACCGCGAAACCGGCGCCGGTGCGCAATTCGTCGCCCTCGCGCCGCAGCAGGATGCGGCCGCCGTCGAGGGTCCAGCCACGCCCCTGCCTTGCGTCCTCGTAGCGCAGGGTCAGGGCCTCGACATCGAAGGACGTGAGCGCGCGGAACTGCGGCAGGGCGAAGGTCTCGCTCCAGTACGCCAGAAGTTGCGGCAGGCTCGCGGCGCTGCGCACGGGGAAATTCTCGGCGTCGAGCAGAAGCGAAAACCCCCCTTCGCTGTCGCGGCGCAGGGTCGCCGCAAGGCCCGAAAGCCGGATCGCCTTCGGCTCGACCCGGCCGAGCAGCAGCGGCCGCATGGCAAGGCTCGCCTCGGCATCCGAAAGCCGCGCGATCCGCTGCCCGTCCGGGGCCGAAAGGACCACGTCGCTCAGATGCAGCCGCGGCCGCCAGCCCTTGTTCACGACCAGGGACATGTCGCCGAAGCTGACCTCCAGCCCGCCGAGATCGCGCTCGATACGGGCCTCGATCCGCCCGCGCAGCCAGTCCGGCGCGTGCATGGTGCGGCCGATGATCAGAACCGCCCCCGCGGCGGCGACGGCGCTGGCAAGAACGGTCGCGACCAGCATGACGAGCCCGACGCGCCGGGCACGGCGGATCGCCCGGCGCAGCCCCGCTGCCGCCGGTTCGCCGCCCGGCGTGCCCCCCCGCCCGGGCGGAGGGACATCCCCTTGCTGACGCCGCTCTGACGTGATTTGAAATCCTCCTGTGAATCTGCCGTCCAGGGAGGCCTTGATGCCCGACGTTTCCGATCCCGCTCCCGATTTTACCCTGCCCGGAACGGGGGATGCCACCCTGCGCCTCTCCGACCTGCGCGGCAGCGCGGTCGTTCTGTTCTTTTATCCGCGCGATGATACGCCGGGCTGCACGGCGGAATCCATCGCCTTTTCCGAGACGGCGCAGGAGTTTGCCGGGCTCAACGTGCAGGTGTTCGGCATCTCGCGCGATAGCATGGACTCGCACGAAAAATTCGCCGGAAAACATGGGCTTTCCGTCACTCTCCTGTCGGATGCCGAGGGCCGGACCTGCGAGGATTACGGCGTCTGGGTGGAAAAGAAGATGTACGGGCGCAGCTTCATGGGAATCGAGCGCTCGACCTTCCTGATCGACGCGCAGGGACGCATCGCGAGGATCTGGCGCCGGGTCCGCGTTCCCGGCCATGTGGCCGAGGTGCTGGCGGCCGCGCGGGCCCTGCAGGACGGGCCAGCGGCGAAAACGTGACCTGTTCGCCACGGTCACCTGCAAATAATGCCACAGTGCGGCATCGGCAGGAACCCGCCATTTTCCGCCGCCCCGGGCCGGCGGCGGACAAGCGTCTTGCCCCGACGGGAGCGGCTGTTTAAGCACGCCAGCGCAGGCTGCGGTGACCGCCGTCGCCCATGCCTCCGAAGCATATCAGGGGAAATAGAGACTTGCGGACACGTCTGGCAAACCGAATCCACAGCCTGCTCGAGCGAAAATTCCCCGAGCGTCGCCTGTTCCTGAAATCCGCCACCGACACGCGTTTCATCCGGCTGAAACCGGTGACGCAATGCATGATCCTGCTGACCGGATCGGCCGTCATGGGCTGGGCCATCGTCGCCACGGCGATCCTGCTCATGGACAGCATCGCCGCCGGCAACCTGCGCGACCAGGTGCGGCGCGACCAGATCACCTATCAGCAGCGGCTGAACGACCTGTCCCGCGAGCGCGACGCCCGCGCCGAAGAGGCGCTCGCCGCGCAGGCGCGGTTCAGCAGCGCGCTGGCGCAGGTGTCGGTGATGCAGTCCGAGCTTCTGGGGTCGGAAACCCGCCGGCGCGAACTGGAAACCGGGATCGAGGTGATCCAGTCCAATCTGCGCACCGTCATGAAGGAACGCGAACGCGCGCGCCTTGCGCTGGCAGAACTGCGCGAGATGTCGAACGGTTCGGAAACGGTGATGGCCGCGGCCGAGGGCGGCGCGGTGCCCATGTCCTTCATGGCCGAAGCGCTGGCACGCACCGCCAAGGAACGCGACCGGATCGAAACCGACGCGCGCAACGCCTTTGACACGGCGCGGAATCTCGAACGCGAGATCAAGCTCATGCAGGAGCGCAACGATTACATCTTTACCCAGCTCGAAGAGGCCGTGACGGTCTCGGTCGAGCCGCTCGACAAGATGTTCAGCAAGGCCGGCCTGTCCACCGATGCGCTGCTCAAGGAAGTGCGCCGCGGCTACAGCGGCCAGGGCGGGCCGCTCACGCCGATTTCGATCTCGACCCGGGGCGACGGCAGCGCCGATGCGGATGAATTGCGCGCCAACGCGATCCTGAACCAGATGGATCGGTTGAACATGTATCGCATCGCCACCGAAAAGGCCCCGTTTGCCGCGCCGCTGCGTTCGGCCTATCGCCTTTCGAGTCCCTTCGGCGGGCGCCGCGATCCCTTTACCGGCGGCCATCGCGGCCATACCGGCACCGACATGGCCGCGCCCACCGGCACCCCGATCTATGCGACCGCCGACGGCGTGGTGGTGCGCGCCGAACGGGTGAGCGGCTATGGCAAGCTCGTGCAGATCCGGCATGCCTTCGGGCTTGAAACGCTTTACGCCCATGCCTCGAGCATCCATGTGAAGAAGGGGCAAAAGATCTCGCGCGGGGATCACATTGCTGATATAGGATCGACAGGTCGATCCACCGGCCCCCACCTGCATTACGAGGTGCGCGTCAACGGATCGCCAGTCAATCCGATGTCGTTTGTCAAGGCAGGAAAAGATGTTTTCTAAGAGCAAGCGCCAGCCCGCTCCCAAACCGTCCCGGCACGAGCCGCCAAGACAGGAATCGCCGGGTCAGGAGCAGGCCGCCGCCCCGACGCCCTCGCCGCCTGACACCCGAACAGAGGAACACATTCCCAGCATGTCGAAATCCAAACCCCCCGCATCGACGCTGTCGGCCGACCTCACCATCACCGGGAACATCGTGACCAGCGGCGATATCCAGGTCGAAGGCACGGTCGAGGGCGACATCCGCGCGCATCTGCTGACCATCGGTGAAAGCGCGACCATCAAAGGCGAGGTGACGGCGGACGACGTGGTGATCAACGGCCGCATCATCGGCCGGGTGCGCGGGCTGAAGGTGCGGCTGACATCGACCGCCAGGGTCGAGGGCGACATCATCCACAAGACCATCGCCATCGAAAGCGGCGCGCATTTCGAGGGTTCGGTGCAGCGGCAGGACGACCCGCTGAGCACCGGCCGCAGCGCCCCGCGCCAGCCACAGCCGGAGGCCGCGCGCAAGGACGGCGGCGACAAGACACCGTCCGCAGCGGCACCGGGCCAGGGCCGGCAGGAACAGGCGCCGCAAGGCTCGTCCTGACCCTGAAGCGGCCGCGGGCGGATCGGCAACCGTCTGCTGTCTGAATTGTTTGCAATCAGGCACTGATCCCGACATTCTGGAACTTGGGGAGGCAAAGCCGCCGCCGCGGCGCCTCCCGCAGGCTGGAATGAGTTGTTAACGGGTAAGGCTATTGTCATGACGGATTACACGCTCGACGCCGACGGGTTCGGATCGTTTTACCTCAATGTTGGCGGCAACGGGTCGGACGATCACGTGACCGTCAATATCGGCGAGATGTTCTCGGGCACGATCACCGTCGATTCCCTGCCGGGCGACGGAGAGACCGACATCGTTTCCCTCAACCTGCCGGAGGGCTGGCGCCTCGAGCTCCAGAACGTGATCGAGCAGGATACCGAGACCCCGACCTTTCACGACTGGTCCTACCAGGTTTTCAACGCGGCCGGCGAAAGTGTCGGCACGCTCAGCCTGCGTAGCAACAATGATCCGGGTTCAGGCGTGCCCTGTTTCGCCAGCGGCACGCTGATCGCGACCCCGGGCGGCGAGGTCGCGATCGAGCATCTTCGGGCCGGCGATATCGTGCTCACAAGAGACAGCGGCCCGCGCCCGATCCGCTGGATCGGCTCGCGCCTGCTCGACCAAAGCACCCTTGCCGCGTCCCCCCATCTGCGCCCGGTCCGCATCCGTGCCGGCGCGCTCGGCCCCGGGCAGCCGCGGGCGGATCTCGTCGTGTCGCCGCAGCACCGGATCCTCGTGCGGTCGATCATCGCGGAGCGGATGTTCGGTGCGGCCGAAGTTCTGGTCGCGGCGCGGCAACTGGTCGGGCTCGACGGTATCGACATCGCCGCCGACCTGACCGGGATCCGATATCATCACATGCTGTTCGACCGGCACGAAGTTGTCATCTCGAACGGGGCCGAAACGGAATCGCTCCACACGGGGCGGCAGGCGCTCTTGTCGGTCGGCCCGGCGGCGCGGGCGGAAATCCTCGCGATCTTTCCCGAACTGCGCCAGCCGGACCACCAGCCGCGGGGCGCGCGCCTGCTCGTGCCCGGAAGCCGCGGGCGCCGGCTGGCCGCGCGACATGCAAAAAGCCGCCACGCCCTGGTCGCCTCCTGACGCCGGTCGCGTCAAAATCCCGCCGCCCGGCAACTCCCCTTCGCCCCCTGCCCTTCGACCCGCGCGGGCCGCGTTGCGGTAATTTTGCCATTCCAACCGGCCCCGCCAGGCGCTAACACACACGGGCTAGGAACACGACACGAGTCGCCCCGATCCGGGGCAGAGGGCAAATCATGGCAATCGACGAAAAACTTGAGCCGGTAATGGCAGAAATCATCCGGCGCAACGCCGGCGAGAGCGAGTTTCACCAGGCGGCCCGGGAAGTTCTCGAATGCCTCGGGGTGGTGATCTCGCGGCACCCCCATTACGCCGAAGATGCGTTGCTCGAACGTATCAGCGAACCCGAGCGCCAGATCATCTTCCGGGTGCCATGGGTCGACGACAGCGGCCAGGTGCAGATGAACCGCGGCTTCCGGGTGCAGTTCAACTCGGCGCTCGGCCCCTTCAAGGGCGGCCTGCGCTTCCACCCGAGCGTGAACCTCGGCATCGTCAAGTTCCTCGGCTTCGAGCAGATCTTCAAGAACGCGCTTTCCGGCATGCCCATCGGCGGCGGCAAGGGCGGGTCGGATTTCAACCCGCGGGGCCGTTCCGAAGGCGAGATCATGCGCTTCTGCCAGTCCTTCATGACCGAACTGTATCGCCACCTCGGCGAGTATACCGACGTTCCGGCCGGGGACATCGGCGTCGGCCAGCGCGAGATCGGCTATATGTTCGGCCAGTACAAGCGCATCACCAACCGCTACGAATCCGGCGTTCTGACCGGCAAGGGGCTGCGCTGGGGCGGCAGCCGGGTGCGGCGCGAGGCCACCGGCTACGGCACCGTCTATTTCCTTCAGCGCATGCTTGCGACCCGCAATCAGGACATCGAGGGCAAGAAGGTCGTCGTTTCCGGATCCGGCAACGTGGCGATCTATGCCATGGAAAAGATCCGCAACCTTGGCGGCACGGTCGTCGCCTGCTCCGATTCCAACGGTTATGTCTATGACAAGGCCGGCATCGACCTGGACCTGGTCAAGGAAATCAAGGAACGCCGCCGCGGCCGCATCTCGAGCTATCCCGAACTGCGCGGAAAAGGCGCCCATCATGTCGAGGGCGGCACCGTCTGGGAGGTTCCCTGCGACATCGCCCTGCCCTGTGCGACCCAGAACGAGCTTTCGGGCAAGGACGCGCGCACCCTGCTCAAGAACGGCGTGATCGCCGTCGCCGAGGGGGCCAACATGCCCTGTACGCCGGATGCGGTGCACGCCTTCCAGACGGCGGAGATCCTCTTTGCCCCCGGCAAGGCCAGCAACGCCGGCGGCGTGGCCACCAGCGCGCTCGAGATGCAGCAGAACGCCTCGCGCGACAGCTGGACCTTTGAACAGACCGAGGAACGGCTTGCCACCATCATGACCGCCATCCACGACCGGTGCGCTGGCACGGCGGAGGAATACGGCATGCCCGGGAACTATGTTGCCGGCGCGAATATCGCCGGTTTCATCCGCGTGGCCGAAGCCATGAAGGCGCTCGGCGTGGTCTGATCACGGCGCAGATGACCACCGGAGGAGCGCCCGGCCAGCGGTGCTCCTCACCACCACATCGCTGCCGTCCGGTCGTTCGGCGCGCAGAAATTGCCGGTCACGCGGCTAATGGCCACGCAGATCCGGCAATCATGCTTTCGAAGATGGACAGCCCCGGTTACAGCCGCGCCGATTGACGGCACGCCGGGCACATGAGGCCCGCGTTCAGCGCCTGCGCGGGTTTGGGTCGTCGCGCACCGGGACCGGGATCGGGCGCAGATCCTCAACAGGGCGCACCATAGCCAAACCCGTCATGATCAGGAACGCAGCCCCGGCAACCGCAAGCAGCGCCGCCACAATGACACCACCAACGGCCAGCAGCACGGCACCCACAACCACAGCCGCCCAGCCGAGCGCCCGATTACCGATACGATGCCTGTTTCCTGCGGGCATGGTCACCTCCTGTTCAAGCACTCTTGATATTAGCATTCACCGCCGCCTCTTCCAGAGGCCGGGCAAAGAAAATCCGGGTGGCAGCCGGATTCAGCCGATCAGAATGCCTCGGGCCGGGCGGCACGCGCCATGTGGTCGAGCACCGCATTCACGAAACCGGCCTCGCGCCCCTCGGCAAAAAAGGCGCGGGCGATCTCGACATATTCGTTGATGACCACGCGGGGCGGCGTATCCGACTGGGTGAGCTCCGCCCCGGCGACGCGGAACAGTGCCCGGAGCGTCGGGTCGAGCCGCGCGATCGGCCATTTCGCCACCAGCCCGCGGTCGGTCATCTGGTCGATCCGTGCCTGCCAGTTCACCGCGTCGTTGACGAGCCTGCGGAACAGCGACACGTCGCCGTCCAGCATCTCGATGCCCTCGTAATCCGCGCCGAACCGGTGATTGAGGAATTCGCTCACCACCTGGTCGGCGGTCTGCGCGGTCTGTTCCATCTGGAACAGCGCCTGCACCGCATAGAACCGCGCGGCGCTGCGCATGCGGCGTTGCTGGTTTCCCGAAATCGGGGCAGTCGGGGCACTCATGCGGTTCCGGGCTCCTTGCCGGTGCCGGCGAGCCGGATTTCCTCTCCCACACCGGGGCGGAAACCCACGCCCTTGCGCGCCGTGCCCCAGCGGCGGGTCAGCGCGATCAGGTGCAACGCCGCCGCCGCCGCGCCGCCGCCCTTGTTCTGGCCGTCTGCATCGGCCCGCACCACCGCCTGTTCGCGGTTCTCGACCGTGAGGATGCCGTTGCCGATACAGGCGCCCTGCAGTCCCATCAGCTGCAGCGCCCGGCTGCTGTCGTTGCAGACGGTCTCGTAATGGGTCGTCTCGCCCCGGATCACGCAGCCAAGCGCGACATAGCCGTCGAAATTCGACAGCCGCTCGGCAATGGCGATCGCGGTCGGCACCTCGAGCGCGCCGGGAACCTCGACCAGATCCCAGGCGCCGCCCGCCGCCTCGATCTCGGCCCGGGCGCCGGCGACAAGCTTGTCGGCGATGTCCTTGTAATAGGGGGCAACCACGATCAGCAGCTTGACCGGCGCATCGAAAACCGGACGCGCCAGCACGTGGTGGGTTTCGCTCACAGCCATGGGATCAGCCTTTCAGGATCGGGCGCGTCGCCGTGATCGTCAGGTCGAAGGCATCGAGCCCGAGATAACGCGTCTGCGGCGAATCGGTCAGCAGGATCAGGTCGTGCAGCCCGAGCGACGACAGGATCTGCGCGCCGAGTCCGGTCTGCTTGATGGTGCGCGGGCCCTCGTCCTCGGTCGCGTAAAGCGAATTGCGCGGCTGCCGGAACAGACAGACCACGCCGCGCCCCTCCTCGGCGATGATCTCCATCGCGCGCGACAGCTCATGCACCGGCTTGGGCCCGAGGCCGAGCACATCCGATGCCTCGTGCAGCGAATGGGTGCGCGTCAGGACCGGCTCCGGGGTAAAGATGTCGCCCTTTATCAGCACCACATGTTCGATGCCGTGGATCTGGTCGGTGAACAGCCGCATCTCCCATTCGCCGCCGAACTCCGACTGCACGGCCTGGCGGGCGGTCTCGACCACCAGATTGTCGTTGCGGCTGCGATAGACGATGAGATCGCTGATGGTGCCGACCTTGAGCCCGTGCTCGGCCGCGAATTCCAGCAGATCCGGAAGCCGCGCCATGGTGCCGTCGGGCTTCAGGATCTCGCAGATCACCCCGGCCGGCTTCAGCCCGGCAAGACGGGCGATATCGACCGCCGCCTCGGTATGGCCGGCCCGCACCAGAACGCCGCCCTTGCGGGCGCGCAGGGGAAAGATATGCCCGGGCGTGGCCAGGCTGGCCATGGTGTTCTGCTCGTTGATGGCGACCGAGACGGTATGGGCCCGGTCCTGTGCCGAAATTCCGGTGGTCACCCCCTCGCGCGCCTCGATCGAGACGGTAAAGGGCGTCTCGTGGCGCGAGGAATTGTTCACCGTCATCAGCGGCAGGCCCAGCCGGTCGATGCGCTCGGCGCTCATGGGCAGGCAGATCAGCCCGCGCCCATGGGTCGCCATGAAGTTTATCGCCTCCGCCGTGGCGAATTCGGCGGCGATCACCAGATCGCCCTCGTTCTCGCGATCCTCGTGATCCACAAGGATGAACATGCGCCCCGCACGCGCCTCGGCGATGATTTCCTCGGTCGAGGCGATCATTGCGTGCAGATCCCGCTCCACCGGTCCGGGGGTCTCAAAACTCATTCCCATGCCTCTCCGCTTCAGGCCCTGCCGCCAGATAACCGAGGCACCCGCGGATTGCCAGCCCGCGCGGCGCCCGCCCGTCTTCTGGCGGGAAATATCCCGGGGTGCGGGGCAGCGCCCCGCCCGGCCGGGTTCAACTTTCCGCCGTCGCCTCGGCCAGCCGTGCCACGTAGCGCGCAAGCGTGTCGATCTCAAGGTTCACCAGGTCGCCGGTCCCCACCCCGCCCCAGGTGGTCACCTCCTTGGTGTGGGGGATGACGTTCACGCCGAACACCTCGCCCTCGACCTCGTTCACCGTGAGCGACGTGCCGTTCAGCGCGACCGAGCCCTTGGGTGCAATGAACCGGGCCAGCTCTTTGGGCGCCCGCATCCTGACCCGCGTGCTGTCGCCCTCGTCGCGCAGCTCGATCACCTCGGCAATCCCGTCCACATGGCCGGAAACGATATGGCCGCCCAGTTCGTCGCCGACCCGCAGCGCGCGTTCCAGGTTGACCCGCTTGCCCGGCGCCCAACCCGAGAGATTCGTTTTCGAGACCGTCTCGGCGCTGATCTGCACATCATACCAGTCCGGCCCGAGCGCGACCACCGTCAGGCAGACCCCGTCGCTGGCGATCGAGGCCCCGATATCAATGCCCGCGGTGTCATAGGCGGTGCCGATCCGTGCCCGCAGGTCGCCCGCCTGCTCGACCTCGCGAATGGTGCCGACGTCGGTGATGATCCCCGTGAACATGACATGACCCCCAGTTTGTCCCGCCAGCCGGCCTAGTGCCCCTGCCGCCTGCCGGCAAGCACCTTCTTCGCCCGGTTCTCCGACCCCGCCCCATCGACAGTCCGCCCCGTCGACAATCCCGCCCGCTCCGGCTTGCGCCGGCCCGGCGCCGCGGTCATATTCGCACCGGGCAGCCAGCCCGGGCAAGCGGTCATGCGATATTTTCAGAACGACGGGCCGGAGTCCCGGCAGGTTCAGGACAAGAGGCCGGCGGCGCGCCCGGCGCAGCCGCGGCATTTCCTGTTCCTGCAGGGCCCGCACGGCCCCTTCTTCGCGCAGCTTGCCGGCCAGTTGCGCGCGGCCGGGGCATTGGTCCGCCGCGTCGGGTTCAACGCAGGCGACCGGGCGTTCTGGCCCGACCGCGCAAGCTATATTCCTTTCCGCGCCGAGGCCGGCGAATGGCCCGACACGATTGCCCGGCTGCTGCATGAACACGCGATCACCGATCTCGTGCTTTACGGCGATGCCCGCCCCTTCCATGCGCAGGCGATCAGGGCGGCGCGGAGCGCCGGGGCAAAGGTGCATGTGTTCGAGGAAGGCTACATGCGCCCCTACTGGGTCAGCTACGAAAGGAACGGCTCCAACGGCAATTCCCGCCTCATGGAGACCTCCATCGCCGACATGCGCCGGGTGCTCGCACGATCCGACATTGATGCGCCGCTGCCGCCGGCCCATTGGGGCGACATGCGCCACCACGTGTTCTACGGCGCGCTCTATCACTGGTTCGTGCTGCTCATGAACCGCGGCTATCCGAATTTCCGCCCGCACCGCGATCTGCCGGTCACGCGCGAATTCCGCCTCTACCTGCAGCGGCTGCTGCTGACGCCCCTGCACATGATCGAGCGCCGCCTCGCGACGCGCCGGGTGCGCCGGGGCGGGTTTCCCTACCATATCGTGCTGCTGCAACTCGGGCATGACAGTTCCCTGCGGGCGCATTCCTCCTTTTCCGGCATGGCCGATTTCCTCGAACCCGTGGTCGAGGGCTTCGCCCGGGGGGCGCCGCCCCATCATCATCTGGTGATCAAGGCGCATCCGCTCGAGGACGGGCGCGAACGGCTGCCGCGCCGCCTGCGCGACCTGGCCCGGCAGGCGGGGGTTTCCGGTCGCGTCCACTACCTGCGCGGGGGCAAGCTCGCGGCGCTGCTCGAGGGCGCGCGCAGCGCGGTCACGGTGAACTCGACCGCCGGGCAACAGGTGCTGTGGCGCGGCATTCCGCTGCGCAGCTTCGGGCGCGCGGTCTATTCCCGGCCCGAACTCGTCTCCGACCAGCCGCTTGCGGATTTCTTCGCCGCCCCGCGCCCGCCCGATCACGGCGCCTATCGCGATTTCCGCCGCTACCTGCTGGAAACGAGCCAGGTGCCCGGCGGGTTCTACTCGGCGCGCGGGCGGCGTCAGCTTCTGCGCCAGGTGGTGGACATGATGCTTCTGGCCGAAGATCCCTATGACGCCTTCGCGGCGGGAACTGCGGCTCCCCGACCACAACTTCAGGTGATTCGATGACAGCTTATCTTCAGGCTGGATTTTCCCCCCGGGCCTGAGTAGCTTCGCCGGCAGTGACATTTCCGTGAAATCAGGTCGAGGAGACCGCAGATTGACCTTTCGACATTTCCGGTGGGCGCGGCCGATCGCCGCGGTCGCAATGATCGGCCTGCTGAGCGCCTGCGGATTGCCCCAGGTCGGCCCGAACAAGAACCAGATTTATGCCGGCTCGGTCCAGAAAAGCGGCAACTCCTTCGTCATCCCGGTGAACGATTCGGTGGCACAGGCCACCGCCGTCGTGCCGCCCATCGGCTTTTCCGCCAGCTTCCGCAGCGCGCCGCGTCTTGATTCCGACGTGATCCGCGCCGGCGATGTGCTGGGCCTCACGGTCTGGGAAAACGTCGATGACGGGCTGCTGAAAAGCGAGACCGGGAACTCCACCGCGCTGGAAGAGGTGCAGGTGGACGGCAGCGGCAACATCTTCGTGCCCTATGCGGGCCGGGTGCGGGCGGCCGGCAACACCCCGGACCAGCTCCGGCGGATCATCACCGAAAAGCTCGAGGAACAGACCCCCGATCCGCAGGTCGAGGTGCGGCGCATGGCCGGCGACGGCTCCACCGTGGCAGTGGTCGGTTCGGTCGGGTCGCAGGGCGTCTATCCGATCGAGCGGCCGACCGGCACGCTCGCCACCATGCTGTCACAGGCCGGCGGCGTCACGATCGAACCGGAAATCACCCAGATCACCGTGACCCGGGGCGGCCAGAAGGGGCGGATCTGGTTCCAGGACCTGTTCGAATATCCCGAGCTCGACATCGCGCTGCGCAACGGTGACCGCATCCTCGTCGAGGGGGACACCCGCGCCTTTACCGCGCTCGGCGCAACCAGCCGCCAGGCGCGCGTTCCCTTCGAATCCAAGGATCTTTCGGCGCTCGAGGCACTGGCGCAGGTCGGCGGGCTGGTGTCCACCACATCCGATCCGACCGGCATCTTCGTTCTGCGCCGCGAACGGCCCGAGATCGCCCGGGCGCTGCTTGGCCGCGACGACATCACCACGGAACAGCGCATGGTCTATGTCCTGAACCTGACCGAGCCGAACGGGATGTTTCTGGCCCGCGACTTCATGATCCGCGATGGCGATTCGATCTACGTGACCGAAGCGCCCTACGCCCGCTGGATCAAGTCGATCTCGCTGCTGACCGGCGCTGTGACCCCGATCGCGAGCCTGGACAGCCTGGCCGAGTGAGCGGCCGATCAAGGGAAACGGCAGCAGCCGGGGGCGAAAACCCCCGGCTGTTTGCTTTCAACGGCGGCTTTCGCGCACCGCGCCTGCGCCGCATCCTGGACCTGTCGGGCTATCGTCCCTGCCTTGGCTGGCCCGATCCGCGGCGCGGCGACATGGTGGCGGTCTGGGGCGACAGTCCGACCGCCTGGCGCGGGCGGCGCATCGCCCGCCGTCTGGGCCTGCCGCTCCTGCGGGTCGAAGATGCCTTTTTGCGCAGCCTGCGCCCCGGCCGCGATGGTGAGCCGCCCATGGGTCTGCTGCTCGACCGGCAAGGGGTGCATTTCGATGCCTCTACTGCCTCGGATCTCGAACGGCTTCTGGCGGCCCATCCGCTCGACGCGCCGGGGCTGCTGGCGCGGGCCGCAGACGCGATCACCCGGATCCGCGAGGGGCATCTCAGCAAATACAATGCCTTCGACCCGGAAACGCCGGTGCCGTCCGCGGGCTATGTGCTGGTGATCGACCAGACCCGGGGTGATGCCTCGGTTCGGGCAAGCGGCGGTGATCGCGCGCGGTTTCTGGCCATGCTCGCCCGCGCGCAGGCAGACCATCCGGGTTCACCCGTGATCATCAAGACCCACCCCGAAACCGTGGCCGGCCACCGCGCCGGGCATTTCACCGGCGCCGACCGCGGCCCCGGCATTACCCTTTTTGACCGGCCCGCAAGCCCCTTTGCCCTGCTTGCCGGGGCGCGGGCGGTCTATACGCTGTCTTCGCAGATGGGGTTCGAGGCGATCCTGGCCGGCCACCGCCCGCATGTCTTCGGCACGCCGTTCTATGCCGGCTGGGGGCTCAGCCACGACGAGGAGTCCCTGCCCCGCCGGCAGCGCAGGCTCACGCCCGCTCAGCTTTTCGCCGCGGCGATGATCCTTTATCCGCGATGGTACGACCCGTTCCGCGATATGCTTTGCGAACTTGAAACCGTGCTCGACAATCTCGAGGCGCAGAGCCGTGCCTGGCGGCAGGACCGCCCGGGCTGGAGCGCCGGGCACATGCGGCTTTGGAAGCGCGGGCACCTGCAGGCGATGTTCGGGCGCGAAACTCCGGTCGTCTTTCGCGACCGGCCCGGCGACACTGGACGACGGCATATGGTCTGGGCGGGCCATGCGAACCCGGATGACGGGCGGATCTGGCGGCTTGAGGACGGCTTCCTGCGCTCGGCGGGGCTCGGCGCGGCGCTGGTGCCGCCGCTTTCGCTCGTGCTCGACGACCTTGGCATCTATTATGATCCCGCCCGCGAAAGCCGGCTCGAACGCCTGATCAGTGCCCGCGAAACCCTGACGCAGCGCCAGATGCAGCGCGCCGAGGCACTGATCGCGCGACTGGTCCGCGCGGGGCTCAGCAAATACAACCTTGCCGGAGCGGCGCCGGCCCTGCCTGCGGGGCGGCGCATTCTTGTTCCGGGGCAGGTCGCCGACGATGCCTCGGTGCGGCTCGGCGCCGGGGACATCGCGGGCAACGAGGCACTTCTACGTGCGGCACGGGCGGCCAATCCGGGCGCGGTGATCATCTACAAGCCCCACCCCGACGTGGAAGCCGGACTGCGCGAGGGCGCGATCCGGGCCGGGGATCTGGCCGATGTCGTCGCGACCGATGCCGACCCCATGGCGCTGCTCGCGCAGGTGGACGAGGTCTGGACCATGACCTCGCTGATGGGGTTCGAGGCGCTCGTGCGCGGCGTGCCCGTGACCACGTTCGGCGCACCCTTCTATGCCGGCTGGGGCCTCACGACCGACCTCGGCCCGGTTCCCGGGCGCCGCCGGGCAAGGCCGGGGCTCGCGGGGCTCGTCCATGCGGCGCTGATCGACTACCCGCGCTACCGCGATCCGGTGACGGGCGCGATCTGCCCGGTCGAGGTGGTGGCCGAACGGCTTGCATCCGGCGCCCTGCCCCGCCCCGGCGCGGGCAACCGTCTGCTGTCGAAGCTTCAGGGCCTGTTTGCCAGCCGTGCCGCGCTCTGGCGCTAGCCCTCGCGGCGCAGCCAGCGGTGCATGACGTCGCCGCCGACCGCCCGCGTCTCGGAAAGGTCGAAGCGCGCCGCCTGCGCAAGCTGCGTGATCCCCATGGCGCCGATCATCGCCCGCCCGTCGCCGCCGATGGTGAGCCCGGCGGTAAAACCGACGAGTTCATCCACCAGATCCGCGGCCAGCAGCGAGGCCGCAAGCGCCCCGCCCCCTTCGCACAGCACCCGGGTCAGCCCCGCGTCGCCCAGCCGGCGCAGCATGTCCGCCGTGTCGATCTGCCCGCCGGTCACCGTGCAGGAGATCAGCCGCGCCCCCAGCCCCTCCCATGCCCGGGTCCGCTCCGGATCGACGCCGCTGCCATGGCAGAGCCAGAGCGGCACCTCGGCGGCCGAGCGCGCAAGGTCTCCGATCAGCGGCAGGTCGAGGTGACGCGAGGCGACCACCCGCACCGGCTGGCGGCTGATGCCAAGGTCGCGCACCGTGAGCGAGGGATCGTCGGCCCGTGCCGTTCCCGCCCCGACCAGCACCGCGTCATGGTTTGCGCGCAGGCCATGCACAAGCCGGCGGGCCTCGGGGCCGGTGATCCAGCGGCTCTCGCCGCTGCGGGTGGCAATGCGCCCGTCGAAGCTGCTGGCGAGCTTCAGCGTGACCATGGGGCGCCCCTGTTCAATGCGCATCAGGAACCCCGTATGATCGCGCAGCGCCGCGCGGCACCCCACGCCGGTCACGACCTCGATCCCCGCCCCCCGCAGCATGGCAAAGCCCTGACCGGAGACGCGGGGATTGCTGTCCTCGATCGGGGCGACCACCCGGGAAATCCCGGCGCGGACCAGCGCTTCGGCACAGGGGGGCGTGCGACCGTGATGCGAACAGGGCTCGAGCGTCACATAGGCCGTCGCGCCATCAGCCAGCGCCCCCGCTTGTTCGAGCGCGACAGTCTCGGCATGGGGGCGCCCGCCGGGAGCGGTCGAGCCGCGCCCGATGATGCGCCCGTTGCGCACGATCACGCAGCCGACCGCCGGATTGGGCCAGGCCACCCCCTGCCCGCGCCGCCCGAGCGCAAGCGCAAGCGCCATGAAACGCTCGTCCGTTGCCGTCTGCGTCACTTGCCCGTGCCCGAGGGCCGGGAATCGGCCTGCGGCTCGGACGGGCGCAATTCGCTCACGAATTTGTCGAAATCGTCCGCAGCCTGGAAGTTCTTGTAAACGCTGGCAAATCGAACATAAGCCACGGTGTCGATCCGGGCGAGCGACTCCATCACGATTTCGCCGATGGTCTTTGACGGGATGTCGGTCTCGCCCATGCTTTCAAGCCGGCGCACGATGCCCGAAATCATCTGGTCAATGCGCTCGGGTTCGATCGGGCGTTTCTGCATCGAGATGCGGATCGAGCGTTCGAGCTTGTCGCGGTCGAAATCCTCGCGCTTTCCGGTGGATTTTATCACCACGAGATCGCGCAGCTGCACGCGCTCATAGGTGGTGAAACGGCCGGCACAGGCCGGGCAGAAGCGCCGCCGCCGGATCGCAACATGATCCTCGGCCGGGCGGGAATCCTTCACCTGCGTGTCGATATTGCCGCAAAACGGACAGCGCATGTCTTGTTCCTTGAACGATGTATTTCCACAGGGACTATAGGGATAACGGCAGAAGTTGGGTAGTGGCTTCGCCCGCCCACAAGATCACCCCCGGCTTCGATGTGGCCGGAAAGCCGCGCCGTGCCATATGATGCATGGATCACAGCCCCAAAACCCGGAGTAAAAAATGACCAGAACCCTGCTCATCACCGGCGCGTCGAGCGGCATCGGCGCCGCCACTGCCGAGGCCGCCGCAAGGGCCGGCTGGCAGGTCGCGCTGATGGCGCGCTCGGCCGACCGGCTCGAGGCGCTCGCCGCGCGGATCGGCCCCTCGGCGCTCGCGCTGCCGGGCGACGTCACGCAGGAGGCCGAAATCCGCCGTGCCGTTGCCGCCACGGTCGAGCGTTTCGGCGCGCTCGACGCGGCCTTTGCCAACGCCGGGCGCGGCGCGAACGCCCCCGGTGTCGAGACCGGCGATCCCGGAGACTGGCGCGGCATGATCGACCTCAACATCCTCGGGCTGCTGCTGACCGCCCATGCCACCCTGCCCGAGCTGCGCAAGACCAGGGGCACGCTGGTCCTGACCGGCTCTTCCGCGGGGCGCAACCATATGAAGGGATCGGTCTACGGCGCGACGAAATGGTTCGTGCACGGGCTTGCCGGGAACCTCGCCGAGGAAATGCGCGACTGGGGCGGGCGCTGTGGCGTGGTGGCGCCGGGCATGGTGGACACGCCCTTTTTCGACAAGGGCGCGCCGGGCAAGCTCGACCCCGCCGACGTGGCGGCGGCGGTGATGCAGATGATCGAGGCGCCCGAACGCGCGTCGATCCGCGAAGTCTATCTCATGCCCCAGAACCGGAGCGAATGACGCCCCTCCGCTCAGCCGAGCAGATGGGCAATGATGCGGCGCCGGTGCGGGGCGTCGCGGTGCTCGACCAGATAGATGCCCTGCCAGGTGCCCAGCGCCATCCGCCCGCCGCTCACCGGAATCGAGAGGCTGACCGGCAGCAGGGCCGCCTTGACATGGGCCGGCATGTCGTCGGGCCCTTCGCTGCGGTGGCGAATCCAGTCCATGCCCGGGCGATCGGCATGAGGCACGAGCCGGCGCAGGAATTCCAGCAGGTCGCGCTGCACATCCGGGTCGGCGTTCTCCTGAATGAGCAGCGAGGCCGAACTGTGGCGCAGGAACAGGGTGAGCAGCCCCTCACTCACGCCGGTGCCGCCAAGCCAGCGCGCCACCTCTGCGGTGACGTCATGAAACCCGGGGCCCTGGGTGTCGAACGTGAACTCGGCCTGCTGCATCGTCATGGAGCGGGAACCGCTGGTCAGGGAAAGAAACGGCCGTCGAAACGGTCGCGGTCATGGCAGAACTGCCGCGCCGCGGCCGTGCGCTGGCTGTCCCCGACCGCATCGAGCGACAGCGCATAGCCGTGGTCGGTCTCGGCCCCCGCCGGCGGCTGGAACGCGAACTGCACCGCCTTGTAATCGGGGCGGGTCATGCTTGGTCCTATGCCGCGATGGATATAGATGCGCTGCGCCGCCGGCGCGTCCAGTACCCGGCGCGCATAATCGGCCGCGGCGCACCAGAACTCTCTCGGCCCGGCGCCCGGGCGGCTCAGCACTTCGAACACGCCGTTGCCGAGCGGAAACACCTCCTGCCGGTTCACCGCCCGCCAGGACAGCGCAACCTGCGGCGCGGCAAGGCAGAGGGCAAGGGTCATGACGACGAGCGCGCGCATCTAGAACCACCCTTCGGGGACAGAGCAATCCTGTATCGAGCGCTGCACCGTCTGGCTGCGCCCGACCCGCAGCGAAAGGCTGACGAGTGGCGCCTCTTCGGGCACGATCCCCGCCGCTTCGGGGTCGAGCGTGAACTGCACCGTCGTGCGCTTGTTCACGCTCTCGCCGGGGCCGCGGCCGCGCACCACGTGGATCCGCGCGCCCCAGGGCGCGCCCAGCACGCGATGGGCATAATCCGCCGCCCCGCACCAGTAGCGCTCGGAGGACGTGGGACTGCGGCCGTAGACCTCGAACACGGCATCGTTCACCACGCTGACCCGCATGTCGCGCCGGGCCACGAAATCGGCCGATGCGGCGACCGGAAGGCAAAGCGCAAGCGCGGCGCCAAGAACGGCAGGAGAGAGACGCTTCACGGGGCTGTTTCCGACTCTGTTGTGGCTCCGGTCTTTCAGGATAGAGCGAAAAGCCGCCCGGAACAGGGCAAATGCTGCCCGCGCCCCGTGAATTGGTCAGGCGGCCGCTATTCCGGCGCGCGAATCCGCTGGAAACCCGGGCGCGCATACCAGAACCCGTTGGAAAACGGCGCCGCGATCCCGAGCGCATCAATCCGCGCCGCCCCCTCCGCAGCGCTCTGCGTGCCATCCAGAACATCGCGAAAGGCGCGCGCCACCGCCACCATGTCCGTCACCTGCGGCACGAGGCGGTAATGGGTCACGCCATGGGCCGCGAGATCCTCCAGATCCTCGATCAGGTTGACGTAGCTTTCGGACATGGTCTGGATGCCGTTCACCCGCAGGAAGGGCTGATCCACAAGCGTGCGGAGCGGCATGCCGTCGGGGTCTTCCTCGCAGACGAACTGGCAGTTGTCCTTGGTGCGGCCATGGGCGCGGGCATGGTAGCAACGCGCCGACACGGCGAGCGATGCGCGCCCGAACACCTGCACCTCGATCCCCGCACCGCGCTGCGCCGCGACCTCGGCCAACTGCGCGACCGAGCTGCGCGGCAGTTCCACCGGCAAGGCGAAATGCGTCGCGCCGCGCTCGGCCAGATAGACCAGAGTTTCCGCGTTATAGACATTCAGCAGCGGCCCGATGCGATGCGCCCGCCCGTTCATGTGGAACAGGCCGGAGTTGTTGTTGATCTCGATCTCGTGTTCGTCGATCTCGCAGAACCCGGCCATCATCTGGCGTTCGCGCCTGGTCATCACCTCGGCAAGCGAGGAAAACACCACGTGCTTGCCGCCGCGTTCAAGGCGGTCGGCAACCTCGGCATAGTGGCGCTCGAAAAAGGGGGCCCGTTTCGAACAGATCACCTCGCCCAGATAGACCGTGTCCACCGGTGCCTCATCGGCGATACTGGCATAGAAATCGAGCTTGTCCTCGGCCGGCCAATGAAAGGGGATCGGCCCCAATGTCAGGGATCTGGTCATCGTCATCGCCATTTCTTGGTCTTGAACGCGCCTTCGGTCTGTTTCTGCCCCTCGGTCAGGGCTACGAGATCGGCAAGCGCGGGTTCCTGCCCCGCGAGCACCTGATCCACCGCCGCGCGGAAGGCGCCGACCACCTTGCGCACATAAGCGCGCGACCGCTGGCGCCCTTCGATCTTGAAGGCATGCACCCCCGCGCCGATGAGCCCCGGAAGCATCCGGCCGAGGTTGAGGCTGATCGGTTCCTCGAAGGCGTAATAGCCATCCTCGCGGTGCGGCGCGTGATAGCGCCCCTTGCAGATGGTCGGATAACCCGCCGTCTCGTCGCAGCCGAAACGGTCGATCGTGACATCGCCCAGCCGGGTCGTCATGGTGCCGTCCGCGCCCCGGTCGTAATGCACATCCGCCGCGGGTGAACAGACGCCGTCCATGTTGGTCGAAAGGCCGGTCACGTAATTGGTCAGGCTGCAGCGCCCCTCGACCATGAGCCCGTGATTGCCGAAGATGAAGGTCTCGATCTCGCAGGGGATCTCGGCCGCTATGTCGCGGATTTCGGGCACGGTGAGGATGCGCGGCAGCACCACGCGCTTCACGCCGAATTCCCGGCAGTAATAGCGGATCGCCTCGGGGCTCGATGCCGCTGCCTGCACCGACAGATGCAGCCGCGTGTCCGGGTGGCTGCGGGCGATATGATCCGCCACGCCGATATCGGCGACGATGAAGGCATCGACCCCGAGCCGCGCACCCAGATCCGCCGCCTCGCGCCAGAGGTCGAACTTGCCCGCCGGCGGGAAGGTGTTGAGCGCGAGCAGCACCTTCGCCCTGCGCTCATGGGCATAGGCAAGCGATTTCTCAAGCTCGGCCGGAGTGAAGTTCAGCCCCGGAAAATTGCGTGCGTTGGTCGCGTTCTGGAACCCGCAATAGACCGCATCGGCGCCGGCATCGACCGCCGTGCGCAGGCCGGCCGGGGTGCCGGCCGGGCAGACCAGTTCAGGGCGCAGCATCGGAATCCTCCCTGTCTGCTTCCGGTTGTCCGGGGTCCGAGACGCGCCGCAGCGTGGCAAGGATGGCGCGCCCCGGCGGGCCGAACATCTCGGCGACTTCGGCCGCGATCGAATCCTCCACGTCGTCGAGCGCGTTGCGCAGCGTCACGACCGCCTCGGTGTCGCCGGTGATGACGAGAGCCCGGGAAAAGAACAGCGCATCCCCGTCCTCATCCGCATCGACCAGCCGCAGAAGGTCGAGAAAGCGCCCGGCGATCATCGCATCATGGGGTGGTGGCGTCCGGCGCGGACAGGCCCGCAACAGAAGGTCCCCGGGGTCGGGGCGCAGCAGCAGCGTGAAGGGGAGCCCCTTCGGGTCGATCAGGAAGCGCGCGCGCTGCACCGGGCCCAGCCGGTCCATCATCTCGGGATGACGGGCGGCAATACGGCGCACGATGCGGCGCAGCAGCGGCTGCAGCAGAAAGAGCGGCAGCGGCGGCCGCCAGGGCGCGCGGGCGCCGGGTTCGGGCGCGCCGGCGGTTTTCGGAAAGGCTTGCGTCATGAGGCCGGGCTAGCACCCGGCCCGAGATGCGGACTTGACTTGCATCAAGTCCGCGGCGGCAGGCGGCCTTCAGGCGGAAATGTCGCAGGCGCCCCGTTCAGCGGTCAAGGAACGACCGCAACCGGCGCGAGCGCGAGGGGTGTTTCAGCTTGCGCAGCGCCTTGGCCTCGATCTGGCGGATGCGCTCGCGGGTCACGCTGAACTGCTGGCCGACCTCTTCCAGCGTGTGATCGGTGTTCATGCCGATGCCGAAACGCATGCGCAGCACACGTTCCTCGCGCGGGGTCAGGGATGCCAGAACCCGCGTCGTGGTTTCCTTCAGGTTTTCCTGAATCGCGGAATCCAGCGGCAGCACGGCGTTCTTGTCCTCGATGAAATCGCCAAGCTGGCTGTCTTCCTCGTCCCCGATGGGAGTTTCCAGGCTGATCGGCTCCTTGGCAATCTTCATCACCTTGCGGACCTTTTCCAGCGGCATCTGCAGCTTTTCGGCCAGTTCCTCTGGCGTGGGTTCGCGGCCGATCTCGTGCAGCATCTGGCGGCTCGTGCGCACCAGCTTGTTGATCGTCTCGATCATGTGCACCGGGATGCGGATCGTGCGCGCCTGGTCGGCGATCGACCGCGTTATGGCCTGCCGGATCCACCAGGTCGCGTAAGTGCTGAACTTGTAGCCGCGGCGGTATTCGAACTTGTCCACCGCCTTCATCAGACCGATGTTGCCTTCCTGAATGAGATCAAGGAACTGCAGGCCGCGGTTCGTGTATTTCTTGGCGATCGAGATCACCAGCCGCAGGTTCGCCTCGACCATTTCCTTCTTGGCCTGGCGGGCTTCCTTCTCGCCCTTCTGGACCTGCGCGACGATGCGGCGGAACTCGGAAATGTCGAGCCCCACATACTGGCCGATCTGGGCCATGTCGCCGCGCAACTCGTCGATCTTGTCGCTGCTGCGCTCGACCAGCATCTGCCAGCCGCGCCCGGGCTTTCCGGCCATGTCGGCCAGCCAGTTCGGGTCAAGTTCGCGGCCGCGGTATTCGTCGATGAATTCGCGGCGGTTGATACGCGCCTGGTCCGCCAGCCGGACCATGGCACTGTCAAGCGCCATCACCCGCTTGTTGATGCCGTAAAGCTGGTCCACCAGCGCCTCGACGCGGTTGTTGTGCAGATGCAGCCCGTTCACCATGAGCACGATCTCGGAACGCAGCGTCTGATAGCTCTGTTCCTGCCGGTCGCTGAACGATCCGTCCTCGTTCAGCGTCGCCGAGATGCGGCTGTCCTGCATCGCCGAGAGCCGCTGATAATCCATCGCGATCCGCTCGAGCATCGCCAGAACCTGCGGGCGCAGCGCGGCTTCCATCGCCGCAAGGCTCATGTTGGCCTGATCGTCCTCGTCCTCGTCCTCGTCGTCGTCACGGGCGATCGGGTTGCCGTCGGCATCGAGTTCGGGGGTCGCCTCGGCCGTGGGACGGCTGTTGCCGGCACTGGTCGCGTCCACCACCGATTCCGTCTCTTCGCGCTCGTCCTCGAGCTGGCTGTCGAAGGTCGTCTCGAGGTCGATCACGTCCCGCAGGAGAATGTCCTCGGAGAGCAGTTCGTTGTGCCAGATGGTGATGGCCTGAAAGGTCAGCGGGCTTTCGCACAGACCGGCGATCATGGTGTTGCGCCCGGCCTCGATCCGCTTGGCGATGGCGATCTCGCCCTCGCGCGACAGCAGTTCGACACTTCCCATCTCGCGCAGATACATGCGCACCGGGTCGTCGGTCCGGTCGAGCTTTTCCGAGCTCGACCCGGCCACGGCGATATTGCGGGCGCCGTCGGTCGTGGCGACCTCGGTCGAGCCCGAAAGCTCGTCCTCGGGATCGTCGTCGTCGGCGGCAGCGTCTTCCGCCTCGTCGGAGTCGTCGGCCGCTTCCTCGTCCTCGATGACGTTGATCCCCATCTCCGAGAGCATGGACATCACATCCTCGATCTGCTCCGATCCGACCTGCTCGGGCGGAAGAACGCGGTTCAGCTGATCATAGGTGATGTATCCCCGCTCGCGGGCCTCGCGGATCATCTTCTTGACGGCAGCCTGGCTCATGTCGAGCGAAAGCTCCGCCTCCTGATCGTCATTGGTGCGTTCTTCGGTGTCTTTCGCGGCCATTCCATGCTCCTGCCCGGTTCCTGGGGGTATGCCTCCCGCGAATCATTCACGGGAACAGGTGATTCGTCACCCTCGCCAACTCAATTTAGCGACCATTTCTTAACCAAAGCCCTATCTCGGCGGCTTTGAAAAGCTGATCTCCTTCAGCAGAGCCTCGAGCGCGCCCCGTTCCTCGCGGCTGATCAGCGCGCCATTCTCGCCGGTGTCGTATTCGATTCGATCCTCATGCGGGCTGTGCAGCGCCCGGTTGCGGGCCTCGGCCGCCTCGCGCAGGCGCCATGTCAGCGCCTCGTCGGCGAGTCCGCCCATCTCCTCCTCCGCCTCCGCAATCTCGGCATCGAGCCCCCGCCGCGCGAGAATCTTTCCCAGTTCCTCGCGCAGGATCATGCGTGCCAGTTCGGGATCGCCCGGGGCGCGCAGACAGGGACTGATGGCGACATGGCGCAGCGACATGAGGTTTTCAAGGGCCGATGCGCCAAGGCGTTCGGTAATTTTCTTCCGCAGGGCGTCGCCATCGTCGCCGTCATGGTGGTCGAGGATGATCTCGCGCAGCGCCGCGTGATACGGGTCGCGGCAGGCCATGGCCTCGAAACCCGATTCGAATTCGGGCACCACCTGCGGCGTGACGATGGCGCTGGCCAGAATCACCGCCTCGCGCATCTGTTCATGGTCCTGCTCGCCGGCACGCACGAGCGGCGACGCCTTCAGCCCCGGCGTCGCGCTCGCCGCCGTGGGGATGCGTGGCCAGCGGCCGCGAGACCGGGTGCTGCGCGGGGGTGCGAACAGTTCATGCCGCAGGTTGCGGATCTCGGCCCCGTAATGGGCGCGGATCGAGGCGTCGCGAATCGTCGCGATGCGCGCGCGCAGCGCCTTGTCGAGCGCCGCCCGCCGTTCGGGGCTGTCAAAGACCCGCCCCTCGGTCTCGCGCTGCCAGAGCAGCCGCACCATCGGCACGGCCCCCTCCAGCGCCGCCTGCATCGCGCCCGGCCCCTGCGTGCGCAGCAGATCGTCGGGGTCAAGCCCTTCGGGCAGGAGCGCAAAGCGCAGCGATTGCCCGGCCTCCAGAAGCGGCAGGGCCAGATCCACAAGGCGCATCGCCGCCCGCAGCCCGGCCGTGTCGCCGTCGAGCGCGATCACCGGCTCCGGCGCCATGCGCCACAGAAGCTGCAACTGGCTTTCGGTGATCGCGGTCCCGAGCGGGGCGACCACGGCGGGAAAGCCGGCCTCGGACAGGGCGATCACATCCATATAGCCCTCGGCCACGATCAGCGGCGCGCCCTGCCCCGCGGCGGCGCGGGCCGGGCCGTGGTTGTAAAGGCTGCGCCCCTTGTCGAAAAGCGGCGTCTCGGGCGAATTCAGGTATTTCGCCTTGTCCTGCGGATCCATGGCACGGCCGCCAAAGGCGATCGCGCGGCCGCCGGCATCGCGGATCGGAAACAGGATACGGTTGCGGAACGTGTCATAGGACCGCGAGTCCTGCCGCCCGGGACGGGTCAGCCCGGCCTCGAGCAGCATCTCCTCGGGGATGCCGCTGCCGGCCAGGTGATCGCGCAGCGCCTGCCAGCCGGCGGGGGCAAAGCCGATCTCCCACCGCTCGATCGCCGCCCCGTCGAGCCCGCGCCGCGCCAGATAGGCCCGCGCCTCCGCGGCGGCTGCGGTCGAAAGCTGCATCCGGTAAAAGCGCAGCGCCTGTTCCATGACCTCGGCCAGTTTCGCGCGCCGGTCGCTCTGCTGCTTCTGTCCGGGGTCACGGGCGGGCATTTCCATGCCGGCATCGCGGGCGACGATCTCGACCGCCTCCATGAAACCGACATTCTCGCTTTCCCGGACGAAGGAAAAGATGTCGCCCTTGGCGTGGCAACCGAAGCAGTAATAAAAGCCCTTGCGGTCATCGACGTGGAAACTGGCGGTCTTTTCCTGATGGAACGGACAGGGCGCCCAGAGATCGCCTTTGCCGTGGTTGGATTTGCGCGTGTCCCAGCTCACCTTGCGGCCGGCTATGCGCCCAAGGCTCGAGCGATTGCGCAACTCGTCAAGAAATCCGGAAGGAAGGCTCATATCTGTCATATAATGCCCGATCCGGCATTGGTCCATCCGGCGGGAAAGCCCCCGCATGGCCCGGCCCGCATGGCCGATGTCGCGGCCTTCAGCCGGCGCGGCAGGCGTCCAGCCACAGCTTTGAGAGATCCTCCCGTTTCAGGGCCTTGAGCGGCTGTTCATAGACCCACGGGGCGACCAGCGGAATTGCGGCATCGTAGTTCTCCGGCCAGGCGCGCCCCGCCCCGAGCACGGCCTGCGGCGCGTCGGGTTCGCTCGTCCCGGCAAGGCGGGCCTGCTGGAGCGCCGCGACCACCCGCGCCTGATAGGTGCAGTCGTCGGGAACGTCCCGCGCAGCCAGCGGCGTGGCGAAAAGGACGGCAGCAAGGGCGGCAGCGATGCGAATCAAGATCGGATCTCCCGGGTGGTCGGCGGACAGGACGCCGATCCTTGCACGAATCCGCCGCGAAAAGAACCGTATCGACGACCGTCACCTGCGAAATCACAGATGGCCGCCCCGCATCCGGTAGCTGCTGGCGATCCGGCCGATGGCGCGCATGTAACCGGCCGTGCGCAGGTCGGGAACGTCCTCGCGCCCGTGCCAGAGTTCGCGCATCGCCTGGTAGGCGCCGCGCATGGTGTCGTCGAGCCCCGAACGCACCAGCGCAAGCTCATCGGCGCCGTTCAGGTAGCTGCGGATGAAATCGGGCGAGAAGCTCCAGTCGAGGCCGCTTTTCTCGGCAAGGCGCAGGAGTTCGTCCACCAGCAACTGATGCCGGTTGGCCTCGTGCAGGCGCTCCATCCGGCCGAAGCGGATGCGCGACAGGTTCTTCACCCATTCGAAATAGGACACCGTCACCCCGCCGGCATTCGCATACATGTCGGGAATGATGACCACGCCCTTGCCGCGCAGGATCTCGTCCGCCGCCGCCGTGACCGGCCCGTTCGCGGCCTCGATGATCAGCGGCGCACGGATGCGGGCCGCATTGCCCTTGTGAATGACCCCCTCGACCGCCGCCGGAATCAGGATGTCGCAGTCTTCCTCGAGCATCCCCGCCCCGTCGGGGTGAAACTCCGCCCCCGGAAAGCCCGACAGCCCGCCGTGCTGCTGCATCCACTCCTGCACCGCGTCGATGTCGAGCCCCTCCGCATGGGAAAGCGCGCCGTCGCGCTCGATCAGGGCGACCACCCGGGCCCCGTCTTCCTGCGACAGGAACTTTCCGGCGTGATAGCCGACCTTGCCGAGCCCCTGGAGGATGATCCGCTTGCCGTCGAGCCCGCCCGAGAGCCCGGCCCGGGCCACGTCGGATTCGTGGCGGAAGAATTCGCGCAGCGCATATTGCACGCCCCGCCCGGTCGCCTCGACCCGCCCGGCAATGCCCCCGCCGTTCAGCGGCTTGCCGGTGACGCAGGCATGGGCATTGATCTCGGTCGGGTTCATGCGGGCATACTGGTCGGCGATCCAGGCCATTTCCCGCGCGCTGGTGCCCATGTCGGGCGCGCCGACGTTCTGGGCCGGATGGATCAGGTCGCGCTTGGCCAGTTCGCGCGCAAAGCGCCGGGTGATCTGCTCGAGCTCGTCCTCGTTGTACAGCGTGGGGTCGATGCGCAATCCGCCCTTGGAGCCGCCGAAGGGCACCCCGGCCAGCGCGCATTTGTAGGACATCAGCGCCGAAAGCGCCTCGACCTCTTCCTGATGCACGTTCGAGGCAAAGCGGATCCCGCCCTTCACCGGCTCGATATGTTCGGAATGGACCGAGCGATAGCCGGTGAAGGTGCGAATCTCGCCCCGGAGCGGGACGCCGAAACGCACGATATAGGTCGCGTTGCAGACCCGGATCTTTTCTTCGAACCCGGGGGAAAGATCCATCAGCGCGGCGGCCCGGGTGAACATCAGGTTCACGTTGTCGCGAAAACTCGGGCGGGTGGATTCTGTCATGGCGGCTCCCTTTTTCTCGTCCCCGTACGGCATTGCAGGGTGTTCCCCGGCTCATGCCCCGGAGCGCGGCATAATGCGGCATAATATGGAACCAGTTTTGCCGGATTCCTGCCGCGTTCCCGGGCAATGAAGACAACAGCGGAGAAAACCGCGCTTCAACAGACGATTCTGATGCCGCCCTGTCGAGAAAGACCAGCAATGCTCCCCAATGGCAACAGAAGACCCCCTCGCACCGCTGCCGGCGGCGGGCCGATCCTGGGCCGGTTTTGCCGGGGGGAAGACGGGGCACTGTTCATCTTCGCGCTTTATACCTTCGTGCTGATCCTCATGATGGCCGGAATCGGCATCGACCTGATGCGGTTCGAACGCGACCGCAGTCTCCTGCAATCGACGCTCGACCGCGCCGTGCTCGCGGCGACCGACCTCAATCAGATCCGCCCGCCGCGCGCGGTCGTCATCGACTATTTCGACAAGGCGGGGCTGCTCGACTATCTCGACGAGGAGTCGATCGAGGTGACGCAGGGCATCAATTTCCGCGAAGTCAGCGCCAGAGCGGATGCTCTGATCGCGACCATGTTCATGCGGCTGAGCGGTGTCGATACCCTTTCCGCGACAGCCGCCGCGACCGCACTCGAACGCATCCCGAACGTGGAGATTTCGCTCGTGCTCGACATATCGAGCTCCATGAACCAGAACGGCCGGATCGGGGCGCTGCGGCCGGCGGCGGCCGCCTTCATCGACACGGTGTTGCGCGGGGAGGCGAAGGAAAAGACCTCGATCAACCTTATCGTCTATGGCGGCCAGACCAACCCGGGCCCGTGGATGTTCGCGCATCTGAACGGTCAACGGTATCCAGACATCCCGCTTTCGCGACGAAACGGCGGCGATGCGAACGGGCGTTTCCCCAACGTGTCATCCTGCCTGGAGCTGACGGCAGCCGATTTCACGCACCCCGACCTGCCGAAGGCCCAAAGCTATCAGCAGACACCGCATTTCGTATACTGGAATCTGGACTCGAGAACCACCGACTGGGGCTGGTGCCCCTCGGACGAGAAGGCCATCATCTATGCCTCGAACGAGGCGGCAAAGCTGAACCATCTCGTCAATACGATGCGGCTGCATGGCGGAACCGGCACGCAGCACGCGATAAAATGGGCCGTTTCCCTGCTGAGCCCCTCGACACAGGGCACCTTCGCCGCGATGGCGGGCGACGGGATGATCCCTTCCGAATTCGCGGCCCGCCCCGCCGCGTGGGACGACACCGAAACCGCGAAATACATCGTGCTGATGACCGATGGCCAGATCAATCCCCAGTATCGGCCAAAGGATCCGATGGATCCGAAAAACCCGACAGTGGCCCTGCTGTCCCGGCAGAACGATGCCCGGCAGACCGTCAGCAGCAGCGTTGCGTTCTCGCAGTTCCTGACCCAGTGCAATCTCGCCAAGGCATCGCCGCGCAACATCACCGTCTATACCATCGCGTTCGATTCCCCGCTCTCGGTCCAGAACGAGATGATCCAGTGCGCCTCGAGCCCGTCACATTTCTTCAACGCGCGCACCGATGACATCACCTCTGTCTTTGCAAGCATCGCGCGCCAGATCAACCAGTTGAAACTGGTGAACTGATGCGCGGGGAGGCCGTTCCTCCAGCCATCCTCCCGGGCCAGTCGCCCGCGCGGCGGGGGCGCGGTTTCCTCGCCGCGTTCCTGCGCGACGACAGCGGCAATCCGACGCTGGAATTCACCATCGTCTTTCCCGTCATCATGGCGATGCTGCTCGCCGGGGCGGAACTCGGCATGATCGGCCTGCGCCATTCGACGCTCGAGCGGGCGCTCGATCTCACGGTGCGCGACATCCGCCTCGGCACCGGACAGGTCATGCAGCATGACGAGGTCAAGACCGCGATCTGCCGGCGCGCGCCGTTTATCGACAACTGCGACCACAGCCTGCGGCTCGAGATGGTGCAGCTCGACCCCCGCAACTGGAGCGGCATCACCGCCCGGCCCGACTGCATCGACCAGTCCCGCCCCGTCAGCCCGGTGCGCAACTTTCGAAATCGCACGCAGCCGAACGACATGATGATCCTGCGGGCCTGCGCCCGGATCACGCCGGTCTTTCCCTCGACCGGGCTGGGCCGCGGCGTCACCAAGGACGGGGCCGGGAAATTTTCGCTCGTCGCCATATCCGCTTTCGTGCAGGAGCCGGAATGATGCGCCGCCGCCACCGCTCCGCTCTGCCCGCGCCCCTGCGCCGTTTCCTGCGCGGCGAAGATGCGGCGGTCTCGGTCGAATTCATCCTGGCCATGCCCATGCTGTTCTGGGCCTTCGCCGCCTGTTTCGTGTTTTTCGACGGCTTCCGCCAGAGCACGATCAACCTGCGCGCCGCCTATACCATCAGCGACATGATCTCGCGCGAGACGGCGGGTATCGACAGCACCTATATCGATTCCATGCAGCGGCTGCTGGCGCTGATGGCGCGTTCGGGCTCGGACACGGCGTTGCGCGTCACGATCCTGCGGTGGGAGGACGACGCCGGGCGCCACTATGTGGACTGGTCGGCTTCCCGCGGGTTTCCGGGGGCGATCACGAACACGACCGCCGCGACCATGGCCGGGCGCCTGCCGCTGATGTCGGATGGCGAGCGCATCATCCTGGTCGAGACCAGCAACACCTACACCCCCGTCTTCAAGGTCGGTATCGGCCCCCGAGAGCTGCAGAACTTCGTCTTTACCCGCCCCCGCTTCGCGCCCCAGATCGCCTGGGTCGGCCCCCGCCCCGGCGGCTGAGCCGCTGCGGATGGAAACGGCGCGCGCGGCCCGGGCGCGGGGGGATCTGCCTGGGCGGCTCGGTGCGCGGGCCCGTCCCGCTGTGATCGGCTGGAACGGCAAGCCAGCACCCGGCGGGCCGGAGCGCCGCGGGCAAAACCGGCCGGGCAACCGGCATTGTGCATGGCGCAGGGGCGACCCGCCACAGCGATCATACCCGCCTTGTCCGCGCCCGCCGGCGCCACGCCCTGCGCCGCAGGTGAAACAGCCGGCGGCGGCAAAACAACACCGTCAGCCGCCGTCGCCTGCATCGTCAAGCAGCGCCCGGGCGGCGGCGCGGGCCTCGGGGGTGATGCTGTCGCCGGCCAGCATCCGGGCGATCTCGTCGGTGCGGGCGTCCCGGTCCAGCGGCGCGACCATCGTCCGGGTGCTCTCGGCGCGGGTTTCCTTCTGCACGCGCCAGTGATGCGCACCGCGCGCCGCGACCTGCGGCGAATGGGTCACGACCAGCACCTGCCCGCCCTGCGCCAGCGCCTCGAGGCGCCGCCCGACGGCATCCGCGGTGGCGCCGCCGACGCCCCGGTCGATTTCGTCAAAGATCATGGTCACGCCCCCGCCCGGGGCGCTCAGGCAGACCTTCAGCGCGAGCAGGAACCGGCTGAGTTCCCCGCCCGAGGCGATCCGGCTCAGCGGGCCGGGAGGCACGCCCGGGTTGGTCGTGACGGTGAAGGTCACCGCGTCCTGCCCCTCGGGGCCGGGTTCGGCGCGGGTGATCGCGGTGCGAAACTCGGCCCGCTCCATCCTGAGCGGCGCAAGTTCGGCCATCACCGCCGCATCAAGGCGCGCCGCCGCCGCACCGCGCTGCGCGGACAGCTCGGCCGCGGCCGCCTGATAGTCCGCCTCGCCCCGGGCGACCGCCGCGGCAAGATCGGCAAGATCGGCCTCGCCCGCGTCCAGCGCCGCGAGCCGCCCGCGCAGTGTCGCGGCAAGCTCGCCAAGCTCATCTGGCGCGACGGTGTGCTTGCGCGCAAGCCCGCGGATCGCAAACAGGCGTTCCTCGATCTGCTCGAGCCGCGGCCCATCGAAGCGCAACGATTCAAGCGCATCCTGAACCCCTCGCTGCGCCGCCGCCGTCTCGTCCAGCGCGCGCGAAAGCGCCGCGAGCGGCTCGTCGAGCATCCCCTCCGCCCGCGCCGCCGCCCCCTCGAGCCAGCGCAGCGCATCGCCGAGCGTCTGCTCTGCCCCACCGGCCCCGCCCGCACCATCGCCGCCAAGCAGGCCATGGGCACGGGCGATATCGTCGCAAATCTGTTCCGCCGCCTGCATGCGTCGGCGCTCGGCATCGAGCGCGGGCTCTTCGCCGGGCTGCGGGTCGAGCGCGTCGAGTTCGGCCACCTCGTGACGCAGGCGGTCCTCTTCGGCGCGCAGCAGATCGAGCGCCTCGCGCGCCCCGGCCTCGGCCCGCCGCGCCGTGCGAAGCGCCTCCCAGCTATCGCGCAGCCGGTCGCGCATCGGGCCGAGCCCGGCGAAATCGTCCAGCATCCGGCGATGTCCGCGCGCGTCGAGCAATCCGCGATCGTCATGCTGCCCGTGCAGTTCGACCAATGTATCGGCAAGCGCCCTCAGCACCTCGCCCGAACAGCGCCGGTCATTGACCCATGCGGTCTTGCGCCCGCCGGCCATGTTGACGCGCCGCAGGATCAGCTCGTCGTCTTCATCGGGCAGGCCCGCCTCGTGCAGGATCACCCGCGCAGGATGATCCGGGGCAAGGTCGAACACCGCCGTGACCTCGCCGCGCTCGGCCCCCGGGCGCACGAGTTCCGCGCGTCCGCGCCAGCCCAGCACGAAACCGAGCGAATCCAGCAGGATCGACTTGCCGGCGCCGGTTTCCCCGGTCAGCACGTTCAGGCCCGGCCGGAACAGCAGTTCCAGCCGGTCGATGATCAGCATGTCGCGGATTTCAAGCGTTCGCAGCATCTATTGCCCGGGGTGCGCCGAAGCGCCTGCCCCGCCTGTCAGAGCCACTGACCCTTGATCGACTGACGGTAGATCTGGGCCAGCCAGTTGTTGCCGACGCTGTGCGCCCTGAGCCCCTTGCCGGTCAGAAGCGCATGGCTCGCCTCATACCATTCCGATCCCTGGTAGTTATGGCCGAGAATCGCCCCCGCGGTCTGCGCCTCGGCATCGAGCCCGAGCGACAGATAGGCCTCAACGAGGCGATGCAGCGCCTCGGCGGTGTGCGAGGTGGTCTGGAAATCCTCGACCACGGTGCGGAACCGGTTGACCGCCGCCGAGTAATGCTTGCGCTTCAGGTAATAGCGCCCGATTTCCATTTCCTTGCTGGCCAGATGGTCGAAGGCCAGGTCGAACTTGAGAATCGCCGAATTGGCATATTCGCTGTCGGGATAGTTTTCGATCACCTCGCGCAGCGCCTGCAGCGCCTGAAAGGTCAGCCCCTGGTCGCGCCCCACATCCTCGATCTGGTCGTAATAGGACAGTGCCAGCAGATATTGCGCATAGGCGGCATCGTCATCGCCGCGATAGAAATCGAGATACCGCTGCGCGGCCGAGCGGCTGTTGGGATAATCGCGCCCCTTGTGATAGGCGAAGGCCTGCATCACCAGCGCCCGCCGGGCGAGTTCCTCGTAGGGGTACAGGCGTTCGACCTCGGAAAAGTAATAGGCCGCATCGTCGTTGCGATTGCGCGACAGTTCGAATTCGCCCCGCTCGAAAATCTGCTCGGCGGAATACTGGTCAAGATTTTCGTCCCGATCCGTGCGCCCGCTGCCGCTGCATGATGCAAGCATCGCCACCAGCAGAACTGCGCCAACGGTTCTGGCTGTCGTCGCCCTGAAGCCAATCATGCCTGCCAATCCTCACCGTCTTGCTCCGGGCATCCGCCCCCTGTGCGAGACGGTCTAGCACATTCGTTTCCGGGGCAAAACGCCTTAAAGCACCGGCGGGCCACCTTCCTGTCCGCGGCCCTGATCAGGGCTCCCGGTCCCGGCCCCCGCGGCCGGAGCCGGTGGTGCCATGCTTTCAGGCGACTTCGGGAATTTCCTCCGCGACCAGCCCCACCCCGGGCAGGGTGGCGGCGGTCCGCGGGTCGCAGGTCACGCGCCGCCAGGCGTCCTTGCGCGAGAACAGCTCGTGCAGCAGCAGGTTGGTCAGCGCATGGCCGGCCTTCTCGCCGACATAGCGGCCCAGGATCGGCGCCCCGGCAAGCGCGAGATCGCCGAGCGCGTCGAGCATCTTGTGCCGCACCGCCTCGTCGGGGTGGCGAAAGCCGCCCGGGCTCAGCACCTTGGCGCCATCGACGACCACCGCGTTTTCCAGCGTGCCGCCAAGGGCCAGCCCCTGCGCCTGCATGGCATCGACATCGGCCTGCCGGCAGAAGGTCCGGCTGTCGCACAGCTTGCGGACAAAGGCACCGTTGCGCAGGTCGAGCCCCCGGCGCTGCCGGCCGATCGCCGCATCCTCGAAGTCGATCTCGAAGTCGATGCGCACCCCGGGATAGGGCAGCAGGCTGGCACGGGCGTCGCCATGGCTCACGCTCACCGGGCGCAGCACCTCGATCACCTCGACCCGGGCCGGAAGCGGACGCAGGCCGTGCCGCATGATGCCGCGCACGAAGGGGGCGGCAGAGCCGTCGAGAATCGGAACCTCGGGGCCGTCGATCTCGATCCGGGCGTTGTGAATGCCGCAACCGGCCAGCGCCGCCATCAGGTGCTCGACCGTGGAGACGGATACGCCCGCCGCATTGACCAGCCGCGTACATAGCGGAACCCGCTCCACCTGGTCCCAGCGCGCGATCACCACGGCGTTGCCCACCTTGATGTCGGTGCGGTGGAAACGGATGCCATAGCCGGCGGGGGCCGGATGCAGGACGATACGGGCCGGCGCGCCACCATGCAGCCCGACCCCTTCGAACGCCACCGATGCCTTCAACGTGTTCTGCACAGCTTGCCTCATCAATTCGGTTCCCGGCCGCTTCCGGGCCGCTTGCGATCATGACGTAGTGCCTGTGCGGCGGGGGCTCAATTCAATCTTTGCAACCACTTGAAACATCCCCTCCGGGCTGCGCGGTTTCGTGCCCACCGTCCTGCAGATGCCATGGGCGGCGGTGATTTCCGGCCACGTTCATCTGCCGGACGCGGGGGATGCCATGGTCGGGCCGGGGCTCTGCCCCGGACCCCGGGATATTTCCGGCCAGAAGAAGGCCTGGCCGCGGCGCCAGACGGTGCCGGCGCCGCCACGAGAAAGGCCGCCACGAGGGCGGCCTTGCAACGATGACTGCAATGAGGTCTTCGGCGCGCGTCAGTTTGCCTGGCGACGCAGAAAGGCCGGGATCTCGATGCGTTCCTGATCGGGATCGGGCTCTCGCTGGGCCTGGGGCTCGGCGGCCGCCGCGGCGCTGCGATGGCGGGGCGGCTGCGGCTGCTGGCGGGGCGCCGGTGCGGCCCCCTGTCCGCCCGGCTGTTCGCCGGCGTGGCCCGTCATGCGGTTGATCAGCGAATTGATGCCGAAACGCAGGCGTTCACCCTGCCCCGTGGCCTGGCCTTGACCCTGGGGACGTGCGGGTTCGGCGGCGGCGCGCCCGCGCTGCGGGGTCGGGGCCGCCTTGCTGACCGCGGCCTGAAGGCGGCGCATGGTCTCGGGCGAGGGTTCGCCGGGGGTCGCGCTGTAGGAAACGGGCGCCGGCGCAGCGTCCTCGGCCTGCGGGGCGGCGGCATAGTCGTCGTCCGAATAGCCCTCTTCGGCATAGGGCGCCTCGGCATAGGTCTCGGTGCGGGGCTCGAACTCGGGCACCTGCGGGCGATAGGCCGGGGCCGGCAGACCGTCGTCCTGGAGCGCGGGTTCGTCCGCGTCCTCGCGCAGCGCCGGCGCATGCGGCCGGTAGCCGCCCTGGAAACCGCCGGCGGCCTGTGCGGATCCGGATGCGGCGGCTTCGCGTGCCGGTGCCGGACGGGGCTGCTGGTCGTTGCGCGGTGCAGCTTCGGCCCGCGCAGCCACGGCGGGCTGTTCCTCGGCGGCCGGCTTCGGCGCCTCGCTTGCGATGTTCTGCTTGAGCGGCTGCGACATCGGGCGGCGCGGCACCGGGATTTCGGCCTGGCCCTCTTCGGCGTCGATGCCGGTGGCGACGACGCTGACCCGCATCACGCCTTCCATGCCGGTGTCGAGCGTGCTGCCGACGATGATGTTGGCATCCGGGTCCACTTCCTCGCGGATGCGGTTCGCGGCCTCGTCCAGCTCGAACAGGGTGAGGTCATGGCTGCCGGTGATGTTGATCAGCACGCCCTTGGCGCCGCGCAGGCTGATTTCGTCCAGCAGCGGATTGGCGATCGCCTTTTCGGCGGCCTGGATGGCACGGTCTTCGCCCTCGGCCTCGCCGGTGCCCATCATGGCCTTGCCCATCTCGTCCATGACCGCGCGCACGTCGGCGAAATCGAGGTTGATCAGCCCGGGCCGCACCATCAGGTCGGTCACACCCTTGACGCCCTGGTAAAGCACATCGTCGGCCATGGAGAAGGCTTCGGTGAAGGTGGTCTTTTCGTTGGCGAGGCGGAACAGGTTCTGGTTCGGGATGATGATCAGCGTATCGACGACCTTCTGCAGGGTCTCGACACCCTCCTCGGCCTGGCGCATCCGCTTGCTGCCCTCGAACTGGAAGGGCTTGGTCACGACGCCGACGGTCAGCACGCCAAGCTCGCGCGCCGCTTGGGCGATGATCGGCGCGGCGCCGGTGCCGGTGCCTCCGCCCATGCCGGCGGTGATGAAGCACATATGCGCGCCGGCCAGATGATCGACGATCTGTTCGATGCTTTCCTCGGCGGCGGCGGCGCCCACGCTTGCCCGCGCCCCGGCGCCAAGCCCCTCGGTCACCTTGACGCCCAGTTGGATCTTGTTCTCGGCATAGGCCTGCTGAAGCGCCTGGGCATCGGTGTTGGCAACCACGAATTCGCAGCCGTCAAGCTGCTTTTCGATCATGTTGTTGACGGCATTGCCGCCGGCGCCACCGACCCCGAACACGGTAATCCGGGGCTTCAGTTCTTCCTGTCCGGGCATCGAAAGGTTCAAAGTCATGGATCTATCCGCCTGTGTCTGACCCGTTTGCACGGGCATTTTTTGCCTGTCCATCGTCATTCTTATCAATTGATCCCCGATAGTCACCAGAAAAAACCTCGATTTCCGCAAAATATGGGCAGATTCTTGCCGGGAACCGCCCGGTCTCGTCCACCACCCAAGGTATAGAAGACGTGGATGAGCTTTCGCGCAGATATTGCGGCACCTGCACAGGAACCGAAATCCCGCGCGCTGCGCGAGCCGGCATCGACGGATAATCTCTGGACGACTGCCCGGCCGCCTCTGTTATTGGTGTTGGAGGCGTCACCGCGCCCCTTGTGCGCCTTATATCACAGGCCGGCGGCCCCGTCACCCCGTGTTCTCGTGCCTACCAGTTGTCCTTGAACCAGCGCACCGCGCGCTTGAGCGAATGGGCCGGGTAGCGGTCCACCGGAATCTCGAAGTCCCACCATTCGTCCTGCGGATGCGCGGCACAGAGCGCAAGGCCGACCGCGCTTGCGAAACCGGCGCCGGTGGCCGCCTGCGGCAGGCCATGCACCCGCAGCGGGCGGCCAAGGCGCACATGCTGGCCGAGGATGCGGCTCGCGAGCCCGTCCAGCCCCGGGATCTGGTTGCCGCCACCGGTCAGCACGATCTGCCGGCTGGGAAGGTGCTCGAAACCCGCCGCATCCAGGCGCTGGCGCACTTCCTCAAAGATTTCCTCGACCCGCGGTCGCATGATCCCGATCAGTTCGGCCCGGCTCACGCTGCGGCGGTCGTGTTCCCAGTCGCCGGTGTTGCCGCCGATGTCGATGCGTTCACGGTCATCGAGCCCGGTCGCATGCACGCCGCCGTAAAAGGTCTTGATCCGCTCGGCCGTGGCCGCCGGCACGCCGAGCCCCATGGACACGTCCGCCGTCACATGGTCGCCGCCCATGCGCACCGCATCGGCAAAGATCATGTGCTTTTTCATGAAGATCGAAATGCCCGTGCTGCCGCCGCCAAGGTCGATGCAGGCAGCGCCAAGCTCCTGCTCGTCCTCGACCAGGGTCGACATCCCCGAGGCATAGGCCGACGAGACGATCCCGGCGAGTTCCAGATCGCAGCGGCGCAGGCAATAGACGAGGTTCTGGATCGGCGCCGCATCGGCGGTCAGCAGGTGCATGTCGACCGAAAGCGTCTGCCCGAGCTGCCCGCGCGGATCCGACAGGCCCGAGCGGTTGTCCAGCGCGAAATTCACCGGCTGCGCATGCAGCACCTCGCGGCGGACGCCGTAATCGGGCACTTCGCAGGCGGCCATGACGCGCCCCACGTCGGCCTCGGCCACGATCTGCTCGTCAAGCGCGATCTCGCCTTCGAGCCCGTAGGAACGCGGAGAAGCCCCGGACAGGCAGGCGATGACGTGATCCACACGGATCCCCGCCATCTTCTGCGCCGCCTGAAGCGCGGTGCGGATCGCGCGCTCGGTTTCCTGCATGGCAACGATCTCGCCGAACTGCACCCCGCGCGACCGGGTGGTCGCCGCGCCGATGATGCGAAATCCGGTCTGCCCGGCCATGGCGCCAATGGTGCCGTCCTCGCGCAGCCGCTCGGAGCCGTCGAAGCGCAGCACAAGGCAGGCGATCTTGGAACTGCCCACGTCCAGAATGGCGATGACGCCCCGCTGCATGGCCTGGCGCCGAATCTGGCGCATGGCGCGCTGTGCCTGATACAGATCCGTCATCATTCTTCACCACCCATGGTTATCGTTCCTCCTTCGCATTCACCCATCTGTCATGTGCGCGCGCATTCATGCGCAGCGTCGGGCGCTCGGACAGGCGCATGTCGGCAACCAGCACATCGCGCGCCAGCATGTCCTCGGCCTGGTCGAGCGCGATCACCCGTTCAAGCGCCCGCACCGGCTGTTCGGCCGGCAGCAGGATACGCTGGTCGCGGTCCAGGATCACGTCCCAGCGCCGCTCTCCGATACGCACGAACCCGCGCAGGCGCCCGTCCAGCGGCCGCGACGCGGCCGTGAGCGCGAGCGCCTCGGAAATTTCCTTTTCGGCCCCCCGGCCCGCGATCAGGGGCATGTCGGGATGCGCCGCACGCTCGGAAACCGAGCGGATGAAGACGCCGTCCCCGTCCAGCAGCGCCAGCCCGTCCACCGTCCGCCAGAGCACCACGGCGCGGCGTTCGGTCACGCTGACCTCGAGCACCCCGCCGGGACGGATGCGCAGCACCGCCTGCTTGACCGGATCGAGCGCCATGATCCGGTCGCGGACGGTCGCCAGATCAAGGTCGAAGGAACTGAGCGGGAAGTCCACCGCCACCACCTGGTGGATGTCGCGGGCAAGCTCGGCATCGGCCCCCTCGATCTCCATCCGCTCGACGCGGAACTCCGGGCGCTGCTCGATCGAGCTCCGGATGTCCGCAACCCAGCCGGTCAGCGCCTCGCGCCGCGCCGGATCCGCAAGATAAAGCGCTGTCGCAATCGCCAGCAGCCCGAGCGGAACACCGATGCGCAGCCCGGTGCGGATGCCCGGCGTCAGCATCCAGCGCTGCAGCCGGTAGGCCATCCGCGACGGCGCCGGGTCAGTGCGCCGTGGCCTGCGCCCTAGCGCGAGCATGACGCATCCTCGACCAGCCAGCGGCAAAGCTCACCAAACCGGATCCCCAGCGCGCCGGCCTGTTCGGGGCTGAGCGACGTCGGGGTCATGCCCGGCTGCGTGTTGACCTCGAGCAGCACGAGCCCCGCCGCACCCCGCGCCTCGTCCCAGCGGAAATCGGTGCGTGACATGCCCCGGCAGCCAAGCGCCCGGTGGGCGCGCAGCGCATGATCAAGGCAGAGCGCGGCAATCGCCTCGGGGATCTTTGCCGGCACCACATGGGTGGAGCCGCCGGGGCTGTATTTCGCCGCGTAATCATACCAGTCGGCGGTCATGATCTCGGTCACCACGAGCGCGCGATCGCCCATCACCGTGGTGGTCAGCTCCCGCCCCGGTGCGAAACTTTCGACCATGAGCATATCGGGCGCATCCCCGCCCAGCACGAGCGGCGCATTGCTGTGGTCGCGCACCAGGTGCACCCCGACCGAGGATCCCTCGTTCACCGGCTTGACCACATAGGGCGGCGCGATCACATGACCGGCGGCCACCTCGGCGCGGGTCGCGATCACGCTTTCCATCACCGGCAGGCCGGCGGCGCGGAACACGTCCTTGGCGCGCTGCTTGTCCATGGCCAGCGCCGAGGCCAGCACGCCGGAATGCGTATAGGGAATCCCGAGCCATTCGAGCATCCCCTGCACCGCGCCGTCTTCGCCCCAGCGCCCGTGAAGCGCGTTGAACACGACGTCGGGCGCCTCGTCGCGCAGCCGCGCACAAAGATCGGCACCGGCGTCGATCTCGACCACGGTGAACCCCTCGCCACGCAGCGCGGCGGCGCATTCGCGCCCGCTCGAAAGCGACACCTCGCGCTCGGCCGAGGGGCCGCCCATCAATACCGCCACTTTCCGGGCTGTCCTGCTCGACTGACCCACTTCAAGTGCCTCAATGTCCCCGGGACCGTCGTTGCGGCCCCTGTTCTTGTTATGCGCCCCCTCCTGCGCCCGCGTGCGGCGTTTGCCTGTTCTCCGCCCGCAGTTCTTCTCGCAGCGTCAAGGCCGCGGGAAACTCGCGCTCAGGGGGTCGGTTCAGCGGCCGGTTCCCCGATCCGCATGATTTCCCACTCTAGTCGTATGCCACTGGCGTCGTAAACCTTTTTTCGCACCTGTTCGCCCAGCGCCTCGAGATCGGCGGCACTGGCATTGCCGGTGTTGATGAGAAAGTTCGGATGTTTCTCGCTCATCTGCGCGCCGCCCAGACGCGCCCCGCGCAGCCCGGCGGCCTCGATCACGCGCCAGGCCTTCAGGTCGTGCACGTCGTCTGCGCGCCCGGTGCTGGAAAACCCCGCGGGATTGCGAAAGGTCGAACCGGCGCTGCGCCGGTCGGTCGGCTGGCTCGCGTCGCGCCGCGCAAGCTGTTCGGCCATGCGGGCATGCAGGTCTTCGGGATCGCCCGGGGGGCCGGCAAGAACCGCCTCGACCAGAACCGCGCCCTCGGGAAGGTCCGAGCCGCGATAGCGCAGGTTCAGATCGCGGGGGCGCAGCTCGATCAGTTCGCCCGCGCGCGTGACGGCCCGGGCCGAAACCAGGACATCGGCCATATATTGCCCGTAACAGCCCGCATTCATGCGCAGCGCACCGCCGATCGAACCGGGTATGGTGCGCAGGAACGCAAGGTCGATCCCCGCATCGGCGGCGCGGCGCGCCACATGGGAATCGAGCGCCGCGGCACCGGCGACCACGCGGCCATCCTCGGCCCGGATATGGTTGAACCCGCGCCCGAGGCGGATCACCACACCCCGCAAGCCCCCGTCGCGGACGATGAGGTTCGAACCGACGCCCATGGGAAAGACCGGAATGGAAGGATCGAGCGCGGCCAGAAACTGCGCCAGGTCCTCCGTATCGGCGGGCTGGAACAGCCACTCGGCCGGGCCGCCCACCCGCAGCCAGGTCAGATCGCTCATCGCGCGCCCGGGCGTGAGACGTCCGCGCACCTGCGGCAGCGATGCGGCCCCGGCGGATTTCAGCGCGGCAGGCGCCGCCCCCATCACGCCGCGGCGCGGCGCAGCAGGGCGCGACCGCCGAGCCAGCCCATGATGCCGGCAAAGATCGCCGGGAACACCGCCGCATTCAGCCCGATGAAGGGGATGAACGCGTCTTCCTCGTCGCCGGGGCCGACCATGACCAGCCGCACGATGAGAACGAGCCCGATCAGCACCGCGAGCCCGAGCAGCGTTGCGCCGGCCTTCGGCGCAAGGTAGCGCCCGGCCCCGAAGCCGACGAGAAGGCCCAGAGCCAGAAAGATCAGCGGCACGATGGCGATGGTTGTGGCCATGCTCATGACGAGTTTCCTTCCTGTGGTTTCTTCCCGTTCTCTCTGCCACGCCAGAGTTCGATTGCCCAGCGCCCGGCGTGGATCGCCGGCCAGCGCAGCACGAAAACGCCCATGGCCAGCACGATCATACCGATCCAGGGCCCATGCTGAAAAGTCACATAACCGACAATCGGCACGCCGGTCGCGATCAGCGCAAGCGCCCGCCCCCAATGCGTGCCCCGGCCCGGCAGGATCGCCAGCAGATTTGCGCCGACCGCCCAGAGCGCCGCCAGGAACAGCGACGAGGCCATGGGATCGCCGGCAAGGGGAAAGGTGGTCATGTCAGGCAACATCCCGGCCAAGATGCGCCGGCAGCGCATTCGCCCAGGCGCTGATCGTGCCGGCGCCAAGACAGACCACCATGTCGCCGGGCCGGGCCTCTGTCCGCACGAAACGCGCAAGATCGTCCTCACCGCCGAGCGCATGGACCGCGCCGCGGCCGCGGCCGGCCAGCGCCGCCACCAGCGCATCGCGGTTCACCCCGTCGATGGGCGGCTCGCCGGCCGCATAGACCTCGGTTATGGCGACGACATCGGCCGCATCGAAACAGGTCTGGAACCCGTCGAACAGCGAATGCAGCCGGGTGAAGCGGTGCGGCTGATGTACGGCGATCACCCGCCCCGAACAGGCCTGCCGCGCCGCGTCGAGCACCGCCGCGATCTCGACCGGGTGATGCGCATAGTCGTCGATGATCGTGACGCCGTTCACCTCGCCGATATGGGTAAAGCGCCGGTTCACCCCGCCGAAGGCGGCCAGTGCGGCGCGGATACGCCCGGGCTCCATGCCGAGATGACGCGCCACCACCACCGCCGCGAGCGCGTTCAGGACATTGTGGTTGCCGGGCATGGGCAGGGCGCAGTCCCGGATGGTGTCGCCCTCGGGCCCCAGTTCGATGTCGAAATGCGCGGCGCAGCCCTCATAGCGCAGGTTGACCGCGCGGACCTCGGCCTGCGGGCCGAAGCCGTAGGTGACGACGCGCCGGTCGGTCACGCGATCGACCAGCGCCGCGACCTCGGGGTGATCGGTGCAGCAGACCGCCAGCCCGTAAAAGGGAATGTTGCTCACGAATTCGAGGAATCCGTCGCGCAACCGGTCGAAATCGCCCCAGTGATCCAGGTGCTCGGGGTCGATATTGGTGACGATGGCGATGGTCGCGGGAAGCCGGGTGAAGGTGCCGTCGCTTTCATCGGCCTCGACCACCATCCATTCGCCCTGCCCCATGCGCGCATTGCTGCCATAGGCGTGGATGATGCCGCCATTCACCACCGTGGGATCGAACCCGCCGGCAACCATCAGTTCGGCCATGAGCGTGGTCGTGGTGGTCTTGCCGTGGGTGCCGGCGATCGCGATGTTGGATTTCAGCCGCATGAGCTCGGCCAGCATCTCGGCGCGGCGCACCACCGGCAGGTGCCGGCGGCGGGCCTCGTCGAGTTCCGCGTTGCCGCACCGGATCGCCGAGGAAATCACCACCACCTCGGCCCCGTCCAGATGGGCGGCATCCTGTCCGATGAAGATGCGGGCACCGAGCGATTCGAGCCGCTCGGTGATCGGCGACGCCCGCAGGTCCGAGCCCTGCACCCGGTAGCCATGTTCCAGGAGCACCTCGGCAATGCCCGACATGCCGATTCCGCCGATGCCGACGAAATGGATCGGGCCGACATCGAGCGGGAGTTTCGTTGCTGCATTCATGGCCGGGCTTCCATCAATCGAGCTTCCATCCATCATGGCTTAGCGCCCCTTTCCGACAGTTCCAGAACAAGCGCAACCAGTCTCTGGGTCGCGTCGGGGATCGCCGCACCCCAGGCGGCGTGCGACATCTGCACCGCCGCATCCGGGTTGCCGAGGATCAGGCCGATCTGCCCGGCGAGCACCTCGGCATCGAGCCGGCTCTCGGGGATCAGCGTCGCCGCGCCGGCTTCGACAAGGACGCGGGCATTCGCGGTCTGGTGATCGCCGGCCGCGGCGGCATAGGGAATGAGGATCGCCGGGCGCCCGATCACGGTCAGGTCGGCGATGGTCGAGGCGCCGGCCCGGGCGATGACCAGCTGCGCCTCGCTGATGCGGCGCGCGATGTCCTTGAAGAACGGCTTGACCTCGGCCTGGATGCCATGGGCGGCATAGGCGGCGGTGACGCGTTCGCCATCCTCGGCCCGGGCCTGATGGGCCACGCGCAGGTGGCCGCGCAGGTGTCCGGGCAGCGCCGCGACGGCATCGGGCACCACGTCGGAAAGAATGCGCGCCCCCTGACTGCCGCCGATGACCAGCAGCGACATCGGATAATCTCCGGGCGGGATATAGGCCGCCTGCGCCCGTTCGAGCACGGCCTTGCGCACCGGATTGCCGGTCTCGACCCCGTTCGCGCCCGCGGGCAGTTCCGCCGGCCAGACCCCGCAGGCGACGCAGGCAACGCGGGGCGCAAAGCGCAGGTTCACCCGGCCGAGCCGTCCGTTCTGTTCGTGGATCATGCGCGGCAGCCGCAGGAACTCGGCCGCGGCGAGAGCGGGGATGCTCGGGTAGCCGCCAAATCCGACAACGACCGAGGGCCGGTCGCGCCACATTCCCCAGACGGCGGAGGCGATGCCGGTGGCGATCTTCGGCGCGGCGAGCAGTTTTGCCACCGTGCCGCCGCGCGCCGGGCTTGCGCTCTGCACCTCGGAAATCTCGGTCGAATGGGGGAAGCCGCCGGTATAGCGCGCCCCGCGCGAGTCGGTCGAAAGCCGCACCCGCCAGCCCCGGTGCAGCATCGCCTCGGCCAGCGCCTGCGCCGGGAACATATGCCCGCCGGTTCCGCCGGCGGCCATGACAAGCAGCGGCGCCTTCATCCCGCGCGCCTTCGCATGAGTTCCGCCACCTCGCCCTGCGGGCGCGAGCGGGTCATGGCCAGCAGCATCCCGACCGCGATCCCGCCGGCGATCAGCGACGAGCCGCCATAGCTCACGAAGGGCAGCGTCATCCCCTTGGCCGGAACCAGCCGCACCGCCACCGCCATGTTGATCATGGCCTGCACCCCGAAGATCGCGACAAGCCCGGTGCCGGCAAGGCGGATGAAAAGGTCGCGCTCCCGCATGAGCCGCAGCAGCGACCGCAGGACCACTATAGTATATAGTGCGATGATGATGAGCACGAGGATCAGCCCGTATTCCTCGGCGGCCACGGCGACGATGAAATCGGTATGCGCATCGGGCAGCGACCACTTGACCTGGCCTTCGCCGACGCCGACGCCGAACAGCCCGCCTTCGCGGATCGCATTGGTCGCATAGCCAAGCTGCGTGGTCGGGTCGATCTCGGCCGACAGGAAACCGTCGATACGGCGGGCGAAATGTTCCGAATTGGAATAGGCGAGACTGCCGCCCATCACCGCCAGCCCGGCCATGACCAGAAGCAGGAACATGGGCGCCCCGGCGATGAAATACAACACGCCCCAACCGAACAGCACCAGCGCCGCCTGCCCGAAATCGGGCTGGAGCGCCAGCATCAGCACGATCGCCCCGCACAGCGCGAAAGACCAGAGCGTGCCGGGCGGGCCGTTGATCTCGCGGCTTGCGGCCATCATCCAGGCGGCGGTGACCATGAAGGCGGGTTTCAGGAACTCGGAGGGCTGAAAGCTCGCGAAGCCGAGCGAATACCAGCGCGTCGCCCCCTTGCCGAAATCGGTGCCGAACAGCGGCAGAAGCGCAAGGGCGACGAAGAACAGCACGAAACCCATCACGGCAAACCGCCGCACCATGGTCGGCGACATCATCGAGGTCAGCCACATGGCAACGAGCGCCGCACCGCCGAACACCGCCTGCCGGGTGACGTAATAGAACGGATGGAACCCGTTGCGCTCGGCCAGCGGCACTGACGCCGCAAGCCCCAGCAGCAGCCCGATCACGAAAAGCAGCAACACGCAACTCATGGACCAGCGGTCCACCGTGCGCCACCATTTGGGAAGAATCGGCTCGCCGTCCCGTTCGGGCACGACGCCATAGACCATCTCAGTCATGGTTGCTGCTGCTCATTGCCTGTTTCACGCCCCGTTTTTCCGGAGTCTGTCGGGTCAGCTTACAGCAGAACTCGCTGTCAGGCCAGCATCTTCGACGCTGCGGAATGCAGTTTTCAGGGCACCCGGTCGCCCGCGTCAAAGGTGCCGGCGGACCATGGCGGTGAAATCGGCGCCGCGCTGTTCGAAATTGTCGTATTGATCGAAACTCGCCGCCGCCGGGGCCAGCAGGACGGTATCGCCCGGGGCGGCATCGGCCGCGGCGCGCGCGACGGCGGTCGCCATGTCGGTGCAGATCTCGGCCTCGACATCAAGCTGCATGGCAAAAGCCGCGGCCTCGCGCCCGATCACATAGGCCTTGACCACCGCGCCGGTCTGCCCGCGCAGCGCGTCGAGCCCGCCTTCCTTTTCCAGCCCGCCGCAGATCCAGCGGATGCGGGGAAAGGCGGCCAGCGCGCGGGCGGCGCTGTCCACATTGGTGGCCTTGGAATCGTTGACGAAGGTCACGCCACCCGATTCGGCCACCACCTGGCTGCGATGCGGCAGCCCGGGAAAGGAATGCAGCGCGGACTCGATCACCCGCGGCGCAAGCCCGAGACTGCGCGCCACGGCCCAGGCGGCGCAGGCGTTCTGGTGATTGTGCGCGCCGGGCAGCCCGCGCACCGGGCGCAGATCGGCCGCCCCCACTTGCCGGCCCTTGCGATATTCGGTCAGGAACCCCTTGCGCACGAAGACATGCCAGCCGGCCGAAGTCAGCTTGCGCGTGACCGAGACCTGGATCACGCGATCATCGCCGCGCGCCTCGGAAAGCTGGTTCGAGAGGAACTGCCCTTCGGTCTCGTCCACGCCGATCACCGCCCGGTCGGGCGCGCCTTCGGCGAACAGGCGGCGCTTGGCCGCGAAATACCCCCCGCGCCCGGCATGGCGATCCAGGTGATCGGGGCTCAGGTTGGTAAAGACGGCGATATCGGGCGTCAGCGCGCGGGCAAGCTCGGTCTGGTAGCTGCTGAGTTCGAGCACGACCACCGCGCCGTCGCCCGGCGGGTCGATGTCGAAAACCCCGCGGCCGATATTGCCCGCAAGCTGGCTGTCGCGCCCGGATTCGCCCAGGATGTGGTGAATGAGCGCGGCCGTGGTCGATTTCCCGTTGGAGCCGGTCACCGCCACCACCCGGGGCGGCATGTCGTGGCTGGCCCAGTCGCTGGTCGCGAGCGAACGGAAGAACAGCCCGATATCGTTGTCGAGCGGCACCCCCGCCTCGAGCGCAGCCGCCACCACGGGATTGGGCGCGGGATAAAGATGGGGAATGCCGGGGCTCAGGATCAGGGCGCTTGCCGATTCGAGCACGCCGCCGCGCAGGAGATCGGTGCAGAGGAGTCCCTCGGCCTCGGCCGCCTCGCGTGCCGCCGGGTTGTCATCCCAGCAGAGCGGCTCGGCCCCGCCGGCCCTGAGCGCCCGCGCCGCCGCAAGCCCCGACCGGCCAAGCCCGAGCACCGCGACCCGCTCGCCCGCGTGGCCCTGCGCCGGGATCATGGGGCCGGGCGGCGCATCAGCGCACCTTGAGCGTGGCGAGGCCGATCATGGCGAGGATCAGCGAGATGATCCAGAACCGGATCACCACGGTGGATTCGGCCCAGCCCTTCTTTTCGAAATGGTGGTGAATCGGCGCCATCAGGAACACCCGCCGCCCGGTGCGCTTGAAGTACAGCACCTGGATGATGACCGAAAGCGCCTCGGCCACGAACAGCCCGCCGACGATCGCCAGCACCAGTTCATGCTTGGTCACCACCGCGATCGCGCCAAGCGCCCCGCCCAGCGCAAGGCTGCCGGTATCGCCCATGAACAGCGCGGCGGGCGGCGCGTTATACCAGAGAAACCCGAGCCCCCCGCCACAGAGCGCGGCGCAGAACACCAGCATCTCGCCCGAGCCGGGGACATAATGCACGTCGAGGTATTCGGTGAAATCGACCCGCCCGACCGCATAGGCGATGACCCCGAGCGTCGCCGCCGCGATCATCACCGGCATGATCGCAAGCCCGTCGAGCCCGTCGGTCAGGTTCACGGCATTCGCGGCGCCGACGATCACGCAGATCACGAAGGGCACATAGAACCAGCCGAGGTTGAGCAGCACGTTCTTGAAGACCGGCATCGCAAGCTGCCCCTGGAGCTCGGGCGGATGGAACCAGACCGCCCCGATCGCGGCGATGAAGGCGATCAGCACGCCAAGCGCGATGCGCACCTTTCCCGGCACGCCCTTCGTGTTCTGCCGGCTGACCTTGGCGTAATCGTCCGCCAGCCCGATCAGGCCGAAGCTCAGCGTGACGAACAGCACGAGCCAGACAAGCCCGTTGTCGAGCCGTGCCCAGAGCAATGTCGCCGTGATCAGCGCCCCGACGATCAAAAGCCCGCCCATGGTCGGCGTTCCGGCTTTGGTCAGGTGGGTTTCGGGGCCGTCGTCGCGGATCGGCTGCCCCTTTCCCTGCCGCTTGCGCAGCACCGCGATCAGCGGCCGTCCGAAGACGAAACCGAAGATCAGCGCAGTCAGGAACGCCCCGCCGGCGCGGAAGGTGATGTAACGGAACAGGTTGAAGAAATCACCGCCATCCGAGAGGAACGTCAGCCAGTACAGCACTTGGGATGGTCCTACTCGTGGTTCGGGGCGGGATCGGTTCCGCCATGCGGCATTTTGCGGATTGCGTCAACGACGGCAGCCAGGTTCATGCTGAGCGAGCCCTTCACCAGCACCAGATCTCCGGGGGCGATCTGCTCCTTGAGCGCGGCGACCATCGCGGCGCTGGTTTCGGCGCGGATCCCGCGCCGTTCGGGCGCAAGCGCCTCGTGCAGGGACCGCATGAGCGGGCCGATGCAATGCACCCGGTCGATTCCGGCGATGGCCGGGTGGCCGGCGATCGCGGCATGGAGTTCGGGGCCGCGGGGGCCGAGTTCCTTCATGTCGCCGAGAATCGCGATCCGCCGCCCGCGCGCCGGCGGCGTGGCCGCCGCAAGCGTGTCCAGCGCCGCCGCGACCGAGCCGGGGTTGGCGTTATAGGAATCGTCCATGAGCGCGATCACCTGATCCGTATCAACGGCGTCGAGCGGCACGAGTTCGCGCACCCCCCGCCCCGCGACCGGCGCCCAGCGCCCGAGGCTCTGCACCGCGAGCGCCGGATCGCAGCCCAGCATGAGCACCGCCGCCAGCGCCCCGAGCCCGTTCATGGCGAAGTGGCGCCCCGGGCTCTGGATACGGAACAGGAGCGGCTCGCCCCGGGCTTCGGCGCGCACGGTGAGCGCCTCGTCCTGCATCCGCACATCAAGCAGGCGGAAATCCTGCGCGTGTTCGCCGAAGTCCACCACTTCGGCCCCGCCGCGCAGGGCATGATCGCGCAATATGGCGCTCTGCGCGATGTCGGCATTGATGATCGCGCTGCCGCCCGGCTCGAGCCCCTCGAAGATCGCCGCCTTTTCGCGGGCGATCGCCTCAACCCCGTCGAATGCCTCGAGATGGGCCGGCGCGATGGTGGTCACGAGCGCCACATGCGGGCGCGCCTGATGCGCAAGCGGGGCGATTTCGCCGGGATGGTTCATGCCGATCTCGATCACTGCGAACTGCGCGTCCTGCGGCAGGCGCGCAAGCGTAAGCGGCACGCCCCAGTGATTGTTGTAGCTGGCGACGCTGGCGTGCACCCGCCCCTGATCTCCGAGGATCCGGGCCAGCATCTCCTTGGTCGAGGTCTTGCCGACGCTTCCCGTCACACCGATGACCTGCGCCCCCGACCGGGCACGTCCCGCGCGCCCCAGCGCCTCGAGCGCCGCCTGCACGTCCTCCACGATCAGGAGCGGCGCCTCCGGCCCAATACCTTCGGGCACACGCGACACGAGCGCCGCGGCGGCCCCCCTCGCAAGCGCTTCGGGCACGAAATCATGTCCGTCGCGGGCCGCACTGAGCGCAACGAAAAGGTCGCCCGCGACAAGGGTGCGCGTGTCGATGGACACCCCGCCCGCGCGCCAGCACCCGGTCGAGCCGTCCTGCGCGCGCCCGCCCGTTGCCGCGGCCGCTTCGTCCGCGCGCCAGAGGCTCATGTGGGCCGCCCGTCGAGTGCGGCGACCGCGATGCTGGCCTGTTCCGCATCGTCGAACGGCAACACCGTGTCGCCCACGATCTGGCCGCGTTCATGCCCCTTGCCGGCGATCAGCAGCGCATCCCCCGGGCCGAGCGCATCGACCCCGCGCAGGATCGCCTCGGCGCGGTCGCCGACCTCGCTCGCGTCCGGCGCGCCCTCCATGATCGCGCGGCGGATCAGGGCCGGATCCTCGCTGCGCGGATTGTCGTCGGTCACGATCACCAGATCCGCGTTCTCCGCCGCTGCCCGACCCATGAGCGGCCGCTTGCCCGCGTCCCGGTCGCCGCCGGCGCCGATGATTGCGATCAGCCGCCCCATCACATGCGGGCGCAGCGTGGCAAGCGCCGTCGCCACCGCCGCCGGGGTATGGGCATAATCGACGAAAACGGTGCCGCCGTTGTCACGAACCGCCGCAAGCTCCATCCGCCCGTGCACGGTGACGAGTTCGGCAAGCGCGGCAAAGACCGGCTCGGGCTCTTCGCCGCAGGCGATGGCCAGCCCGGCCGCAAGCAGCACGTTTTCGGCCTGGAACCCGCCGATCAGCGAAAGCCGCACCTGCACCGCCTTGTCCCCCCAGGAAAAGCGCAGATCCTGCCCGCTCGCATCGAAACGCTGGCCGAGCAGGGCAAGGTCGCCCTCCTCGCGCCCCACGGTGATCACATTCACGCCCCGCGCCGCCGCGACCGCGCGCATCTCGCGCCCGTAGCGGTCCATGAGGTTGATCACGGCGGTGCCGTCCTCGGGCAGCAATTCCCCGAAAAGCCGGGCCTTGGCCGCGAAATAGGCATCGAGGTTCGGGTGATAATCGAGGTGATCCTGCGAGAGGTTGGTAAACCCCGCCGCCCGCAACTGCACCCCGTCAAGGCGATGCTGAAGAAGGCCATGGCTCGACGCTTCCATCGCGGCGCGGGTCACGCCGGCACCCGCCGCCTCGGCCAGCACGCGATGAAGAGTGATCGGATCCGGCGTGGTATGCGCCAGCGGTGCGCTCCATGCGCCCTCGACGCCGGTCGTGCCGATGTTGATCGCCTCGCGGCCGAAGCGGGTCCAGATCTGGCGCAGGAAGCTCGTGACCGAGGTCTTGCCGTTGGTGCCGGTCACGGCGGCGATGACCGGGGGCTGGCGCCCGAACCAGAGCGCCGCGGTAAAGGCCAGCGCCTCGCGCGGGTGCCCGGTCACCACGAGCGCCGCCTCCGACGCGGCCAGTTCGGACTGGGCGATGCGCACCCCGGCGGGATCGGTCAGGATCGCCGCCGCCCCCATGCGCAGCGCGTATTGTATATAGCTGCCGCCATGCACCCGCGATCCGGGGAGCGCGGCGAAAAGATAGCCTTCGCGCACGTCCCGGCTGTCGAGCGCGATGCCGCGGATCAGCGGATCGCGGCCGCCGCGCGCGGTGAGGGCCAGCTGGCTCAGTGGTTTCGCCGGTATGTCCATCATCCACTCCGCCGCCGGATCAGCCCCTTACTGGGACGCAAGCGTTATAGCAAGGTCGCTCACCGGTTCAATCTCCGGCCGCAGCCCGAGCAGCGGCGCGATGCGGCGGATCATCTCGGCCGCGACCGGCACCGCCGTCCAGCCGGCGGTGCGGCGATCCTCGTCGGTCGAATTCTCGATCGGCTCGTCCAGCGTGACGATCAGGACATATTTCGGGTCATGGGCCGGAAAGATGCTGGCAAAGGTGGCGATCACCTTGTCCTTGTAATAGCCGCCCTGGGGTTTGGGCTTGTCGGCGGTGCCGGTCTTGCCGCCGACGGCATAGCCCTCGACCTCGCCGAAGCTCGCGGTGCCTTCGCTGACCACCTTGCGCAGCATGGTGCGCGCCTGGCGGGCCGCCTGTTCGGAGATGATGCGCGGCCCGTGCTGGGGCCCGTCGCGCTTGAGAAGGGTCGGGCTGACGTAATGCCCGCCGTTGGCGATCATGGCATAACCGGCGGCAAGGTGCATCGGGCTGACCGAGAGGCCGTGACCATAGGAAATCGTCATGGTGGAAAGTTCCGACCATTTGGCGGGCCTGAGCGGCTTGCCGCCCCTCGCCTCGACGATCTCGAACCCGGTCGGGTCGAGAAAGCCCAGCTTGTCGAAGAACTGCTGCTGGCGCTCGGCCCCGATCTTCTGCGCCAGCCGCGCGGTGCCGATATTCGACGACTTGACGATGATGTTGGTCACCGACAGCTCGTTGCCGTAATTGCGGAAATCGCTGATGCGGAAACGCCCCCAGCGCAGCGGACCCTTGGTGTCGATGATCGTGTCGGGGCGCACGAGCCCGAGATCCAGCGCCTGCGCGACGGTGAAGATCTTGAAGGTGGAGCCGAGTTCGTACACCCCCTGCACCGAGCGGTTGAACAGGGGGCTCACCGAAGGATCGAGCCCGCTGGTCGCGGGGCGCGGGCGGTCGTTCGGGTCGAAGTCGGGCAAGGAAACGACCGAGATCACCTCGCCGGTATGCACATCCATCAGGATCGAGGTCGCGCCCTTCGCGTTCATGAGCTTCATGCCGCCCGAAAGCACGCTTTCCGCCGCCGACTGGATCGTGAGATCGAGCGAAAGCTCGAGCGGGCGATCGCCGTTTCCGGGATCGCGCAGATAGCCGTCGAACTGCCGCTCGACGCCGGCAACGCCGATCACCTCGGCCGCGTTCACGCCTTCGCGCCCGAAAGAGGCGCCGCCCAGCACATGGGCCGCAAGATGGCCGTTCGGATAAAGGCGCATCTCGCGCGGGCCGAACAGCAGCCCCGGTTCGCCCAGATCATGCACCGCCTGCTGCTGTTCGGGACTGATGCGCTTCTTGATCCAGAGGAACTTGCGCGCGCCGGTGAAATCCTTGAGCAGGCGCTCCTTTTTCAGGTCGGGGAAGATCTCCGCCAGCCCTTCGGCGGCGGCGGCCGGATCCACCATCTGCGGCGGCTGGGCATAAAGCGAATGGGTCTCGAAATTGGTGGCGAGGATGCGCCCGTGCCGATCGACGATATCGGCGCGCTGGTTGACGATGGTCGGCCCGGCGCGGCTGATGGCGGGTTCCGCCGCCTCGGATGTGGCCAGCATCCCCATCCGCCCGCCAACGGTGACGAAGGCGCAGAAGAAGAACAGGCCAAGCACCAGCAGGCGCCCCTCCGCACGGGAGCGGGCTCGGTCCTGCATTTCGGCATGGCGCAGGCGGATGTTCTCGTGCTCGATCGCCTCGACATTCTCGCCGCGGTCGCGGGCCGGAAGAACACGCGCCAGCGGGCGCAGGGGGATGCGGGTCATGGAAAGGCCTCGTCATCTGGATTTGGCGGGAGTTCGGTCGGATCATCGACCTCGGGCACCGGCGGCGGCGGATAGGAGACCTCGTCAACGCGGCCGAACTGTTCCGAATCGAAGGGCAGCAGCCCGAGCCGGTCGAAATTGATCTCGGCCAGTTCCATCAGCCGCGAGGGGCGGTTCAGATAGGCCCATTCGGCGCGCAGCACGCTCATGCGCAGGCGCGCCTCGCCGATCTGGCGTTGCAGTGAACGCGCCTCGCGCAGCGCCTGCTGGGTGGAATAGTTCTCGCGATAGGCCCAGAAGGCCAGCCCGAAGACCGCAAGCACGGTCAGCACATAGGAAAGCGCCCTCATCGCCCGCCCCTTTCCGCCGGACGCAGCACGGGCGGCATGGCGATGGCACGGGGATCGACCGGGCGGGCGGGGGCATCGGTCCGCCGGGCGATGCGCAGCCGCGCCGAACGCGCGCGGGGGTTTTCGGCAAGCTCCGCGGCGTCGGGCTTGATCGCCTTGCGGGGGTCGAGCGTGAACCCGGCCGGCTCGGCCTGTTCCTCCGGGGCGTGACGGCTGCCGCCACCGCCCTGCCCGGCGCGAAGCGCGAAAAACCGCTTCACCATCCGGTCCTCGAGCGAATGGAAGGTCACGACCGCAAGCACCCCGCCGGGTTTCAGCACCCGTTCGGCCGCCATGAGCCCCTGGAACAGCTCCTCGTATTCGCGGTTCACGGCAATGCGCAGCGCCTGGAAGCTGCGCGTGGCGGGGCGCGCCTGTCCGGGCCTGGCGCGGGGCAGACAGGATTCGACGACGGCGGCCAGTTGCAGCGTGGTTTCGAGCGGCGCATCACTGCGCGCCGTGACAATTGCACGGGCGATCCGGCGGGCGGCGCGTTCCTCGCCATAGAAATAAAGGATGTCGGCAAGCTCTGCCTCGCTTGCGCGATTGACGAGGTCGGCGGCATCCGGCCCCTCGCCCGACATGCGCATGTCGAGCGGCCCCTCCCGCATGAAGGAAAAGCCGCGCTCCGACTGGTCGAGCTGCATCGAGGAAACGCCAAGGTCGAGCACCACACCGTCCAGCCCGACATCTTCGGCAACATGTTCGTCCATCTGCGAAAACAGCCCCTGGCGCAGCACCAGCCGCTCGCCGTAATCGCCGGCCCATGCGCGCGCCATCTCGAACACCATGGGGTCGCGGTCGAGCGCGATCACCTGTTCCGCACCTGCGTCCAGCAGCGCCCGCGTATAGCCGCCCGCGCCGAATGTGCCGTCAAGCCAGACCCCCGTAACCGGTGCCGCGGCCTTCATCAGCGGGCGCAGCAGAACCGGAACATGCGGGACCGGAGCGGGCGCGGGTGGAGTGGGCGCAGGCACCATCGGTTCACTCCTCCGGTGCGGCGTCGAGAAGTTCCAGCGGGTCGAAATCTTCGGGGAACGCGTCGAGCCATTCCTCGGTGCGGGTCAGTTCCTCGGATTCATAGGTCTCGGGCTTCCAGATCTGGAAGGTGTCGCCCGCGGCAATGAAGAACGCCTCGCCCTCGAGCCCGATCTTGGCCCGCAGCTTGGCCGGCAGGACGATGCGCCCGGTTTCGTCCACGTTGGTGGGAAAGGACTGCCCGTGAAACAGGCGCTGCAGCATCTTGCGCTGCATCGAGCCGCGCGGCATCCGGTCGATCTTTGCATCGACCTCCTCGATCGCCTCGATGGTGTAGCATTCAAGATAGGTGCGGCGGTGATCGCCATAGACGATGACCAGTTCGGGGTTGAGCCCTTCGGTCCAGTTCGGGTCCGAGGCTTCGAGCACGCGGCGGAACATGGCCGGGATCGAAACCCGCCCCTTGCCGTCCACCTTGTGCCGGCTTTCGCCCCTGAACCTGCGCCCCAAGTCGTCCTGCCCTCCGCCCCCGCATCAAACCCGCCCCTTGAAGGCGGAAACGGCGGGTTGATCCGCTGCCACTGATCAACCCGCCGCCCTCGTCCCGCTTTGCGGGTGTCCGACTGCGCGCGCCACCTGGGGGGATGTCTGCTCGCTCGCGCGCCGGATCTCTTTGATCTGATGAAGCCGTTTGCCTGTATGAAACCTTGTTTTTCTTGTCGTTTGGTCCGGGGTACTGCGTCCCCGTGTGCTGTCGCCCTCATCCGATGGACCAAGGAATGGCACGGGATTTCATGGTACGCAACTGTTTTTTCACGGTACCTGCTACTGGATGTTGTTAACCCTCTGTGGATAACTCAACATATTGATCATTATGCAACAGTATCGTCGCAGGCTTTAGTAAGGCGCACAAAGGAGATTGCTATATATTGTGATCGTTAACACAGAACTGTGACTTTCCGTGAAAGGTCGAAAATTTTTTCTTTATTCCTCTTGCTTCGAGTTTGTTCCTGATTTGACCCCGCAGCGCCATCCGGCTTTTCGGCTCGAATCGGGGATCCGGGAGACGATTCGAGGATTTTTACGACCGTGATACGAATCCGGGCCATGCTTTCCCATGCCGAACCGCCCGTCCCATGGATCGCCATGCGCTTCCACCCCTTCGGGGCGGAAAGCACTCCCGTCGGGCCGCCCGCCCGGGCTGCGCGGCGGACCGGCCCTTCCCGACCCGGGCGACGCAAGAGAACCGCGGCACAGCGGCGGGTGAAACTCCCAGGAAAATTTGATGCCGCTGGGGAAAGTTTATTGCAACCATGCACTTGCTGCATAGCGGCATTGCCTTTCCGTCTATTGTGCAGATGCAGCAAATCGCTATCTATCGGACACAACGAAGCCGCAACGAATAATGAAGAGGTGTCTAAAATGAGCGATGCAACCTTCTCCGCCATCGGTGCCCGCGGCAATTCCGATCGCTCGGCAAACCCGTTCCGGGGCGTGATGCAATGGCTTGGCCGCATCGGCCGCTACCGGCAGACGCTGAATGCGCTTGCCGAACTGGACGATCGCGCGCTGCACGACCTGGGGCTCCAGCGCTCCTCGATCAAGAGCGTGGCCTACCAGGCCGCCTACGGCCGCCGCTGAGCGAACCCCCGGGGTGAGCGCGGCGTTCCGAACGCCCCGCCCCGGACCCCGCGCGAAACCGCGCTCATGACCCTGATGCGGCGCCCGGGCGCCGACAGGACAACAGATAGAACACATCCGGCAAGGGTTCCTCCCTCCCTATCCATTGCCGGATGACGCGGAGAGCCGACCCTGTCCTCCTCCCAATCGCAGGGCGGTTCACAAGCGGCAGCATCCACCCTCCCGGATGCTGCCGCCAAATCCGCCGGACCGGCATGACAGGTCCACAAGCCGACACGAGGGCATTCCGCGGAACTTCTCCCTGCCGCCGGTCTGCCCATGGAAGACGGCAGCGCCTTTCTCCCGGGCGCTGCCGTTTTTTGTTTCCTGTTCCGGTTTATCGGTTTCCGGGTTTGTCGTTCCGTCATGCGCGCCGGAATGTTCCGCAACCGCGCATGACAGGGCCCGGAACGGCGCCGCCGTCTAGAACGGCACGTCCTCGCCTGCGCTCACATACCGCGCGACGACCTTCTTCGGCCCCGCCTTCTCGAAATCGACCGAGAGCTTGTCGCCCTCGATCGCGGTGATCGGGCCATAGCCGAACTTCTGGTGAAACACCCGCTGCCCGACGACGAAGCTCCCCGCGGCCTCGAGGTCGAGCACCTGCCGTGCCCCCGGAGCATCGGCGCCGCCACGCACCTGCAGGCGCTGCTGCAGGCGCCGCCAGCCGGGCGAGTTGTACCCATCGGCCTGCGCCGCGCGATCGTCCAGGTCATGCTCCTGCGCCGGAGCGGTGTGCCCGGCCCCGACCCCGTGGCCTCCGTAAAGCCCGGGCGGTGTCAGCACCTCCACATGGGCCTCGGGCAGTTCGTCGATGAAGCGCGAGGGCATGGACGACTGCCACTGTCCGAAGACGCGGCGATTGCCGGCAAAGCTGATGGTGCAAAGTTCGCGCGCCCGGGTGATGCCGACATAGGCAAGGCGGCGCTCTTCCTCGAGCCCGGGAATGCCGCTTTCGTCCATGCTGCGCTGGCTCGGAAACAGCCCGTCCTCCCAGCCCGGCAGGAACACCGCCGGAAATTCGAGCCCCTTGGCCGCGTGCAGCGTCATGATCGAGACCCGCGCGGCGCCGTCGTTCTGGTCGTTGTCCATGACCAGACTCACATGTTCCAGAAAGCCCTGCAGGTTTTCGAAGGCATCAAGCTGGTTCACCAGTTCCTTGAGGTTCTCGAGCCGCCCCGGCGCATCCGGCGACTTGTCGTTCTGCCACATCTCCGTATAGCCGGATTCGTCGAGGATGATGCCGGCAAGCTCCATATGCCCGGGCTCCCCCTCTCCGGCCATGCGCCCCCAGCGGGCAATATCGGCCGCGAGCCGCCCGAGCGCCGCGCTGCCCTTGCCCTTGATCATGCCCTGTTCGACCGCGATGCGCGCGCCCTCGAGCAGCGGCACGTTGTGCTCGCGGGCGATGCCGCGGATCACCTGCCGGGCCTTGTCGCCCAGCCCGCGCTTCGGGGTGTTCACGATCCGCTCGAAGGCAAGGTCGTCCGCCGGGCTCATGACGATGCGGAAATAGGCCATGGCATCGCGGATCTCGAGCCGCTCGTAGAAGCGCGGGCCGCCGATCACGCGATATGGCAGACCGGTGGTCAGGAAACGATCCTCGAAGGCGCGCATCTGGTGGCTTGCCCGCACGAGAATGGCGATCTCGTCAAGGTCGAAGGGACGCATCCCGCGGGTGCCGCCCTGCATCGATTCGATTTCCTCGCCGATCCAGCGCGCCTCCTCCTCGCCGTCCCAATGGCCGATCAGACGCAGCCGCTCGCCCGAGTCGAGTTCGGTCCAGAGCGTCTTGCCAAGCCGGGACTGGTTGCCGGCGATGACCGCGCTCGCGGCGGCGAGGATATGCGGCGTGCTGCGGTAGTTCTGTTCGAGCCGCACCACCCTCGCACCCGGGAAATCCTTTTCGAACCGCAGGATGTTGCCCACCTCGGCGCCGCGCCAGCCATAGATGGACTGGTCGTCGTCACCGACGCAGCAGATGTTGTGATGCCCCCCCGCCAGCAGGCGCAGCCAGAGATACTGCGCGATGTTGGTGTCCTGATATTCGTCCACCAGTATATAGCGGAACCGGCGGCGATACTGTTCGAGCAGATCCTCATGGGTCTGAAAGATCGTCACCATGTGCAGCAGCAGGTCACCGAAATCGACTGCGTTCAGTTCGCGCAGGCGCGCCTGATACTGCGCATAGAGTTCGGGCCCGTGCCGGTTGAAGGCGCCGGCATCGGCGGCGGGCACCTTGTCCGGCGTGCAGGCGCGGTTCTTCCACGCGTCGATGATCCCGGCCAGATGCCGCGCGGGCCAGCGCTTTTCGTCGAACCCCGCCGCCTGCACCAGCTGGCGCAGCAGGCGCAGCTGGTCATCGGTATCGAGGATCGTGAAATTCGGCTTCAGCCCGACGAGTTCCGCATGACGCCGCAGCAGCCGGACACAGATCGCGTGAAACGTCCCGAGCCAGGGCATGCCCTCGACACCGTGGCCCAGCATCTCGGCGACGCGCTCCTTCATCTCGCGCGCGGCCTTGTTGGTGAAGGTCACGGCCAGGATTTCACCGGGACGCGCGCCCCCGGTGTTCAGCAGATGCACGATGCGCGCGGTCAGGGCGCGGGTCTTTCCCGTACCGGCCCCCGCGAGCATCAGCACCGGCCCCTCGAGCGTCTCGACCGCCTCGCGCTGCGCCGGGTTCAGCTGGTCAAGATAGGGCGCGGCCCGCGCGCCCATGGCCCGGGCGGAGAGCGGCAGGCCCCTGCTGTCTGCGGAATCGTCTGTCTTGTCCACCATGGTCGGGAACCTAATATGCCGGACCGCCGAAGGAAAGACGTGTTCGGCCTATGTTCCGCCGCCATGGCATATTCCCGCGCCGTTCCCCGCCGGCCCCGTGTTTCGGCCTTTCGGGTTTTTCCATTTTAAATCAACCGGATTCCGGCCCTGCGCAAGATTGTTGTTTTCACCGCGGAACTGCCGTAAACAACTTGCTGCCGGCCGACGGGCGATTTACGTCATCTCCCAAACATCCTAGAACCCTGCCAAATCCTGGGGGAGCATTCATGCCAGAATTCAAGAAAATCCTGATCGCCAACCGCGGCGAGATCGCCATCCGCGTCATGCGGGCCGTCAACGAGATGGGCAAGCGCACCGTCGCGGTCTATGCCGAGGAAGACAAGCTGGGGCTGCACCGCTTCAAGGCGGACGAAGCCTATCGCATCGGCGAGGGACTCGGCCCCGTGGCCGCCTATCTGTCGATTCCCGAGGTGATCCGCGTCGCCAAGGAAAGCGGCGCCGACGCGATCCACCCGGGTTACGGGCTGTTGTCGGAAAACCCCGAATTCGTGGATGCCTGCGCCAAGAACGGAATCACCTTCATCGGCCCCCGCGCCGAAACCATGCGCGCCCTTGGCGACAAGGCCAGCGCCCGGCGCGTGGCGATCGAGGCCGGTGTGCCGGTGATCCCGGCGACCGAGGTTCTGGGCGACGACATGGACCTGATTCGCGCCCAGGCGGCCGAGATCGGCTATCCCCTGATGCTCAAGGCGTCCTGGGGCGGCGGCGGCCGCGGGATGCGGCCGATCATGGACGAATCCGAACTCGAGACCAAGGTCCGGGAGGGCCGGCGCGAGGCCGAGGCCGCCTTCGGCAACGGCGAGGGCTATCTTGAAAAGATGATCACCCGCGCCCGCCACGTCGAGGTTCAGATCCTCGGCGACCGCCAGGGCAACATCTATCACCTGTTTGAGCGCGACTGCTCGGTGCAGCGCCGCAACCAGAAGGTGGTCGAGCGCGCCCCGGCCCCCTACCTGACCGAAGAACAGCGCGCCGAGGTCTGCGAACTTGGCCGCAAGATCTGCGCCGCGGTGAATTACGAATGCGCCGGCACGGTCGAGTTCCTGATGGACATGGACACCGGCACGTTCCACTTCATCGAGGTGAACCCCCGCGTCCAGGTCGAACATACCGTCACCGAGGAAGTGACCGGCATCGACATCGTGCGCGCCCAGATCCTGATCGCCGAGGGCAAGACCCTCGCCGAGGCGACCGGCAAGGCGTCCCAGGCCGACATCCGGCTGAACGGCCACGCGCTGCAGACCCGCGTCACCACCGAGGATCCGCAGAACAACTTCATTCCCGATTACGGCCGCCTGACCGCCTATCGCAGCGCGACCGGCATGGGGATCCGCCTTGATGGCGGCACCGCCTATGCCGGCGGCGTGATCACGCGCTATTACGACAGCCTGCTGACCAAGGTCACCGCCTGGGCGCCGACCCCCGAGATGGCGATCGCCCGCATGGACCGCGCGCTGCGCGAGTTCCGCATCCGCGGGGTGTCGACCAACATCGCCTTTGTCGAGAACCTGCTGAAGCACCCGACCTTCCTCAGCAACGAATACACCACCAAGTTCATCGACGAGACGCCCGAGCTGTTCCAGTTCTCGGCCCGCAAGGACCGCGGCACCAAGGTGCTGAACTATCTCGCCGACATCATCGTGAACGGCCACCCCGAAACCAAGGGCCGCGTGCGGCCCTGTTCGGAGGTGGCCGAGCCGCGCCCGCCCGCACAGCGGGGCGAGCCGCAGATGGGCACGCGCAACCTGCTTGAACAGAAGGGGCCGCAGGCGGTCGCAGACTGGATGTCGGCGCAGCGCCAGGTTCTGGTCACCGACACCTCCATGCGCGATGCGCACCAGTCGCTGCTGGCGACGCGGATGCGCAGCATCGACATGATCCGGGTGGCCCCCGCCTATGCGGCGAACCTGCCCAACCTGTTCTCGATGGAGTGCTGGGGCGGCGCCACTTTCGACGTGGCCTATCGCTTCCTCCAGGAATGTCCGTGGCAGCGCCTGCGCGACCTGCGCGAGGCGATGCCGAACCTGATGACCCAGATGCTGCTGCGCGGCAGCAACGCGGTCGGCTACACCAACTATCCCGACAACGTGGTGCAGGAATTCGTGCGCCAGGCGGCCACCAGCGGCATCGACCTGTTCCGCGTCTTCGACAGCCTGAACTGGGTCGAGAACATGCGCGTCGCCATGGATGCGGTGCTGGAACAGAACAAGCTGCTCGAGGGGGCGGTGTGCTATACCGGCGACGTGCTCGATCCCGACCGCGCCAAGTATGACCTGAAATACTACGTCGCGCGCGGCCGCGAACTGCGCGAGGCAGGGGCCCATATCCTCGGCCTGAAGGACATGGCCGGGCTGCTGAAGCCCCATGCCGCCAAGGTGCTGATCCGCACCCTGAAGGAAGAGGTCGGCCTGCCGATCCATCTGCACATGCACGATACTGCCGGGGTCGGCATCGCGACCTATCTCGCCGCCGCCGAAGCGGGGGTCGATGCGGTCGATTGCGCCATGGACGCGCTCTCGGGCAACACCGCGCAGCCGACGCTCGGCTCGCTGGTCGAGGCCCTGCGCCACACCGACCGCGACACCGGGCTCGACATCACCGCGATCCGCGAGATCTCGGACTACTGGGAAGCGGTGCGCGGCCAGTATGCCGCCTTTGAGACCGGGCTGCAGTCGCCCTCTTCCGAGGTCTACCTGCACGAGATGCCGGGCGGCCAGTTCACCAACCTCAAGGCGCAGGCGCGCAGCCTCGGGCTCGAGGAACGCTGGCCCGAGATCGCCCGCACCTATGCGGACGTGAACCAGATGTTCGGCGATATCGTGAAGGTCACGCCGAGCTCGAAAGTCGTCGGCGACATGGCGCTGATGATGGTGAGCCAGGGGCTGACGCGCGAGCAGATCGAGGATCCCAAGGTGGATGTCTCCTTCCCCGATTCGGTCATCGACATGATGCGCGGCAATCTCGGCCAGCCGCCGGGTGGTTTCCCCGAAATGATCGTCAAGCGGGTGCTCAAGGGTGAAAAGCCCAATACCGACCGCCCCGGCAAGCACCTGCAGCCGGCTAACCTGGAGGCCCTGCGCGCCGAAGCCAGCGAAAAGCTGGGCGGGCAGGAGATTGACGACGAGGATCTGAACGGCTACATCATGTATCCGAAGGTGTTCGTCGACTACATGGAGCGGCACGAGCAATATGGTCCGGTGCGCAGCCTGCCGACCCGCGCCTTCTTCTACGGGATGGACCCGGGCCAGGAGATTTCGGCCGAGATCGACCCCGGAAAGACGCTGGAAATCCGCTACCAGGCGCTGGGCGAGACCGACGAGAACGGCGAAGTCCGCGTGTTCTTCGAACTGAACGGCCAGCCGCGGGTGATTCGTGTCGCCGACCACAAGGTGAAGGCAACGGCGGCTGCCCAGCCCAAGGCCGATCCGAACAACCCGGGCCATATCGGCGCGCCCATGCCGGGTGTCGTCGCCACGGTCGCGGTGGCCGCCGGGCAGGAGGTCATGGAAGGACAGCTTCTGCTGACCATCGAGGCCATGAAGATGGAAACCGGCCTGCACGCCGAGGCCGCGGGAACGGTCCGGGCCGTCCATGTGAGCCCCGGCACCCAGATCGACGCCAAGGATCTGCTGGTCGAGCTCGACACCACCACGGGCGCCGGCAAGGACAGCGAAAAGGCGTGAACCAGACGGCGCCGCGGCCGTATCACCGGTGGAAAACCGACGCCCCGCCACGGGACTGAATTTTCCACTTGCGGTTCGCGGCGCTTGTTTATATCTGACGGCACATAAGGAGCGCGGGCGTAGCTCAGGGGTAGAGCATTACCTTGCCAAGGTAAGGGTCGTGAGTTCGAATCTCATCGCCCGCTCCAGATTTCCGCAGACAGATCAGATGTTTCGGAATGCCGGCTTCCGGCAGCAAGGGCGCCCCGCGGGGCGCCCTGTTGCGTTGCGCCGCACGGCACGTCCCCCCGTTCGCCGCCCCGCCCCCACGGGGCCTGTGTCACCCGGTCAGCATCCGCAGCCCCTGGATCACGTCGGCCCGCACCGCAAGGCGCAGCCCCGGCTCGTCCCCCGCTTTCAGCGCGGCGACGATATGGCGATGATAGCGCGGCGCATCGTTGCGGCGCAGGCGCTCGTAAAGCGCGCGCATGCTGGGGCCGAGCTGCAGCCAGACCGTCTCGGCCACGGCCAGCATGGCCGGCGCCTGCGCGCGCAGATAGAGCGTGCGGTGGAACTCGAGGTTGCTGCGGGTGAAGCCGACCGCATCGCGGCGCCGCGCCGCATCGGCAACGGTCTGGTCGATCGCGATCATCCGGTCGATCAGCGCGAGATGGGCGCGCGGCAACGCCCGGCTCGCCAGTTCGACCTCGATCAGGGCACGGAGCGCGGCAAGCTCCTCGATCCGCTCGGCGCCGGGCGCGGGCGTCGAAATCCGCCCCGAGGCCGAAAGCGTGAGCGCGCCTTCTGCCGCAAGCCGGCGCACGGCCTCGCGCGCGGGAGTCATCGACACCCTGTATCGCCGGCCGATGCCGCGCAGGGTGAACCCCTGGCCGGGCTCCATCTCGCCCCACATGATCGCCGCGCGCAGATTGCGATAGACGCGCTCATGCGCGGCGAGCCGGCCTTCCGCGCCCCGCACCGGGCCTGCCGCGCCGTCATCGTTCATGATGGCGGCTCGAAACGGTAGCGGTGCAACTCGTGCCCGTTCACGCGCAGCCAGTCGCGCATATGGGCCCAGGGGCCGTGGATGCGCTCGACCGCGGCCCAGAAGGCGCGCGAGTGATCCATATGCGCCAGATGCGCGACCTCATGCGCCGCGACATAGCGCAGAACCCCGGGCGGGGCGAAGACGAGCCGCCAGGAGAACATCAGCGCGCCCTGCCACGAACAGGATCCCCAGCGCGAGCGCGTGTCGCGCAGCGTGATCCGCCCATAGGGCCGCCCCAGCGCCGCCGCATAATGGTCCGCGGCCGCGGTCAGCCGCTCGCGCGCCCGTTCCCGCAGCCAAGCCTGGAGCCGCGCCGGCGCCGCTGCTTCGGGAACGGCGATCTGCCCGACCCCCGGCACCACGCCCCGGCCGGTGCCTGGCACGATCCGGTGCATTACTCCTTCAACAGGGATTTCGACCCCGATCGCGACCTGGACAAGACCGGGCCGCCGCGCAAGGCTGCGCCGGATCCAGTCCTCGCGGCTGCGGGCGAAATCGAGCGCATCGGCCTTTGGCGCGCGCAACGGCAGGGTCAGGGTCACCCGCCCGTCGATCCGCGAAACCCGTAGCGTGATGCGCCTTGCCCGGGCCGAACGGCGCAGGGTGATCGGCACCGGCGGAGAGCCCGGCAGAGAGTGTTGTTCCATGTGCGCTCCTGCGCTTGTCAAAGGCTTTGACAGTCCCAATCTCCTGTGGCACCTGACCGCAATCATCGACACGACTCAAGCATGATCGAGAGGATTCCCATGCCCAAGGAAGAATGGGGCGTCAAACGCGTTTGCCCGACCACCGGCAAGCGGTCCTACGATCTGAACCGCGATCCGATCGTCAGCCCCTATACCGGCGAGGTGGTGGAACTGGACCTGACAAAGGGCCGCATGATCGCCGCCGACGCCGAAGACGCCGCCACGCTGAAATCCCGCAAGCGGGACACCGACGACGAGGACGGCGCGGTTCTGGACGACGAGGACGAGGACAACGTCACCGTCGATCTGGACGACGACCTGCTCGAAGAAGACGATGACGATGTTTCGCTCGACGACATCGCCGATGTCGCCAAGGAAGACGACGAATAAGCCGATACGCCCGCGCGGACGGGGGACAGGGGCGGAAAGCGGTTTTTCCTCTTGATCCCGCCCGGGGGAGCCCTTAGAGAACGGCACGGACAAGGGGGCCTTAGCTCAGCTGGGAGAGCGCTTGCATGGCATGCAAGAGGTCAGGGGTTCGATCCCCCTAGGCTCCACCAATCCGCATCTGAAAAGCGCCGGGCAGATTTGCCGCTCTTGCCAGAGGATTTGCCTCTGACTAGGCAATTTGTGCCGAAGCGGGCGTTCGGAGCAAGGCCTTGAGGGCCGCGCCCGACCTTGGGAGGGCGCTCGTGGCATCAATGCTGAGAGTGACCGTATCGTGCGCAAACCGTTGGTTCGATGCAGAACGGCGCCCATGCGCCCTCCCGGGGGGAGGGTCGGGCGCGGCCCGGGCAAGCCCCGGGCGAGGCGGTGACCGGTCATCGTGATCTTTGCCAATCTTTGAAACGCACAGCCGGGTGCTGTTTTTCCTGTGACGGTTCATGCTGCTGCGGTCCGCGCTTCAGGCGCGCCTGACGGCCGCGCAGCCCCCTGTCAGACCCGAGGAAGGCCCATGAGCGACCGTTTCTTCGTCGTGACGGGCGGCCCCGGTGCCGGCAAGACCAGCCTCATCGAGGAACTCGCCCGCCGCGGCTTCCACACGATCCCCGAATCCGGCCGCGCGATCATTCAGGACGAAATGCGCCGGGGCGGCAGCGCCCTGCCCTGGGCTGATCGCACCGCCTTTGCCGAGAGGATGCTGCAGCGCGACCTGGACGCCTATCGCACTGCGCAGACCCGCACAGGGCCGGTGATCTTCGACCGGGGCGTTCCCGACATCCTCGGCTACCTGACGCTCTGCCGACTTCCGGTTCCGCCGCAACTCGCCGCAGCCGCCGAAACGGCCCGCTACAACCGCCGCGTTTTCCTGGCACCCTATTGGGACGACATCTTCACGCAGGACGCCGAGCGCAAGCAGAGCCGCGCCGAGGCCGAAGCGACCTGCGCGGCGATGCGCGCGACCTATGCCGCGCTCGGATACGACATCATGGAGCTGCCACGCGCAGATACCGCGCGGCGCGCCGACATCGTCGCGGCGCATCTGGAGTGCTGACGTAAAGCCATGCCGTCCGGCCGGGGTCATCCGCGGATACCGGGTCGGGCACCGGACACTTACCCGGAGGGCAAGCAACGGCAAGCGACCGCCGGGTTTGTCCCGTCGGCGGCGGGACTCCTCCATTTCCCACGCGGCCCCGACCGGGGCGGATTTAGTGTTTTACATGGGTATCCTGCTCGTTATTCTGTTGACGATCCACTGGAAAGTTCCCCATGCCTGACGGAGGCGTTGCGCCCGCACTCCCCTTTCCGAGAGACAGCCGCCGGCAGAGCCGCTGCGGATCACGGCATCATTTTGAGCGCGGACGCGGTCACGAACACGATCACACCCCGGAAGACCGCCCAGCCATGCGAACCGGCCAGCGCCTGATTTCCGGCCGACCGGCGGCCGGCATGCTCGCCCCCCTTCCGTCCGGGCCGCCCCGCGCCGGTGCTGACAACCCGGCGCCGCCCGGGCGCCGCGGCCTCCGGCCGGGCTGATCGGAGACCGGCGCCGCGTGGAAATCTTTCTCTATCAGGCTTCGATCTACCTGGCGGCGGCGGTCATCGCGGTGCCCTTTGCGGCACGATTGGGGCTCGGCTCGGTGCTCGGCTACCTGGCAGCAGGCATCATCATCGGTCCGGTGCTCGGGCTGGTCGGCGCGGAAACCGAAGAGTTGCAGCATATCGCCGAATTCGGCGTGGTGATGATGCTGTTCCTGATCGGGCTCGAGATCGAGCCGCTCGCGCTCTGGAGCATGCGCCGGCGCATGTTCGGCCTTGGCGGTGCGCAGGTTCTGCTGACCGCGCTCGTGCTCATGGGCGCGGCGATGCTGCTTGGCCAGCCGTGGCAGACCGGGCTTGCGATCGGGCTGACGCTGGCGCTTTCCTCGACCGCGATCGTGCTCCAGACGCTTTCGGAAAAGGGGCTGATCCAGACCCGGGGCGGGCGATCCATCTTCGCGGTGCTGCTGATGCAGGATCTGGCGGTGATCCCGATCCTTGCACTGATGCCGCTGCTTGCGGTCGGCGCGCGGTCCGCCTCGCCCGAGCAGATCGCCGCCGAGGCACAGGAAAAGGCGTTCTCGATCGTGGACGGGCTGCCCGGCTGGGAGGTGACGCTGATCACCGCCGGGGCGATCGGGGCGGTGATCCTTTCCGGCATCTACCTCACGCGGCCCCTGTTTCGCTATATCCACGCCGCCAACCTGCGCGAGATGTATACCGCGCTGGCGCTGCTGATCGTGGTGGCGATATCGTTCCTGATGACGCTGGTCGGGCTTTCCCCGGCGCTCGGGGCATTTCTGGCCGGGGTGGTGCTGGCCAATACGGAATTCCGCCATGAACTGGAAAGCGACCTGAACCCGTTCAAGGGGCTGCTGCTCGGGCTGTTCTTCATCACCGTCGGCGCGGGAATGAATTTCAATGCCTTTTTCCAGGAAGCCGACAACCTGGTCGAACTCGCCCTGCTGGTGATCCTCGTCAAGGGAAGTGTGCTTTATCTGCTCGGGCGGCTTTCGGGGCTCAAGGGGCGCGACCGCTGGCTGTTCAGCCTGTCGCTGGCGCAGGCGGGGGAATTCGGCTTCGTGCTGGTCGCCTTTGCCGGACAGGTCGGGGTGTTTTCCGACCGGCTCGCGGATGAAATGCTGATGATCATCACACTCAGCATGCTGATCACGCCGCTTCTGTTCATCCTTTACAACGTGGTGTCGGCCCGGATCACCGACCCGAAGCGTGAACTGCCCCCCGACACCATCGACTTTCAGGCCGCGGTCATCATCGCCGGGGTTGGCCGTTTCGGCCAGATCGTGAACCGGCTGGTGCGCGCAAGCGGCTTCCGCACCGTGGTGCTCGACAGCGACATGGACAAGATCCAGCTGATGCGCCGCTTCGGCTTCAAGGGATTCCTCGGCGATCCGACGCGCCCCGAACTGCTGGATGCCGCGGGGCTTGCCCGGGCGCGGGTGCTGGTCGCGGCCATGGACGGGCGCGAAAAGATCACCCGTCTTGTCACCTATGCGCGGCGCCAGCGGCCCGACCTGCATATCATCGCCCGCGCCTATGACCGCTCGCACGCCTATGAGCTTTACCGGGCCGGCGCCAATGACATCGTCCGCGAGATGTTCGATTCCTCCCTGCGGGCCGGGCGCTATGTGCTTGAAAACGTGGGCCTGACCGAATTCGAGGCCGCAACGGCCGCCCGCACCTTTTCGGCTCACGACCGTCATGCGCTGCAGCAGCTTGCCGAGGTCTGGAACCCCGACATCCCGGCGACGCAGAACACCGCCTATATCGAACGCATGCGCGCCCTGCAGCAGGAACTGGAGACCGAGTTGCTCAATCAGGTGCGGGGAAAGGCCCCGCCGCCCGAGACACCGCCCGAACCGGCCCCCGAATCCGCCTGAACCGCCTCAGCCCGTGCTCACTCCGGCCTCGGCAAAGGTCGCCATGTGCGAATGGCACGCCAGCGCCCCGCGCAGGATCTGGATCGCAAGCGCCGCTCCCGACCCCTCGCCCAGCCGCAGGCCGAGCGCCAGCAGCGGTTTCTTCCCCAGCGCCTGCAGAAGCGCCGCATGTCCGGTCTCGGCGCTTTCGTGGCCGGCAAGCGCGTGGTCCAGCGCCGCCGCCTCGGTGCGCAGCAGGCAAAGCGCGGCCGAGCAGCAGATGAACCCGTCGAGCAGCACCGGAATCCGCAACTGCCGCGCGGCGCCGATCGCCCCCGCCGTGGCCGCGATTTCGCGCCCGCCGAGCCGGGCCAGAACGTCGAGCCCGTCGCGCAGCCCGTCCCGGTGGCGCGCGACACCCTCGGCCACCACCCGCGTCTTGATCGCAAGCCCCGCGTCATCGACCCCGGTGCCGCGCCCGGTCCAGTCACCGGCCTCACCGCCCAGCAGCGCATGGCAGATCGCCGCGGCGGCTGTGGTGTTCCCGATGCCCATCTCGCCCGCGACCAGCAGGTCGGCACCGGGATCGACCGCCTCCCAGCCGGCGTTCAGCGCGGCCAGGCAGTCGGCGTCGCTCATCGCCGGGCCTTGCGTGAAATCATCGGTCGGCCGGTCGAGTTCGAGCGCATGAATATCCATCTGCGCCCCGGCCAGCGCGGCAAGCTGATTGATCGCGGCACCGCGGGCGCGGAAATTCGCAACCATCTGCTCCGTCACCTCCGGCGGAAAGGCCGAAACGCCCCGGGCGCAGACGCCGTGATTGCCCGCGAACACGAGGATCTGCGGCGCGCGGATGTCCGGCCGGGCCGAGCCGCGCCAGCCCGCATACCAGATCGCCAGATCCTCGAGCCGCCCGAGCGCACCCGGCGGCTTGGTCAGTTCGCGGTTGCGGTCGGCGGCTCCTGCGCGCGCCGAAAGATCGGGGCCCGGCGCATCGGCAAGGCGCGCGCGAAATTCGTCCAGTCCGGAAAGCCGCTTCAGCATGGGGCGTGATTGCATCCGGCGGGCGCGTTCTGCAAGCCCTTCCTTCGCCGGGCGCGTTTTCAGCGCTGGACCGGGGCGGGCGCGCGTCGTTCCTCGTCAAGCCAGTGCACGAAAACATCACGGGCCTCGGCACAGATCTCGCGATCCGGGTGGCGGTCGGACTGGATCAGGTAATAGTCGAAGTTCTCCAGCACCGAAATGTCCGAAAGGCGCACGAGCCGCCCCTCGGCCAGGTCGGGCGCGATCATCGCCGGCGGGCAGAGCGCCACGCCCTGCCCCGCCAGCGCCGCCGCGCGCAGGAGGTTGAAATCCTCGAACACCGGCCCGGGAAGGCGCTCCGGCAGCGGCAGGCCGGCGCGCTCGAACCAGAGCTGCCAGCCCGACAGGTCGGTGTCGTGCAAAAGGCCGATCTCGAGAAACTGCTCGGTCGAAAGCGGCGCCGACGATTCCTTCAGGATCGCGGGGCTGCACACCGGAAAGCTGGTTCCCGACAGGAACTGCCCCGCCCGCAACCCCAGCCCGCCCGGTTTCACATCGGAAAAGACCAGCGCGAGATCGACCATGTTGAAGTCGATCTGCTGGCCGTGATGGGCATAGACCACCCGCAACTGGACATCGGGATGCAGCCCGTGGAACCGCGGCAGGCGGGGAATCAGCCAGCAGACCGCAACCGAGGGAATCGCCGCCACGACCAGCGCATCGGGGCGCGCCTGCCGCCGCGTGCGCCGGCAGGCGGTCTCGATGTCGTCGAACGCCAGCGTGAGTTCGCGCGCGAGCGTCTCGCCCCAGGGCTGCAGTTTCGGCCGGCCGCCGCTGCGGTCGAAAAGCGGCACTCCGAACCATTCCTCCAGATGACGAATCTGATGGCTGACAGCCGATTGCGTGACGAAGAGCGCCTCGGAGGCGGCCCGGAAACTGCCGTGACGCGCGACGGCCTCGAAGGCCCGCAAGGCGTTCAGAGGGGTCTGGGACACGGCTCTCCCCATGAGAAAAACTAAAGCATCGGATGATTTATCATCGTTTGACCCAAGGTCAGTCAACCCACATTCTTCATCGGCAACCATCGGAGGAGCCCGTCATGAGCGAGCGTGAAAGACTTCAGAACTACGTCGGCAACGGCGAAAAAGTGAAGCCGACCTTCTCGGCCGCCGAGATGCAGCGGCGTCAGGATGCGATCCGCGCCTATATGGCACAGGAAAATATCGACGCGGCGCTGTTTACTTCCTATCATTGCGTTAACTATTATTCCGACTTCCTCTACTGCTATTTCGGCCGCCGCTACGGTCTCGTGATCGACCACGACAAGGCGACCTCGATCAGCGCCGGCATCGACGGCGGCCAGCCTTGGCGGCGCACCTTCGGCGACAACATCACCTATACCGACTGGCAGAAGGACAACTACTTCTATGCGGTGCGCCAGCTTGTCGGCGGCGCCAAGCGCATCGGGATCGAGTTCGATCACATCAACCTCGACACGATGGACCTGCTGAAAAAGGAATTCCCCGGCGTCGAATTCGTGGACATCGCCGCCGCCTCCATGCGCCAGCGGTTCATCAAGTCGCCCGAGGAAATCGCCCATATCACCGAGATGACGCGGATCGCCGACCTGGGCGGCGCCGCCTGCGTCGAGGCGATCGCGGTCGGTGTACCGGAACATGAGGTCGCCCTGCATTCGACCCAGACCATGGTGCGCGAAATCGCCAGAACCTGGCCCCATGGCGAACTCATGGATACCTGGACCTGGTTCCAGTCGGGCATCAACACCGATGGCGCGCACAACCCCGTCACCTCGCGCAAGATCGAGCGCGGCGATATCCTGTCGCTGAACTGCTTTCCGATGGCCGCCGGCTATTATGTGGCGCTCGAGCGCACGCTTTTCGCCGAAGAGGCCAGCGACGAGCATATCCGCCTGTGGAACATCAACTGCGAAGTGCATGACCGCGGCAAGGAGCTGCTGGTTCCCGGCAACAAGTGCTCGGACATCGCCAAGGAACTGAACGAGATCTACGCCAAGCACGATCTGCTGCAATATCGCAGCTTCGGCTACGGCCACAGCTTTGGTGTGCTCTGCCACTACTACGGACGCGAGGCAGGGCTCGAACTGCGCGAGGACTGCGAAACCGTGCTGGAGCCCGGAATGGTCATCTCGATGGAGCCGATGATCACCATCCCCGAAGGCCAGCCGGGCGCCGGTGGCTATCGCGAGCACGATATCCTCGTGATCACCGATGACAACAACAAGGGCAATCGCAACATCACCGGATTCCCCTACGGTCCCGATCATCTGATCGTCAGGAAATGACACGAAGGACGGGCGGCCATGGCCGCCCGTCCTTTTCATAAAGGCTGCCGCTGCGGGTGGGGGAGCACCTGCACGGCCAGCACAGACAGCGTCCTGCTTCTTTCAGCAGGCAGCCCGGGTCCGGAAGCAATCAGCAGGGAGGCTGGTTTCATGGAATACGGCACAACAAAAATTCCCGCGAAAGGCCGGACCTACGGGTTCTTCGACCTGACCGTGACCTGGTTCGGTTCGGGCGTGAACACGGGATCCTGGTTCTTCGGCGGCATGGCCGCGGCGATCGGGATGGGGTTCGTCATGCGATACAGCCTCATCTATCTGCCGTTGCTGATGATCCCCTGGGCCATGGTCGGCTGGATCGCCTGGCGCCACGGGGCCTCGACGGTGACCTCGACCATTCCGGCGCTCGGGGTGAAGGGGGCACGGCTTGCCGGGATCGGCGAATTCTTCGGGATGATCGGCTGGCCCAGCATCAACACCTTCATCGCCGCGATTTCGCTCACCTATGTGTTCGGGCAGATGTTCGGCTGGCCGACCTACGGGCAGGAGGGCGCGCTCTGGCCGCTGATGCTCGGGATCCTGATCACGGCGGTCACGCAGGGCGTGATCGTGGTCATCGGCCATCATGCGATCAAGTACCTGGAATGGATCGCGGTCGTCCTGCTGATCATACTCGGCATCTGGGAAACAGTCGTGGTGCTCCAGCACTGGGACATCCGCGAGATCATGAGCGTCGAGATGCCCGCCGCCCAGCACAGCACCGCCTTCTACTTCGATCTGGCCTTCGGCTTCTGCTGGGGCTGGGCGATGATCGGCGATTTCGGCCGTTTCGCCAGGCGGCCCGGCGGCGCCACCGTCGGGAGCTGGCTCGGTGTCAATCTCGGACAGGGCTGGTTCATGCTGGTCGGCGCGGTCGGCGTGATCGGCGTGGTGCTGGATACCGGCATCTATGACCCGAACGCATCGGATCCGAGCTCGATCATCGCATCGCTCGGGCTTGGCACGGTGGCGTTCCTCGTGGTGTTCTTCGCCACCGTCAGCACCAACGTGACCGTGCTTTACGGTGCCGGGATGGGGCTGATCGGGGCCGCGCGCCCGACCTCGCCGCGCCGGATGCTGCTGTTCATCGCCATCCTGCAACTGATCATGTGCTTCATCCCGCTCGCCTTCGAGCAGTTCGTCAGCTATTTCCAGTTCTTCCTCGGCATCATCGGCGGCATCTTCCTGCCCATGTGGACGCTGGTGGTCCTCGACTATTTCGTGGTCCGCAAGCGCCGCGTGAGCGATGACGACCTCTATGCAGAGGAAAACCCCGACGGCACCACCCGCAGCCGCCTTGGCGACTGGAACCTGGCCGGCTGGATCTCGGCCATTATCGGGCTCGGCACCTTCTACACGCTGAACTACGGGCTGACCGACATCGCGGCCACCACGACCGCCGCCTTTCCGGCGATCGCGATCACGGCGGTCAGCTATCTGTTCCTGACGCTGGTGGCCGGGCTGGGCCGCGAGACGCGCCTCTCTGCCGCCTGACCGGCAAGACCGCGGGCGGCGCGCATCCCCCGCCGCCGCCCGCACCGCTTCCAACGGAGTTTCTGGCAATGGAAAAGACCCGCATATCCGAACTGGCCTGGCCCGAATACGCGCAGCGCGTCAGGGATGGCGCCATGGTGCTGATCCCTGTCGGCGCACTCGAACAGCACGGGCCGCACATGAGCATGAACCCCGACGTGCTGCTGCCGACGGCGATCTCGGAACGGGTCGCCGCCAATATCGGCGGGCTGGTCGCCCCGGCGCTGGTATACGGCTACAAGTCACAACAGCAGAGCGGCGGCGGCAACCACCTGCCGGGCACGACAAGCCTTGACGGCAACACCATGATCAACGTGGTGCGCGACGTCCTGCGCGAGCTTGCGCGCCACGGGGTGCGCCGCGTCACCCTGGTGAACGGGCATTACGAAAATTCCATGTTCCTGACCGAGGGCGTCGATCTCGCCATCCGCGAACTCGGCTGGAGCGGGGTCCACGATTTCCGCTGCGTGATCCTGTCCTACTGGGATTTCATCGACGAAACGACCATCCGCGCGATCTATGCCGACGATTTCCCCGGCTGGGCCGTCGAACACGGCGGGGTGCTCGAGACCTCGCTCATGCTGCACCTGCACCCGCATCTGGTGAACATGGATCTGGTCGAAGACCACCCGCCGGCGGAATTTCCGCCCTATGACCATTTCCCCGTCAAGCCCGAGCTCACCCCCGCCTCGGGCTGTCTTTCGTCGGCACGGCGGGCCACGGCGGAATACGGGGAACTGCTGCTCCGGGTCGCGGTGGAGGGAATCTCCACGGCGCTCGGAACGGCTTTTGATCCGGCCACCTGACGCTGCCGGCGGCACCCGTCCGCCGGCATTTCCATGTTCAGCGCCGGCAGGAGGAGCCGGCGCGCCTTACCCCGGGAGGGTTCCATGACCAACACCACCGCCGACCCCGGCCATATTCCTGCCCCCGAAGAGGTGCAGGCCGGCGTCGTGAAGAAAGTTCTCGGCGCAAGTTTCCTCGGCAACTTCGTCGAGTGGTTCGATTACGCATCCTATGGCTATCTCGCCACGGCGATCGCGGTCGCGTTCTTTCCCAACCGCGACCCGCAGGCGGCGCTGATGGCGACCTTTGCGGTTTTCGCCATCTCCTTCGTGGTGCGCCCGGTCGGCGGCATCATCTGGGGGCTGATCGGCGACCGGCTGGGGCGGCGCACGGCGCTGTCGTGGTCGATCCTCATCATGTCGGGCGCGACCACGCTGATCGCCTTCCTGCCAAGCTATCAGAGCATCGGCATCTGGGCGCCGATCCTGCTGCTCCTGCTGCGCATCGTCCAGGGCTTTTCCGCCTCGGGCGAATATGCGGGCGCGGCGGCTTTCATCTCGGAATACTCGCCCCCGAACAAACGCGGGCTTTACACCAGCATGGTTCCGGCCTCGACCGCGACCGGGCTGCTGGCGGGGTCGCTCATGTCGGCGGCGCTCTACTGGCTGCTGAGCGATGCGCAGATGCATTCCTTCGGCTGGCGCCTGCCCTTCCTGCTGGCCTTCCCGCTCGGCATCGTCGGGCTTTATATCCGGCTCAAGCTCGAGGATACGCCGAAGTTCCGCGAACTCGAGGCCGAACAGCAGGTTGAACGCACCCCGATCCGCGACCTGTTCACCTTCCATCGCCGCGAGGTCATCATCGCCTTTGGCGTGACCTGCCTGAACGCGGTCGGCTTCTACCTGATCCTCAGCTACATGCCGACCTACCTGTCCGAGGAACTGGGCATGGAGCACGCGGTCTCGACCCTTGCGACCAGCGTTTCGCTCATCACCTATATCTTCCTGATCTTCCTGATGGGCCGGCTTTCGGACATCTTCGGGCGCAAGACGGCGCTGATTACCGCCTCGGTGCTGTTCATCCTGCTGACCGTGCCGCTGTTCCGAATGCTGGACGGCATGGGTTTCGCCATGGTCATCCTGATCCAGATCGCCTTCGGCGCCTTGCTCACCATCAATGACGGAACGCTCGCGACCTTCCTGACCGAGCTTTTCCCGACCAAGGTGCGGTTCTCGGGCTTTGCCTTCAGCTTCAACAGCGCGAACGCCCTGTTCGGCGGCACCGCCCCCTTCATGGCGACCTGGCTGATCGGGCTGTCCGGCAGCAAGCTCGCGCCGGCCTGGTATCTCGTGGCGGCGGCTGTGGTCGCGCTGATCGCCATGCTGATGGCGACGGAAACGGCGGGCAAGCCGCTCAAGGACTGAGCGCTCCCACACCGCCGTTTCAGCATCGCCCGCGCCCCTCCCCGCGCGGGCGATGTCATTTCGGACGGGTCATTCCGGCAGGACGTCGCCCAGCGAATTGCGCCAGGTGTCGGGCGTGACCCCCATCTGCTGGCGGAACACGCGGATCAGGTGCGACGCATCGCAAAACCCGGTCTGAAGCGCGATCTCGCCGATGGTGCGGGTCGAACGGGCCAGCAGCAGCCGCACCTGCGACAGCCGCACCCGCAGGAAGGCCTCGGCCGGGGAAATCCCGAGCGCCGCCGCGAAATGACGTTCGAGCTTGCGCCGGCTCACCCCGAGCCGCTCGGCCACGGCGCCGACTCCCGGCGGGGCGTCCATGCTCTGCTGCAGGATCAGCAGCGCGCGGCGCACCAGCGGATCATGGGTCTTGAGTTCGAGCGGCAGGCCCGGCTGGGGATCGTCCGCCGCCATGGCCTCGTCGATGATCATGATATGCAGGCTTTTCTGCGCCACCGCCCGCCCCATGTGCCGGTCGATCAGGAACGCCGCGAGATGGGCCGAACTCGCGCCCCCCGAACAGGTCAGCCGGTCGCGGTCCACCACGTAAATCTGGTCGGACACCGGCAGGATGCCCTCGAACTGTTCAAGGAAATCGTCGTGATGGAACCAGCTCACGCAGCAGCGATACCCCTGCATGAGCCCCGCCCGGTGCAGGATGAAGGCGCCGGTGCAGACCCCGACCAGCGGCACCCGGGCCGCGGCGGCGCGGTGCAGGAATGCGGCGTATTCCGGGGCGAGATGTTCGATTTCGTCGATCAGCCCGCCAACGATGACGATGTAATCGAACCGCTCGGGGTCTCCCAGCGCCTCGTCGGGCGTGACGGCGATGCCGCAGCTTGACCGGACCGGCTCGGGCGTGACCGAAAGCACGCGCCAGCTGCAATGGATCGGGCGCGACCGGTCCCCCTCGTCGGCGGCCAGGCGGAGCATATCGACGAAATTTGCAAAGGCCGAGAGCGTGAACCGGCGGGCAAGGACGAACCCGACACGCAGCCGGGGAGTCGCGGTGGATGATGTCAACGCGGACATGGCGCGATCCTAACACGAATCTGGCGCAACCCTACAGTTATCGCAGCGTTAACCCGTGTTATTGCCATGGGCAACACCCCCATTTTCCGCCGAGGACGTCGCCATGACTCGATTCTCCGCCCTGATGCTGCTCAAGAACGCGCTGACCGGCCACAAGAACTGGGAGCCGCAATGGCCGGACAGCCAGCCCAAGGCCGAATATGACGTCGTGATCGTCGGTGCCGGCGGGCACGGGCTCGGCGCGGCGCACTACCTGGCGACCGAACACGGCATCACCAATGTCGCGGTGCTGGAAAAGGGCTGGCTCGGCGGCGGCAACACCGGGCGCAACACCACCATCATCCGCTCGAACTATCTTTATGACGAAAGCTCGCGGCTTTACGATCATGCGCTCGACCTCTGGCAGGATCTGAGCCAGAAGCTGAACTACAACGTCATGTATTCCAACCGCGGCGTGATGATGCTGGCGCATAACGTGAACGACGTGCAGTCGTTCCAGCGCCATATCCACTCGAACCGGCTGAACGGGGTCGACAACCGCTGGCTGACCAGGGAAGAAGCCAAGGAATACTGCCCGCCGCTCAACATCTCGCCCGATGCGCGCTATCCGGTGATGGGGGCCGCGCTGCAGAAACGCGCCGGCACCGCGCGCCATGACGCGGTGGCCTGGGGCTATGCCCGGTCGGCCGCGTCGCGGGGCGTGGACATCATCCAGAACTGCCCGGTGACGGCGATCCGGCGCGACGCAAACGGCGCTGTGATGGGAGTCGAAACGGCCAGGGGTTTCATCCGCGCGAAGAAGGTCGCGGTCTCGGTCGCGGGCTACACCAGCGTGCTGATGGATACGGCGGGCGTCAGGATGCCGCTGGAAAGCTTCCCGCTTCAGGCGCTGGTCAGCGAACCGGTCAAGCCGATCTTCCCCTGCGTGGTGATGTCGAACACGGTGCACGCCTATATCAGCCAGTCCGACAAGGGCGAACTGGTGATCGGGTCCGGCACCGACCAGTATACCAGCTATTCCCAGCGCGGCGGGCTGCCCCTGATCGAACACACCGTCGCTGCCATCTGCGAGGTGTTCCCGATCTTCAACCGCATGCGGATGCTGCGCAAATGGGGCGGCATCGTCGATGTCACCCCCGACCGCTCGGCGATCCTGGGCAAGACCCCGGTGCCGGGGCTCTATGTCAACTGCGGCTGGGGCACGGGCGGGTTCAAGGCGACGCCGGGGGCCGCGCATCTGCTGGCCTGGACCGTCGCCAAAGACGAACCGCACCCGATCAACGCACCCTTCACGCTCGAGCGCTTCACCACCGGCCGGCTGATCGACGAGGCCGCCGCCGCCGCCGTGGCACACTGAGGACGACACCATGCTGATGATCCATTGCCCCTATTGCGACGAGACTCTGCCCGAGCTCGAATTCGCCTATGCCGGCGAGGCCCATATCGTCCGCCCCGCCGATCCCTCGACGCTCACGGACGAGGAATGGCGCGACTTTCTCTTCATCCGCACCAACGCGCGGGGCACCCATTACGAGCGCTGGCGCCATGTCCATGGCTGCGCACGGTTCTTCAACGCGGTGCGCGACACGGTGAGCGACAAGTTTCTGATGACCTACAAGGCGGGCGAGCCGCGCCCGGATCTGAGCGACGTGGAGGCCGGGACATGAGCCGTTTTCGCATCAAGGGAAAGGGGCGCGTCGATCACGCGGCGCCGGTCTCGTTCAGCTTTGACGGGCGTGAATACCGCGGGCTGCGCGGCGACACGGTCGCCTCGGCCCTGCTCGCGAACGGGGTGCACCTCATGGGGCGGTCGTTCAAGTATCATCGTCCGCGCGGGGCCATCAGCGCCGGTGCGGACGAGCCGAACGCGCTTATCGGCACGAGCCGGGGCGCGAAAAGCAACGGCCGTTTCGAGCCGAACACGCGCACGACCATGCAGGAACTGCGCGAGGGGCTCGTGACCGAAAGCCAGAACAAATGGCCGAGCCTGTCTTTCGACGTCGGCGCGGTCAACGACAGCGCCTATATGCTGTTCTCGGCCGGGTTCTACTACAAGACCTTCATGTGGCCGAAAAGCTTCTGGGACAAGGTCTATGAGCCCTTCATCCGCCAGGCGGCGGGCCTTGGGAAATCGCCCGAGGTGCCCGACCCCGACAGCTATGGTTCGCGCTATCTTTACACCGACGTGCTGGTGATCGGCGGCGGTGCGGCGGGCATCAGCGCGGCCCATGCGGCGGCAACAGCCGGGGCGCGGGTCACGCTCATTGATGAAAACGCCGAGATGGGCGGCGCGCTGCTCTCGGACCCGGCGCTGCGCATCAACGGCGAGGAAAGCTGGGGCTGGCTCGCCGCGCGGCTCGCGGAGCTGCGCGAGCTTGGCGCGAAGATCATGACCCGCACCACGGCGATCGGCTATTATCACCAGAACATGGTCGGGCTTTGCGAGCGTGTGACCGACCACCTCGACAACCCGCCCGCAGGGTCCGCGCGCGAACGCATGTGGCGGGTGCGGGCAAAACATGTGGTGCTGGCGCAGGGCGCGCTGGAAAAGCCGCTGGTGTTCGACGGCAACGACCGCCCCGGCGTCATGCTGGCCGGCAGCGCCCAGACCTACCTGCACCGTTTCGGCGTGCGCGTCGGCGACAGGCCGGCGGTGCTCACGAGCCATGACAGCGCCTGGTATGCGGCCTTCGACCTTTCGGACAGCGGCAGCAAGGTCGCGGCCATCGTCGATCTGCGCCGCGATATCCGCGAGGATCTGCTGGCCGGTGCCCGCAAGCGCGGCATCGAGGTTCTGACCGGCCACACCGCGACCAGCACGTCGGGGCGGCTGCGCATCAAATCCGTGCGGGTGAACCCGGTGCAGAACGGGCGCGTCGGCGCGGGGCGCAGCATCGCCTGCGACTGCCTGCTGATGTCGGGCGGCTGGACCCCGTCGCTGCATCTGTTCTCGCACACCAGGGGCGGTCTGGTCTGGGACGACGAACACCAGACCTTCCTGCCCGACCGCAAGACCGAAGCCTGCGAGATCGCCGGCGCCGGACGCGGGCTCTGGGGCTACGGCGTGGCGATCCGGGACGGCAGCGCCGCAGGCGCGGCCGCGGCCGTGGCGATCGGGCTCGAAGGTTCCGCCGGCAGCTTCACGGTGGAAAACGACCGCCCCGGCACCGGCGAGGCGCAGAAAGAGCTTCCCACCGATCGCAGCCCGGGCAAGGCGCGCGCCTTCATCGACTATCAGAACGACGTGACCGCCAAGGACATCCGCCTTGCCGTGCGCGAGGGCATGCGCTCGATCGAGCATGTGAAACGCTATACCACGAACGGGATGGCGACCGATCAGGGCAAGATGTCGAACATCAACGGGCTGATGATCGCCGCCGATGCGCTGTCGAAATCGCCGCCCGAAGTGGGGCTGACCACCTTTCGCCCGCCCTATACACCGACCAGTTTCGGTGCCTTCTGCGGCTTCATGCGGGGCGAGACCTTCATCCTGACCCGCAAGACCCCGATCGACCCCTGGGCCGAACGGAACGGCGCCGTGTTCGAGCCGGTGGCGCAGTGGCGGCGTGCCTGGTATTTCCCGAAGGACGGGGAAACCATGGATCAGGCGGTGGCCCGCGAATGCCGCGCGACGCGCGAATCGCTTGGCATGTTCGATGCCTCGACGCTCGGCAAGATCGAGGTGAACGGCCCCGATGCGGCCGAGTTCATGAACCGCATGTACACGAACCCCTGGACCAAGCTGCAGCCGGGCCGCTGCCGTTACGGGCTTTTGCTGGGCGAGGATGGCTATATCCGCGACGACGGGGTGATCGGGCGCATGGCCGAGGACCGCTTCCACGTCACCACCACCACCGGCGGCGCGGCGAGCGTTCTGAACCTGATGGAGGACTACCTTCAGACCGAATGGCCCGATCTTGACGTGTGGCTGACCTCGACCACCGAACAGTGGGCGACCATCGCGCTGAACGGGCCCAATGCGCGCAAGCTGCTTGAACCGCTGGTCGAGGGGATCGACATCGGCGATGACGCCTTCCCGCACATGTCGGTGGCCGATTGCAAGGTGGCCGGGATCCCGGCGCGGCTGTTCCGGCTCAGTTTCACCGGCGAACTCGGCTTCGAGGTGAACGTGCCGGCAAGTCGCGGACTCGAGCTTTGGGAGGCGCTGCTGGAGGCCGGCAGACCCTACAACATCTGCCCCTATGGCACCGAGACCATGCACGTCCTGCGCGCCGAAAAGGGTTACATCATCATCGGTCAGGACACCGACGGCACGGTCACGCCCGAAGACGCCGGCATCGGCTGGGCCATCGGCAGGAAGAAGCCCGATTTCGTCGGCAAGCGCTCGCTCGCGCGGCCCGATCTCGTGGCCAAGGGGCGCAAGCAACTGGTCGGCCTGCTGACCGAGGACAATTCGCGCCTCGAGGAAGGGGCGCAGATCGTGCTCGACCCGCATCAGTCGATTCCGATGAAGATGGTCGGACACGTGACCTCGTCCTACGATTCGACGGCGCTCGGGCGGCCGATCGCCATGGCGCTTGTCGCCGGCGGCCATGACCGCATGGGCGAAATCGTCCACATCCCGATGCCGGAGCGCACGATCCGGGCCCGCGTCACATCGCCGGTGTTCTACGACCCCGACGGCCAGCGGCTGAAACTCTGAGGAGACCGAGATGGCACAGCAAAACCAGGATACCGCCGGCGTGACGATCGAGGACATGGCACCGCAGGCGCGGTTCTCGCTACGGGTTCGCCCCGAACAGCGCGCGGCACTCGCCGCCGTGCTCGGGCTCGATCTGCCCGAACGGATCGGCACGCGCGCCAGTGCCGAAGCGGGCGAGGCGCTTTGCCTCGGGCCGGACGAATGGCTGGTCATTGCCCGCGACGGCGCGGCACTGACGCAAGCCGCCCGGGCAAGCGACATTCCCCACAGCCTCAGCGACATCAGCGACCGCGAAATCAGCCTGCGCCTTTCGGGGCCGGGGGTGCTTGACCTGCTGTCCGCAGGCTGCCCCCGCGACCTGGCCTCGATCCCCCCGGGCGGCGGCGCGCGCACCCTCTTTGAAAGCGCAACCGTGGTGCTGTGGCGCGACGGAGAGACCGATTTCCGCATGGACATCTGGCGCAGCTTCACCCCGCAGGTGCGCTCGGTCCTCGAACAGGCCCGCATCGACATCGCCGCCGGTCTTTAAGAGCAAAAAAAGCCGACGGACATGGCGCGGACGAGGCAGCGCGCCACTCGGAAAGGGCAGGCAAAAGGGGCACCGATGGTGCCCCTTTTTCGTTCGGGGCGGAATTCGCTCTGGACGGCGGCGCGGCAAGCGGCTTGAACCGGAAGCGCGCATTCCCTGACGCGAGCGACCGGCCCCATGACCGCCAGACCGAACGATACCGCCCTGATCCGACCGCGCGACGCCCTTGTCGTGCTCCTGCTGCTGACGCGCCTGCCCCTGCCGGCGCAGCCCGATGCCGCTTTCGGCCGGCAGGCGCAGGCGGTCTGGGCCTTTCCGCTTGCCGGGGTGCTGATCGGCCTGATCGCCGGCGCGGCGGGGGCGCTCGCGCTCGGGCTCGGGTTGCCGGCACCGGTCGCGGCGGCGCTGATGCTTGCCGCGCAGATCATGGTGACCGGCGCAATGCACGAGGACGGGCTTGCCGACAGCGCCGACGGGCTCTGGGGTGGCCAGACCGCCGAGCGGCGCCTTGCCATCATGCGCGACAGCCATATCGGGAGTTACGGCGTGCTTGCGCTTATCCTGGCGCTTGCGCTGCGGGGGATCGCGCTGTCGGCGCTGATCGCCGCCGGGCAGGTCTGGGCCGCACCTTTCGCGGCGGCGGTGCTTTCGCGCGCCATGTTGGCGGTGCTGATGGCCGCCCTGCCCCATGCGCGCCGCGACGGGCTGGCGCATGGCGTCGGTCGCCCGGGAGCGGCACCGGCGCTGATCGCGCTGCTGCTTGCGCTGCTTGTCGTGCTGCCGGTGAGCGGGAGCGGCGCGTTGATTGCCGCGCTGGCCGCTGCCGTGCCGCTGATCGGGTTCGGCCTGCTGGCCCGGGCGCGGATCGGCGGGCAAAGCGGCGACATCCTTGGCGCCGGCCAGCAGATTGCCGAAATCGCCGTGCTGCTTGCCCTGCTTGCGCTGTCCTGACCGAACATCCTGACCCGGCCAGAACGCAAGAAAACGGCCGCGCTCCGAAGCGGAGGCACGGCCGTTTCCGTTATTCGGCCCCGGTCACCCCGAAGCCGGCCGATCAGGCGGCGCGCGAGGTCAGCACATCGCCCACGCGCTGGGCGGCCTGTTCCTCGTCGGCGCCGCTCACCGCCGCCACTTCGCGGGTCAGACGTTCGAGCGCCGCTTCGTAAAGCTGGCGTTCGGAATAGCTCTGCTCGCGCTGATCGTCGTTGCGATGCAGGTCGCGCACCACTTCGGCGATCGAGATCAGATCGCCCGAGTTGATCTTCTGTTCGTATTCCTGCGCCCGGCGCGACCACATGGCCCGCTTGACCCGGGCCTTGCCCTTCAGCGTGTTCATCGCCTTGTCGATCATGGCCGGGCTCGAAAGCGAACGCATCCCGATATCCGCGGCCTTGTTGGTCGGCACCCGCAGCGTCATCTTGTCCTTTTCGAACGAGATGACGAAAAGCTCGAGCTTCAGCCCGGCAACCTCCTGCTCCTCGATCGAGATGATCTGCCCGACTCCGTGCGCCGGATAGACGACATAATCATTGGGACGAAATTCCGCTTCTTTTGCCTTCGACATTCGGTTTCCCTTCGCTGCCAACCGGTCGGACAACGCACCTTACAACGCACAAGCAGCCCCCAAGGCAAAATCGTTGCCTCAAGCAGCTGCGACTGTGATGCACAAGATTCAGAGCGCAATCCCGCGCCCGGCGCTGATCCGACGAGAACCATCATTCAACGAGAAGTATAACATAAAAACCGCCTCGTCGGAAGCATTCAATCCGACGGGATCAGGGTGCCCCCAGGGGCGGCCCGCGCAGTCATGACGGGTCAGCCGCCCTCGCCCGGATTCTCGGAAAAGTATTTCTCGAGCTTGCCGCTTTCGCCGTCGCGTTCCTCGGCCTCGGGGAGCGGATCCTTCTTGCTGACGATCACCGGCCAGAGTTCGGCATATTTGCGGTTGAACTCCACCCATTTGTCCATGTCGGGCTCGGTATCGGGAAAGATCGCCTCGGCCGGGCATTCGGGTTCGCAGACTCCGCAGTCGATACATTCGTCGGGATGGATCACCAGCATGTTCTCGCCCTCGTAAAAGCAATCCACGGGGCAGACCTCGACGCAGTCGGTATATTTGCACGCGATGCAGTTGTCAGCGACGATATATGTCATGGGAGACTTTCCGTTTCACTTCTGCTGCCTAGCTAATTGCCTCGTCCGCGCTCTGCAAGCGCCGCCGGCCAATCAAGACCAGAAGTCGCATCCCGGCTGCGGGATTGGCCTGGTTTCCCCTGCGCCCGCCGGCCCGAGGCTGACCGTTCCGGCCGCTTCCCGAAATTCGCGCCGCGCCCCGCCACCCGGCCCGAAGGCGGGCGAATCAGGACGCCGGCCCGGGCTCCGGCACCGGAAGGGGCGAGAGCAGCTCGAACAAGGCGCGCGCCTCCTCGGCCGGGCCGCGGCGCAGACCGGGCGCGACCACGCGCACCACGACCACCTGCCGTCCCCGCGGAAAGGTCAGCACATCGCCTTCGCCGACCTGCTGCGCCGGCTTGGTGATTCGCTCGCTGTTCAGCCGCACAAGCCCCTCGCGGACCGCCTTTCCGGCAAGGCTGCGGGTGCGGAAGAACCTCGCATGCCAGAGCCACTTGTCGATGCGCAGCTTGCCGGCAGCCGGATCGGCCACGTCAGCGATTGTCCCGCAAAGCCATCAGCGCCTCGGCAAAGGGATTGTCCGGGTCGATCTTCTTGTCGCGCCGGGGCGGTTCGGCGGAATACTTGCGCGCCGCGCCATCCTGTTTCCCATCGGCCTTGCCGTCCGGCTTTCGCCCGCGCCCCTTGGCGGCGGCACCCTTGCCGCGTCCCCGCTCGCGCCCCTGACCGCTGTCGTCGCGCCGGCCGCGGTTGCGTTCCGCCCCCTTGTCGCGCGCGCCACCGCCGCCCCCCCGGGCCGGGCGCGAACGCCGCCGGGTAAAGGTGAAGAACACCTCGGTTTCGGGCTGGGTCGCTTCGCCGCGCGCCGCGGCAGCATCATTGGCCGGACCTTCACCAGAGTCCTCATCGGCTTCCTCGGGCAGATCGCCCATGGCCACATCGACCGGGGCCGAATCCTCGCGCAGCGCGGCATCGGCGGCCGCGCCAACCGGCACCTCGCCTTCGCTGACCGTCGGAATGTGGGAGCCGACCTCGATCCCCTCCCGTCCCTCGTCGATGCTCGGCGCGATGCCCTCGTCGGCAAGCGTTGCCGCCTCGGGCAGGCTGTCGGCGGCAGCGGGGGGCGGCCCGGCGTCGGGCGCGACCGGGGCCGCTTCGGCGCCGCGATCCATCACCGGGCGATCATCCGCGTCGGGTTCGGCCGGTTCGGCGGATTCGGCACCGTCGCCCGCCGCAGGCGCGGCCGGTTCCTCCTCCCCGGCGGGCGCCGGCTTTTCGCGCAGGCGCTCGCCGCGTTCGGCGTGGTAGCCGAGCCCCTGCATCAGGTCCGCGAACTGTTCGAGCGTCATGCCCGTGATCGACAGCATATCGGCGCTGGCCTCGAAACCGGCGCGCCCGTCTTCCGCGCGCAGCATGTCCGCCAGCCGCTCCAGCATGTCGATACGGATCGCGCGGGATCCGGCGGCATAATAGCCGCACATGGTATGATAGCCTTCCGGCACGTTCCCCGCCTCGGGGATCGTCACGAGCCCCGGCGGCGGCGCCTCGGGAAATTCATCGAGCCCCTGTGCCAGCCCCCAGAGCACGAGCCGCAGCCGCGTCGGCGCCGGCTTGAGCAGAAGCGGCATGAAGATCGTGAACTGACCGAAGCGCACCCCGTGCTTGCGAAGGGCCCCCCGGGCGTCCTGATCGAGGTCGCGCACCTCGTTGGCTACGCCCGCGCGGGGCAGGATGCCGAACGCCTCGACCATGCGGAAGGCAAAGCCGCGGGCAAGACCGGTCAGGCTTTCGTCGCGCTGGAGCAGAAGCAGCGGCTCGAACAGCGCGGCGATCTTGCGGTCGATGAAATGCTGCAGCCGGCGCTGCACCTTCTCGACGATCTCGGGGCCGGCCTCGTCATCGACAAAGGCCACGGCCTGCGGCCGGAGCGGATCCGCCCCCGCGACCAGCTTTCCGACCGCCGCATCGCCCCACATGAGCCCGCCCTGATCGGTAAAGTCGATCTCGGTATCGGGGCTGTTGTAGAAGCGGTCCGCCCGGAGCTGGAACTGCGGCCCGAGCGCCTGGAGCGCCGCCGACTTCACCGTCTTGTCGCCGATGCCGCCCTGGTTGCCGCCGCCGGCATTGCCCTCGCGGTCCGGTGAAAAGCGGAACCCGCTCAGCCGACCGACATATTCGCCCTCGACGGTCACTTCACCCTTGTCGTTCACTTCGGCCAAGAGGGCCTCCTTCTGCTTGAGCAGGCGCAGCAGCACCGACGTGCGCCGATCCACGAAACGTTGCGTCAGACGCGCATGCAGCGCATCCGACACCCTGTCTTCTACCGCGCGGGTTTCTTCACGCCAATGCTTTTCGTCACGGGTCCAGCCCCGCCGCTGCGCCACATAGGTCCATGTGCGGATATGCGCCAGCCGCCGGCTCAGCGTATCTATGTTCCCGTCGGTCCGGTCGATCTGCCGGATCTGGCGGGCCAGCCAGTCGTCGGCCAGCGCCCCGCGTTCATGCAGGCTGTTGAAGACAACCCCGAGCAGCGCCGCATGTTCCCCGTGGCTGATGCCGCGGAAATCGGGAATGCGGCACACATCCCAGAGCAGCCGCACCGACTGCGGATCGCTGGCGCGCGCGGCGACCTCGGCCTGCCCGGCAAGCGCCTTCAGCGCCCTCAGGTCGTCGGCCTCGCGGGCGCGGGTCAGGGATTCGTGCTGCGGCGCCGCCTCGAGCGAGGCGACAAGCTGCTCGGGGCTGCCGAAGCGCAGCGCTGCGCTGCGCCAGTTCAGCCGCCGGAGCGGGGTGAAGCGGTGATCCATGATCGCCTGCGCCACGCTGTCGTCCAGCGCATGGGCCTCGCCCGTGACGCCGAAGGTGCCGTCCGACATGCCGCGCCCGGCCCGGCCGGCGATCTGCGCAAGCTCATCCGCCGCAAGCGGGCGCATCCGCCGCCCGTCGAACTTGGTCAGCGAAAAGAACGCCACATGGTCGATGTCGAGGTTGAGCCCCATGCCGATCGCATCGGTCGCGACCAGGTAATCCACCTCGCCGTTCTGGTAAAGCGCGACCTGCGCGTTGCGCGTGCGCGGGCTCAGCGCGCCCATGACCACCGCCGCACCGCCCTTCTGGCGGCGGATCAGTTCGGCGATGCCATAGACATGTTCGACCGAAAACCCGACGATGGCGCTGCGCGGCGGCAGGCGCGACAGCTTTTTCGCCCCGGTATAGAAAAGCTGCGACATGCGTTCGCGATGCAGGAACTGCGCCTCGGGAACCAGCGCCGCGATGGGGCCGCGCATGGTGTCCGACCCGAGAAACAGCGTCTCGTGATGCCCCCGCGCCCGCAGCAGCCGGTCGGTGAAGACATGGCCGCGCTCGGGATCGGCGCAAAGCTGGATTTCATCCACGGCGACGAAATCGGTGCCGAGCCCTTCGGGCATCGCCTCGACCGTGCAGACCCAGTATTGCGTGCGCGGCGGCACGATGCGTTCCTCGCCGGTGACGAGCGCCACGACCGAGGGGCCCCGGATCGCGACGATCCGGTCATAGACCTCGCGCGCCAGAAGCCGCAGCGGCAGGCCGATCACGCCGCTGCGATAGCCCAGCATCCGCTCGATCGCGTAATGGGTCTTGCCGGTATTGGTCGGGCCGAGCACGGCCAGAACACGCGTTGCCCCGTTCATGATGCCGATCCGACCACCTTTCCCGCCGATTCCCGTTCCTGACGGGTGGCGAAGTCAAAGCTCCCGGCTGCCGACCGCCTGCTGGAGACGCCGGACCGCCGCCGCGATATGGGCATCCTGCGGTGCGATCGCCTGCGCCCGCCGATATGCCCGCAGGGCAGGCGCCTTGTCGCCAAGCTCTTCCAGGATCATGCCCAGACCGTAGATTGCGCGGTAGTTCGACGGATTCAAGGCCAGCGCGCGTTCCAGGTCGGACAGCGCCGGGCCGAACCGCCCGGCCTCGAACCAGGCCGAGGCCCGCAGGTGCCACCCTTCGGCAAAATCGGGCGCGTGATCGGTGAGCGCGCCCAGATGGTCGAGCGCGGCCCCCGCATCGCCGGTTTCGAGGGCGCGGCGGCCGCGTTCGAGCAGGAGATCCATGGCGGGCGATCCGCTCCGCGACCAGATGGCCTGCAGCCGCGCCTCGATCTGCGGCGCCCGTTCGGCATCGGCCTCGGCCAGTTCGGCAAGCAGCGCCGCCTCGTCAGCTGCATCCGCGCCGCCCTGCGCCGGCTGCGCGAGGCCCGAAGGTGGGGAAAACATGACTATGGCCGCCAGTGCCGCGAGGATAAGTTTGATGTTCGGGCCCTTCGTACTCATATCGGTGCCCAGTGTAACGCCGCAGGCGGTGGTTTCCAACGGGTTCGGCATCACTCGCCACCGATCCGGCACATCCGACAGACAGAAGGGACCAAGATGAGTGAATTTCTGAACGCCGCGGCCGCGAATCTGAACGACCGCGTGGCCGCCGGCGCCTTCGACGGCAGCGCCCGCTTCGACATCGAAGGCGAGGGCAGCCTCATTCTCGATGCAGAGGGCGCCCGCATCGCCGACGAACCGGCCGATGTCACGCTTTCGGCCGACAGCGACACGTTCCGCGCCCTGTTCGACGGCGATCTCGACCCGACCAGCGCCTTCATGTCCGGCAAGCTGAAGATCGACGGCGACATGGGCAAGGCGATGCAACTGGCGGCGCTCATCTCCTGACCCGGCCATGACGCCACGCCCGACCGATCCTGCCCCCTATCTGACCGACATGCCGGGGACGCAGCCGGCCGGTGAGGCATTCTGGCTGCGGACCGCCGACGGCTTGCGCATCCGCGTCGCGGTCTGGCGCCCGGCGCAGCCCCGGGGAACCGTGCTGCTGCTGCCCGGGCGGACCGAATATATCGAGAAGTACGCCGCCACCGCCGACGGCTTCCGGGAACGGGGGCTGGCCACGCTGGTGATCGACTGGCGCGGCCAGGGCCTGTCCGAGCGGCTCCTGCCGGAGCGGCGGCTCGGCCATGTGGAGCGATTCGCGGATTACCAGCATGACCTCGCGGCGGCACTGCTGTTTGCCCATGAACAGCATCTGCCCCTGCCCTGGCACCTGCTTGCCCATTCCATGGGGGGCGCGATCGGCCTGCGCGCGCTGATGGACGGGCTCGCGGTGCAGAGCTGTGCCTTCACCGGGCCGATGTGGGGCATCGCCATGCCCGCCATGCTGCATGCCTTCGCCTGCGCCCTGACCCGCGCCGCGTCCCTTGCCGGGCTCGATCACCGGCGCGCCCCGGGCACGGCGCTGCCGCCCTATGTCGAGCGCCACGCCTTTGCCGACAACACCCTGACCTCGGATCCCGAAATCTATGCGATGCTGCGCGCGCATGTCGCCGCCCATCCCGAGCTCGGCATCGGGGGGCCAAGCCTGCGCTGGCTGCGCGAGGCGCTTTGCGAATGCCGCGGCCTGCGCGCGCGCCCCTCGCCCCGCATTCCCTGCCGCGTCTTCTGCGGCGAGGAGGAGCGCATCATCGACCGTGCCGCCGTGACCGAGCGGATGCGGCGCTGGCCCGGCGGCGCGCTCGAGGTGATGGCGGGCGGGCGGCATGAACTCCTGGTCGAGCGCCCGCAGATCCGCGCGCCCCTGCTCGACCGGCTCAGTGCCCTGTTTTCCGGCGCCCCCGACCCCTGAGTCCCGATCCCGATCCGCGCCGCCTGCCACGATGCCCGCACGCGGCCGCCTTGTGCGGAACGGATCATGGGCCTAGATGTAGCGGCACCATTCATGTCCCGAGGTTTCCATGCTGCACCAGTCCCGCCCCTTCCGCGACGCCCAGGCCGATACCGGCGCACATCCATCAGGCGACCTTCCGGAATGGAATCTGGACGATCTCTACAGCGGCGAGGATGCGCCCGAACTCAAGCGCGATCTCGACTGGCTGGAAAAGGCCTGCGCAAGCTTCGCCGCCGATTACGAGGGCCGGCTGGCCGAACTCGACGCGGCCGGGCTTCTGGACTGCATCCTGCGCAACGAACGCATCGACGCGGTGGCGGGGCGCATCATGTCCTATGCGGGCCTGCGCCACTACCAGCAGACCACCGACGGAAAGCGCGCGAAGTTCCTCTCCGACTGTCAGGAAAAGATCACCAACTACACCACGCCGCTCGTGTTCTTCACGCTCGAACTGAACCGGCTGGACGACACCTTCCTGACCGAACGCTTCGCCGCGAATGCCGATCTCGCCCGCTACAAGCCGGTATTCGACCGCATCCGCAAGCTGAAACCCTATCAGCTCAGCGACGAACTCGAACGCTTCCTGCACGATCTCGGCGTGACCGGCGACGCCTGGGAGCGGCTGTTCGACGAAACCATCGCCGGCCTCGAATTCGAGGTCGATGGCGAGACGCTCAACATCGAGGGCGCGCTGAACCTGCTGACCGAACAGGACCGGTCCCGTCGCGAAGCCGGGGCGCGTGCCATCGCCCGCGTGCTGCAGGCGAATATCCGCACCTTCGCGCGGGTGCACAACACCCAGGCCAAGGAAAAGGAAGTGATCGACCGCTGGCGCGGCATGCCGACCGCCCAGACCGCGCGCCACCTTGCCAATGACGTCGAACCCGAGGTGGTCGAGGCGCTGCGCGAAGCGGTGGTCGCCGCCTATCCGCGGCTCAGCCACCGCTACTATCAGCTGAAGGCCCGCTGGCTCGGGCTCGACCGCATGGAGATCTGGGACCGCAACGCCCCCCTGCCGATGGAGGCCCCCCGCAGCATCGCCTGGACCGAGGCCCGTGACACCGTGCTCGCCGCCTACTCGTCCTTCGATCCCCGCATGGCGGACCTTGCGCAGCCCTTTTTCGACAAGGGCTGGATCGACGCGGCGGTCAAACCGGGCAAGGCCCCCGGCGCCTTCGCCCATCCGACGGTGACCGATGTGCACCCCTATGTGATGCTGAACTACCTCGGCAAGCCGCGCGACGTGATGACGCTCGCCCATGAACTCGGCCACGGGGTGCATCAGCGGCTCGCCGCGGGCCAGGGCGAACTGCTCTCGGCCACCCCGCTCACCCTTGCCGAGACCGCGAGCGTCTTCGGCGAGATGCTGACCTTCCGCCGCCTGCTCGACAACGCCCGGGACGAGGCGGAACGCAAGGTGCTTCTGGCCGGCAAGGTCGAGGACATGATCAACACCGTGGTGCGCCAGATCGCCTTCTACGACTTCGAGTGCAAGCTCCACGCGGCGCGGCGCCAGGGCGAACTCACTCCCGACGACATCAACGCGCTCTGGATGAGCGTGCAGGCCGAAAGCCTCGGCCCCGCCTTCAGCTACATGGACGGTTACGAAACCTTCTGGAGCTATATCCCCCACTTCATCCACTCGCCCTTCTACGTCTATGCCTATGCTTTCGGCGACGGGCTCGTGAACGCGCTCTATTCGGTCTATGCCGAGGGCGCGCCCGGTTTCCAGGACAAGTATTTCGACATGCTGAAGGCCGGCGGCTCGAAGCACCACAAGGAACTGCTCGCCCCGTTCGGGCTCGACGCCTCGGATCCGCGCTTCTGGGACAAGGGGCTCGGCATGATCGCCGGAATGATCGACGATCTCGAAGCCATGGAAAGCTGACGGCCATCGGCAACCAACCCGGCCAGCGCCTCGGCCAGGGCTTTCGCAAGCGCCTGCGCCGCTTCCGGGCCTGGGTGCGCCTGCGCGTGCCGCGCGGGCTGCGCGCCCTGCTCGGGCTGCTGCTGGTCGTCCTCGGCCTGTTCGGCTTCCTGCCGGTGCTCGGCTTCTGGATGATCCCGCTCGGCATCGCCATCGCCGCGATCGACCTGCGCCCGCTCTGGCGGCGCTGGCGTGGCGGACCCCGCCGCTGATCCGCACGGTCGTCCGGCCTTCTTCTGGCAGAAATATCCCGGGGGTGAATTGGCCGCAGGCCAAGAGGGGGCAGCGCCCCCTGCCTCGCTCCGCAACTTTTCCTGACGAGCGCTTCAGCGCAGCTGGCTGTCCTTGCTGGCGCGCCGGTTGATGCCGCCGCGGTCGCTGACGCGGCCATCGCGCTCCTGCTGGCATTCGATGCACAGCTTCACCCCCGGCAGCGCATGGCGGCGCTGTTCGGGGATCGGCTCCTCGCATTCCGCGCAATGGGTGCGGCTCTCGCCGACCTGGCGCTCTTGCTGCGCGCGCATCCGCGCCAGTTCGTCCGATATCGACGCTTCGATCTGTTCGTTCACGGCGCCATCGCGCGCCCAGCCCACTGCCATGTTTTCCTCCTCGCCACGCCGGTTCCGATCCGGCCCGACCGGGCCTCCGACAGGAAAGACCCTGCTCCAAGGATGGGCAGGGTCGCTCCGCTTTGCAAGACCGCCGTTGCCGGCGGCCGGCTGTCAGGGTCGATCGGGGCTGATCAGGCTTCGGCCATCATACCCTTCTCGCGGGCAAGATCGCGCATCTTCTTCTGGAGCTTCTCGAAGGCGCGCACCTCGATCTGGCGGATGCGCTCGCGGCTCACGTCATATTGCCCGCTCAGTTCCTCGAGCGTCAGCGGCTCGTCGCTCAGGCGGCGCTTGACAAGGATATCCTTCTCCCGGTCGTTCAGAACCTCCATCGCCTCAAGCATCAGCTCGCGCCGCGTTTCCATCTCGTCGCGCTCGGCATAATCGGCCGCCTGGTCCGCATCGTCGTCGGTCAGCCAGTCCTGCCATTCGAGCGCACCTTCGCTGTCCGCGCCCACCGTCGCGTTGAGCGAGGCATCCCCGCCGCTCATGCGCCGGTTCATGCTGACCACCTCGGCCTCGGTCACTCCGAGATCCTCGGCGATCTGCTTCACGTTGTCGGGGTGCATGTCCCCCTCTTCCAGCGCACCGATCCGGGCCTTGGCCTTGCGCAGGTTGAAGAACAGCTTCTTCTGCGCGCTGGTCGTGCCGAGCTTCACCATCGACCAGGAGCGCAGCACATATTCCTGGATCGAGGCCCGGATCCACCACATCGCATAGGTCGCAAGCCGGAAGCCCTTTTCGGGATCGAACCGCTTCACCGCCTGCATGAGGCCCACGTTCGCCTCCGAGATCACCTCGGCCTGCGGCAGCCCGTAGCCGCGATAGCCCATGGCGATCTTGGCCGCGAGCCGGAGATGCGACGTCACCATCTTGTGCGCCGCCTCGATGTCGTTTTCCTCGACCCAGCGCTTGGCCAGCATGTATTCCTCTTCCGGCTCGAGCAGCGGAAACTTGCGGATTTCCTGCATGTACCGGTTCAGCCCGCCTTCGGGCGTCGGCGCCGGCAGATTTGCGTAATTCGCCATCAATAGTCCCCCCTTCGGATTTCAGGGCAGGTTTTACCACTTAACATACTATATGCGTCAGGTTTCGTCGCATTCAATACACAATCAGGTTACGGACACGTCAAACGGGCCCGACCGGCAGCACCGTCGCGCCGCTTCTCCAGGGGATTTCCGCAAAGAACGGCGGGCGGAACGCCGCGCCCGTTCAGGGATGAACGCGCAGCGCCGCAACCAGGTCCGCCATATCGGGCGGCAGCGGGGCATCAAAGCGCATCTCCCGTCCGGTCACGGGATGATCAAAGCCAAGCCGCGCCGCATGCAGCGCCTGACGCGGAAACCCGCCGGCCATGGCCACCGCCGCCGGGTCGAGCGCCCGCGCCGTGAGCCGCCGCTGCCCGCCGTAAACCGGATCGCCGATCAGCCCATGGCCGCAATGCGCCAGATGAACGCGGATCTGATGGGTGCGCCCGGTCTCGAGCCGGCAGGCCAGCAGCGCCGCCACCGGCGGCACCCCGAACGCCTCGATCACCCGCACCCGCGTCACCGCATGGCGCCCGCCCTCGAAACGGACAGCCTGCTTCTGCCGCTCGGCCGGATGGCGCGCAAGCTGGGTGGTGATGCAAAGCGTATCGCCCGGCTCGAAGGACACCCCGCGGATGCCGCGCAGCCGGGGATCGCCCGCATCCGGCACGCCGTAACAGAGCGCACGATACTCGCGCTCCACCCGATGCGCGGCGAACTGCGCGGCAAGCCCATGATGCGCCGCGTCGGTCTTGGCCACGACCAGAAGCCCGCTCGTATCCTTGTCGAGCCGATGCACGATTCCCGGCCGCCTGACCCCGCCGACACCCGAGAGATCCGCGCCGAAATGATGCAGCAGCGCATTCACCAGCGTGCCCTCGCGCGATCCGGGCGCGGGATGCACGACCATGCCCGCCGGCTTGTCGATCACCGCGATATCGGCATCCTCGTGAATGACGCAAAGCGCGATGGGCTCCGGGGCGATCACGCTCTCCGCCGCCTCCTGCAGGGTGATATCGACCTCCGCCCCCGCAGTCGGGCGCAGCCGCGCATCGCGCACCACCTGCCCGTCCAACCGGACCGCCCCGTCCGCCAGCAGCCGCGCAAGCCGCGTGCGCGAAAGCGCCGCCGTCTCTGGCACATCGCGGGCAAGCGCCTTATCAAGGCGCGGCGGCGGATCCTCCGCGATGATGAACCTGACGCGACGGACAGCCATGACGCCCTCCCCGGATGCCACGGAAGAGCCCGCCAACCTGCGCTTCCTGCGCCGGCTGGTCACGACCCTCGCCGCGGTAATGATCGTCGGGCTTGTAATCGTGATCGTGCTGCTTGTCATCCGCCTCTCGACTCCTGCCGCCGTGCCCGCCCTGCCCGACACGATCACCCTGCCCGAGGGCGCCTCGGCGCAGGCCGTGACCATCGGGGCGGACTGGTATGGCGTGGTGACCGATGACGGCCGCTTCCTGATCTTCGACCGCACAAGCGGTGCCCTGCGCCAGAGCGTGACGCTGGACTGAGGCCACGGAACGCGGACACGCCCGGGCACCACAGAAAGACGAGGGATATCCGGAACTGGTACCGCCTCCCCGGCTTGAACGGGGGACCTCTGGATCCACAATCCAGCGCTCTAACCAACTGAGCTAAGGCGGCACGCGCCCGCGATGTAGCGGCGGCCTGCCTCGATTGCAAGGGCTTTCCCCACCGCGCTTGCGCTTCCATGCGCCAGGCGATAGCAGGACCGGCGAATTCAGGAGACCGGCCATGGGCATCAATACCGAGAGCGACATCGTCGCCAACCTGCAGATCGGCCCGACCGACAAGGGCATGGTGCGGCTGTTCGTCGAAGCCGGCGAGATCGAGATCCCGATGGATTTCGAACCCGAAGAGGCCGAGGAAATCGCCGAGGAAATCCGCGCCGCCGCGCAAAGCGCCCGGACCCGCAAGACCAGGGGCTGACCGCGCCGCCGGTTCTGCACCCGACCGGGCAATCGCGCGGCAGGGTTTCTTCTGGCCGGAAATATCCCCGCCGGAGGCCCCCGCCGCCGCAACCCGCGGCACCAGGGGGAATTAAGCCCCCGCCCGGGGGGATCCCGCGCGCCGATCTTCCGGCCGATCCCCGCACCACCCCTTGCCGCGGCGCCGCCGGCTGCCTATCTGTCTCGGCGTGGCGGGTTCTGCCCTTCGCGTGCGGCTGCATTCCAGTGGCCTTAAGCAACTCCGAGGGAGCTGGCTCTGTTCGGATCCTGGTCCGATTACCCGGCGCCCACCTGTACATACAGGTCCTCGGGAATCATCGCCCCACGGTTGCCGGCGGTCCCGTCACATGTCCGCCCGCGCCGAAGCAGGGGCGGCGCTCACATCTCCTCGAAATAACGGATGCCCTTGACCACCAGGTCGGCCAGATTCGATGCCCCGAGCTTTTCCCGCAGGGCAAAGCTCACGTTCGAGACGGTCTTGTAGCTGATACAGGCGCGGTTCGCGATCTCGCGATAGGGCAATCCGTCGGCGATCATGCCGAGGATCTCCTCCTCCCGCGGCGTCAGCCGGGAGCGGCGGCTCGCACCGCCCGACACGTTCATGAGCGCGATCTGCGTGGCCAGGCGGCTTTCGACGAAATTCCCCCCCGCAAGAACCTCGCTCAGCGCGGTCAGGATCTCTTCGGGGGGCGAATCCTTGTTGATGATCCCGTTCGCCCCCGCATGCAGGGCGCGGCGCGCGAGAACCGGGCTGCGATGCATGGTAAAGACGAGAATCGGCAGTTGCGCGTCCGAGCGCCGCAGGCGGCGGATCAGCTTGATGCCGGCGATCTTGTCCTCGCCGAGGGTCAGGTCGATCACCATCAGATCGGGCCGGTCGCGGCGCCAGGCGCGCCAGCCCTCGAGCGCGGTGGTGGCCGAGACGATCTCGCAGGGGAGCCGGGCGCGGATGATGCGCCCCCAGCCCTCCACCACCACCGGATGGTCGTCGATGACGACGATGCGCTTGAGCGGCGCGGAGCCCGCCCGGGTTCCGGTTCCGCTCCCGGCACCGGTCTGGACATCGGTTTCGGCTTCGGCTTCGGCGATCATGGCAGGAACAGGCATTGGAAGGGCATCCTCAGTTCGGTTATGGTCCATGCCCCGTCGCGGCAGGGGGCGACATAGGTGGCGCCGAGCGCGCGGGCGCGGTCGCGGATTCCGATCAGTCCGTAACCGTGCCGGACCGGAGCAGTCGGGGGGCCGCAGCCGTCATCGCTGACCCGCACCACGATCTGCGACACGCAGCCGGCATCGGACCCGTGGCCGGGGCTGCGCCGGATTTCCCCGCCCGGCCCGGGGCCATGTTCGGTGCGCAGGCTCACGCGGATGTTCCCCGCTTTCCCGTGACGCACGGCATTCAGCAGGCTTTCGCGCACGAAACGATAGATCGAGAGTTCGGAAAGCTCGTCCGAGTCGAGCACGCACTCCCCGGTCAGGCGGATGTTCACATCGGGCGCGATCTCGGAAAACTGCGCGATCAGTTCACCAAGCAGTTCGGTCAGCGACCCGTAACCCAGCAGCATCGGCCGCAGGGTGTTGATGGCGTCGCGGGCGCTGTCGCGCACCGCATGGGCGTGAATCTCGGTCGCGCGCAGCGCCTCGTCAAGCTGCCCGCGCCCCGCGCCGTTCACGCTCTGCACCGCATCGCGGGCCTCGGCCAGCGCCGCGTTCAGGGCAAACAGCCGCGGCCCCATCTCGTCATGCAGATCCGAGGCGATCTTGGCCCGTTCGGCTTCCGAAAGGGTCAGCAGGCGGGTCTGCAGCAGGTCGTTCTCGCGATGCTCCGCCTGCAGATGGGTCGCAAGGTCGTTGACCCCCCGCGCGAGGGCGGAAAATTCGGTCAGGCAGTCATCCGGGGCGCGGCAGCTCATGTCGCCGCGGCGCACCGCCGCCAGCGCGTCGAGCAGCCGCCGCAGCCGCCGCAGGATCAGCCGGTTGACCGCCACGATCAGCCCGACCACCCCGAACACCGCCATGACCAGCATGGGCACGACCAGGCGAAAATTGTTCCAAAGCTCCGTGATCCGCGCACTCGGGTCCGAAACGATCAGCACGTTGCTGGGAAGATTGGGGTGCGGAACCTGAATCTGGTCCATCTGCAGCGGCGGGCGCAGCAGCGCATCGAACCATTCGGGCACCTCGGGCGAGGACAGCACGCTGCCCACCGCCGGCGGCGCGGCGCGCGCGATGCGCCCCGGAAAGACGATATCGACCGCCACATGCGGCATGGCGCCGATTTCCTCGGCCACCCGCGTTGCCTCGCGGATCATCTGATGCGCGTCATGGGTAAAGGTCATCCGCTGCGCCGCCGCCTGCCGCGCGGCATGAAAGGCTGCCGCGGTTTCCGCCTCGATCGAACGGCGCGCGTTCAGCATGAGAACCGCCATCACCGCACCGCAGAGCGCAAGCCCGCCGAGAACGGAAAACGCGGTCGCCAGCCCGTTCAGCGACAGCCGCCGCTGCGGCACCAGCACCGCGATCCAGCGGATGATGTCCAGACCGAAACGGTCTTCGACATGAATCACGATCCTTCCCCGGTCGCCATCGCCACCGCCTCCGCATGGTTGCGCCCCTGCCGGCGCTGGACGCGATAAAGCTGGATCACCGCGGCGAGGCTGTCCTCGGCCCGGTGCCGGTCGGATGCGAGATCATCGAGCAACTGACGCAGGCCCAGCCCCGGCCCGTCGTTGCGTTCGATCTCGCGCCAGAGCTGCAGCACGCGATTGGCGATCATGCGCGGGCTCTCGCTGTAGTCGTCGCCCAGCCGCCGGAAACCCGGTGCGAGATCGTCACCGGCGGCCCCGCTGCGGCGCGCGAGAAAGACGAGAGGCGCCTCGGATTCCTCCACCCGCAGCCAGTCGTCGCCCCGCTCCGCCTCCGGCTCGCTGATGGCGGCGGTGCCGGGCTCGCTTTCTCCCGCGAGCGTCTCGTCCTCGTCCTCATAGCAGCCCGGCAGCATCAGCATCATGACCAGACCCACGGCCATGACCCAGTTGCCACCGGAGATTTCCTGACGCATGCCTCTGCCCCGCTGCGACAATGATTCGCGTTCATACTATAGCAGCGGTCTGGCAAAGAGCCCGGACATGACCTCGGGATTCGGCGGTTTCAAGCGGAAATGGCCGGATTTCGCCCTCTTCCCCTTTCTCTTTCCCCGGCAATCCGGGGCATTTCCCCCCTGCGGGATGGGACATTTGCCCCGTGCAATTCGAGGCGCATCGCCCAAAGACAGCCTTCCCCACTCTATGCTCCAATCAGGCTGCGCAGGACCGCTGCCGGCAGGGCACCGGTCAAGATGCAGGATTGCGCCGACCGGGAGGGGGGAGACTTCGGTCCGGTTCCGGGACGGCGCAGCAACGGGAGAGGATCATATGAAAATGACACTTCGCAAGGCGATGTTGCGTGCTTCGCCGCTGACCTTGCTCAGCGCGGTGGTGGTGGGCACGCTCGGGCTGCAGCCGGCACAGGCGAATGACAAGCTGATCGAGCTGGCCGAGGATCCGGCGAACTGGGTCATGCCCGGGCGCGACTATGACGAGCGCAACTATTCCGTGATGGACGAGATCAACAAGGAGAACGTCGGTTCGCTGCGTCCGGCCTGGTCCTTCTCGACCGGGGTGCTGCACGGCCACGAGGGCACGCCGCTGGTGGTCGATGGCAAGATGTATGTCCACACGCCGTTCCCCAACACCGTCTTTGCGCTCGATCTGGACGATCCGGGCCGGATCCTGTGGCAGAACAAGCCGCAGCAGGATCCGACCGCGCGCACCGTGGCCTGCTGTGACGTGGTGAACCGGGGCCTGGCCTACTGGCCCGGGGATGACGACATGGGGCCGCTGATCTTCCGCACCCAGCTTGACGGGCATATCGCCGCGCTCGACGCCGAAACCGGCAAGACCGTCTGGATGATGGAAAATGCCGACATCAGGGTCGGCGCGACCCTGACCATCGCCCCCTATATCATCCGGGACATGGTGATCGTCGGCAGTTCCGGCGCAGAGCTCGGCGTGCGCGGCTATGTCACCGCCTATGACGTCAAGACCGGCGAAAAGCGCTGGCGCGCCTATGCTACCGGCCCCGATGAAGAGCTTCTCCTGGCCGAGGACTTCAACGAGCCGAACCCGCATTACGGCCAGTTCAACCTCGGCACCGAGACCTGGGAAGGCGACGCCTGGAAGATCGGCGGCGGCACCAACTGGGGCTGGTATGCCTATGACCCCGACGAGGACATGTTCTATTACGGGTCCGGCAACCCCTCGCCCTGGAACGAGACCATGCGGCCCGGCGACAACAAGTGGACCATGGCGATCTGGGGCCGCGATGCCGAAACCGGCGAGGCCAAGTTCGCCTACCAGAAGACCCCGCATGACGAATGGGACTATGCCGGCGTCAACGTGATGATGCTGTCCGAGCAGGAGGACGCCGAGGGCAACACGCGCAAGCTGCTGACCCACCCGGACCGCAACGGCATCATCTATACGCTCGACCGCACCAACGGCGACCTGATTTCGGCCGACAAGATGGACGATACGGTCAACTGGGTGAAGGAGGTGCAACTGGATACCGGGCTGCCGGTGCGCGATCCCGAGTTCGGCACCCGCATGGACCACAAGGCCCGCGACATCTGCCCGGGCGCCATGGGGTATCACAACCAGGGCCACGACAGCTATGACCCCGACCGCAAGCTGTTCATGCTGGGGATCAACCACATCTGCATGGACTGGGAACCGTTCATGCTGCCCTACCGCGCCGGCCAGTATTTCGTTGGCGCCACGCTCAACATGTATCCCGGCCCCAAGGGCGACCGGCAGAACGGTCTCGGCCTCGGCCAGATCAAGGCCTACAACGCCATCAGCGGCGAAATGGCCTGGGAGAAGATGGAGCGCTTTGCCGTCTGGGGCGGCACCATGGCGACCGCCGGCGGGCTGACCTTCTACGGCACGCTCGACGGGTTCATCAAGGCGCGCGACAGCGACACGGGCGAACTGCTGTGGAAGTACAAGCTGCCCTCGGGCGTGGTCGGCCATCCGATGACCTATACCCATGACGACCGCCAGTATGTCGCCATCTACTACGGTGTCGGCGGCTGGGCCGGTGTCGGGCTGGTGTTCGACCTCGAGGATCCGACCGCGGGCCTTGGTGCCGTGGGCGCCTTCCGCCGTCTGCAGGAATTCACCCAGATGGGTGGCGGCGTGATGGTGTTCTCGCTCGACGGCGAAAGCCCCTACACCGACGACGTCAATCTCGGCGAATACGCGGACGACGACGAAGCCTGATGATCGAGGGACGCACCGGGCGGCGCATCCTGCCTCGCCCGGTGCCGTTCGCGAGAACGGGTGACGTTCGGAAAGTGACGGAAAAAGACATGACAGTCAGAGATATGACGGAGCAAGCGACATGAGCACGAGACTTTCGTGCCTGCTGGGCAGCGCGGCACTGGCCCTTACGACGACAGCGGTTGCGGCCCAGGATGCCGAAGACAGCCTGCGCGTCTGCGCCTCGACCGATGATGCCCCCTATTCGACCGCCGATCGGGACGGGTTCGAGAACCGCATCGCCGAGGTCATCGCCGACGAGGCCGGGATGACGCTCGAACTGGTGATGATCGACCAGCCCGGAATCTTCCTGTTCCGCGACGGTATCGACGCCGGCACCTGCGATGTGCTGATGGGCGTCGACGAAAACGACGACCGGCTTCTGGTCAGCGAACCCTATTACCGGTCCGGCTATGCCTTCGTCAGCCGCGAGGACCGCGACTTTCAGGGCGAGAAATGGGAGGACGTGGACCAGGAGGGATATGAGACCTTCGCCTATCGCTACTACACCCCGGCCGAAACCATCCTGAAATATACCGGCCGCTACGAATACAACCTTGTCTACCAGGCATCGCTGACCAATTTCACCGACCGGCGCAACCAGTACACCCAGGTTCCCGCCCGGCTCGTGGTGAGCGAGGTCGCGGACGGCAATGCCGATCTCGGCATCATCTTCGCCCCCGACGCGGGACGCTATGTGCGCGATTCCCGCACCCCGCTCAGGATGACGCTGATCACCAATGACATCGAACGGTCGGACGGGGTGATCATCCCGCTGCAGTTCAACCAGGCGGTCGGCGTATCGAAGGACCGGCCCGGGATCCTGGAAACCGTGCAGGATGCGCTGAACAGCGGACAGGACCGGATCGAAGCCATCCTCGACGAGGAAGGCATCCCCACCCTGCCGCTGGACAAGACAGACAAGGACGAGAAATGAGAAAACTATCGCTGGCAGTTGCGGCTTTCGCGCTCGGCACCACCGCGGCCATTGCCGAGCAGCAGTTCTATCACACCACCGAAGGCACCCCGCTGGATCTCGATCTGGCCAGGGAAGAAGGGCGCGACACCGAGGCCGTCAAGGAATTCCTCGACACCGGGGTCAACATCTATGTCGAGGATCCCGAAGTCCTTCCCGAGGGCGAAGACCTGTACCTGACCATGTGCTCGGGCTGTCACGGCCATTACGGCGAGGGCAAGATCGGCCCCGGCCTGAATGACGCCTACATGAGCTACAGAAGCAACGAAACCGATGTCGGGCTGTTCTCGACCATCTTCGGCGGCGCGTCGGGCCAGATGGGGCCGAACTACAGCACCCTGACGCTGGACGAGATCCTCAAGGTCATGGCCTGGGTGCGTCATCTCTATGTCGAGGATCCGGCCGATGCCGTCTGGCTGACCCCGGAACAGCGCGAGGAATTCACACCATTCGACCCGGATGCGGACGGCGGTGGCGACAGCGAGGAGTAACCACCCCGGCCCGTTCCGGCCAAAGCGGCTCAACATGGAGAAGGAGGAGACGACCATGAAACTGACACTGCTCGGCATTGCTGCTGCCGTTGCGCTGGCGACACCGGCGCTTGCCTATGACGGCACCAACTGCAAGGCGCCCGGAAACTGCTGGGAGCCGAAACCGGACTATCCCGAAACGGTCGAGGGCTCGAAATACGACCCCCAGCACGACCCGGCCGAAGTCTCGAAACAGGGTGATTCACTGGCCGCCATGGACGAACGCAACCAGTGGCGGATCTGGAACATGAAACAGACCGGCGATTTCGTCTATGACGTGAACAAGATCCCGGACTACGAGGAAGGCTCCGCCCCGCCGAGCCAGTGATCGCGGCCCCGCGGGATCGCCCCTGAAACAGGCAGTCCACGAGGTTCGTGCCGTGCGCGTCATGCGCTCCCCCGGCGCAACGCCTCCCCCTGGCGGCGTGTGCGGCACGGACCCTGCCCTTTGCGGAAGACGAACAATTCATGTCGGACAAGGACGACCCGGCCACCGATGACTGGCGGCAGCGCTTTCGCGCGGCCGAAGCCGAACTCGGGCACATCATTCTCGGCCAGCAGCGGGTGATCCGCCTGCTGCTGCTTTCGGTGCTGGCGCGCGGCCATGTGCTTCTGGCCGGGGATGTCGGCACCGGCAAGACGACGCTCCTGCGGGCCATGGCGCGGGCACTCGGCGGCCCCTTTGCCCGCATCGAGGGCACGGTCGATCTGCTGCCCAGCGACCTGATCTATGACGCCCATCTCGACGACCAGGGCCGCCCCCTGATCGAGCCGGGGCCGGTGTTGTCGCGGGGCGAAGACCTTGCCGTTTTCTTCTTCAACGAAATCAACCGCGCCCGGCCGCAGGTTCATGCCCTGCTGCTGCGGCTGATGGCCGAGCAGAGCCTCACCGCCTTTCGCCGCGAACACCGCTTTCCCCATCTCCAGGTCTTTGCCGACCGCAACCAGATCGAGCGGGACGAGACCTTCGAACTGCCGGCCGCCGCCCGCGACCGGTTCATGTTGGAAATCGAGGTCGGGCTGCCGCAGACGCGCGAGGACCGCATCGCGCTTGCCTTCGACACCCGCTTTCACGACACCGACAGCCTGATTTCCCATGTCACCGAAGGGTCGCTGCCCTATCGCGGGCTGAACGGGCTGGCGCGCGAGGTTCAGGACCGGGTGCATGCAAGCGAGGCGCTGCAGCGCTACGTGTTCGACCTTTGCGATGCGCTGCGCGACCCCGGGGCAGCGGGGCTTTCGATCGAGGGCGCCGACGCGGAGCGGCTTGTGCGCGGGGGCGTCAGCCCGCGCGGCATGCAGTCGCTCGTGCGCGTGGCCCGCGCCGCCGCCTGGATCGAGGGGCGCGACATGGTGCTGCCGCAGGACGTGCGCGCGGTGTTCCAGCCGGTCATGGCCCATCGCACGTTCCTCAATCCCGCCTATGAACCGCGCCGGGAGCTTCTGGTTCCGGCGCTGATCTCCGCCGCGTTCGACGCGATCCCGGTTCCGGCGCAATGACCGCCGGGGGGGAAGAACTTTATCTGTTCGACGCGCTCGCCTGGCGGCTTGGCCGGCGCCAGCCGGGCCAGCACGAGGGCGCGCATCGCGGGCGGATGCGCGGCAGCGGCGATTCATTCGCCGACATCGCGCCGCTGCTCGCCTATCCCGATCCGCGCCGGCTGGACATACGCCGCTCGCTCACCGATCCTTTCGGCGGCTTTTTCGTGCGCCGTTTCGAGCGCCGCACCGACATCGCCCTGCATATCCTGCTGGACGGATCGGCCTCGCTCGGGGCGGGGGCGGCGTCGGACCGTCAGGGGCTGGCGGCGCTGCTCGCGGGGGGGCTCGCGCAGGCCGCGCGCCGGGGTGGCGACCGTGCCGCGATACAGGTCATCGGCGGCGAGCAGGTGCTGTTCGAGGCGCCCGCGACCCGCCGCCCGGGCCTGGGCGAGGAACTCCGCGCCGGAATCAATGCGCTGCAGCCCGCAGGCCGGGGCACGGCGGGGCTCATCCGTGCGGCGGAGGCCCTGCCGCTGCGGCGCGTGCTGGTGGCGCTCGTGTCAGATTTCGATCACGGGGCGGATGAACTCGACCACTTGCTCGGCGCGCTGACACCGCGCCCGGTCCTGCCGTTCTGGCTGCGCGACAGCGGTCTGGAAAACCCGCCGGGCCGGCCCGGCCTCGCCGAGGCACGCGACCCCGAGACCGGGCGCCGCCACACCGTCATCACGGGCCGCAAATGGGCCGCCCGCCAGCAGGAGGCCGCGCGGGAGCGCCGCCGCGACCTGCGCCGTGTGTTCTCGAACCACGGGCTGCGCGCGGTCGAGATCCGCGACAGCATCGACATCGACCACCTGGTCGCGGCGCTTGGCGAGGGGCTGCCATGAAATGGCTGATGGTCCTTGCCCTGCTGCCGCTTCCGGCCCTTGCCCAGCCCGTGATCGAGGCCGAAAATCCGCGTCATCATGGCTGGTGGCTGGGCGATGAGCTGATCCAGCGCCTGCATGTCCCCCTGCCCGAGGGGGTCATGATCGAAAGCGCGAGCCTGCCGCGCCCGCGCGCTGTGGATTACTGGCTCGACCTGCGCGAGGTGACGACCCGGAGGACCGAAAACGGCGTCGATGTGACGCTGCGCTGGCAGAATTTCTATGCGGCGATGGAACCCAAGCTGCGCGAAGTGCCGCCCTCGCCGATCCGCCTGTCCGACGGCACGGAAACGACGCTCCCCGGCTTTGAATTCGTCACCTCGCCGATCCATCCGATCATGATGCGGCCCGGCCCGGACGAAATGATGCCCGATCCCGTCTATCGCCTGATCGACGCGCGCCCGAACCGGATCGGGCTGGCGCTCATGGCGCTCGTGTTCGTGCTGACGCTCGCGGTTCTGGCCTGGCATCAGGCATGGTGGCCCTTTCATGCCCGCCCGGCGCGCCCCTTTACCCGTGCCGCGCGGCAGATGGGCCGGGCGAATGACGCGGGCGCGCAGCGCCGGCTGCTGCATCGTGCCTTCGACGCCGCGTTCGGGCGGGTGCTGATCGGGGCGGACCTGCCCCGGTTTCTGGCCGCGCGGCCCGAATTCCGCCCGCTCGAGGATCGGCTGGCAACGTTCTTCCACGACTCGGATGCCGCCTTCTTCGGCGCCGGACAGCAGGTCACGGGCGAGGCGCCCACGCTCGCCCGTGACCTCTCGCGCATCGAGCGGGGGCAGCGATGATCGCCTTCGGCCTGCCGCAGATGCTGTTCGCCCTGCCCCTCGCGCTGTTGCCGCTGGTCGCGCGCTGGCTGCGGGCGTCGGATGTGCCGCGGCTCGACCTGCGCCCCGCCGACCAGGCATCCGGTATCATCGACCGGGCGCTGACCGGTTCCGGGATGCTGGCGATCGCGGCGCTGGTTACAGGGCTGGCCGATCCCCATCTTGCAGGCGGCACGGTCAGCTATCGCGGCAAGGGCACGAACCTTGTGCTGCTGATCGACCGCTCGGCCAGCATGGACGACACCTTTGCCGGGCTCCGCCCGGATGGCGAGAACGAAAGCAAATCGGTCGCGGCGCGGCGGATCCTGCAGGATTTCATTGCCGAACGCCCGGACGACCGCATCGGCATTGCCGCCTTTTCGACCTCGCCCATGCAGCTTTTGCCGATGACCACCGACCGCGCCGCGATCCGCGCCACGATCGACGCCCAGGGCGAACGGGGCCTGTCGCAGACCGATGTGGGGCGCGGGCTCGCGCTCGCCATGGACATGATGCAGGATGCCTCGATGCTTGGCTCGCGCGCGGTGGTCATGGTCTCGGACGGGGCCGCCGTCATCGCCCGCGAGGTGCAGGAACAACTGCGGGAGATGGCGCTTGAACAGCAGGTGAACCTTTACTGGCTTTATCTGCGCAGCGCCGGCGACAAGAGCATCTTCGACAAGGGCAAGCCCGGCGAACCCGACACGCCGCAGGCACGGCCCGAACGCCACCTGCACCTGTTCCTGCAGCGGCTGGGCGTGCCCTACCGCGCCTTCGAGGCCGAGGATTCCGAAGCGGTCCAGCAGGCGGTGGACGAGATCGGCAAGCTCGAGGCCAAGCCGATCCTGACCGAGCACAGCGTGCCGCGCCGCGATCTCGACTGGATGTTCTATCTGGTGGCGGCGCTCGCGGCGGCGGGGCTTACGCTCGCGCGCTGGGTCGAACGCCCGTTTGCGCCGCGCCGCCCCGAACCGCTCATGAGGTCGCGATGAGACGTCTGGCGCTGATCCTGATGCTTCTGATCCTGCTCGCTTCGGGCGCCGGAATCGCATGGTTCGCCCATGGAGCCTGGGGCGACTGGCGCGACAATTCCGACATCCGCGCCATGGCGGCCGGGCGGCAGGCGGTGCCGCGCGAGAATGCCGATGCGCGGGCGATTCAGGGGCGCGTGCTGTACCTTGCACATCGCGACCTGCTGACCGAGGCGCTCGAGGTGCTGCCGCTGCTGAGCGATGCGCCCCCCGCGCTTCTGGCCGAAGCACGATATGCGATCGGCAATTCGCGGCTGCGCGGCGCCTTCGTGACGCTTGAAACCGGAATCATCGACGACGCCACCCCCGAGGTGAACCTTGCCAAGTCCGCCTATCGCGCGGCGCTGCGGGCCAGACCCGGGGACTGGAACGCCAAGCTCAACCTCGAACTGGCCATGCGGCTGGTCCGCGACCTTCCCCGCCCCGAAGCCGAGGGCGAGAGCGACCCCGACACGCGCCCGCGCCGGCTCTGGACCGATGTGCCGGGGATGCCGCGGGGTGGCCCGTGATGCGCCGGATCCTGCCGCCGCTGATCGTGACCGCGCTGGCGCTGCTTGCCGCCTTCCGCCCCGGATTCCTGCGCGAACAGCGGGTGAGCGACGCGCTGGTGATCGTGGACATCACCCGTTCGATGAACGTGCGCGACATGGGCGGGGAATCGCGGCTCGATTACACGCGCCGCGCCATGCGCGACTGGATCGCCACCCGCCCCTGCGGCAGCCGGATCGGGCTTGGCGTGTTCACCGAACGCCGCAGCCTGACCCTGTTCGAGCCGATCGAGGTCTGCGAGAGCTTTGCCGCGATCGAGGGTGCGCTGTTCGGGGTCGACTGGCGCATGGCCTGGGATGGCGACAGCATGATCTCGAAGGGGCTGAACTACGCGGTGGAGCGGGCGGCGGAGCTCGACGTGCCGCTGATCTTCATCACCGAGGGGCAGGAATCGCCGCCGCTGCCCTATTCCGGCGCCGACCCGTTCCGGGGCGACAGTCCCGGCGGGCTCGTGCTTGGCGCCGGCGGCGATACGCCGGCACCGATCCCCTTTTACGATGACCTCGGGCGCGAGGTCGGATTCTACGGACCCGAGGATGTGCAGCACGCCCCGGCCCGGATCGGCCCGGCGCCCGAGGACGCATCCGAGCGCCCCGGCTATCACCCCCGCAACAACCCCTATGGCGAATCCGATCTGGAGGGGTCCGAGCATCTGTCCGAACTGCGCATGTCCTACCTTCAGGACCTGGCGCAGGAACGCGGGCTCGGTTTTCTGCGCGTCGATGCCGGCACGGCAGCGATCGACCGCGCCCTGGCCGAAAACGCACCGCAGCACCTGGTTCGCGCAAGGCAAAGCCTCTCGCCGCCCGTCGCCCTGGCGGCGCTGATCCTGCTGGTCGCGGCCTGGGTGCCGGCGCTTACGCTGCCGCGGCTCCGCCGGCAGGCGCCGGCATGACCCGGCCGATGCCACCCCGCGAGGCGAGCCGCGCGGATCGGGTCGCGCAATCGCCCGGTGCCGCCCCGTCGGGAAGGCCGGGCCGGAGGCCGGAAAGGAAGAGGCAGAAGGCAATGGATGATCGCAACGAGGCCGATACGGACGACGCTGCATTCGGCCAGAGCATGATCTCGGGCGGGGGCGTCACGCTTCGGCGACTTCAGATTTTCATCGTGGTCGCCTATTGCGAGACCCTGACCCGGGCGGCAAAGCAGCTTGGCCTTGCGCAGCCGTCGCTGTCGCAGCAGATTTCGGCGCTGGAACAGGCGCTCGGGATGCAGCTTTTCGACCGCCGCTCGAACCGGATGGAACTGACCGGCGAGGGGCACAAGGCGCTCGCGCTGGCCGAACGGGTGCTGAACAGCATGCAGGCGCTCGAGGACGGGGTTCGCGCCATCGGTTCGGGCGCGCGCCAGACGATCCGGGTGGCGGGGCTGAGCTCGGTCCTGCGGGTGCTGCTGCCGCCCGCGCTCGAGGCGATGCCGGGCGCGACCACGGGACTTGATTTCGACATTCACGAAAGCGCGCCGGCCGATGTGCTTGATCTGCTTTACGGCCGGCATGTGAGCCTCGGGCTCGTGGCCTCGGAATCGATCGAGGCGCCGCCCGCCGGATTCCAGATGGTGCCGATCATGACCGATCCGCTGGTGCTGGCGGTGCCCGGGCATCTTGACCTTGCGGGAATGCGCGACCCGGCCGAGGACCTTTGCGCCGATGACCTCGCGCTGCTTCATCGCACCGTGCAGTTCGTCTTTGGAACGCGCACCGGCGACGGGGTGCGCGAATGGTACGGCCGCGCCCTGCCCCGCAGCCGGATGCTGGCACAGGTGCGCAGCTATGAAAGCGCGCTCGCGCTCGTGCAGCAGGGGCTCGGCATCTGCGTCGTGCCGGTGCTCGCCACGAGGCTCGGCGGCAGGGTGGCCGAGAACCTCCGCCTTTACCGGACCGGGCTCGAACCGCGCCACATCGTTGCGATCCTTCCGTCGCAATATCTGCACAACCCGACCTATTCGGCCCTGATCGAGGCGCTCCAGCGCGCGGCCGGGCGTCTTTCGGGGGCGCCCCTGCATGATTGCCCGCCGTTCATCGGGGCCGCGTTATAGGCAAACCCTATGGGAGCGATAGATGGACATTGGACAGGGGTGCCATACCTTGAACACTGCAGCACAGCGCTGTTCATATCATCAGAACGGGAGAAATCACCATGGCATGGAATGCCCCCAAGATCGAAGAAATGCCGGTCGGCATGGAAATCAACATGTACTCCTGCGCCAAGCAGAAGTGATTTCCGACCTTCGCCCGCCTGAGGCCGGGGACCGCCGGACATGCTGAAGGTGATCGTTCTCGGCGTGGCGGCGGGCGGAGGGATTCCGCAGTGGAACTGCAACTGCCCGGGCTGCCGGGCAGCACGCGAAAGGCCGGAGCTTGCGGGAACGCAGGCTTCGATCGCGGTCAGCGCCGACGGGCGCAACTGGTTTCTGGTGAACGCATCGCCGGATATTCGCCAGCAGATCAACCGCACCCCGGCGCTTTTTCCGGCCGAGGGCACGGTCCGGCACAGTCCGATCACTGGCGTGATCCTGACCAACGGCGAGATCGACGCGATCACCGGGTTGCTGTCGCTGCGCGAAGGGTCGCCCTTTACCATCTACGGCCACCGGCGGGTGCTTGACGGGCTTGCCGGGAACAACGTCTTCAACGTGCTGAAGCCTGAACTCGTCCCCCGCGTCGCGATCAGGGCCGACACGGATTTCGAACCGCTCCTGCCGGACGGCAGCCCTTCGGGCCTTCTGGTCACGCCTTATGAGGTGCCCGGAAAACCCGCCTGGTATCTGGAGGAAACCGCGAGGGCGACCGCCGAGGTGCTGGAATATACGCCGGGTGATACGCTCGGCCTTCATATCCGGGAACGGGGCAGCGAGCGCGGTTTTCACTTCATCGCCGCCTGTGGCGGCATGACCGGAGAACTGGCCGAGAGAATCCGGGGAACCCCGCTTCTGTTCTTCGATGGCACGCTCTGGAAGGATGACGAGATGGTGTCGGCCGGGCTCAGCCACAAGACGGGGCGAAGCATGGGCCATGTCCCGATGACGGGCGAGAGCGGCGCGATCAACGCGCTGGCCGGGCTCGGGATAGGGCGCAAGATGTTCGTCCACATCAACAATTCGAACCCCGCGCTGCGGCCCGAGAGCCCCGAGCGCCGCCGCCTCGAAGCTGCGGGCTGGCATATCCCCCACGAGGGAGAGGAGATCACCCTGTGAGCACCGCCGAAGAGTTTTCCGCAACCGGATCCGCAACCGAAGCGCCGCTCATGGATGCCGAGGCGCTCGAGCGGCGGCTGCGCGAAATCGGGGCCGCGCGCTATCACAACCTCCACCCGTTTCACGACCTGCTGCACGGCGGCAAGCTGAACCGGGGGCAGGTGCAGGCCTGGGCGCTGAACCGCTACTATTACCAAAGCTCGATCCCGATCAAGGATGCGGTGGTGCTTTCGCGTTTCCGCGACCGCGAGACCCGGGTCGAGTGGCGCCACCGGATCGAGGATCACGACGGCGACCGCGGCTCCGAGGGCGGCATCGAACGCTGGCTGAAGCTCACGACCGGGCTCGGCCTCGACCCCGATTATGTCCGCTCGACCGAAGGGATCCTGCCGGCGACGCGCTTTGCGGTCGATGCCTATGTGAATTTCGTGCGCGACCATTCCCCGCTCGAGGCGATCGCGTCCTCGCTCACCGAGCTTTTCGCGCCGACGATCCATGAACAGCGGATCGCCGGGATGCTCGAGCATTACGATTTCATCAATCCCGATGTCATGGTCTATTTCCGGCGCCGGCTTGAACAGGCGCCCCGCGATGCGAATTTCGCCCTGAACTATGTCAAGGCCCATGCCACGACCCCACAGATGCGCGAGGACGTCTGCAAGGCGCTGATCTTCAAGACAAATGTGCTCTGGGTGCAGCTTGACGCGCTGTATCATGCCTATGTCTCGGGCTTTCCGCCGCCCGGTGCCTTCGTTCCCGCGGAACACTGAAAGGGGGTCCGGGATGACAGCCAGAGCGCCGAAATTCAGCATAACCCCGGAAAGCCGCCCGGTGCTGCCGCGCTATGTGACGCTGAAACACGACCGGATGCGCGAACGCTGGCTGCTGCTGGCGCCCGAGCGGATTCTCATCCCCGACGACATCGCGGTCGAGGTGCTGAAGCTCTGCGACGGCAGGGCGACGGTGCAGGATCTCGTCGTCACGCTCGCGGCCCGCTACAGCGCGCCCGAAAGCACGATCATGCAGGACGTGACCCATATGCTGCAGGGGCTTGCCGACAAGGGTTTCCTTGTCGAAACGAAGGAGGTCGCATCATGACCGAGAACCGGCCCGGAAGCATCGAACCGGACAAATCCTCCCCCTACGGCCTGCCGCTTTCGGTTCTGGCCGAGATCACCCATCGCTGTCCGCTGCAGTGCCCCTATTGCTCGAACCCGGTCGAACTCGAACGTGCGAAAGGCGAACTCACCACCGAGGAATGGCACCGCGTGCTCGGGGAACTGGCCGATATGGGCGTGCTTCAGATCCATTTTTCGGGCGGCGAGCCCACCGCGCGCAAGGATCTGGTCGACCTCGTGCAGCGCGCGACCGATGTGGGGCTTTATTCCAACCTCATCACCTCGGCGGTGCTGCTTGGCCGCGAGCGGCTGAAGGCGCTTTACGATGCGGGGCTCAGCCATGTGCAGATCAGCTTTCAGGGCAGCGAGGATGCGCTCGCGAACCGCATCGGCGGCTACAGGCGGGGCCATCAGAAAAAGCTCGAGGCGGCGCGCTGGACCCGCGAGGTCGGGCTGCCGCTTACCGTGAATGCGGTGATGCACCGCCAGAACCTGCACCAGCTTCCCGACATGATCGACATGGCGGTCGAACTGGATGCCGCCCGGCTCGAGGTCGCCAATGTGCAGTATTACGGCTGGGCGCTGAAGAATCGCGCTGCCCTGATGCCGACCTATCGCCAGCTTGAAGAAACCACCCGCATCGTCGAAGAGGCCCGCGAGCGCCTCGCCGGCATACTGGAAATCGACTATGTGATTCCCGATTACTATGCCAAGCGGCCCAAGAAATGCATGGGCGGCTGGGGTCGGCAGTTCTTCAACATCTCGCCCTCGGGCAAGGTTCTGCCCTGTCACGCGGCCGAAACCATCACCGGCCTCCGCTTCGATTCGGTGCGCGACCACTCATTGGCCTGGATCTGGGACAATTCTCCTGCCTTCAACCTTTATCGCGGCACCGACTGGATGCCCGAGCCCTGCCGCAGTTGTCCGATGAAGGAAGAGGATTACGGCGGCTGCCGCTGCCAGGCATTCGCCCTTACGGGAAATGCCGCCAGCACCGACCCGGCCTGCGAACTTTCGCCCCTGCACGAAGAGATTTTCGCCATGGCCGCCGAAGAGGCCGAGGGCGAACAGAACCGTTTCGTCTATCGCAATTTCGTCGGTGGAACGCCCGAACGGGATCCCGCCGCCGATGCGCCCGCCGCGCAGACCCCGGCAACGGAGAAGGAAAATACCTGACGACAGCATGAAGCCGGCCCCGGGCCCGGGGCTCCTGAGCGCCGGACACGTTCCGGTCGGCGAGGGGCATGACATCTATGTCGAAACATCGGGCGATCCCGGCGGGGTGCCGGTCGTTTTTCTGCATGGCGGCCCGGGCAGCGGCTTTCGCGCCGAACAGCGCCGGCTGTTTCCCCCGGATGCCTTTCTCGTGATGTTCGACCAGCGCGGCGCCGGACAGAGCCGCCCGGCACGCAGCCGGATCGACAACACCACCGTTCACCTGATCGCCGACATGGAACATCTGCGCGACCGTCTCGGCATCCGGCGCTGGATCGTGACCGGCGGTTCCTGGGGGGCGACGCTTGCGCTGGCCTATGCCGAACGCCATGCCGAGCGCGTCGCGGGGCTGGTGCTGCGCTCGGTGTTCCTCGGCACCCGGCAGGAACTGGACACCGCCTTCCTGCACAACCCGGCGCTGTTTCACCCGGACCTGCATCGCGACTTTCTGGCGCTGCTGCCACCATCCGAACGCGGTGATCCGCTGCCCGCCTACTGGGCGCGCATCCTCGGGCCGGACATGGCCGAAAGCCGCCGCTTTGCCCATGCCTGGCACGACACCGAGCGGATCCTTTCGGTCATCGCGCCAGCGCAAGCGCGGCTGGACCCGGCGGCGCTGAACGATCCAGCCCGCCCCCTGCCCGCGACGCCCTTCATGGAGGCGCATTATTTCAGCCACGGCTGTTTTCTGGACCACCGCCCGCTGCTTGAGAACGCCGCTGCGCTGCATGGCATTCCGGGAATCCTCATCCAGGCGCGCCACGACCTGCTGTGCCCGCCCGCGACCTCCCATGCGCTGGCCGCGCGCTGGCCGGACGCCGAAATCCGCCATGTGGAGCAGGCCGGCCATTCGGTGAGCGACGGCGCGACGGCGGAGGCGCTCAAAGCGGCCATTCGCGACATGTCAGCCCGCATCGTGACTGCCCCTGCTGTGCCATGACCCGCACCGCCCATCCGGGGTTTGCCGGGATCGAGCGGCGCGACCTGCCCGAGATCGGGGCGCGCGCCCTGCACCTGCGCCATATCCGCACCGGCGCGGATGTGATCTTTCTGCAGGACGGCGACAGCACCCGGAGCATCGCCATCGCCCTGCGCACCCGACCCGAGGATTCCAGCGGCGTCGCCCATGTGCTGGAACACTGCGTGCTTTCTGGATCGCGCGCCTATCCGGGCGCCCAGCCCTTTGCAGACCTGCTGAAAACTTCGCTCCACAGCCATCTGAACGCCGCGACATTTCCCGATTTCACGATCTATACGGCCGCCAGCTTTCACCCCGGGGATTTCCGCAATCTTTCCGACGTCTATCTGGATGCGGTGTTCTTTCCGCTTCTGCGCGAGGATGATTTCGACCGCGAAGGCTGGCACGGCGGACCGGGCGGCGCGAAAGGCGGGATCGTCCTGAACGAGATGCGCGGGTTCCATGCGTCACCCGATGCGCAGATCGAGGAATTCGCGCGCCGTTCCCTGTTTCGCGCAGGGCCGGGCCGCCATTCCGAGGGCGGCGAAGCAGATGCGATTCCCGCGCTCACGGTGGCAGGGATGCGCGCCTTCCACCGCCGTTTCTATCACCCTTCGAACGCGCTTGTCGCCTTTGCGGGTGCGGTGGACATGGCGGCGGAGCTTGCGCGGCTCGACAGGCTGTTTTCCGATTTCGCCCCCGCCGCGGCGGCCCCGGCCGGAACTGGCGAAACGATCCCCGCGCCGCGGTTCCTGACGCTCGACCATCCGGGGGCGCGTCATGCGCAACTGGCGCTGAACCGGGCCTTTGCCCCGCCCGAAACACGGTTTCACGAGCTCGGACTCGAACTGCTCTGCGAGGCGGTGATCGGCCATCCCGGCGCGCCGCTGCGCCGGGCCCTTGCCGACGCCGGCGTCTGCCGCAGCATCCGCGAAGCACGCTATCGTGACGACACCTTTCCGCCGCGTCTTGCGATCCGGCTTGACGGGATCGCGCCGGACCGGGCCGAGGCCGCCAGCGAGATGGTCGAGGCGGCCCTTGCCGGCCTTGCGCGCAAGGGGATTGCCCCGCAGGTCGCTGCCGCCGCGCTCGATGCGCTGGAACTCCGCCTGCGCGATCCGGCGACCCGCAAGCGGCCCGAACCACTCGCGCGGCTGCTCGGGGCGGCAAAGGCATGGCGGGCGGGACGGCCGCCGCTTGCCGCGCTCGGCTTTGCGCCCGAGATCGCGTCGCTGCGCAGCCGCACGGCGCCGATCCTTATGGATCTGCTCGAACGCGAGATCGTCGCCAATCCCCGCCGCAGCGTCATCCTGATGCGACCGGCGCCGGCAGCGATGGCCCGCGACCTGCCGCCCCCGACCCCGGCCCCGCGCCCGCAGATGGGACACGACGCGCCGGCAACGCCCGGCTCCGTGCCGCGACTGCGCCGCGCCGCCCTTGGCCAGCCGGCGCCGCACCCACGCATGCATGCCGAGCGCGTCCATGGCGTGCCGGTTCTGCTTTGTCCGCGCCGCACGAACGGCCTTGTCCATATCGACCTTGCGTTCGATGCGGGCGGCGCCGGGCTGTCCCTCGCGTCGCTCCTTGGTCCGGTGCTTGTGCATGGGCCGGCGGGGCGGCGGATCGCGGGGCTTTCCGTCGCGCGGCAGAGCGTTCCGGGCGCCGCGGGCGGGGCACGGGGGCTGCTCCTGCTGCGCGCGCGGGCGCTGCCCGGACAGGCCGCCGCTGTTATCCGCGCCGTGAGACGCATGCTCGCGCCACCGGAGTCGCCGCCACCCCCCGACCGGTTTGCCCGCATCATAGCCGCCGAAATCGCGCGCATCCGCGCCGCCCTGCTGCCCCGCGCGCACGAGTTTCTGGACCTGCGCCTGCGCGATCCGGCCGGCGACCATATGAGCGGGATCGAATATCTGCGGTTCCTGCATGTTCTTGACGCGCTGAACGGCGCGGATCCGCAAGCGGCGGCGGCAGCAATCGGTATGGCCCGCGATACACTCATCACCCGCACCCGGCTCGGGATCGCGGTGACGTGGGACGGGACGGACAGCGACGCGCTGCTCGCCACCGTGGCAGAGCTGGCCGCGGTGCTGCCGGGCGGCCAGGACAACCGCGCGCCCGCCCGGCCTGCGCCCGCCCTGCCCTGCGCGCGCGAGGGATTTTCGATCACCGGCAGCGCCAGCCACATCGGCATGGGCCTTGCTCCGGCGGCACCGCCGGCGGCGCTGTTCGTGGCGCTGCGGGCGCTGGAAACCGGCTGGCTGCGCCGCAAGCTGCGCGACCGGGGCGGCGCCTATGGCGTGGTCTGCCGCGGCGACCGGGAAGGCGGGCGCTGCGCGCTGCTGTCCTATCGCGATCCGAACCTGCTCGGGACGCTCGACACCATGGCCGGCGCGGGGGATGCGCTTGCGCGCGGGATCGGCGGGCAGGCGGTTGAGAATGCCGTCATCTCGGCACTCGGCCTGCTCGACCGTCCGCTTGCGGTGGGCGAACAGGGGCCGGCCGCGCTTGCCGACCGGCTCGCGGGGCGGGACGAGGCGCAGCGGGGGCGATTCCGTGCCGAGGTGCTCGGGCTGGCCGCGCAGGAGATCCGCGCCGCCGGCGACGCGCTTTCCGCCGCGGCGGCAAATGCGCGAATCGCGATCCTTGCCAATGCGGCGACGCTGGAGAGCGCCCTTTCCGAAAGGCCCGGCCTGTTCGAGGTCGGCCGGCTTCCCGGCAGCGCCGGATAGCCGCCGCGTTGAAACCGGTCCCGGCGGTGCCGCCCGGCATGACGTCCGCGACAGGAACGGCGGCATCACCCGATCACGAATCCGGGCCCACCCGGCCGGGGGCAATCAGGAACAGCGTGAATAGCCGCAGCTCGGGCAGGTCATGCAGCCCTCGATCATGCGCATGCCGAACTGTCCGCAGGACGGGCAGACCGCGCCGGGCGCGCCCTCTCCGGCCGCCATGGCCAGGGCTTGCGGATCGTTCTTGAGGCCGAGCCCCTCGCCTTCGAGAAAGCCGATCGCGATCATGTGCTGCTCGATCACGCCGCCGATCAGCGCAAGGATCGAGGGGATATACTTGCCCTTGATCCAGGCGCCGCCGCGCGGGTCGAACACGGCCTTCAGTTCCTCCACCACGAAGGACACGTCGCCACCGCGCCGGAACACCGCCGAGATCATCCGTGTCAGCGCGACCGTCCAGGCGAAATGCTCCATGTTCTTCGAGTTGATGAACACCTCGAAGGGCCGGCGGCGGCCGCTGATGATGATGTCGTTGATCGTGACATAGATCGCATGTTCGCTGTCGGGCCACTTGAGCTTGTAGGTATTGCCCTCGAGCGCCTGCGGCCGGTCGAGCGGATCGGCCATGTAGATCACGTCGCTGTGCGGCTCGCGCGGCTCGCCCATGCCGCTCGCCACCACCGCCGGCGCGGCGTCCTTTTCCTCCGACACGCTCAGCACCGATCCGGTCACGTCATTGGGGCGATAGGTGGTGCAGCCCTTGCAGCCGCTGTCCCAGGCCTGAAGATAGACATCCTTGAACGCATCAAAAGCGATGTCCTCGGGGCAGTTGATGGTCTTGGAGATCGAGGAATCCACCCATTCCTGCGCCGCCGCCTGCATGCGCACATGTTCCGCCGGGGTAAGCGTCTGGGCATTGACGAAATGATCCGGGAGCGGCGCGTCGCCCTTCAGGTCGCGCCACATCTGCACCGCGTAATCGACGACCTCTTCCTCGCTGCGCGAGCCGTCCTTCTGCAGCACCTTGCGCTTGTAGGCATAGGCGAACACCGGCTCGATCCCCGAACTCACGTTGCCGGCGTAAAGGCTGATGGTGCCGGTCGGCGCGATCGAGGTCAGCAGCGCGTTGCGGATGCCGTGTTCGCGCACCTGATCGCGCACATCGTCGTCCATCTTCTGCATGGTGCCGCTCATGAGGAATGCATCGGCATCGAACAGCGGAAAGGCGCCCTTTTCGCGGGCAAGCCGCACCGAGGCCAGATAGGCGGCGCGGGCCACCCGGCGCAACCAGCGCCCGCTCTGGCGCGCCGCCTCTTCCGAACCATAACGCAGGCCCATCATCAGAAGCGCATCGGCAAGCCCGGTCACGCCGAGCCCGATCCGGCGCTTGGCCTGTGCCTCGGCGCGCTGTTCGGGCAGCGGGAATTTGCTGATGTCCACCACGTTGTCCATCATGCGCACCGCCGTCGCCACCAGATCGTCCAGCGCTTCCTCGTCGAGATGGGCCCCCTCCTCGAAGGGTTCCGCCACCAGCCGCGCCAGATTCACCGACCCGAGCAGGCAGGCCCCATAGGGCGGCAGCGGCTGCTCGCCGCAGGGGTTGGTGGCGCTGATGGTCTCGCAATAGGCAAGATTGTTCATCGCGTTGATACGGTCGATGAAGATCACGCCCGGCTCGGCATAATCATAGGTCGCACGCATCATCCGGTTCCACAGATCGCGCGCGGGCAGGGTCCGGTACACCCGGCCGTCGAACTGCAGGGTCCAGGGCGCATCCGATTTCACCGCCTCCATGAAGGCATCCGTGACCAGCACCGAAAGGTTGAACATGCGCAGCCGGGCCGGGTCGGATTTCACCGCGATGAATTCCTCGATGTCGGGGTGATCGCAGCGCATCGTGGCCATCATCGCACCGCGGCGCGATCCGGCCGACATGATGGTGCGGCACATGGCGTCCCACACATCCATGAAGGACAGCGGCCCCGAGGCATCCGCCGCCACGCCCCGCACCTCGGCCCCTTTGGGGCGGATGGTGCTGAAGTCATAGCCGATGCCCCCGCCCTGCTGCATGGTGAGCGCGGCCTCGCGCAGCGCGCTGAAGATGCCGTCCATGCTGTCGGGGATGGTTCCCATGACGAAACAGTTGAACAGGGTCACCTGACGCGCGGTGCCGGCACCGGCGATGATGCGCCCGGCCGGCAGAAAGCGGAAATCCTCGAGCGCACCGTAGAATTTTTCCTCCCAGCGGGCGGAATCGGTCTCGACCGAGGCAAGGTCGCGCGCGATTCGCCGCCACGTGTCCTCGACCGAGCCGTCCTCGGGCGTGCCGTCGGCCGCGCGGAATCGATATTTCATGTCCCATATCTGTTCAGCGATCGGGGCGGAAAATCGACTCATGGGAACCTCCTTGGGGATGTCCGCGCGTCAATGGCTTGCCGCCGCGCCGGACCCGGCTACAATATACGCCATCGCAGACAGGCTCAATGCCCGTGACCGGGCAAGATGCCCATGCGGCAGCCGGAGGCGCAATGACGGAAATCCACCTCGTGAAGCTGAGCGTCGGAACCGAATCGGTGGCCGACCTGATCGCATGGCAGAAACGGCCCGCCGTGCAGACGGTGGACGGGCTGCCGCGCCATATCACCCGCATGTGGCCGAAACGCGCCGCGGAACTGATCCGGGGCAGCTCGATCTACTGGGTGATCAAGGGGGAAATCCTGGCCCGCCAGCGCATCATCCGCCTTGACGAGACTACGGGCGAGGATGGCATAAGGCGCTGCGCCATCGTTCTTGACCCGGAAATGATACGCACGCGCCCGGCGACGCGCGCGCCGTTCCAGGGCTGGCGCTATCTGTCCGCCGCGGATGCTCCGCCCGACCTGCGGCCTCTCAAAAGCGACGGGGCACTGCCCGAACAGCTCGACCGCGCACTGTCCGAGATCGGGTTGATCTGACCGGGCCCGCCGCGCGGCCGGCGCGCGCCCTGGTCCGGGCAGGCCCCGGGCGCCGTCAGCCGGAGTGGTGCACCTGTTCGAACATCCGCGCCAATGCCTGGCGCTGGGTCTCGGAGGTGGCCGCCACGCGGCTGCGCCAGAGCGTCGCCTGACTGCGCAGGATCACCCCGTCGGACAGCAGCTTCAGATGATTGGCGCGCAGGGTCTCGCCGGTCGAGGTGATGTCGGCGATCGCCTCGGCGGTCTCGTTCTTGACCGTTCCTTCGGTTGCCCCCTGACTGTCCACCAGCATGTAATCGGCGACCCCTGCCCGGCGCAGGAACTCGCGCACCAGGCGGTGATATTTCGTCGCGATGCGCAGACGGTGGCCATGCACGGCGCGGAACGCGGCCGCCGCGGCGTCGAGATCGTCGAGCGTATCCACGTCGACCCAGGCGCGCGGCACCGCGAGCACCAGATCCGCCTGCCCGAAGCCGAGCGGCGCGACCTCTTCCAGCTGCTGTTCCCAGAGCGGCAGCCGGTCATGCACAAGATCGGTGCCGGTCACGCCGAGATGGATGCGCCCCGCCGAAAGCTCGCGCGGAATCTCTCCGGCCGACAGCAGCACCAGCGACACACCGTCCACACCGTCCACGCGGCCCGAATATTCCCGGCTCGCGCCGCTGCGCGACAGGCGCACGCCGCGCTTTTCGAACCAGTCGAAGGTCTTGTCCATGAGCCGCCCCTTGGACGGCACGCCGAGTTTCAGGGTCATGATGCGCCCCCGCCGAGTTCCAGCATCAGCCCCGGCCGCAGCACCCCGCCCACCGCCGGAATCGCCCGTCCCCGCCCAAGCCGGCGGGTCAGCGCGTCATAGCGTCCGCCGCTCGCGACCGCCGGCCAGCCGGGGCGGGTGTCGGCGTGGAAACCGAACACGAAACCGTCGTAATATTCCATCGTCATGCGCCCGAAACTGGCCTCGAAATCAAGGGCATCCACATCGACGCCGCGCGCGGCCAGCGCCTCGAGCCGGGCCGAGAGCCGATCGAGCGCGGGCACGAGGCCCGGCAGATCCACCGCGATGTCGCGCAGATGCTGCAGCGCATGCGGCGCGGTCTCGCGCACCGAAAGCAGCGTCTCCAGCGCATCAAGCTCGTGTTCCGCGATCGGCGGCAGGGCCGCATCGGCCCGCAGCGCCTCGATCCGCAACGCGATCTCGGCACGGCTGCGCTTGCCGATCAGGGGGCCGGCTTCCCGGAAGGGATCGGCGGCGGCAAGCAGCGCCACGCGCGCCTCGGGCGGCGGGGTGCGGCGCGCATAGCGGTCAAGCAGCGCGCGGAACCGCCGCGGCCGCCAGATGTGACGCATCAGCGCGGCCTTGCGCGCGGCACTGGTGGTGAGGCTCGACACCGCGGCGGTCAGGATGCCCATGTCACCGGTCGCGGCCCGCACCGGCAGATCCGAGAGCGCCTCGCCGATGCGGGTGAAGACCTCGGCATCGGCCGCCGCCGGATCGTCCCGGGCGAAAAGCTCGTAACCCACCTGCACATATTCGTTCGCGCGTTCCTCGTCATGTTCCTGACGGCGGAACACGGTGCCGGAATAGGTATAGCGCGCCGGTTCCGCCCCGCCCTGCATGTGCATCTGCACCACCGGAACGGTGAAATCGGGGCGCAGCATCTGTTCGCCGCGTAGCGCGTCCGAGGTTACATAGGCACGGGCGCGGATGTCTTCGCCGTAAAGGTCGAGCAGCGCCTCGGCCGGTTGCAGGATCGGCGGCTCGATCACCTCGGCGCCGGCGGATTCGAATCCCGCGCGCAGCCGCGCGGCCAGCGAAAGTTCGGCCTTGCGTGTCACGTCGCTCACGTCGCCGCCCCGCCCTGCCCGGCCAGCATATCGCGCAGCGCCGCGACCAGTTCGCCGCGCGGCACCTCGATCTGGCTTGGCCGTTCCTTCCATTCCTCGAGCGTTGCGCTTTCGGCGATCCGCGCACCCAGCACCAGATCCTTGATCTGCACCACGCCGCGCGCCTTTTCGTCGGCGCCCTCGATCACCGCTGCCGGACTGGCGCGGCGGTCGGCGTATTTCAACTGGTTGCCGAAGTTCTTGGGGTTGCCAAGGTAGACCTCGGCGCGGATGCCGGCGCTGCGCAGTTCCGCGACCATGGCCTGATAATCCGCCATGCGGTCGCGATCCATGACGGTGACCACGACCGGCCCCGTTTCCCGCGCGCCGATCCGCCCCTTTTCGCGCAGCGCCGCAAGCAGCCGGTCAACGCCGATGGAAATGCCGGTCGCCGGCACGTTCTGGCCGGTAAAGCGCTTCACCAGGTCGTCATAGCGCCCGCCGCCGGCGACGCTGCCGAACTGGCGCTTGCGGCCCTTTTCGTCGAAGATCTCGAAGGTGAGTTCAGCCTCGTAAACCGGGCCGGTGTAATAGCCAAGACCGCGCACCACCGCGGGGTCGATGACGATGCGGTCCGGGCCGTAGCCCGCAGCGGTGAGGAGCGATTCGATCCCGGCCAGTTCCTCGACCCCCTCGCCCCCCGTGGCGGAGGCCCCGACCAGTTCGCGCAGGCGGGCAAGCGTCGCCGTGCCGCTGTCGCGCCGCGCCGAGACGAAGCCGAGCACGATGTCGGCCTGTTCGCCGGCAAGCCCGGCGCCCTTTGTGAAATCGCCGCTGTCGTCGCGCCGTCCCTCGCCCAGCAGGGCGCGCACGCCATCCGGCCCGAGGCGGTCGAGCTTGTCGATCGCGCGCAGGACGATGCCGCGCTCCGCCTCGAACCGCGCCGGATCCGCCGGGTCGAGAATGCCCGCCGCCTCCATCACCCCGTTCAGCACCTTGCGGTTGTTGATGCGGATCAGGTAGTCGCCCCGCGCGATCCCGACCGCTTCGAGCGTATCGGCAAGCATGGCGCAGATCTCGGCATCCGCGGCCATGGATGCGGCCCCGACCGTATCGGCATCGCATTGATAGAACTGGCGGAACCGCCCCGGCCCCGGCTTTTCGTTGCGCCAGACCGGCCCCATGGCATAGCGGCGGTAGGGCGTCGGCAGATCGTTGCGGTGCTGCGCATAGACGCGCGCCAGCGGCGCGGTCAGGTCATAGCGCAGCGCCAGCCAGTCGCCGCCGCCCGCGTCATCCTCCTGCCAGGCGAACACGCCCTCGTTCGGGCGGTCCACATCGGGAAGGAACTTGCCCAGCGCCTCGACCGTCTCGACCGCCGAGGACTCGAGCGCATCGAAGCCGTAGCGATGATAGACCCCGGCGATCACCCGCAGCATCTCTGCGCGTTCGGTCACCTCGGTGCCGAAATAGTCGCGGAATCCCTTGGGCGTCTCGGCCCTCGGGCGGGGCGGTTTGCGGGTCTTGGCCATGATGGATCCTTGGCGGGTGGGTTGCGCGCGATGTAACCCAAGCCCGAATGGGGGGCAAGGCACGCGCCCCGGGGGCGACATGTGCTGACCCGGGCGCGGCAATGCGCTATGGCGGGCGGGCCATCACACCCGGAGGAAGCCCATCATGCCGCAGAGCGCGCAGAAAATCGAAGAGACGCTTGCCCACCTCTCGCGCGAAGTCGAGGATCTGAGCGGTATTGTCGCAAGCCAGGCGGACGAGATTGCGCGGCTGCGGCGGCAGGTCGGGCTTTTGCTTGAGCGCGAAAGCGAACGCGAGGCCGCCGCCGGCGGCGGCGTGATTCTGGGGGACGAGCGCCCGCCGCATTACTGATCGCAATTACCGCGCACGACCTGGCAGATGCTTAGAGATCCTCGACCGCCATCACCCCGTCGAGGCTTTTCAGCGCGCCGCGAATCTGCGGGCTGATGGCGAATTCGGCGCCAAGGTCGATTTCGACCTCGCCCGGAAGCCCGGCATCCAGCAGGCAAAGGTGCACCGGCCCCCGCGCCGCGCCGCGCGCGACCTCGGCCGCCTGTTCAAGCACATTGGCAAGGGTCTCGACCACGCCGGGACGTTCGACATAGACCCGCAGCCCGCTCGTCCCGACCGAGGCCGTCACCGCGTCGATGGGCGCGACAGAGCGGGCCAGCAGCTTGAGCTGGTCGCTTTCCAGCGTCGCCTCGGCCGTGACCACGATCTTGGCGCCCGGTTCCAGAAATTCGCGCGCCGCCTCGAGCGCTTCGGAAAACAGCGTGATCTCGTAGGCGCCGCTGCGATCCGAAAGCTGCACGAAGGCAAAGCGGTTGCCCTTGGCCGATTTGCGCTCCTGCCGCCCGGCGACCACGCCGGCGAGCTTGGCCACGAAAGGCCCGCTTTCGGCGCGCGCGGTGACCTCTTCCAGCGTCATCACGCCCTTGCGCCGCAGCGGTGCGGCATAGTCGTCGAGCGGATGGCCCGACAGATAAAAGCCGATGGCGGCGAATTCCTCGGCCAGGCGCTCCGCCGGGAGCCAGTCCGGCCGCTCGGCGAGGCGCGGCTCGGGCAGGTCATCGCCCGATTCACCGAACAGCGACACCTGGTTCGAACGCGTCTGCTCCTGCACCGCCGCCGAATAGGCGACCAGCGCATCAAGGCTTTCGAACACGCGGCGCCGGTTGCGGTCGAGCGCATCAAAAGCTCCGGCACGGGCCAGCATCTCGAGCGCGCGCTTGCCGACCTGCTTCAGATCGACCCGGCGGGCGAAGTCGTAAAGCGTGGCAAAGGGGCGATCGCCGCGCGCGCGGGTGATCAGGCGCATCGCCTCGAGCCCCACGTTCTTGAGCGCCGCAAGCCCATAGACCAGCGCGCCATCGACCACGGTGAACTCCGCACCCGATCGGTTCACGCAGGGGCCGACCCAGGGCAGCGACAGGCCCTTTTCCACCTCTTCGAAATAGACGGCGAGCTTGTCGGTCAGGTGGATGTCGCAGTTCATCACCCCGGCCATGAACTCGACCGGGTGGTTCGCCTTGAGCCATGCGGTCTGATAGCTCACCACCGCATAGGCGGCGGCGTGGGATTTGTTGAATCCGTAATTGGCGAATTTTTCCAGCAGGTCGAACACTTCGGACGCCTTCTGGCGATCGACCCCCTTTTCCATCGCCCCCTTTTCGAACTTGGGGCGCTCCTTCGCCATTTCCTCGGCGATCTTCTTGCCCATGGCGCGGCGCAGCAGGTCGGCGCCGCCAAGGCTGTAGCCCGCCATCTCCTGCGCGATCTGCATCACCTGTTCCTGATAGACGATGATGCCCTGGGTTTCCTCAAGGATATGGTCGATCAGGGGATGAATGCCGGCGCGTTCGCGGGTGCCGTTCTTCACCTCGCAATAGGCGGGGATGTTCTCCATCGGGCCGGGGCGGTAGAGCGCGACCAGCGCCACGATATCCTCGATGGTGGTCGGGCGCATGCGCTTGAGCGCATCCATCATGCCGCTCGATTCCACCTGGAACACCGCGACCGTCCGGGCGGCGGAATACAGGCGATAGGTCGCCTCGTCATCCAGCGGGATCGCGCCGATGTCGTCCACATGTCCCTCGGGCGGGGTGAACAGGTCGCGCCCGTCCGCCGCGACATGCAGATGCCGCCCGGAGGCGCGGATCAGATCGACGGCATTCTGGATCGCGGTCAGGGTCTTGAGGCCGAGAAAGTCGAATTTCACCAGTCCCGCCTGCTCGACCCATTTCATGTTGAACTGCGTCGCCGGCATGTCCGAGCGCGGATCCTGATAGAGCGGCACCAGTTCGTCCAGCGGCCGATCGCCAATCACGACCCCGGCGGCATGGGTCGAGGCGTTGCGCAACAGCCCCTCGAGCTGGCGCCCGTAACGCAGCAGGCGGTCCACCACCTCTTCGGCGCGGGCGGCCTCGCGCAGGCGCGGCTCGTCGGCCAGTGCCTTTTCGATGCTGACGGGTTTCACCCCCTCGACCGGGATCAGCTTCGACAGGCGATCGACCTGCCCGTAGGGCATCTGCAGCACCCGCCCCACGTCGCGCACCGCCGCCTTGGACAGCAGCGCGCCGAAGGTGATGATCTGTCCGACCCGGTCGTGACCGTATTTCTCCTGAACGTAATGGATCACCTCTTCGCGGCGATCCATGCAGAAGTCGATGTCGAAGTCGGGCATGGAGACCCGTTCGGGGTTCAGGAAGCGTTCGAACAGCAGGCTGTAGCGCAGCGGATCAAGGTCGGTGATGGTCAGCGCATAGGCCACGAGCGACCCGGCACCCGACCCGCGCCCCGGCCCGACCGGAATCCCCTGTTCCTTGGCCCATTTGATGAAATCGGCCACGATCAGGAAATAGCCGGGAAACCCCATCTGCTCGATGACGCCCAGTTCGTATTCGAGCCGCGCCTCGTAATCCGCGATCTCCGCCGCATGGGGAATCACCGCGAGCCGTGCCGCCAGCCCGGCATGGGCCTGCCGGCGCAGTTCCTCCACCTCGTCATCGGCGAATCGCGGCAGGATCGGCGCGTGACGGGGCACCACGAAGGCGCAGCGCCGGGCGATCTCGACCGTGTTTTCCAGCGCCTCGGGCAGATCGGCGAACAGGGTCGCCATTTCCTGCTGCGACTTGAAATAATGCTGCGGCGTCAGGCGGCGGCGCGGTTCCTGCTGATCGACATAGGCTCCCTCGCTGATGCAGATCAGCGCGTCATGGGCCTCGTACATGTCGGCATCGGGGAAATAGACGTCATTGGTCGCGACCAGCGGCAGATCCATGGCATAGGCAAGCTCGACATGCCCGCGCTCGACAAGGCGGGCGGCATCGCTCGGGCCGCCCTCCCCCGGGTGGCGCTGGAGCTCGACGTAAAGCCGGCCGGGAAAGGCGCGTGCAAGCCGGGACAGCAGCGCCTCGGCCCCGGCCCGCTGCCCCTGGGCCAGCAGCCGCCCGACCGGGCCGTCAGGTCCGCCCGAAAGGCAGATCAGCCCCTCGGCATGGGCCTCGACCTCGTCAAGGCCGACCTGCGGGCGCTGCCCGTGCCGGGCCAGATAAAGGCGGCTGTTCAGCTTCATCAGATTGCCGTATCCCGCCGCCGACTGGGCAAGCAGCACGAGTGGCGCGGGCGGCTCCTCCGTCTTGCCGCCCGGTCCCGCCGGCGCACCGAGGTCGATCTGGCAGCCGATGATCGGCTGGATCCCGGCCCCGACGGCCCCCACCGAAAAGGTGAGCGCGCCGAACATGTTGTTGGTGTCGGTCACGGCGACCGCCGGCATCCCCGCCTTGCGGCAGAGTCCGGGCAGCGCATCGAGCCGCACCGCCCCCTCGAGCAGGGAATATTCGCTGTGCACCCGCAGGTGGATGAATTGCGGCGGTTCCTTGGTCACGGGGCGGGGGTTCCTTCCGGTTCCGAAGCGGCCCTGCAGGCGGGCTGCGCGGGGAGCGCGATCAGGGGCGTTCAGCCCTCGGCCAGCACGGCGCGAATCTTTTCGGCATGGGCGGCGATCTCTTCCTGGTCGCCCATGTGCCCGGGCGGCAACAGCCGGTCCCCCTCGCGGCGCGGGAGCACATGGAAATGCAGGTGGAACACCTCCTGCCCGCCGATGGTCTCGTTGAACTGCTGAACCGTGACCCCGCCGGCACCGAACGCCTTCATCACCGCGTGGGACAGCTTCTGCGTGGTCGCCATGCAGGCCGCAAGCTGGGCCGCGCTTGCGTCCAGCAGGTTGCGGCAGGGGGTCTTCGGAATCACCAGCACATGCCCCGGCACGCGCGGCATGATATCCATGAAGGCGAGCGTCTCGTCATCTTCGTAAACCCGCGTCGACGGAAGCTCCCCGCGCAGGATCCTGGCGAATATGTTGTCGGGATCGTAAGCCATGGGCTCAAACCTTTCTCACTAGGGGCGCGGAATATCCGGGCCGGGGCGGATGGAAAGAGGACGGGACCGGATCGCAGGGCCGTGCCGGCCGGCGCCGCGGCCCCGGTCCATATCCTGTCCGCACCTTCAACTCCACCATTGAAGCATCTTGTTCTCCACTCTAAAAGCTATTGTGATAGCCGACCAGCAACCAGGCCGGAACAGATTCATTCAACGGGAGGCCCCCATGGCGGACGCAGCCATTCAAGAACAAGGGCAGGACGGAAAACACGGTTTCTTCACGCGGTGGTTCATGTCCACGAACCACAAGGACATCGGCATCCTCTACATGTTCACGTCGGCCTTCGTGGGGCTGATCGCGGTCCTGCTGTCGGTCTACATGCGGCTCGAACTGATGGAACCCGGCGTGCAATACATGTGCATGGAGGGGGCGCGGCTGCTTCCTTCGGCCGGGGAATGCACGCCGAACGGGCATCTCTGGAACATCATGGTCACCTATCACGGCGTCCTGATGATGTTCTTCGTGGTGATCCCGGCGCTGTTCGGGGGGTTCGGCAACTATTTCATGCCGCTGATGATCGGCGCGCCCGATGCCGCCTTCCCGCGCATGAACAACCTCAGCTACTGGCTTTATGTCGCCGGCACGAGCCTGGCGGTGCTGTCGATGTTCGTGCCCGGGGGCGATGGCCAGACCGGCGCCGGCGTCGGCTGGGTGCTCTATCCGCCGCTTTCCACCCGTGACAGCGGCATGTCGATGGATCTGATCATCTTTGCCGTGCACCTGTCGGGGGCGTCCTCGATCCTCGGCGCGATCAACCTGATCACCACCTTCCTCAACATGCGCGCGCCCGGCATGACCCTGTTCAAGGTGCCGCTTTTCGCCTGGTCGATCTTCGTCACCGCATGGATGATCCTTGCCGCGCTGCCGGTGCTGGCAGGTGCCATCACCATGCTGCTGATGGACCGCAACTTCGGCTTTACCTTCTTTGATGCCGCGGGCGGGGGCGACCCTGTGCTTTACCAGCACCTGCTGTGGTTCTTCGGCCACCCCGAGGTCTATATCGTGATCCTGCCCGGCTTCGGCATCATCAGCCACGTGGTCGCGACCTTCTCGAAAAAGCCGATCTTCGGCTATCTGGGCATGGTCTGGGCGCTGATCGCCATCGGCTTCCTCGGCTTCGCGGTCTGGGCGCACCACATGTTCACGGCCGGCATGTCGCTCCAGCAGCAGGCCTATTTCCAGCTTGCCTCGATGACCATCGCCGTGCCGACCGGCATCAAGGTCTTCAGCTGGATCGCCACCATGTGGCGCGGCTCGATCGAGTTCAAGACGCCCATGCTCTTCACCATCGGCTTCCTGTTCCTGTTCACCATCGGCGGCGTGACCGGCGTGGTCGTGGCGCAGGCTTCGGTCGATCGCTACTATCACGACACCTATTACGTCGTCGCGCATTTCCACTATGTGATGAGCCTCGGCGCGGTGTTCGCGATCTTTGCCGGCGTCTATTACTGGTTCGCCAAGATGTCGGGGCGCCAGTATCCCGAATGGGCCGGAAAGCTGCATTTCTGGATGTTCTTCATCGGCGCGAACCTGACCTTCTTCCCGCAGCACTTCCTGGGCCGTCAGGGGATGCCGCGCCGCTATATCGACTACCCCGAGGGCTTCGCCTTCTGGAACCATGTCTCGAGCATCGGCGCCTTCATCTCCTTCGCCTCGCTGATACTGTTCATCGGCATCGTGTTCTACACGCTGTTCGCGGGGCGGCGGGTGACCAGCCCGAACTACTGGAACGAATATGCCGACACGCTGGAGTGGACCCTTCCCACCCCGCTGCCCGAGCACACGTTCGAAGACCTGCCCAAGCCCGAGGACTGGGAGCGCCACCCGCACCCGGCCGGCTGAGCAGACTTCCAGCACGACAAATGATCCCGCCCGAAGCCGCTTCGGGCGGGATCGTCATTTCGGGCCGGGCGCCATTTGGCGGCTTTATCCGTGCCGGGCCCCGCACGCGCTCTCGGGCGCAGACGGGCAGCGCGCCCCCGTTCTCCCCCGCCCGTGACTTTCCCGCACCGCAAGGTGCAGCACGGCGTTCCGCCGGCGGCCGGCCTGTGCTAGGCTCGTGGTCTGATCATGCCATACGACTGGAACAGGACCGAAGCGGGCAGCAATGTGCAGGAGCTTCATCTCTGGCCGCATCAGTCCCTGCGGCCAAAGGGCTATGCCTGGTTTCTCGGCATCACCTTCGCTCTCATGGCGCTGCCGCTTGTCGCGCTGCTGGGCACTCCGGTGCTCTGGGGCGTGCTGCCATTCGTGCTGCTCGTGGTCGGCGGCATCTGGTTCGCGCTGGACCGCAACCGGCGCGACACGCAGATCCTGGAAATCCTGACCCTGACCGGCGACATGGCGCGGCTGGTCCGGCTCGACCCCCATGGCGAGCGGAAGGAATGGGCCTGCAACCGCTACTGGGTCCATGCCGAGATGCACGACGCCGACGGCCCCGTGCCGCATTACGTGACGCTGCACGGCGCCGGGCGCGAGGTCGAGATCGGGGCCTTCCTGTCCGAAGACGAACGCCTGTCGCTTTACGACGACCTGAACATCCGGCTGCACCGCAGCGGCTGAGCCCGCCACCGGCCGGCCCGCGGGCCTATTCGCCGCAAAGCCGCGCCTTGACCATGGGGCCGACCACGGCAAAGTTCATCTGCCCGCCGTATTGGGCCTTGAGGTCGGCCATGACCCGGCCCATGTCGCGGATCGACCCGGCCTCGAGCCGAGTGATCGCATCATCAATCGCCGCCTCGACCTCGTCATCGGTCAGCTGGCGGGGCAGGAATTCATTGATGATGCCGATCTCGTCGCGCTCGTGTTCGGCAAGGTCGAGCCGCCCGCCCTCCTCATAGGCATGCGCGCTTTCCATGCGCTGCTTGACCATGCGACTCAGGATCGCGAGGATCTCGGCATCGCCAACGCTGGCGTCGCCTTCCTGCGCGCGGACAGCGATATCCTGATCCTTGATCGCCGCATTGATCAGGCGAAGCGTCGAAAGGCGGCTCGTGGCCCTTTCTTTCATCGCCTGCTTGATCGCCTCGCTGATCCTCGTGCGCATATCCATGTTTCGGGCTCCATCCGGCCAGTCAGGGGTGCGGAGATTATCCCTGCCCGCGGGACAAGACAACCGTCTGCGATAGCGCCACCGCCTTGCAACCGCCCACCCGCACAAACCGGCGCGCGAGCGGGTTGACCACATCCGGCCCTGCGCGTAAACCGCAGCCAACCACCCGCCGCAGCAGGAGAGTCGCGCCATGGCCCCATCCAAGCCAACCGCCTGTCTCGCCCTTTCCGACGGCACCTTGTTCCCGGGTCACGGCTTTGGCGCCACCGGGCAAGGCACGGGCACCCCCGCCTTCAGCACCGCGATGAGCGGCTACCAGGAAGCGCTGACCGACCCCGCGAGCGCCGGTCATATCATTGTCTTTACCTTTCCGCATATCGGCAACACCGGCACCACCCCCGAGGACGACGAATCCGGTGTCGCCACAGCCGCCGGCCTCGTGCTCGGCTGCGCGCCGGGTGCGCCGAGCAACTGGCGCAACCGCCAGCCGCTCGATGCCTGGGCCAAGGAAAAGGGGCTGATCGGCATTCATGGTGTCGATACCCGCCGCCTTGCCCGCGCCATCCGCGACCGCGGCGTGACGGGCGCCGCGCTGATCCACGATCCGGCCGGCAATATCGACGCGACGGCCGCGCTTGCCACGGCACGCGCCATGGCCGGCACGCAACCCGACTCCGGTGCACCAAACACCGCGAACGACTGGACGCAGCCGCTCTGGACCTGGCCCGAGGGCTATGGGCAGGCCGGCACCGCGCAGCATAGCGTGGTGGTGATCGACCTTGGCGCCAAGCGCAACAGCCTGCGCGCGCTCGTCTCCGCAGGCTGCGCGGTGCAGGTCGTCCCCGCCAGCGCCACGATCGAAGAGGTGCTTGCGCTGAAGCCGGACGGGGTGTTCCTGTCGGGCGGGCCCGGCGATCCGGCCGTTGTCGCCGAAACGGCGCTGCCCCTGATTCGCGCGCTGCTCGCGCAGGAGGGGATTGCGCTCTTCGGCACCGGACTTGGCCATCAACTGCTCGCGCTGGCGCTCGGGGCGCAGGTGCTGCGCCTGCCCCACGGGCATCACGGAACGAACCATCCGGTCATGGATCTGGCCACCGGCAAGGTCGAGATCACCAGCATGAACCACGGGTTTGCGGTGGACGCCCGCTCGCTCCCCGCCGGAGTGGTCGAGACCCACCGTTCGCTGTTCGACGGCACCAACTGCGGGATCCGGGTCGAGGGCCGCGCGGTCTGGTCGCTCCAGCATGGCCCCGAGGCCAGCCCCGGCCCTCACGACAGCCTGCATCACTTCACGCGCTTTGCCGCGGCCATGGCGACGGGCGCGCTCGCCTGATCGCGGGGCGGCGCAGGTTCGTCACACTCATTTTAACCGCCTGTTAACAAAGCCTGTTCAATCTTGGCGCGAGTTTCGTTCTTGCGTCCGGTATGTTCATGGCGACCCTTCTGCAGTTTCACGACCGGTCAACGCCCGCGCGCCAAACGCCGCGGGTGCATGTCCTGCTCGGGCGTCAACTGGTCCGCATGGGCGCGATCCGCGCCGATCAGTTGCTGAAGGCGCTGCGCCTGCAGCCAACGCTGGACGCCCCGATCGGGGAAATCCTTATGGCCGAGGGCTGGGTCGAGCCGGACCAGATCGAGACCGCGCTCGCGGCGCAGCACCGCCTGCCCCGCGCCGACCTGCACCGGGATCCGCCGGAATCGTCGCTCTGCCGAAGCCTGCCGTCGTCATTCTGGCTGCATCACCGTGTCATCCCGTGGAAACGCCAGGACGGGCGCGTGCTGGTGGCGACATCGCGGCCGGACCAGTTCGAGGCGCTTCGGGGACCGCTTGGCGACGTATTCGGGGATACCGCGCCGGTCCTGGCGGGTGACGCGATGATCGCGGCCGCCATAGCGGCAGAGTTTTCGCAGGATCTTGCGGCCTCGGCGAGCGAACGGGTCGCGCCCGAATACAGTTGCCGCAACTGGCGCCATACGAATCGCACGATCCTGCCCGCGGTGCTCGTGCTCATGGTGCTGGCGCTCGCGCTCGCGCCCGCGCAGGTCTTTGCCATGCTCTGCGTTCTGGCGGTCGCGTCGCTCACGCTCTTTGCCGTGCTGAAGCTCGTCGCGGCGAGTGCGAATTTCCTGGCCCCGATCCCCGATGCCGGGCCACCCGCGATGCCCGCCGGCAAACCCCTGCCGCGCGTATCGGTGCTGGTGCCGCTGTTTCGCGAGCGTGAAATCCTTGGCGACCTGCTGGCGCGGCTCGACCTTCTGACCTATCCGCGCGCCCTGCTCGAGGTGATCCTCGTGCTCGAACAGGAAGACGACGTGACCCGGGCGACGCTGTCCGAACACAGCCTGCCCGGCTGGATCCGCGTGATCGAGGTTCCGGCCCATGGCGGCCTGACGACCAAGCCCCGCGCAATGAACTATGCGCTGGATTTCTGTCGCGGCGACATCATCGGCGTCTGGGATGCCGAGGACGCCCCCGAACCCGACCAGATCGAGACCGTGGCCGCCCGCTTTGCCGTCGCCCCGCCCGAGGTCGTCTGCCTGCAGGGCGTGCTCGATTACTACAACCCGCGCACCAACTGGCTCGCACGCTGCTTCACCATCGAATATTCAGCCTGGTTCCGGGTGATCCTGCCCGGAATCGCGCGGCTTGGCCTCGTGGTGCCGCTCGGCGGGACGACGCTGTTCTTCCGCCGCAGCGTGCTCGAGGAACTGGGGGGATGGGATGCGCATAACGTGACCGAGGATGCCGATCTCGGCGTGCGGCTCTGCCGGGCCGGTTATCGCACCGAGATGATCCCGACCACCACCTATGAAGAGGCGAACTGCCGCCCCTGGCCCTGGATCAAGCAGCGTTCGCGCTGGCTCAAGGGGTTCATGGTGACCTATCTCGTGCATATGCGCGACCCGCTGGGGCTGCTGCGCGATCTCGGACCGTGGCGGTTTCTCGGCGTGCAGACGTTCTTCATCGGAACGCTCAGCCAGTTCCTGCTGGCCCCGGCGCTCTGGTCGTTCTGGCTGATCCTGGCCGGGCAGCCGCATCCGCTGCTGACCGGGCTCGCATCCTCCACAGTGATGGGGCTTTGCGCGCTGTTCCTGGCCGTCGAAGTCCTCGGGATCATCCTGGGTGCGGCCGGTGTCTGGCGCGGCGGCCGGCGCTCTCTCGCGCTTTTCGTGCCGACGATGATCTTCTATTTCCCGCTCGGCTGCATCGCCGCCTACAAGGCGCTTTACGAACTGCTCATGCGGCCCTTCTACTGGGACAAGACCCAGCACGGACATGCCGCGCCCGAAACCGGCTCCCCCGCGCAGCCGGTCGCCCAGCCGGTGCCGGGCCCGGATCCGGTCGGAGCGATCCCCTGAGCGCAACCCGCGCGGCGCCCGATCGGGACCACGGCATCGGGATTACCGTCCTCGGGATCACCCTCATGGCACCCTCTCCGGCGCTGTCCTCACTCCCGGCGCGCAGCGGTGCCACCCGAAGGCAAGGCCCGTGTGCCGCCCGGGGCGGGTCGGCCACCCTGCCGTTTTCGCACCGCCGCTGACCCGGCGGAGCCTCTCTCACGACCCTGCAAGGCCGCAAGCGCTAGCCCCGGTTCCGCCGGCCGATGGCCCGAAACAGAACCGCCCGCCCCTGCCGCGGCGGGGCGCCCGGGCACGCGGCGTGCACAATCGGCGTTCCGGTTCAGCCGCCCTGCTGTTCCCGCGCGTCGGCATCGCGGCGCAGGCGGGTCATGAAGGCATCCGAGATATGCGCGCGCACCGCCTTTTCGGCGGCCTCTTCATCGCGGGCAGCGATCGCGGCCACGATGCCCTCGTGCTCTTCCTGCGCGACCTGGCCCCGCCCTTCGGCGGCGAGCGACGTGCTCGCCATCAGCGCCATGGTGCGATAGACGAGATCGAGCTGCTGCACCAGATAACGGTTGTGCGACGCCAGATGGATCTGCTTGTGGAAACGCCGGTTCGCCCGCGACAGCGCCACCGGATCCTCGATCAGCCGGTTGTCGGCGGCCACCATCTCGCGCAGCACCGCCACCTCTTCGCTGGTGGCGTGGCGGGCGGCAAGACGCGCCGCCAGCCCCTCGAGTTCGCGGCGCACCACGTAAAGCTCGGCCATCTGATCGTGATCGAGCGTCGCCACGATCAGCGACCGCCCGTCGCGCTCCAGCAGCGACTGCGTTTCGAGCCGCTGCAGGGCCTCGCGGACCGGGGTGCGCGATACGCCGAACCGCTCCGCCAGTTCGCTTTCCACCAGCCGGTCGCCCGGACGGTAAAGCCCCGCGTCGATGGCCCGCACGATCATCTCGTAGACATCCGCCGGCTGTTTGCTGACATTTCCCATGAGGATGCGCCTCCCCTGACACCGCGCTCTTACTAGCGGCGATATTCGCGCCGGATCAAGCCCGGTCGTTGCAAAGGCCGCCGCCGCGGCATAGATCACGGGGCATGACGCGCACGCATTTCTCACATGTAAAGCACTGGGTGTTCGACCTCGACAACACGCTTTATCCGGTCGAGGCCCGGCTGTTCGACCAGGTCCGGGCGCGCATGACCGATTATCTCATGGACAAGCTGAAGCTCGGCCGCAGCGAAGCCGACCGCCTGCGCCACGATTACTGGCGCCGCTACGGCACGACGCTTGCCGGGCTCATGCAGGAACACGGAATCGAGCCCGGCCCCTACCTGGCCCATGTGCATGATATTTCCTTTGACACGCTGGTGCCCGACGCGGTGCTGGCCGGGCACATCGCCGGCCTGCCGGGGCGGCGCATCGTCTATACCAACGGCAGCGCGGCCTATGCGGCGCGGGTGCTGGCCGCGCGCGGGCTGTCGGGCGTGTTCGACGCGGTTTACGGGGTCGAACATGCGGGTTTTCGTCCCAAGCCCGAGCGGGCGGCTTTTGAAACCGTCTTTGCCCGCGACGGGCTGCAGGCCGACCTTGCCGCCATGTTCGAGGACGACCCCCGCAACCTCACCGAGCCCCATGCCATGGGAATGCGCACCGTTCACGTCGCCCCCGAACGCGACACGGGGCTTCATATCCACCACCACACCGACGACCTGAGCGGGTTCCTGGCAAAACTGGTCTGAAGGCGGCTGCCCGCGCGCCGTCGGCCGTTGCCGCTGGCCTGCATCCCGCCGCCGCATTATGCTGCCGTCGCAAACGGCGCGGAGGCACCATGGACGAGGTCGATATCCTGATTTCCGGCGGCGGCATCGCCGGGCTCGCGGCCGCGGCCGGTTTCGGCAGCGCGGGGTTCCGCGTGCTCTGCGTCGATCCTGCCGCGCCGGTCACCGAGCGCGACGCGGCCGGGTCCGATCTGCGGACCACCGCCTTTCTGCAGCCGGCGCGCGCGCTGCTCGACCGCTGCGGGCTCTGGGACCGTCTTGCGCCCCATGCCATGCCGCTCGAGGTGATGCGCATCATCGACGCCGGCGGCGCCCGGCCCCAAGCGCGGGTCTCGCGCGCTTTTGATTCGGACGAGCTTTCGGACCTGCCCTTCGGCTGGAACCTTCCGAACTGGCTGCTGCGGCGGGAATGCCTGGCCCGGCTCGACGATCTGCCCGGCGTCACCTTCCGCCCCGGCATCGGCACCACGCACCTGTTCACCCGCAGCGAAAGCGCCCGCGTCACGCTGAGCGACGGCAGCCGAATCCGCGCGCGCCTCGTGATCGCCGCGGACGGGCGCGATTCGCCCATGCGGCAAGCGGCCGGCATCGGCGTGCACACGATCCGCTACGGGCAGAAGGCGCTGGCCTTCGCGGTCAATCATCCGGTTGCCCATGACAGCGTCTCGACCGAGATCCACCGCAGCGGCGGCCCGTTCACGCTCGTGCCGCTGCCGGATTACCAGGGCGCACCGTCCTCGGCGGTCATCTGGATGGAACGCGGCCCGCGCGCGCGCGACCTGTTCGACATGGAGGTCGCGCAGTTCGAAGCGGCGATGACCGAGCGCTCCTGCGAGATCCTCGGCCCGCTGCGGCTGGCATCGCGGCGCACCATCTGGCCGATCATCAGCCAGAAGGCGGCGCGCATGACCGCAGAGCGCGTTGCGCTGATGGCCGAGGCCGCGCATGTGGTGCCACCGATCGGCGCGCAGGGGCTGAACATGTCGCTTGCGGATCTGCGCGCCCTGCTGGATCTGGCCGAATCCGCTCCCGCCGACCTGGGCAGCGCCTCGATGCTCGACGCCTATCACCGCGCGCGGATTCGCGACATCCGCCTGCGGGTGCACGGGATCGACCTGCTGAACCGCGCCTCGATGGCAGGGGCGCGGCCGCTGCGCGACGCGCGGGCGCTCGGGCTTGATGCGCTTTATGGCCTGCCGCCGCTGCGCCGGGCGCTGATGCGGATGGGGCTCGGCGCGCGCTGATGTGACGCGCGCCGGTCCGTTCTTTCTGATCAGAGAACCTTGTCGAGCACCTTCTTCAGCCGCTCGATGGTGCCGTCGACATCGTAAAGCTTGTCGAGGCCGAACAGGCCGATGCGGAAGGTGCTGAAATCCGCCGGCTCGTCACAGGCGAGCGGCACGCCGGCCGCGATCTGCATGCCTTCGGCCAGGAATTTCGAGCCGCTCTTGACGTCGGGGTCGTTGGTATAGCTGACGACCACGCCCGGCGCACCGAAACCTTCGGCCGCGACCGAGGTGATGCCGCGTTCGCGCAGCAGCGCCCGCACGCCGTTGCCAAGATCCCACTGCGCCTGTTCCAGCTTGTCGAAACCGTAGTCGCGGGTTTCGAGCATGGTATCGCGGAAGGCACGCAGCGGATCGGTCGGCATGGTCGTGTGATAGGCATGACCGCCGGTTTCATAGGCCACCATGATCTGGCGCCATTTCTTGAGGTCGAGCGAAAAGCTGTCGGATTCGGTTTCTTCGAGCCGCTTGAGCCCGCGCTCGGACAGCATCACGAGTCCGGCCGAGGGCGAGGCGCTCCATCCCTTTTGCGGCGCCGAGATCAGCACATCGACGCCGGTGGCCTTCATGTCCACCCAGACCGCGCCGCTGGCGATACAGTCGAGCACCATCAGCGCCCCGACCTCATGGGCCGCCTCGGCCATGGCGGTGATGTAATCGGCAGGCAGGATCACACCCGCGGCGGTCTCGACATGGGCGGCGATCACCACGTCGGGACGAATCTCGCGGATTTCCTTCGTCACCTGCTCGATCGGGGCCGGCGCAAAGGGGGCCGGACGGTCATTGCCGGTCTGGCGTGCCTTCAGCACGTGGCTTTCGCGGGTCTTGACCCCGGTTTCGAAAATCTGGGTCCAGCGGTAGGAGAACCAGCCGTTGCGCACCACGAGCGTGCTTGCGTCGCGCATGAACTGGCGCGCGACCGCTTCCATCGCATATGTCCCGCCACCCGGCACCACGGCAACGGCATCAGCCTTGTAGACATCCTTCAGGATGTCCTGAATGTCGTTCATCACCTTCTGGAAGGTCTTCGACATATGGTTGAGCGAGCGGTCGGTAAAGACGACCGAGAATTCCTCAAGGCCCTCGGGATCGACAGTATCAAGCAGTGCCATTGCAGTCTCCATGTTGTTCGTTGCAAGATCATTAGCGAGGACGAATGGATATTGCAAAGATGTTTCCGTGCGGTCACAATCGGCCGGTCACGGCCCGCCGATGCGTCAAAGCGGGCCGGGCAGCCGCTCCTCGCTCAGCAGCACGTTCGCCTCGACCTCGCCGGCGCCGGGCAGGGTCATGATCCGGCGGCGCAGCAGGCGTTCGAAATCCGCCAGGTCGCGCGCAACGATGCGCAGCCGGTAATCGAAACGCCCGAGCACATGTTCGACCAGTTGCACCTCGGGGATGGCGCTGACCGCGCGCTCGAAATCCTCGAGGCTCACGTGGCTCTTGCGGTCGAGCTTGATGCCAAGGAACACGGTCACGCCAAAGCCGAGCGCCGCCCGGTCGAGCACGAGCTGGCGCCCGTTGATCGCGCCGCTGTCGCGCAGCCGGCGCAGACGCCGCCAGGCGGCCGGTTGCGACAGCCCGCAGCGCCGCCCGAGCGCACCGGCGCTCAGCGTCGCATCGCGGACCAGCGCGCGCAGCAACTGGCGGTCGATATCGTCGAGGTCGATCATGGCCCGCCGGTTCCGTTCATACGGGCAGCGCCTCTTCGTTCTTCACGCGTGAAATCAGCATTAGGGCCTCCACATCGGCGATATGGGGCAGGGTGAGGATGCGCTCGCGGTAGATCTGCCGGTAATGGACCAGATCGCGGGCGATGACCGAAAGGCGCAGATCGACGCGGCCGAGAAAGCTTTGGATCTCCAGCACCTCGGGCACCTCGCGCGCGGCGGCGGTGAATTCGTCAAAGGCGAGCGGCCGGGTCTTGTCGAGCGCGATGCGCAACGAAACCTCGACCGCATAGCCAAGCGCATGCCAGTCGATCACCGCGCGCTGGCCCTTGATGATCCCGCCCGCCTGCATCCGTTCAAGCCGGCGCCAGCAGGTGGCGGCGGTGATCCGGCAACGCTGCGCCAGGTCGGCCGTGGACAGCGCCGGATCCGCCTGCAACTGGCGCAGGATGCGGCGGTCGATGTCATCAAGCATGATACACCCGGAAAACTGCAGTATCGCGAATTGATATTGCGCATTTTGGCGGAAATCATGGCGGCGGACAATCGCCTTTCTCGCCTGTTCTGGCTAAACAGCGCCGACAGCAACCGAAAAAGGAGTTGTGCCATGCGCGTTTATTATGACCGCGACTGCGACATCAATCTGATCAAGGACAAGAAGGTGGCGATCCTCGGCTATGGCAGCCAGGGGCATGCCCATGCGCTGAACCTGCGCGACTCGGGGGCGAAGAACGTCGTCGTCGCCCTGCGCGAAGGGTCGGCTTCTGCGAAAAAGGCCGAGGCCGAAGGGCTCAAGGTCATGGGCATTGCCGAGGCCGCCGCATGGTGCGACCTGATCATGTTCACCATGCCCGATGAACTCCAGGCCGAAACCTACCGCAAGCATATCCACGACAACCTGCGCGAAGGTGCGGCGATCGCTTTTGCCCACGGCCTGAACATCCACTTCGGCCTGATCGAGCCCAAGCCCGGCGTCGACGTGATCATGATGGCCCCCAAAGGCCCCGGCCACACCGTGCGCGGCGAATATGTAAAGGGTGGCGGCGTGCCCTGCCTTGTCGCCGTCGAGCAGGACGCATCGGGCCGTGCGCTCGAACTGGGCCTGTCCTACTGCTCGGCCATCGGCGGCGGACGCTCGGGCATCATCGAGACCACCTTCCGCGAGGAATGCGAGACCGACCTGTTCGGCGAACAGGCGGTGCTCTGCGGTGGTCTGGTCGAACTGATCCGCATGGGCTTCGAAACCCTGGTCGAGGCCGGCTATGCGCCGGAGATGGCCTATTTCGAATGCCTGCACGAAGTGAAGCTGATCGTCGACCTGATCTATGAGGGCGGCATCGCCAACATGAACTATTCGATCAGCAACACCGCCGAATACGGCGAATATGTCAGCGGCCCGCGCGTGCTGCCGCGCGACGAGACCAAGGCGCGGATGAAGGCCGTGCTCGACGACATCCAGTCCGGCAGGTTCGTGCGCGATTTCATGCAGGAAAACGCGGTCGGCCAGCCGTTCTTCAAGGGAACGCGCCGCCTGAACGACGCCCACCAGATCGAAAAGGTCGGCGAAACGCTGCGCGGCATGATGCCCTGGATCTCGGCCGGCAAAATGGTGGACCGCGAAAAGAACTGATCCCGGACCGTCAGACCGGAACGGTTCGGCCTCCCCGGATGCACGCGCATCCGGGGATTTTCCTTATCCGTGCCCCCGCGGCGGGCACCCGGTCAGCCGGGCCATGTCAGGCCCCGGATCGCTCGACCGCGGCGATCACCCGCTCGACCACCCGCTGCATGAGGACTTCGTCCTCGGATTCGGCCATGACGCGCACCAGCGGCTCAGTACCCGACCGGCGGATCAGGAGCCGCCCCCGGCCGCTGATCTCGGCCTCGGATTCGGCGATCGCCGCCTTGACCCCGGCCGCTTCGAGCGGCGCCTCGCCGGCACTGTAGCGGACATTGCGCAGAAGCTGCGGCACCGGCTCGAACTGGCACAGGAGCTCGCCCGCACGCCGTTCTGAAGCGACCATCTCGGCCAGGAAATGCAGGCCCGCCATCAGCCCGTCGCCGGTGGTCGCGTGGTCGCTCATGACGATATGGCCGGACTGTTCGCCGCCCAGATTGAAGCCGCCCTCACGCATCCGCTCGACCACGTAGCGATCGCCGACAGCCGTGCGTTCGAGCGCGATGTCATGGGCCGAAAGATGGCGTTCAAGCCCGAGGTTCGACATCACCGTCGCGACCAGCGCCCGGCCCGCAAGCCGCCCAGCCGCCGCATGGCGGATCGCGAGCAGCGCCATCAACTGGTCGCCATCGGCAACCCTGCCCTGCTCGTCGATCAGGATCACGCGATCCGCGTCGCCGTCAAGGCAGATGCCCACATCCGCGCCCCGCTCGACCACCAGTTTCGCCGCCGCCCCGGGGCTGGTGGAGCCGCAGTCGCGGTTGATGTTGAAGCCATCCGGTTCGACCCCGAGCGGGATCACCGTCGCGCCCAGTTCCCACAGGATTTCGGGCGCGGCGCGATAGGCCGCGCCGTTCGCGCAGTCGATCACCACCCGCAGCCCCCTGAGGCCAAGCCCGCGCGGCAGCGACGCCTTGATCCGCTCGCCATAGCGGAACCGTGCGTCATCCACGCGCTTTGCCCGCCCGATGCCCTCGGCCGGGGCGGGCTCGACACCGGACTCGATCAGGCGCTCGATCGCGGCCTCGGCCCGATCCGACAGCTTGAACCCGTCCGGGCCGAAGAACTTGATGCCGTTGTCCGGCGCCGGGTTGTGACTGGCGGAAATCATCACGCCGAGGTCGGCCCGCATCGAGCGCGTCATGAGCCCGACCGCCGGGGTCGGAACCGGCCCGAGCAGAAGCACATCCATGCCGGTGCTGGTCAGCCCCGCCGTCAGTGCGTTTTCGAACATGTAGCCGGAAAGGCGCGTGTCCTTGCCGATCACCACGCGGTGGCTGCCGCCATCCTCGCGGTGGAAATGGCAACCGGCCGCGGCCCCGATGCGAAGCGCCATCTCGGCCGTCATCGGGTGCAGGTTGGCCGTGCCGCGCACGCCATCGGTTCCGAAAAGTTCACGCATCCGCAATCTCCTCTGCTCCGAAATGCACCGCCTGCCAGAGCCGCACCGCCTGCGCGGTCTCGGCCACGTCATGAACCCGCAGAACCTGCACCCCCTGCGCAAGCCCGGCAAGCCCGACCGCGATCGAGCCGGGCGCCCGCGCCTCGGCCCGTTTCTCGCGCCCGAAACGCCCGATGAAGCCCTTGCGCGACACACCAAGCAGAATCGCGCAGCCAAGACCGTGAAACAGGCCGATACTGCGCAGGAGCGTAAGATTGTGCTCATGCGTCTTGCCGAAACCGATGCCCGGATCCGCAAGGATCGCGCTACGCGGGATGCCGGCGCTCACCAGCAGCGCGATGCGTTCTTCCAGCGCGTCATAAACATCAAGCAGCACGTCGTCATAGCGCGGATCGTCCTGCATGGTCTTCGGGTCGCCCTTGCTGTGCATGACGCAGACCGGAACGCCCCGCGCGGCGCAGAGCGGGGCAAGCGCCGCGTCATAGGCAAAGGCCGAAACGTCATTCACCAACGCCGCGCCGGCATCGAGCGCGGCCGCCGCCACCGTTGCCTTGCGGGTGTCGATCGAGATCGGCGTGCGGGTCTCCTGCGAAAGCGCTTCGATCACGGGCAACGCGCGGGCGATCTCTTCGGCCTCGCCGATCGCGGAGGATCCGGGACGGGTCGATTCGCCGCCGATGTCGATCATGTCGGCGCCAGCGGCCACCATGGCCAGCGCCCCCTGCCGCGCGGCGGTGAAATCCCCGTGGACCCCCCCGTCCGAGAAACTGTCGGGGGTGACGTTCAGGATTCCCATGATCCGGGGCCGATCCAGCCTGAGCCCGGCAATGGCCGGGCGCGGCGCGGTCAGGGCCTCGCGCCAGTCGGCAGGCAGGTCGGTCGCAGGCAGAATGCGCGGGGGCATGGCGCGTTCAAGCCGCTCGACATGGGTGAACCAGAGCGGCCCGCCGGTCAGCGGCAGCGCCCCGCCGGGGCGGCCCTCGCCGCATTGCACGAGCGGCCGGAACCGCGGCGCGCTCACAGCGTCACCTGGTCGAGCGGCACCGCGCGCATGGCGACATCCGCCGTTTCGGGAAGGCCGGCGCCGATCACGATCATTTCGCTCGCCTCGAAGCTGGCCGCGAACCAGGCGGCGAGCGCCACCGCGTCGCCGCGCCCGACCGCCGGGCCGTCAACCGCGTCGAGCACGATCTTGGACGGCGCCCAGACGCTGATCTGGCCATTCTTCATCGCCCAGTCGAGCTCGGTCCGGGTCGCCACGACCTTGCAGCGCTCATCGCGCGCCGCCAGCACCCAGGCGTTCTGCTCGATCGCCAGCAGGTCGATGCGGCGCTGCGTCATGCGGTGGCCCGTTTCGGGCACCTCGAAATCGGGCGCGCCGACGCAGAGGATCAGCGGCTGGCCGCCGGCGCGCGCCTGGTCGATCCAGTCCGGCAGATTGGCCGAAGCGATGGCGCCGTTGCCGAGAAACACAAGCCGGGGATGAGGGCGCGCCCCGTTGTCGGCGGGCGCACCGGCGGCCTGAACGCGGGCCTCGCGCGAGCGCACGATTTCGACCCCGAGCGCGCCGGGCCCCCGGTCGAGCTTTTCGATACGCACGAACACCCGCACCGCCTGCGAGGCCCGCAGGATCCGCGCCGCCACGCGCTCGGCCAGGGTTTCGAGCAGGTTGAGCCGTTCCTCGGCAAGGGATTCCGCGATCGCCTCGGTCACGCGGTCATAGGACAGGATCCGGTCCACATCGTCATCGACCGGATCAGTCAGGGGGCGCACCTCGACCACGATGTTGAAGCGCACCCGCTGAATGGTGCCGCGTTCGTCCTGAAAGGCGCCGATCTCGACCTCGACGATGTGGTCGCGCACCGAAATCCGGTCGAGCGGGTTGTTCATGCGCATGGCTTCGGCCCGCTCTGAGGGATGTGCAAAAGCGGTGCGGATCTCGCTGTCCATGAGTGGGCGGCCCTTCGGGAATGCAGTATGACACAAGCCCGGTTCCGAGCCTGGAACGGCCTTCTAGCGCGGTTCGGCAGCGATCTGAACCCTGTATCTTGCCCCGATCGTTCCGGTGCCGTGGCGGGTGGCGATCAGTTGATGCTCGCGGTCTGATAGCTGTCGCGATAGAAAAGATGCGATCCGATTTCCGCGGTGCGCACATAGGTGTGGGCCCAGGACGGCTGCACGTGGCGGGCATGGAAATGCGTCGCACCGCCGGTCAGCGCAGGCACCGTCCCGTCGAGCGTCGCCCGCGCAACCTTGGCGACCCGCTCGAAGGCGCGCTTTTCGCTGATCGTCTCGGATTTGCCGTCGCAGGCATAGGAGAACTGGCAGCTGTTGCCGGCGCCCTGCCGCACCACTCCGCAGACGGTCTTGGGATATTGCGCAGCCCGCGTGCGGTTGAGGATGACTTCGGCGACCGCGAACTGGCCGCGGATGGCCTCGCCCCGCGCCTCGAAATAAAGCGCCTCGGCCAGGCAGGCAAATTCCTCGCCCCCTTGCGCCTTGGGCTGACTGTCGATCCAGGAGCGGGTGAAGCTCACCTTGCCGATCCATTTCGGCAGTTCGGCCGGCGGGCGCGGCGATGTGGCCGGCCCGGTCGAAGCGGCGGCAACCTTGGTCGCGACCTGCGCCGGGTCCGCCGTATTGGATTCGACCAGCCCGAAGTCGGCACCCTTGGCCGGGGCGGCGGATTTGGCTTCTGGATGGATCGTCGATTCGGCCCGCGTCTGGTGTATCGGCAGCATGGCGGCGAAGGCGGTTGCCAGCGCAACCGCAACGAAATGTCTATTCATGCGTTCCCTTTCGAGACACGCCCCGGAGGCGCAATTGAATTGCAGCAGAATCAAATGCAGCAGACGGGACCGGCCATTAGCCTGCAGAGGACGAGAGGTCCAGTTTCAGGATCCTGACCGGGAAAATCGGTCAAGATCTGCCGATTCATGCCGGATAATGCGGCCCGGCTCCGCCGTGCGGGGAAATGTCGCGGGACCAGGGCAGATCGCCCAGCCGGCTGCGGATCGCGAACTGCGCCGCCGCGAGCCGGGCCAGCGGCACCCGGAACGGTGAACAGGAGACATAATCGAAGCCGGCATCGCGACAGAAGGCGATCGAATCGGGGTTGCCGCCATGCTCGCCGCAGATCGACAGGGTGATCTTGGGGCGCGCGGCGCGGCTGCGGGTGGCGGCGATCTCCAGCAGCTCGCCCACCCCGTCGAGGTCGAGCACATGGAACGGATCCTCGGCATAGACGCCCTGCTGCACGTAAAGCGACATGAACCGCCCGGCATCGTCGCGCGACAGGCCATAGGTCATCTGCGTGAGGTCATTGGTGCCGAAGCTCAGGAAATCGACCAGCGGCGCGATCTCGCCGGCGCGCAGGCAGGCGCGCGGCGTTTCGACCATGACGCCCAGCCGATAGGCGAAATGGCGCCCGGTCTCGGCCCGCACCGCCGCCGCCACACGGTCGATATGCGCCCGCACCAGTTCGACCTCGCGCGCGGCCGAAACCAGCGGGATCATGATATCGGGCACGAGCGGCGCGCCTTCCTCGCCGGCGCGGAGCGCGGCCTCGAAGATCGCGCGGGCCTGCATCTCGTAGATTTCCGGCACGGTTACGCCCAGCCGCACGCCGCGCAGCCCGAGCATCGGGTTGTATTCCGCCATGGCCTCGATCCGGCGGGTGACGTCCGACACCGGCAGGTCCAGCGCCTCGGCCAGTTCGCGCTGCCCGCTGCGGGTCGCGGGCAGAAATTCGTGCAGCGGCGGATCGAACAGGCGGATGCAGACCGGCTTTCCCTCCATGATGCGGAAAAGCTGGGTGAAATCCTCGCGCTGCATGGGCAGCAGCCGGGCCAGAACCTCGGCCCGGTTCTCGCTGGAATCGGTAAAGATCATCTGGTGCAGCACGGTCAGGCGGCCGGGATCGACGAACATGTGTTCGGTCCGGCACAGGCCGACGCCCTGCGCCTTGAAATCGCGCGCGAGGCGGGCATCCTCGGGCGTGTCGGCATTGGCACGGATCTCGATGTCGCGGGCACGGTCCGCCCATTGCATCAGCACCTGGAAGGCATCGTCCTGCGCCGCCTCGAGCAGGCGCGGCTCGCCCGCCAGGATCTGCCCGGAGGTGCCGTCCACGGTGACGATGTCGCCGGCCTGAAGAACCCGCCCGTCAGCGGTCTTGACCGGCCCCTTGCCGCTTTCGAACCGCAGCGAGGTGGCGCCGACGATACAGGGCAGGCCAAAGCCGCGGGCAATCACGGCCGCATGGCTCGACATGCCGCCGCGCACGGTCACCACGGCAACCGCTGCATGCATGCCCCGGACATCCTCGGGCGAGGTCTCGCGGCGCAGGAGCACGCAGGGCTCCTCGCGGGCGGCCGATGCCAGCGCTTCGGCAGAGGTGAACACGACCCGCCCGCGGGCGGCGCCGGGGCTTGCGGCGATCCCCCGCGCCAGCACGTCGCGCCGCACCCCCGGCGCGACCTGGCGGTGCAGCAGCGAATTGACGCTGCTCGGCTCGATCCGCAGCACCGCCTCCTCGCGGGAAATGATGCCGTCCTCCGCAAGCCGGACGGCGATGCGCACGGCGGCGCGGCTGCTGCGCTGCACGCGCACGCCATCCAGAAGGTGCACGTGGCCGTTCTCGATCAGGAACTCGACCTGCATTTCCTCGCGCAGCCGCTGCCGCATCCGCGCGGCATAGGCTTTCAGCCTGGCAAATGCCTCGGGCGCCACATCTTCGAGCGACGGCCCGCGGGGATCGTGTTCGAGATAAAGCGCCGACTTCGCGCCCAGCGCCTCGCGCCCCTGCCCCCGGCTGAGATAGCGTCCGGTGATCTGCGGCAGCCCGGTTTCGGAATCGACAAGCTGAAGCACCCCCGCGCCGCATTCCGACGTGCCGACCATCGGGATCATCTGCTGCACCACAAGGCCGAGCCCCGCCTCGGCGGGCGCCCCCTTGGCCTGCCGCAGGAGCCGCGCCGAGGTGCTGCTCCAGGCACGCGCCATGGACTGGAGCACCCCGGCAAGCTGATCGCCCCGGTTCTGCGGAAAGGGCTCTTCGGTCTCGGCCTCGTAGATGCGCAGCGTTTCCGCCAGACCTTCGCATTCGTCCTCGGGAAGGTCGTCGAAAAGATCGGGGTCGAGCCGCGCCACATGCACCGCATAGGCCTGCACGAAGCGGCAATAGAGCCGCGTCGCGGCCTCTGCCCCCATCAGTTCGGACAGCCGCGCCTGGTGGTCGTCGTTCATGCCGATGTTCAGCACCGCGCCGGGCCCGCCCCAATCCGGATCCTCGGACGAGGGGCGCACGCAAAGCAGGCTGCCGGCATCGAACTGTTCGAGAATGAGGCGGATATTCGGCAGGTTGCCCGCCGCCGTGCGCCGCACCGCGGAAAAGGACAGCGCCACCGTCCGGGGCACCGGCATGTCGAGCCGCACCAGCCGTTGCAGACACTTGGCCCGCCCGCCGTGAGTCGCTGCCTTGATCGGCGCGTTTGGCGTGATCAGCGTGATATCGGGATCATTCTGCACCGCAGCACCCTCCATGCCGGTGCAACATAAGAACCACGGGACGGGACGCAAGGAAAAGATCCTGTCTTCCCTTGCGGCAATGGGCCGGCGATCGCGGCGCCCGGACGCATATGTCGCCCCCTCGGCACCGCCGGGCGTGGTTCAACCGATGCGCGAGAGATCCGCCACCTCGCGGCAGGTCGCGCAGATCCGGTGCAGGAGATTCAGCCGGTTGCGGCGCAGAACCGCGTTGTCGGTGTTGATCTGCACCGCCTCGAAAAACGCGTCGATCGGCGCGCGCAATGCAGCCATCGCGCTCATGGCGGTGGCGAAGTCCTCGCGTTCGAGCGCCGCGCGAATCTCGGGCTCGGCCTTATCAAGCGCCGAAAACAGCGCGGATTCGGCCGGGTCTTCGGCAAATTTCGCATCGGCGCCGAAGGAATACTCCACCCCGTCGCGTTCCTCGGCCTGGGTCAGGATGTTATGCGCGCGCCGGAAACCCTGCAGCAGGTTCTCGCCGTCCCCCGTCCTGAGCACCGCATCAAGCGCCCGCGCCCGGTGCACCAGCAGCACGAGGTCATCGCTCCCCTCCATGCCGATGCAGGCGTCGATCACGTCATGGCGGATGCCCTCGTCGCGCAGGTGAACTTTCAGGCGGTCGTGGAGGAAGGACAGGAGGTCCGCCCGGTCATGTCCGGCATGCCCCTTTGCAAGAACATCGCCCAGCCGCGCGTGCAAGCCGTTCTCCAGCACCAGCCGGACCACACCCAGTGCCGCCCGACGCAGCGCAAAGGGATCCTTGCTGCCGGTCGGCTTTTCATCAATCGCCCAGAACCCGGTCAGCGTGTCGATCTTGTCCGCAAGCGCCACGGCGACCGAAACCGGCGCGGTCGGAACGGCGTCGGTCGGTCCCAGCGGCGAATAATGGTCGCGCGCGGCATCCGCGACCGCGATGGGCGCGCCGGATTCGAGTGCGTAATAGCGCCCCATCACGCCCTGGAGTTCGGGGAATTCGCCCACCATTTCGGAGCGCAGGTCGAGCTTTGCAAGCCGTGCCGCCTGTTCGGCAAGGTCCGCATCGGCCCCGACCAGCGGCGCGATTTCCCGCGCGAGCGCCGCGATGCGCTCCACCCGCTCGGCCTGCGAGCCGAGCCTGTTGTGGAACGTGACCGATTTCAGCCCCTCGGCCCAGTCCTTCATGCCCGCGCACGCCTCGCGCAGGTCGTTTTCCCAGAAGAACCGCGCATCCGAAAGCCGGGCCGCCAGCACCTTCTGGTTGCCGGCAAGGATGGTCGCGCCGCCGTCCGCGGTGTCGCGGTTCGCCACGGTGATGAAGCGCAGGATCCGCCCCGTTTTCGCATCGCGCAGGGAAAAGAATTTCTGGTGTTCGCGCATGGACGTCCGCAGCACCTCGGGCGGCAGGTCGAGGAATCGCTCCTCGATCTCGCCCATCAGGACCACCGGCCATTCGACCAGCCCCGCAACCTCGGCCAGCAGCGCCGGATCCTCGATCAGGTCGAGCCCGGTGGCAAAGGCAAGGTTTTCGGCCTCGTTGCGGATGTGGTCGGCGCGCTCCGCGCCCGAGAGCACCACATGGGCATGCTTGAGACGCTCGGCGTACTCCTCGAACCCCGTGACCGCGAACCGCCCCGGCGCCATGAAGCGATGCCCCTCGGTGGTGTCGCCCGCGGTGATCGCCTCGATCTGCAAGGGCACCACCTGCGCACCCGCGCCGTCCGTCAGGATGCAGAGGATCGACTGCAGCGGCCGCACCCAACGCAGGGTTCCCGTGCCCCAGCGCATGGATTTGGGCCAGGGAAAATCGCGGATCACCGCATCCAGCACCTCGGCCACGATCTGGTCCGCGCCGCGGCCCGGCCGTTCGATCACCGCGAACCAGATCTCGCCCTTCGGCGTCTCGCGCCGCTCGAGCGCGGCAACATCCACCCCGGCGCCCCGGGCGAACCCCTCGACCGCCTTGTCGGGCGCACCGACGCGCGGGCCCTTGCGTTCCTCGCGCAGCGCGCGCGACCCCTCGGACAGCCCCTCGATGGCCAGCGCAAGGCGGCGGGGCGTGGCGAAAGCGGCGGCATGGGCATAGGTCAGCCCCGCCTCGACCAGCCCGTCGGTCATGCGCTTCTTCAGCACGAGGGCCGCGTTTTCCTGCATCCGCGCGGGGATTTCCTCCGACAGCAGTTCGACCAGAAGATCGGGCATCACTCGCCCCCTTTCGCATTCGGAAGCGGCGGGCAATCCGCGCCAAGCTCGGTGCCGTCATAGGCCTTTTCGCCGCAGTCGTTGAGGTCGTGCCAGACATAGCCATGGCCGTCTTCGGTGATCGCGATGATGCGATCAACGCCGTAGGAGATGTTGGATTCACCAACGAACAGCGTCGCGCGCCCGGACTGGATAGCCTCGTCGATCTTTCCGGCATCGAAACAGCGGAACCAGAACGGCCCGATGCGCGGCACGCGGTCCTTGAGCGTCTGGTGGTCGCGGGCGAGCGCGGCCGGGTCGGCTGTGGTGGTGAAACAGGCGCGATAGCGGATCGGCGAGCTTTCGGCGTCGATGGCCTGGAAATCGGCATAGGGGATCGGCTGCGGTTCGCCCGAATCCCGCGCGGCAAGCCGGACGTCGCGCCCCTGCACCGGCTCGACCGTGTGATAATAGCCGTAGACCTGCAGATACCAGACCGCGGCCCCGGCGATCAGCCCGCAGGCGAGGATGACAATGGCGACGATGCGCCCGCTCATGCCTGCCACCCGCCGGCTTCGGTGGCAAGGAACGCCTCGGCGCATCTGCGGGCCAGCGCCCGCACCCGGCCGATATAGGCCTGCCGTTCGGTCACGGAGATCACGCCCCGCGCGTCGAGCAGGTTGAAGACATGGCTCGCCTTGATGCACTGGTCATAGGCCGGATGCGCCATGACGATGCGCTTGCCGCTGGCCGGATCCTGCGCCGGGGCGGCAAGAATCGCCGCGCATTCGGCCTCGGCATCCTCGAAATGCTGAAACAGCATCGCCGTGTCGGCCACGTCGAAATTCCAGCGGGCGTATTCCTCTTCGGTCTGGCGGAACACGTCGCCATAGGTCAGCGGCACCGGCGCGTCCGGGGCGTTGAACGGCATCTTCATCACGTGATCGACCCCGAGCACGAACATCGCGAGCCGTTCGAGCCCATAGGTCAGCTCACCCGAAACGGGATGGCAGTCCTGCCCGCCGACCTGCTGGAAATAGGTGAACTGGCTGATTTCCATGCCGTCGCACCAGACCTCCCAGCCAAGCCCCCAGGCGCCGAGCGTCGGGCTTTCCCAGTCGTCCTCGACGAAGCGGATGTCATGCAGCGCCATGTCGATCCCGATCGCGTCGAGGCTGCCAAGGTAAAGATCCTGCAGCTCCGGCGGGCTCGGCTTCATCAGCACCTGGTACTGGTAATAATGCTGCAGGCGGTTCGGGTTCTCGCCATAGCGCCCGTCGGTCGGGCGGCGCGAGGGCTGCACATAGGCCGCAGCCCAGGGGCGCGGCCCGAGACTGCGCAGCGTGGTGGCGGGGTGAAAGGTGCCGGCGCCGACCTCCATGTCATAGGGTTGCAGGATCGCGCAGCCGCGCGCGGCCCAATAATCCTGCAACCGCAGCAGGATGTCCTGAAACGAGCGCGGCGCGCCGCTGTTGCTGCTGCTCATCTGGAGTAACCCCCGTTGGATTGTCCGCCGGACCGGGCCGGAACCGGCAGGCCGGGCAAAGGCCCGCCGTGCCTGCGTTTACCTACGCAAGGGCGCGAAAAGGGTCAACGGCGCAACAGGGCCACGCGGTCCGCATCAACGGCCATGGCCAAGGTCCGGCTTTCCTGTTTATCTGCGGCGCGATCCGCCGTCACAACAGGAACCCAGAGGGCCGATGAAATCCGTTCTTGCTTGCCTGATCGTGGCGCTCATGGCGCTGTCGCTTCCGGCCGCGGCGCAGGACAGCCGCGAGATGTCATGGGTGCAGATCGAGGCGCGCCCCACCCTCAGCGAAGCCGAGGCCCGCGCCCGCGACTGGGGGCGCAACCTTGCCGATGTGAACGGTTTTGCGCTGGGATCGGGGTGGTATGCGATCGTGCTTGGCCCCTATTCGCGCGCCGATGCGGAACGCGTGCTGCAGGTCTATCGCACCGAGTCGCAGATCCCGGCCGATTCCTTCATCGCCCGGCCCGGCAGCCTTGGCCAGCGGTTCTGGCCGGTCGGCGCCGCCATGAACAGCGCCACCCTGCCCGACAGTCTCCGCCCCGATCCGGACGCGGCGCAAAGGGATGCGGCGCAACCCGGCGCAACCGCAACCCCGCAGGACCCCGGCGAGACCCCCGAACAGGCCCGTGCCGCAGAGCGGCTCCTGAGCGGCAAGGAGCGGCAGACGCTCCAGCAGGCCCTGCGTGCGGGCGGGTTCTACGCCGGCGCGATCGACGGTGCCTTCGGGGCCGGGACGCGGCGCTCGATGGCCGACTGGCAGGGCGCGAACGGCTATCCGGCGACCGGGGTGCTGACCACGCGCGAGCGCGAGGCGCTGATCGCGCAATACGAGGCGCCGCTGACCGAGGCCGGGATGGAACTGGTCCATGACCGGGAGGCCGGCATCGAAATGCGCATCCCCGGCAATCTGGTCGCCTTCACCCGCCACGAATCGCCTTTCGCGGTTTACGGGCCGGCCGGGGATTCGGGGGTGCAGGTGCTCCTGATCAGCCAGGCCGGCAACGAGGCCACGCTCGCCGCGCTTTACGAGGTGCTCCAGAGCCTGACCATCATCCCGACCACCGGGCCGCGCGACAACAGCGGCAGCCGCTTCGTGATCGAGGGGCGCGATGATGCCTCGGTCGCCCATGCCGAGGCGACACTGGACGACAGAGAGATCAAGGGATTCGTTCTGGTCTGGCCCGCGGGGGACGACATGCGCCGCACCCGCGTTCTGGCGGCGATGCAGGAAAGCTTTACCCGCCGCGACGGGGTGCTCGATTCCGCCATGGCTGCGCCCCTGCCCGAGGATCTGGACCTTGTGGCGGGGCTGGAGACGCGCAAGCCGCGGGTGGGGCATTCGGGATTCTACGTCGATCATGAAGGGCGCGTCCTCACCACCGCCGATGTGGCGGCGAGTTGCTCGCGCCTGACCATCGACGGCCATGAGGCGCGGCTGCTTGCGCAGGACGAGACGCTCGGGCTCGCGCTGATCGAGGCGGAAGAACCGCGCGTCCCCATGGGTTTTGCCCGGCTACGCAGCAGCCCGCTGCCGCTTCGCTCCGACGTGACGCTTTCCGGCTATTCCTATGGCGGGGCGCTGGATGCGCCGGTGCTCACGCATGGGGAACTGGCCGATAACGGGGGGCTCGAGGGCGAGCGCGAGCAACTGCGCCTGTCGCTCAAGACCACGCCGGGCGACGAGGGCGGGCCGATCCTCGATGCCGGGGGCGAGGTCGTCGCCATGCTGCTGCCCTGGGGCGATGCGTCGCGCGAATTGCCCGAAGGCGTGAGCCTGGGCCTCGGGGCCGGGGCGCTGCGCGGATTCCTCGACCGGCATTCGGGCGATACGCAAGAGACCGCCCCGGAGTCGGCGCCCGGGCCGCTCACCCCGGCGGGGTTTGCCCGGCTCGCGAACGGGATGACCGTATTCGTGAACTGCTGGGAATAGCGGGCGGGCGCGCCGCACAACCTTTCAGGCGCGCCAGAAGGCCGGCGTCAGCATGACATAGACGGTCATGAGCTCGAGCCGCCCGACCAGCATGGCGAGGATCAGGATCCCTTTCGCCGAATCGTTCAGCCCGGCGAAATTGCCGCTCGGCCCGATCAGTTGCCCAAGCCCGGGCCCGGTATTCGTCATGGCCGTCGCCGCCCCGGAAAGCGCGGTCACGAAATCGAGCCCGGTCAGCGACAGCGCCACCGAGAACAACCCGAGCGACACGAAAAAGAACACGAAGAACACCATGACCGAATTCAGCGTCTCGGGCGGCACCGGCTTTCCCTCGTAACGCGGGGTGAACAGGCCATGCGGGGTGCGAATGCGCTGCAACTGCACCCGGATCGACGAAAACAGAAGCTGATACCGGAAAATCTTGATCGAACAGGTGGTCGAACCGGCACAGCCGCCGATCAGCGCGACGAAAAAGAACAACGCGATGAAGAACGGCCCCCAGCGCATGTAATCCGCGCTCGCATAGCCGGTGCCGGTGATAATCGAGGTCAGGTTGAACAGCGATTCGCGCAGCGCCTGCTCAAAAGGGTGCGAGTGGCTGCGCATCAGGGCAAAGACCACGACCGCGACCAGAACCGCCAGCATGCCGACAAACACCCGCACCTGGCTGTCGCGCAGCAGCGGCCGGCCATTGCCGTTCACAAGCTGCACGTAACGCACGAAGGGAAGCACGGCGAGGATCATGAACAGCACCGCGACATATTCCGCCGGGCCCGTGAACCTGCCGAAGGACATATCGTAATTCGAGAACCCGCCGGTCGAGATGGTGGTGAAGGAATGCACCGTCGCGTCGAAGAACGACATGCCGATCAGGACATAGCAAAGCATGCAGGCCAGCGTCAGAAAGATGTAGATCACCGAGATCTGCGCCGCGATCTCGGTCGCCCTCGGCAGGATCTTTCCCATCGTGTCGAAGGCCTCGGCCCGGAAGATCTGCATCCCCCCGACCCTGAGTTCCGGCAGGAAGACCATGGCCATGACCACGATCCCGATGCCGCCGAGCCATTGCAGGATGCCCCGCCACAGCAGGATCCCGCGCGCCATGCCGTCAAGCCCGGTGATCACCGTCGATCCCGTGGTGGTGAGCCCCGACATGGCCTCGAAATAGGCGTCGAGCAGGCGCAGTTCGCTCTCGCCCAGCATCAGGGGCAGCGCCCCGAACAGCGGCAGGACGACCCAGACCCCGCTGGTCAGCAGGATGGTTTCCGGAATGTTCAGCCCGGCCCGCAATCCGTTCGAACAGGACAGCGCGATCAGCCCGCCCGAAAGCATGGTTATGACGCTGCTTTCCAGAAAGACGCTCCAGTGTCCGCGCCCCTCCGCCAGATCGACCAGCATGGGCAGGATCATGGTCGCGCCCAGGATCGCGATCAGCAGGCCGATGACATAGCCGATGGGGCGCAGATCAAACATGACGCGCAGCGTTGGCGCCCCGGTGCGAAGCTGTCAAGCCGCACGGGCGGCGCGCGCCGGGTGGGCCCGCGTCCGCCCGATGGTCAGCCGACGTGGAACATGCTCGGGAAAAGGCGCGGGTCGATGCTGCCCGAGGCGAAGGTATCGCCCTGCACCAGCATGCTCACCGCGTCGTGGCTGTGCAGGCTTTCCTGGTGGCTGGCCACCACGCGGAAATCGCCGATCCGGGGATCCCGCTGAAGCTGTTCGCAGAACAGCCGCACCGCATCCTCGACAAAGATCGGATTGGCCGCGTTCAGTTCCGCGAATGCCTGCTCGTCCTCGCGCTTGACCATGACCTGGGTTTCGGTCGGAACCGCGCGGCGGCAGGCCTCGATCAGATCCTCGAACCACATGCAGGGCCCGTCCGGCACCAGCGCAACCGAGACCCGCGCCACCGACCGCTGCGAATGCGGCGTCGCAAGCTGTCCGCGGGCCGAGCGCGCATGTTCCGAAAGCTCGAGCGAACAGGGGCAGGTCGAGGAATAGACGTAATCCAGGTGCATGATCTTCTGGCGCTGCCCGTCGCTTTCAACAAGTTCGAGCGCGATATCGTAATACTGATACCCCTCGAGCCCCGACCGCAGGCTGGTCATCTTGACCGGAAACGAAAACCGCATCTGGATCCGCGCATCCAGGCTTTCGAGATCGGATTTGTAGTCGTCCAGCGCCCCCTCGATCACCTCGAAGCTGAAGGTGCGCTCGCTATGGGTATAAAAGCTGCGCATGATCCGGGACATGTTGATGCCCTTCTTCTCGGCCTCGAGGCTCACCGTGCCGGTGACCGAGGTCTCGAGCGTCAGATCCGCCCCGTCGCGGCGGTGAAAGCGGATCGGCAGGCGGAAATTCGATATTCCCACGTGCTGAATCTGTTCGCGCGCGCCCAGAATAAGGCTCGCCGGGCCGTTCTGCAGATCGGGAAGCTCGGCCCGGTATTCGGGATCGACGATGAAGTCGGCCGGATACTCCCGGGAAAAGGCCGGGTAAGGCGAGGCCGGATCCGGCTCCGCAAGGCTGCGGAGCGCGGGATCGAGTCCCGCCAGCTGTTCGGCGCTCGCCCGCCGCGCCCAGGCGCGCAGCAGTTCGAGCGCCGCCCTCGCCTCGGTATCTTCCGGAGCCCGGTCCAAGGTCGGATTCTGGATGTTCATCAAAGATCCCCCTTCTGGCATCTGGCGCCTATGTAGGCAGTCCGGCAGGGGATTGCCATGACCGCCCCCCGGCGGCAAGCCCCCTGCCCGCCCGGCCTCTCAGCCCGCCGCGTTCCGTGCCGCCGCAAGGCCCGTCCGCATGTCCTCGATCAGATCGGCCGCATCCTCGATTCCGGCCGAAAGGCGCAGCAGCCCCGGCGTGATTCCCATCCGCTCGCGCTCGCCGTCACTCAGCCGCTGGTGGGTCGTGGTGGCGGGGTGCGTGACGATGGTCTTGGCATCACCGAGGTTGTTCGAAATGGTCGCGATCTTCAGCGCGTCGAGAAAGGCGAATGCCGCCGCCTTCCCCCCCGCAAGGTCAAGCGTCACGATCGTGCCCCCCGATCCCATCTGCGCCATGGTCAGATCATGCTGGGGATGGTCCGCAAGCCCCGGATAGACTACCCGCGCAAGCCCCGGCTGTCCCTGCAGCGCCTCGGCCAGCGCGAGCGCATTCTCGGCCTGGCGCCGCACCCTGAGGTCGAGCGTCTCGAGCCCCTTCAGCATGATCCAGGCGGTAAACGGGTTCATCGCCCCGCCGGTGTGCTTCATGTAGGGTTCGACCACGTCGTGAATGAACTCCCGCCGCCCGAGGATCACGCCGCCAAGGCTGCGCCCCTGGCCGTCGATATGCTTGGTCGTGGAATAGGCCACCACATCCGCCCCCTGCGCGATCGCCCTGGAGAACACCGGCGAGGCAAACACATTGTCCACGATCACCACGGCCCCCGCGGCATGGGCCAGTTCCGACACCGCGGCGATGTCGACCACCTCCAACGTCGGGTTGGACACCGCCTCGAAAAACACCGCCTGCGCGCCGCCCGCAAGCGCCTCGCGCCACTGGTCCAGATCGGTGCCGTCGACCAGCACGATCTCGACCCCGAACCGGCCGAGCACGTTTTCCAGCACATAAAGACAGGAACCGAACAGCGCCCGCGCGGCCACCACCCGATCCCCAGCCTTCAGCATGGCAAGCAGTGCCCCGCTGACCGCCGCCATGCCGCTTGCCGTGGCAAAGGCGGCCTCGGCCCCCTCGATCAGCGCGATCCGCTCCTCGAACATGCGCACCGTCGGGTTGTTGTAGCGCGCATAGACGAAATCCTCCGGCCCCGGAGATTCAAACCGCGCCTCCGCCGCTGCGGCGCTCGGATAGGCAAAGCTCTGCGTCAGAAAGATCGCCTCGCTCAACTCGCCATACTGGCTGCGGCGGATGCCGCCGTGAACCGCCTTCGTGCGCACGCTCCATTTTTCGTCCATCATTCTCTCCATTCATCATCACCCGGGCGCGCGCGAACAAAAAACCCCGGCGCGGTCAAGCGAGCGGGGTTCTCTCCTGACCTTTTAGCGGAGTCATTTAACGTGGCCCGCAATCCGTCACAAATCGCCACGACAGAATCTGCTTAGCGCGCTGCGCGCCCCGTGGTCAACACACCGCCGGCCCGGTGCTCTTCCCATGCCTTCTTCTGGGCGGAAATATCCCGGGGGTGCGGGGGCAGCGCCCCCGCCGGCCCCCCGCCGGCCCGGTGTCACGTGTCATCCCCGGACTCGATCATGTAGGGCTGCAGCGCCATGATCTGCCACCATAGAAAGACGAACAGGATCAGCGGAAAGCCGAAGGTCTCGACCTTGACCCAGAGATCGGTGGACACGGAGCGCCAGAGCACCTCGTTGCCGACCGCGAGCAGCGCAAAGACGAGGCAGAGCCGCCGGGTCAGGATCATCCACCCCTCGCGGCGCATGGGCAGGGCCTCGGCCATCACATAGGCAAGCCAGCTCTGCCCGCGCAAAAGCCCGATCCCGAGCAACAGCGCCATCAGGCCGAAAACGATCGTGGTCTTCATCTTGAAGAACCGCTCGTCGTTCAGCCAGGCGGTCAGCCCGCCGAAGACCACGACCAGCACGGCGGTCAGGATCTGCATGCGGCTCAAGGTTCCGGACAGGCGCCAGAGCAGGGCCATCGCCAGAAGGAGGATCGGAATGAACGCGACCGTGGCCACGATGAAGCCGGAATATTCCGTTCCGGCAAAGACATAGCTTTCGTCGCGCAGCCAGATGTAAAGCACGAAGAACAGCAGGGGCGGGCCAAGTTCCAGCACCTGTTTCAGCACCGGGCTGATCTTTCCCGGCCGCTCTTCCGATCCGTCACCCTGTGTCATCCTGCCTCCTGTCCGCCGAATCCTACTATCATCGCCCCCAGGGCGATCAAGCCCATCAGCACGAGCCGGCGCATCCCCACCGGTTCGCGCAGCACCAGCCAGCCGATCAGCGCCGCAAGGACGCTCGAGGTCTCGCGCAGGACCGCCGCCTGTCCCACCTTGTCGAACCGCGTCGCGAGCATGATCGCCCCGAAGCTCAGCAGCGCCACCGCACCACCCGACACCCCGCGCAGAAACAGCGGGCCGAGCGCGGGGCGCGGCTCGAGGGCAGGCCAGCGCAACGCCGCGATCACCGGCATGGCAAACCCGTCGATCATGAAGAACCAGGCCAGGAACGTGAAGGGATCGCGGGGCGACCGCACCCCATGCGCATCCCATGTCGTATAAAGCGCCACGAAAAACCCGGTCGCCAGCGCCAGCAGGATCGCGGCCAAAAGCGTGCTGCGCGCCGCCCGCTCATGGCGCAGGTTGTAAAGCGCAAGCCCGAAAATCCCGGCCAGCAGCCCCATGACCCCGAGCCACTGCAGGGCTGTGAAGGTCTCGGAAAACAGTACCCAGGCACCCGCCACCGCGAACAGCGCCCCGGTGCCGCGGGTGATCGGATAGACCACCGTATAGGCGCCGCGCACATAGGCCCCGGCTTGCAGGAGCTTGTAAACCGTGTGGATGACGAAGGCGACGCCAAGGATGGGCCAGAGATGCGGCTCCGGCCGGGGCACCAGAAACAGCGCAACCGGCGCGGCCATCAACCCATAGCAGAGGTCGATCGCCCCGCGCGACAGCCAGGGGTCGTGGCGCCCCTTCTGCAGCGCACCGAACACGGCATGAAGAAACGCCGCCGCCAGCGCGAGCCCGAGCGCCAGCCAATGCCCGGCCGGCGTGCCCTCGAAGGAAACGAGCCAATCACCCATGGCGGCGGCTTCGCAGCCCCTCGGCATCTGCGCAAGTGGAAAACACGGGCGGGAGAACGGTCGGAACGACAGGCAGGACAGCGGGCGGGCGGTGCGGTCAGGCGGCCTCGAGTTCGAGCCCGGTCAGCGCGGCGGCGAATTCGGCCGGATCGAAAGGCGCAAGGTCGTCGATCTGTTCGCCCACGCCGATCGCATGGATCGGCAGGCCGAACCGGTCGGCCAGCGCCACCAGAACCCCGCCGCGCGCGGTGCCGTCGAGCTTGGTCATGACCAGCCCCGTCACATCGGAAATTTTCGCGAAGATCTCGACCTGGCTCAGCGCGTTCTGCCCGGTGGTGGCGTCGAGCACGAGCAGGGTGTTATGCGGCGCGGTTTCGTCCTTCTTGCGGATCACGCGGACGATCTTGGCCAGTTCCTCCATCAGATCCGCCCGGTTCTGGAGCCGCCCGGCCGTGTCGATCATGAGAAGGTCGACGCCCTCGGCCTCGGCCCGCGTCATGGCATCGAAGGCAAGGCTGGCCGGATCCGACCCTTCCGGCGCGGTCAGCACCGGCACCCCGGCGCGCTCTCCCCAGACCTGAAGCTGTTCGACCGCCGCCGCGCGGAAGGTGTCGCCGGCCGCGATCATCACGCTCTTTCCGGCCGCGCGGAACTGGCTCGCGAGCTTGCCGATGGTGGTGGTCTTGCCCGATCCGTTCACCCCGACCACCAGCACCACCTGCGGGCGCCTGGGGTAAAGCGGCATGGGGCGGGCCACGGGTTCCATGATGCGGGTGATCTCGTCCGCGAGCAGCGTCTTGATCTCCTGCGCGGACAGCTTCCGTCCAAGCCGCCCCTCGGCCATGTTCGCGGTGACGCGCAGCGCCGTCTCGACCCCCATGTCGGCGCTGATCAGCAGCTCCTCGAGCTGTTCGAGCATGGCATCGTCGAGCGTGCGGCGCGCGACCTCGCCGGTGCCCCGGCGCAGCAGGCGGTCGAGCAGGCCCTTTCCGCCCGCCGGATCCGGTTGTTCCGGCGGAATCGGCAGCGGCTCGGGCGTGGGCTGCGGATCGGGCTGCGGCGGCACGCCGACCGGCTCGGGATCGGGTTTCGTATCGGGCGGCTGCGGAACCGGGGTCGGTTCGGGCGCCGGCACCGGATCGGGGGCCGGCTCGGGCGCCGGCGGGATTTCGGGCGGGATCCCGTTGGCGCCGTTGCCTTCATCCTCCCCGCCCTCGCCGACGATGGCGTCAAGGCCCTCCTCGAGGCGCGATGAGGACTTGAACAGCCGGTCCTTCAGCTTGCGGAAAAAGGCCATGTCGCTCCTTTTCGGCGCGCCGTGGCGCGCCGATGTTCCTGCGGTCAGACTTCGTCGGGGAAGTACTTCATGACCAGCTTGATCGGGTTCGGCGCCGCCTGTCCGAGCCCGCAGATGCTGGCATCAATCATCACCTTGCCCAGATCGTCGAGCAGGTCCCTGTCCCACTTGTCGGCCTTCATCAGCTTCACCGACTTTTCGCAGCCGACCCGGCAGGGCGTGCACTGGCCGCAGCTTTCGTCCTCGAAGAACCGCAGCATGTTGAGCGCCGCATCACGCACGCTGTCCTTGTCGGACAGCACCACGATCGCCGCCGAGCCGATGAAGGTGCCGTATTCCTGCAGCACGTCGAAATCCATCGGCACGTCGCCAAGCGACGCGGGCAGGAGCCCGGCCGAGGGGCCGCCCGGCTGGAACGCCTTGAATTCGTGCCCGTCGAGCATGCCGCCGGCAGCCTCGATGATGTCGTGCATGGTGCTGCCGGCGGGCAGGACATGGACACCCGGATTCTTCACCCGGCCCGAAACCGAGAAGCTGCGCAGCCCCTTGCGGCCGTTCTTCTCGATCGAGTTCAGGATCTCCGGGCCCTCGCGGCAGATGCGCGTGACCCAGTGCAGCGTCTCGACGTTATGCGCAAGCGTCGGGCGGCCGAAGATGCCGACCTGCGCCACATAGGGCGGGCGGTTGCGGGGATAGCCGCGCTTGCCCTCGATGCTTTCGATCATCGCGCTTTCCTCGCCGCAGATATAGGCGCCCGCGCCGCGGCGCAGGTCGATATATCCGGGCTCGACGATGCCGGCTTCCTCAAGCTTCCTGATCTCGACCTCGAGCAGCTGGATCACCGCCGGATATTCGTCGCGCATGTAGATGAAGCAGGTCTCGGCCTCCATCGCCCAGGAGGCGATGAGCGCGCCTTCGAGGAAATAATGCGGCTCGCGTTCAAGGTAATAGCGGTCCTTGATGGTGCCGGGTTCGCCCTCGTCCCCGTTCACGGCCACGTAGCGCGGCCCGGGTTCGGCCCGCACAAAGCCCCATTTCCGCCCCGACGGGAAGCCCGCGCCGCCAAGCCCGCGCAATCCGGCCTCGAGCAGCGTTTCCTGCACCTGTTCCCAGTTGCCCTCCCGGCGCAGCCGTTCGAGTGCCTCATAGCCGCCCCTGGAGCGGTAGGTCTCGAAGGTTTCGTAATCGGGAACATGGGCGTGGATGTCGCCGGCCTTGATGGCCGCCTGCACCTTTTCAACGGTGGCATGGTCGATGTGATTCTTGCCGAGTTCGAGCGTCGGCGCCACGTCGCAGCGGCCCATGCAGGGCGCGCGCAGCACGCGGACCTCGCTCGGGTCCATGTCGCGTTCGAGCGCGGCCTGAAGTTCGGCCGACCCGGCCATTTCACAGGCGAGCGAATCGCAGACCCGGATGGTCAGCGCCGGCGGCGGCGTCTCGTCTTCCTTCACCGGATCGAAATGGGCATAGAAGCTTGCGACTTCCCAGACCTCGATCATGGGCACGTTCATCTCGTCGGCGAGGGCGCGCATGTGGGCGGCAGAAAGATGGCCGTACTTGTCCTGAATGAGATGCAGGTATTCGATCATGTAATCGCGACGCCGGCTCCGGTCGCCAAGCAGTGCACGGACCTCTTCGAGCGCCTCCGGATCAAGCTGCCGCCCCTTGGGCGTTCCGCGCCCCTTGCCGCGAGCCGATTTCCATACGCCCGGTTCTTTCGTTTCTGCACTCATCGCGGTGCCTCCTAATCCTCGTCGCCTTGGTCTATAGCTACATTTTCGCGCGGCGTCAGGGTGAAAAGGCGAAAACCCGCTTTGCCTCATACATCGCTGGCGCGCTGGCGCCTGTCTCGGATCTGTCGCGAGCGGCCCATGCTGTCAACAGGCTGGCGCAGCAGGTCCGATTCTGCCAGAGTTCCCTCCATGTTCAAAGCAATTTGCCGCACCCTGCCGCTGCTTGCCCTGCTTGCCGTCCCGGCGGTGCCCCCGGCGGCCGCGCAGGAGGCCATGACCGGCGCGGGCTTCGACAGCTACACCCGCGGCAAGACGCTGTTCTATGGCCTCGCCGGCGAAATCTACGGGGCGGAGCGCTACCTCGAGGGGCAAAGGGTGGTCTGGTCCTTCCTCGACGGCCACTGCAAGGCGGGGCGCTGGTATGAACGGGGCCGGCAGATCTGCTTTGTCTATGACGACCAGCCCGAGCCGCAATGCTGGAGCTTCCGCCGCAGCGCCGGCGGGCTGAGCGCGCGTTACGAGAACGACGCCGCCGCCCCCGAACTTTACGAGGCCGAGAACACCGGGCGGGACATGGTCTGCACCGGCCCCGACGTGGGCGTCTGACGCGATCCGCGCCGGTCACCGGCCCTGCGCCGTGCGCCCGCCATCGCCCTCAGAACAGCGAACCCTGATCGGGCGGCGGTTTCTTCGGCGCGGCCGCGGCCGCCGGGCCCGGATCCGGGGCCGGGGCCGGATCGGGCGCGACCTCGAGCCGGCCATCGGCGAACTGAAGCTCGAGCCGGCGCGCGCCTTTCGCCGCCGCCAGCGTGGTGACGGGCCGGCCCTCGCGCCGCACCACCGCGTAGCCGCGCCGCAGCGTCGCCTCGTAGCCGAGCGTGGCCAGAAGCCGCCCGTGGGACTCGATCCGGGCGTGCAGGCTGGCAAGCCGCGCCGCGCGGTCGCGGGCAAGGCGCAGCTCGATCACGGTCAGGCGCTCGCGCTGCCGGGCGATCCGCTCGGTAAGCGGGCGGGGCACCAGCCGCGCGGACAACCGCCCCCATGCCTCGCGCTGCCGGCAAAGGCCGCGCCCGAGCGCCGGCGACAGGCGCCCGCCAAGATCGTCAAGCCGCGCGCGCCGATGCGCGATCCGCCCCGCCAGAACTGCCGGGCGCAGGCTGCCGGAAAGCTCGAACAGGCGCAGGCGGCGACGCTCGACCGCGCGGATCAGCGCCCTTGGCAGGCGTTCGGACAGGATGTCGAGGCGCTGGCGCGGCCCGTCGAGCAGCGTCTCCCGCCGCGGCAGCCCGCGCGCGAGATCGCCAAGCCGCTGCCGGCGATGGCCCAGCGCATTGCGCAGGCAAAGACGGATCCGCGCCTCCTGCGCCTCGATCGCGGACAGCAGGTCGAGCCGCACAGGCACGGCAAGCTCTGCCGCCGCGCTCGGGGTCGGGGCGCGCCGGTCGGCCGCGTAGTCGATCAATGTCGTGTCGGTCTCGTGCCCGACGGCGGAGATCAGCGGGATCGCGCTTTCGGCGGCGGCGCGGACCACGATTTCCTCGTTGAAGCCCCAGAGATCCTCGATCGAGCCGCCGCCGCGCGCGACGATGATCAGGTCGGGGCGCGGCAGCGCGCCGCCCGGGGTGAGCGCGTTGAAGCCGCGGATCGCCCGCGCGACCTCCGCGGCACAGGCAGCGCCCTGCACCGCCGCCGGCCAGACCAGAACCCGGCGCGGAAAACGGTCGCGCAGGCGGTGCAGGATGTCGCGGATCACCGCCCCCGAGGGCGAGGTCACGACCCCGATCACCCCGGGCAGGAACGGCAGCGGCCGCTTGCGGGCGGCATCGAACAGCCCCTCGGCGGCCAGCGCCTGCCTGCGCTTTTCAAGCAGCGCCATCAGCGCCCCCTGCCCGGCCACCGCGACCTCGTCCACGTTCAGGTTGTATTTCGACTGCCCGCCGAAGGCGGTGAGCCGCCCGGTCACCACCACTTCGAGCCCCTCTTCGGGTTCGACCGAAAGCGCGCCGACCTGCCCCCGCCAGGTGGTGCAGGCCAGCACGTTGCGCTCGTCCTTGACGTCGAAATAGAGATGGCCCGAGCGCGCCCGGAACACGCGCCCGACCTCTCCGCGCACGCGCACCCGGCCGAATTCGCCCTCGAGCGTGCGCTTCACCGCACCGGAAATCTCGGAAACGGTGTATTCGGGGAGGTTCCGCCCCGGGGCGGGCTCGTCGATCAGGTCGGACATCACGGCACCTTGTTTCGCCAATCCGCGCAGCCTAGAACGCCGCGAAGGCAAGGCCAAGCAGATCGGAGCGCCAGCATGAACATCCTGATCCTCGGTGGCGGCGGGCGCGAGCATGCGCTGGCCTGGGCGGTGTTGCAGAACCCGAAATGCGACCGGCTGATCGTCGCCCCCGGCAACGCCGGCATCGCGCAGATCGCCACCTGCGCCGCGCTCGACATCGAGGATTGCGGCGCCGTGGCGACATTTGCCGAGGCAAACGCGGTCGACCTCGTGATCGTCGGGCCCGAAGCGCCGCTTGCCGCGGGGGTGGCCGACCGGCTGCGGGCCGCCGGGATACCGGTGCTCGGCCCGTCGGCAGCGGCGGCGCGGCTTGAATCCTCCAAGCGCTTCACCAAGGAAGTCTGCGATGCCTGCGGCGCGCCGACTGCGTCTTACGCCCATTTCACCGATGCCGATGCGGCCCGCGCCCATGTCCGTGCAAAAGGCGCCCCCATCGTGATCAAGGCCGATGGTCTTGCCGCCGGAAAGGGGGTGGTCGTCGCCACCACGTCGGCCGAGGCCGAGGCCGCGATCGATTCCATGTTCTCGGGCGATTTCGGCGCCGCCGGGGCCGAGGTGGTGATCGAGGAGTTCATGGAGGGCGAGGAAGCCTCGTTCTTCGTGCTCTGCGACGGGACGGACGTGCTGCCGATCGGTTCGGCGCAGGATCACAAGCGCGCCGGCGAGGGCGACACCGGCCCCAACACCGGCGGCATGGGCGCCTATTCCCCGGCGCCGGTCCTGACCCCCGACATCACCCGGCAGGTGATCGCCGAGATCGTCGAACCTGTCGTGGCCGAGATGGCGCGACGTGGCACGCCCTATCAGGGGGTGCTGTATGTCGGGCTGATGATCCAGGAGGGCCGCGCCCGGCTGGTCGAATTCAACGCCCGCTTCGGCGACCCGGAGGCGCAGGTTCTGATGATGCGGCTCGGCGCGCAGGCGCTCGACCTCATGCAGGCCGCGGCCGAGGGGCGGCTGGGCGCGATGCGGGTGAACTGGGCCGCCGACCACGCGCTGACGGTGGTGATGGCGGCGCGGGGCTATCCCGGCGCCTATGAAAAGGGCGGCGAGATCCGCGGGCTCGAACACCTGCCCGAGACCGCCGCCGAGATCTGCTTTCACGCCGGAACCCTGCGCCGCGACGGCCGCTTTGTCGCCAACGGCGGGCGGGTGCTGAATTTCACCGCCCGCGGCGATACGCTGGCCGAGGCCAGGGCGCGCGCCTATGCCATGGCCGATGCCGTGGACTGGCCCGGGGGCTTTTATCGTCGCGATATCGGCTGGCGGGCCCTGTCGGAATGATCGTCGGGCGGCGCAAGAAAAGTTCGATCGAACTGCTGTTTTCGCTGCGCGGCTCGGTCGTCCCGCACATCCTGCCCTGGATCGCGGTGATGACGCTGGCCGCGGCGCTGGTCGTCCTGGTGGACACCACGCTGTTTACGCTGCCGCTGGCCAATGCCGGCGCCTTTGCCGTGTTCGGGATCGCGCTCTCGCTGTTCCTGGGCTTTCGCAACAACGCCGCCTATGAGCGCTGGTGGGAGGGTCGCAAGCTCTGGGGGCAACTGATTGCCGACAGCCGTGCACTCGCGCGCGAACTCGAACTGTTCCTGCCCGACGACCGCGAGACCCGCGACCAAATCATCCGCCTGATGCTGGCCTTCGTGCATCTGCATCGCGCCAACCTGCGCGAGATGCCCCCGGACGAAGCCGCCCGCACCTGGGCCGGCCCCGAACTGGGCGAGGCGCTGATCGCATCGCCCCAGCCCGCCTGCGCGGCGCTGAACCGGATCGCCGCCCTGCTGACGGAGGCCCGGAGCGCGGGGAAGCTGGACGGGTTCGGCGCCCGCGCCCTGGCCCGGCGGCTTGACGAGATCACCCGGGCGCAAGCCGGCTGCGAGCGGATCGCGACCACGCCCCTGCCCTTTGTCTATTCCCTGCTGATCTACCGGACTTCGGTGCTTTACTGCCTGCTGGTGCCCTTCGGGATGGTCGAGGTCGCCGGCTGGATGACGCCGCTCCTTGTCGCGGTGATCACCTATGTGTTCTTCGGCCTGGCCGAAGTGACCGAGGAGCTGGACCGGCCGTTCCTGGTGTCCGCGAACGGGCTGCCGCTCGACGCGCTGTGCCGGGTGATCGAGATCAGCATGAGCACGCATCTGGGACAGAAAGCGCCGCCACCGCTGCTGGCGGTCGATTCCTATCTGAGCTGATTTGACCTGATCGGGATCGCCCGCCGGATCAGAGCTGTTTCTCCGGCATGGTGACGACCAGCCCGTCGAGTTCATCCGATACCCGAAGCTGGCAGGTCAGGCGCGACAGCACCGGATCGGGCTCATAGGCGAAATCCAGCATGTCCTCTTCCATCTCTTCCTTGGGCGGAAGCCTGTCGATCCAGGCCGCATCCACATAGACATGACAGGTCGAACAGGCGCAGGCGCCGCCGCAGTCGGCCTCGATCCCGGGGATGCCGTTGTCGCGCGCCCCTTCCATCACGGTGAGCCCGGTCGGGACATCGACCACATGCTTTGTGCCGTTATGCTCGATATAGGTGATCCTTGCCATGTTCCGCCCCTGTTCCTGCGATGCCGACTCTCTAGCCAACGTGCCGGAAAGGCGCCACCAGTATTTTCACGCGCCGCCTTCCCTGCCCCTTCGCCCCGGGAACCGGCACCGGGGGCGAATGGTTCTGCCATGGATATGACTGAATGAGGTAGCGTCATGGGAAAATTCAAGGTGGGCGATCACGTGACCTGGAATTCCGAGGCCGGTCACGTCAGCGGCCGGATCATCAAGGTCCATACGCAGGATTTCGACTATAAGGGACACACGCATCGCGCGTCGAAGGAGTCGCCGCAATACGAAATCAAAAGCGACAAGACCGACCATATCGCCGCGCACAAGGAAAGCGCCCTCAGCCACAAGTGACGCCGCAAGTGACCACGCAACCGACGCCGCCGCCGTTTTTCACCATCGGCCATTCGAACCGCCCGCTGTCGGAGTTTCTGTCCATGCTGACGGACGCCGGAGTGCGCAACGTGGCGGACGTGCGCCGCTTCCCGGCATCGCGGACTTTTCCGGCCTATAACGGCGAGGCCCTGCGCGCGGCGCTCGGAGCGGCGGGCATCGGCTATGCCCATTGTCCCGAGCTTGGCGGGCGGCGATCCAAACAGGGGGCGGAGCGCGACCCGAGGAACGGCTGGTGGGAGAACACGAGCTTTCACAATTATGCCGATTACGCGCTCGGCGACGGGTTCCAGCGGGCGCTCGGGCAACTCATCAAGCGCGGACAAGCTGACGGGCCGCTCGCGCTCATGTGTTCCGAGGCGGTCTGGTGGCGCTGCCATCGGCGCATCATCAGCGATTACCTGCTCGATCGCGGCTGCCGGGTCGTGCATCTCATGGGCGTTGGCCACCAGGAAGAGGCGCATCCGACCAGGGGGGCCCTATCCGCAAGCGACGGGCGGCTGATCTATCCGCCGCAGACGTAAAGCCACGGATCGGAAATCCACCGGACCGGCCCCACGACATGCAGATGCGGCCCCGGAGAGCCCCGCGCGCCGCCTATCTGTCGCCCGGGCCGGGCGGCGGAACGGCATTTGCGTCCGTATCGGGGTCGGGCAGCGGGCCCTCGTCATCCCTGAGGATCGAGCGTTTGGCCCGCGTGAAGCGACCGCGGTTATGCGGCAGGAACGCATAGATGCAGATCCCGACCGACAGGGCGATCAGCACGATCAGCCCGATCATCCTGGTCAGTCCGAAAGCCGTCTCCTGAACAACTGCGACGATCATGTTCCGGTCTCCCTCTCTCGCTGTCTGTCCCGTTGCGCCGGTGATTTTCTCTCCGGGTTCCTGCTACATAGGTATGCCGGCAACGACGCGCGGCAAGCTCGGGCACGGTCGGGCGGCGGACGGGGACATGAAACGGACAGCGCAGGCAGAGCAGATGCAAAAGGGGCAGGCGATGCTGCCGGCGGGCGGCGGGGCCGGATCGAATCCGGCCGGGACGACGCCGGCGGGGCCGGCCGACCTGCTGGTGATCGGCGGCGGCGCGAACGGCTGCGGCATCGCCCGGGACGCCGCCGGCCGCGGAATGTCGGTCACGCTTGCCGAGATGGGCGACCTCGCCTCGGCGACCTCCTCGGCCTCGACCAAGCTGTTTCACGGGGGCCTGCGCTATCTCGAATATCTCGACCTGCCGCTGGTGCGCGAGGCGCTGGCCGAACGCGACATCCTGCTGCGCTCCATGCCGCATGTGAGCTGGCCGCTGCGCTTCGTCATGCCGCTCGGGGCGGACATGCGCTTTGCCGCGGAATCTCCGGTCTCGCGCATTCTCGGCCGCGTCATGCCCTGGACGCGGGGCCGCCGGCCGGAATGGCTGATCCGAAGCGGGCTCTGGCTTTACGACCATCTTGGCGGGCGGCGCCCCGTCCTGCCGCGGACAAGGGCGCTCGACCTGAAACACGAGGCGGCCGGCATCCCGCTCAGGGACGGAATCACGCGGGGATTTGAATATTCCGACTGCTGGGTCGATGATTCGCGCATGGTGGCGCTTTGCGCGCGTGACGCGGCCATGCGCGGGGCGCGGATCCTGACCCGCACGAAAGTGACCGGCGCGCGGCGTGAAGGCGGGCTCTGGCAGGTGGAACTGACCGATATCGCCACGGGACAGGTCAGCCGCCATGCGGCACGCGCCCTGGTGAACGCCGCCGGCCCCTGGGTCGAACAGGTGCTGCGCCGGGTCACCGCGACCCCGGGCCCTGAGGGCGTGCGGCTGGTGCGGGGCAGCCATATCGTGACCCGGCGCCTGTTCGATCACGACCGCTGCTACATCCTGCAGGGATCGGACGGGCGCATCGTCTTCGCGATTCCCTATGAGCAGGATTTCACCCTGATCGGCACCACCGACGAGGATCACCCCTCGCCCGATATCGCTCCCGAATGCACCCGCACCGAATCCGATTATCTGCGCAGCGCCGTCAACGCCTGGTTCCGCAGTCCCGTGGCGCATGAGGATGTTGTCTGGAGCTTTTCGGGGCTGCGCCCGCTTCATGACGATCATGCGGCCTCGGCCACGGCGGTGACGCGGGATTATGCGCTGGTGCTTGACGCGCCCGCCGGCCTTGCGCCGCTGCTCAGCGTCTTCGGCGGCAAGATCACGACCCATCGCCATCTGGCCGAAGAGGCGCTGCACCGGCTCGCGCCGCTCATCGGCAACAGCGCCCCCGACTGGACCCGGCGCGCGCATCTTCCCGGCGGGAATTTCCCGCTTGACGGATTTGCCGATCTCGATGCGGCCTTGCGGGCGCGCCATCCGTTCCTTGACGACCCATGGCGGCGGCGGCTTCTGCGGGCCTATGGCACCGATGCGGAAAAGATGCTGGCCGGCGCAGAAAGCGCCGAAGATCTGGGAGAGCATTTCGGCGCGACCCTGACCGCGCGCGAGGTGGACTGGATGACGCGCCACGAATTCGCCCGGACCGCCGATGATGTGCTCTGGCGGCGTTCAAAGCTCGGGCTGCGGCTGTCCGGCGACCAGGTGGCGCGGCTTGCGGCCCATATGGGCGGGCGCGGGTGAGCGGTCAGGTCAGGTATTGAACAGGAAGTGCATCACGTCCCCGTCCTGCACCACATATCCCTTGCCCTCGGCGCGCATGCGCCCGGCCTCTTTCGCGCCCTGTTCGCCGCCCAGCGCGATGAAATCGTCATAGGCGATCGTCTCGGCCCGGATGAAGCCCTTTTCGAAATCGCCGTGAATCACCCCGGCGGCCGCGGGGGCAAACGTGCCTGCCGGGACCGTCCAGGCGCGGGCCTCCTTGGGGCCGACGGTGAAATAGGTCTCGAGATGCAGCAATTCGTAGCCGGCGCGGATCAGCCGGTCGAGCCCGGCCTCGGCCAGCCCCATTTCCTCGAGGAACAGCGCCGCCTCCTCGGGGTCGAGCTGGGCGATCTCCTCCTCGATCCGGGCGCTGATGACCACATGGGCGTTGCCCTGCTCTGCCGCCATTTCGGCGACCCGCGCGGTCATGGCATTGCCCTGCGCCGCGTCCTCTTCGGCGACGTTGCAGACGTAAAGCACCGGTTTCGTGGTCAGAAGCTGGAGCATCCGCCAGGCCTTCGCATCCTCCGGCGCGACGCTGACCGACCGCGCCGGGCGCCCCTCGGCCAGGGCCTCCTGCGCGGCCGCCAGCAGGCGGTCCTGGTCCTTCGCCTCGCGGTCGTTGCCCTTGAGCTTGCGCACCAGATTCGCGCGCCGCCGCTCGATCGATTCGAGATCGGCAAGCATCAGTTCGGTTTCGATGGTCTCGGCATCGGCCACCGGGTCGATCTGCCCCTCGACATGGGTGATGTCGTCGTCCTCGAAACAGCGCAGCACATGGGCGATGGCATCGACCTCGCGGATATTGGCAAGGAACTGGTTGCCGAGCCCCTCGCCCCGGCTCGCGCCGCGCACGAGCCCGGCGATATCGACGAATGTCATGCGGGTCGGGATGACCTGCCGGCTTCCGGCGATTTCGGCCAGACGGTCGAGCCGCGCATCGGGCACCGCCACCTCGCCCACGTTGGGTTCGATGGTGCAGAAGGGAAAATTCGCCGCCTGCGCCGAAGCGGTGCGGGTCAGCGCATTGAACAGGGTGGATTTCCCCACGTTGGGCAGGCCCACGATGCCCATTCTGAAACCCATGACGTTCTCCATTGCCGCAGCCTGATATGCCTGACTGCGGCTTCTACTGGTCAGCGTCCGCCCCCGCAAGCCACGAGCGGGCGAGCTTTGCGTTGCCCGCCGGCGGCAGGCCCGCTATGACGATGCAGACGCATTTCAACAGGCATCCCGATGAAACCGATCCGAGACTTTCCGCTCGTCGCCGCGCTGCTTGCCGCGCTCCTGGTCCCGTTTGCGGCGCCTTCCGCGGCGCGGGCGCAGGAACTGGTCCTTGGCCTTGGCTACACCAGCTATTCGGACGAGCACACGCGCGACGCGCCGCTGTTGACGCTCGATTACAATTTCCGTCCGTTCCATTCGCAGGGGCGGTTCGAGATCGGCTGGGGTGCCGCGCTTGAAATCGACACCCGGGGCGACGCCTTCGCCGGTGCCGGCCTCGTGCTCACGCAAGGGCTTGGCGATCAGTGGTTCGTGAATGCAAGCGTCATGCCCGGTCTCTACCGCCATGCCGGATCGTATAACGATCTGGGCAGCACCTTCGAGATCCGCAGCCTTGTCGGCATCGGCTATCGGCTTTACGACGGCAGCAGCATCGCGCTGGCCCTCAGCCACAAGTCGAACGCGTCAACGGCAAGCCGCAACCCGGGTATGAATGCGCTTACGCTGCGCTGGCACAAGCCGTTCTGATCACCGTTCCTGACCGTCGTTTCCGACCGTCGTTCTCTCACCGGCAAGGAGAGCCCCATGTCCCGCATCGACGCCCAATTCGCCAAGCTCAAGGCCAGCGGCCGCAAGGCTTTCGTATCCTATACCATGGCCGGCGACCCGGATTACGACACCTCGCTGGAAATCCTGCGCGGCCTGCCGGGCGCGGGGGTGGACATCATCGAACTCGGCCTGCCGTTCACCGACCCGATGGCTGACGGGCCGACGATCCAGCTGGCCGGTCAGCGCGCGCTCGAGGCCGGCATGACGCTGCGGCGCACGCTCGATCTTGCGCGCACGTTCCGCGAACAGGACGATGCGACGCCGATCGTGCTCATGGGCTATTACAACCCGATCTACAGCTACGGGGTGGAGCGTTTCCTCACGGATGCGAAAGACGCCGGGATCGACGGGCTGATCGTGGTCGATCTGCCCCCCGAAGAGGATGACGAGCTTTGCATTCCCGCGCAGGCCGCCGGGATCAGTTTCATCCGCCTCGCTACGCCCACCACCGATGACGCCCGCCTGCCCCGCGTGATGCAGAACACCTCGGGCTTTGTCTATTATGTCTCGATCACCGGGATCACCGGCGCTGCCGAGGCCGAGGCCGGGGATGTCGCGCCCGAAGTCGCGCGGATCAAGGCTGCGGGCGATCTGCCCGTCGTGGTCGGCTTCGGCATCCGCACCCCCGAGCGCGCAAGGGCGATCGCCTCGGTCGCCGATGGTGCGGTGGTCGGCTCTGCCATCGTGTCGCGCATTGCCGAGGGCGCATCGGTCGCTGAGGTGCTTTCCTTCGTGCGCGATCTTGCCGGGGGCGCCCATTCGGCCTGAGGCGCCGCCCGCCGGCACCGCGATTGATCGGTGTTCGCGGCAACGCTGATCCGGGCATGCCACAGGCGCAAAAAAGGCCGGAAGGCATGCCCGTCACCACCAGGCCCATCATCATCGAGATCGCGGATCTCCAATGCCTCTGTCACCGCCGCGTGCCGCGGATGTTCGACGATTGATTATACGGAAAGCGGCGATCCGCGGCATCCGCTCGGGGCAGGACATGCTGAAGGCGCTTGCCATGGGGGCGAAGGGCACGTTCATCGGGCGCGCCCTTGTCTGCGGGCTCGGCGCCATGGGCGAATCGGGGGTGACATGCGCGTTCGAGGTGATCCGGCGCGAGCTTGACCTGACCATGGCGCTTTGTGGCGAGCTTGACCACGCCGCGCTCGAGCGGCGCAACCTGCTGATCCCGAGGATTTCGAGGGCCACTGGCAGCCGGCATAGGCGCGCGCCCTCTTTTCAAGCGCGCAGAGCTGTTCTATAGGCTCGGACCTCATGCGGGGTTACAGCCTTGGAGGAGCCCCGCCCCATCAGAATCGGAGACTATCATGGCCAAGGAGATCGACGATCTTCATGCCCAGGAACGGACGGGGACAGGCAAGGGCGCCGCTCGTCATGCACGCCGCGACGGCATGGTTCCGGGTATCGTTTTCGGTGGCGAGCAAGACCCGCTGCCCATCAACATTCCCTTCAACGAACTGTTCAAGCGGCTGAAGGCCGGACGGTTCAAATCGACCCTGTTCAACCTCAAGGTCGATGGCCATGAGGACGTGCGGGTGATCTGCCGCGACGTGCAGCGCGACGTGGTCAAGGATCTGCCGATCCACGTCGATCTCATGCGCCTGCGCCGCGCGACGCGCATCAACCTGTTCATCCATGTGAACGTCGAGGGCGAAGAGGTCTCGCCCGGGCTGAAGCGCGGTGGCGTGCTGAACCTTGTGCGCCCCGAGGTGGAGCTCGTCGTGACCGCGGGGGACATTCCCGATCACATCACCATCGACGTGTCCAAGCTCAATATCCATGACAGCGTGACGATTTCGGACGTGACCCTGCCGGCGGGTGCCAAGCCCACGATCGACCGGGATTTCGTCATCGCCACCCTGACCGCGCCGTCGAGCCTGCGCTCCGCCGGGGAGGATGAAGAGGACGAGGCCGCCGCCGACGAGGTGCCGACCACCGCCGGGGAAGAGGGCGCCGAAAAGCAGGAATGACCGCGCAGCCGGATCATTCGCCAGCATCATCGGACAGGGCCCCGCGCGGGCCCTGTTTTCGTTCCGGCCGATGCCGGCCGATACCCGCAGCACCACAGGCGCCGCTTTCATTCCCGTCGGGTTGCGGGCATGTAGGGACCGCAGCAAGGACCAGAAGCGAGGTGCGCCATGAGGCTCTTTGTCGGACTGGGCAACCCGGGTGCGCAATATGCACATAACCGGCACAATATCGGCTTCATGGTGCTGGACCGGATCGCCGCGGACCACGGCTTCACCCCCTGGCGGGAAAAATTCCAGGGAAAGATCGCCAGTGGCACGCTTGGCGGCGAAAAGACCCTGCTGCTGAAACCGGAAACCTACATGAACCGGTCGGGTCAGTCGGTGGGCGAGGCCATGCGCTTTTACAAGCTCGGGCCCGGGGACGTCACCGTGTTCCATGACGAGCTTGACCTTGCCCCCGGAAAGCTCCGGGTGAAGCAGGGCGGCGGCCATGCCGGGCATAACGGGCTGCGCTCGCTCCACTCCCATATCGGGGAGACCTATGCGCGGGTGCGGCTCGGCATCGGGCACCCGGGCCACAAGGACCGGGTCACGGCGCATGTTCTCGGCGATTTTTCAGGCAGCGATCAGGGCTGGCTCGACGATCTGATGCGCGCGGTATCAGGCGCTGCGCCGCATCTCGCCGGCAATGATCCGCAGCGGTTCATGAGCGCGGTCGCGCAGGCCATGCCCCCCGGGGACGAGCGCGCAGCGGCGCCGCGCGGCGAAAAGGCCGGCGGCAGCGCGAAGGCTGCGGGCACAAGGGAACAGCCGGGCGCAACGGACCCTGCGGCACCGGATGAACGCAGCCCCCTGCAGCGGCTCGTGGACCGTTTCCGCTGACGGCAGCCGGGGCGACATGAAAGACAGAAGGAATAACCATGACACCGGATGAAAGCGTCAATGTTCTGGGCACCGCGCTCGCGCCCTGTTCGCGCCGGCCGCTGACCGGGTTCTTTCGCGACGGGCATTGCAACACCTGCGATCAGGATCCGGGCAGCCATACGGTCTGCGCGGTGATGACCGACGAATTCCTCGCCTTCTCGAAATATGTCGGCAATGACCTGACCACGCCGCGCCCGGAGTATTACTTTCCGGGACTGAAGGCGGGCGACCGCTGGTGCCTCTGCGCGGCACGGTTCCTTCAGGCGCATGACGAGGGCTGCGCACCCCGCGTCATGCTGGCCGCAACCCATGCCCGCGCGCTCGAGACCGTGCCGCTTGAAATCCTGCGTGCCTGCGCAATCGACGCGGAAAGCGACTGAAGGGACGGACCCGAGCGGCCCGGTCAGACCGCGTCGCTCATGTCAAATCCCAGCGCCCGTGCCACGGTGAAGATATCCTTGTCGCCGCGCCCGCACATGTTCATGCAGATCAGGTGATCCTTTGGCAGATCGGGCGCGATCTTGATCACATGCGCCAGCGCGTGACAGGGTTCGAGCGCGGGAATGATCCCTTCGAGCTTGCAGCAGATCTGGAACGACTCGAGCGCCTCTGCATCGGTGGCATAGACATATTCCGCCCGGCCGGTTTCGTGCAGCCAGGAATGTTCGGGGCCGACCCCCGGGTAATCGAGCCCGGCCGAGATCGAAAAGCCTTCGAGGATCTGCCCGTCGTCATCCTGCAGCAGATATGTGCGGTTGCCATGGAGCACGCCCGGCCGGCCGCCGGTGAGGCTCGCGCAATGTTCGATCCGCTCGTCCACGCCCTTGCCGCCAGCTTCGACGCCGATGATCCGCACCGACGTGTCGTCGAGGAAGGGGTGGAACAGCCCCATGGCATTGCTGCCGCCGCCGATCGCCGCAATCACCGTATCGGGCAGACGGCCTTCGGCGGCCTGCATCTGCTCGCGCACTTCCTTGCCGATGATGCTCTGGAAATCGCGCACCATGGCCGGATAGGGGTGCGGCCCGGCCACCGTGCCGATGCAGTAATAGGTGTCGCGCACGTTGGTCACCCAGTCGCGCAGCGCCTCGTTCATCGCATCCTTGAGCGTGCCGCGCCCGGCAGTGACCGGCACCACCTCGGCCCCCAGAAGCCGCATGCGGAACACGTTCGGCGCCTGGCGCTTCACGTCATGGGCGCCCATGTAGACGATGCATTTCATCCCGAACTTGGCACAGACCGTGGCGGTCGCGACCCCGTGCTGGCCGGCGCCGGTCTCGGCGATGATGCGGGTCTTGCCCATGCGCCGCGCAAGGATGATCTGGCCCAGCACGTTGTTGATCTTGTGCGCGCCGGTGTGGTTCAGCTCGTCACGCTTGAAATAGATCCTGGCGCCGCCCAGGTGCTCGGACAGGCGCTCGGCATGGTAAAGCGGGCTCGGGCGGCCGACATAATGCGTCCAGAGATCGTGCATCTCGGCCCAGAAGCTGTCGTCGCTTTTGGCGGTTTCATATTCCTTTTCAAGGCTCAGGATCAGCGGCATCAACGTCTCGGACACGAAGCGCCCGCCGAAATCGCCGAACCGGCCGCGTTCATCCGGGCCGGTCATGAAGGAATTGATCAAGTCTTGCGCCATGGCATCCTCCGCATGGGGTCGGGATGGTTATAGCCTGTCGCGGTCCGGGGTAAACCCGGCCTGCGCATTCCCGGCATCGTGCGCGGCCCTGACAAAGGCATGGATCCGTGCGGGATCCTTGACGCCGGGGCTGCTTTCGACCCCGGACGAGACATCGACCATGCGCGCCCCGGTCAATTGCAGCGCGCTCGCCACATTCGCGGGATCGAGCCCCCCGGCCAGCATCCAGGGCAAGCCCCACTCGCGCCCGGCGATCAGGTCCCAGTCGAAGGCCAGCCCGTTGCCCCCCGGCAGCGCCGCGCCCGGCAGGGGTTTTGCATCCACCAGAATGCGATCGGCAACCGCCAGATAGGCATCGAGCCCGGCCAGATCATCGGCGGTGGCGATGCCGACCGCCTTCATCACCGGCAGGCCGAAACGCGCGCGAATCGCCGCGACGCGCCCGGGGCTCTCCTGTCCGTGCAACTGGAGCATGTCGAGCGGCACGCTCTCCACCAGCCGCGCCAGACTTTCGTCATCGGCATCGACCACGAGCCCGACGCGGGTGATACCTTCGGGGGTCGCCCCGGCCAGCGCCGCGCCTTCCGCAAGCGTGACATTGCGGGGCGAGCGCGGGAAGAACACGAAGCCGACATAGGCCGCCCCGGCTGCGGTTGCCGCCTCGACATCCTCGATCCGCCGCAATCCGCAGATCTTGACCTCAACCATGTTCGATACGCGCCGGCACCGTGTCGTCGAGTATTGCAAGAACCTCGTCCTTGCCGCGGTGCTTTTCTTCCTTGAGCTGCCCGACCTCCTGTTCAAGCTGGCGCAGCTCGCGTTCGCGCGTGCTGGCCCGGCGCCGGTGCTTGTATTCGCGCATCCACTCCCAGAAGAACCCGAGGATCAGCCCGATCATGATGCCGCAGAGGATGGCAAGAAACAGCGGCAGGGTCAGCGAGGGATTGAACCCGATCAGCCCGCCCAGCGCATCGGGCAGCAGGCGGACCGTGACCAGATCGCGGTTCGCGATGGAGATCGACACGATGACGACTGCGAGCAGCACGAGCAAGGCATAGCGAAGGTAGCGCATTCTTCTACTTTCCGTTCAGGCGGTCGCGCAGCAGCTTGCCGGTCTTGAAGAAGGGAACGTGCTTTTCCTCGACCTGGACGGTCTCGCCGGTGCGGGGATTGCGCCCGGTTCTTGCGTCGCGTTTCTTGACCGAGAAGGCACCGAAGCCGCGCAATTCGACACGATCGCCGCGCGCCATGGCGCTGGTGATCTCTTCAAAGATCGTGTTCACGATCCTTTCGACATCGCGCTGATAGAGATGCGGGTTCTCATCGGCGATCTTCTGGATCAGTTCGGAACGGATCATGGTCAGGCTCCTCCCGTGGCGGCTCTTATGCCGGCCAGCAAAGGGATTATAGGAGGAATTTCGCCGCTCGGAAACCGGAACCATCGGAGTTGGCAGGATATTTCCTGCACCGGCCCGGGGTTGCGCGGGTTGACAGGCAGAACGGCCCCGCATCGTTCATGCGGGGCCGCCATTGGTGATCGGAAATCAGCGGGTCAGAATGACCCGATCAATCCCGCTCTTTCAGCGCAGCGCCAAGGATGTCGCCAAGGCTCGCGCCCGAATCCGAGCTGCCGTATTGTTCGACCGCTTCCTTTTCCTCGGCGATCTCGCGGGCCTTGATCGACATGCCGAGGCGGCGGGTCTTGCTGTCCACGTTGGTCACGCGCACATCGACCTTGTCGCCGACGCTGAAGCGCTCGGGGCGCTGTTCGGCACGGTCGCGCGACAGGTCCGAACGCCGGATGAAGGATTTCATCCCCTCGTATTCGACCTCGATGCCGCCGTCCTCGATCGCGCTCACGCTCACGGTCACGACCGAGCCGCGCTTGATGCCGCCGACCGCTTCGGAGAACTTGTCGCCGCCGAGCGCCTTGATCGAAAGCGAGATACGCTCCTTCTCGACATCGACCTCGGTCACGACCGCCTGCACGATGTCGCCCTTGCGATAGTCCTGGATCGCCTCTTCGCCGCGCTGGTCCCAGCTCAGGTCGGAAAGGTGAACCATGCCGTCGATGTCACCCTCGAGCCCGATGAACAGGCCGAATTCGGTGATGTTCTTGACCTCGCCCTCGACTTCGGTGCCGGAGGGATGGGTTTCGGCAAAGACTTCCCACGGATTGCGCATGGTCTGCTTGAGGCCGAGGCTGACGCGGCGACGCGTCGGGTCGATCTCGAGCACCATGACCTCGACTTCCTGGCTGGTCGAGACGATCTTGCCGGGATGCACGTTCTTCTTGGTCCAGGACATCTCGGAGACGTGAACCAGGCCCTCGACACCGGGTTCGAGCTCCACGAAGGCGCCGTAGTCGGTGATGTTGGTCACACGGCCCTTGTGGACGCTGCTCAGCGGATATTTCGCGCCGACCAGTTCCCACGGGTCTTCCTGAAGCTGCTTCAGGCCGAGGCTGATGCGGTGCGATTCCTTGTTGATCTTGATGACCTGCACCTTGATCGTCTCGCCGATCGAAACGATTTCGGAGGGGTGGTTCACCCGCCGCCATGCCATGTCGGTGACATGAAGCAGCCCGTCAACGCCGCCCAGATCGACGAAGGCACCGTATTCGGTGATGTTCTTGACCACGCCGTCGACGGTCTGGCCCTCCTGCAGGTGGGCAATGACCTCGGCGCGCTGCTCGGCACGCGATTCTTCGAGAATGGCACGGCGCGAGACGACGATATTGCCGCGGCGGCGGTCCATCTTGAGGATCTGGAACGGCTGCTTGAGGCCCATCAGCGGGCCGGCATCGCGCACCGGGCGCACATCGACCTGACTGCCGGGCAGGAAAGCCACGGCACCGCCCAGATCGACGGTGAACCCGCCCTTGACGCGGCCGAAGATCGCGCCCTCGACACGTTCCTCGTCGGCATAGGCTTTTTCAAGCCGGTCCCAGGCCGCTTCGCGGCGGGCCATTTCGCGGCTGATCACGGCTTCGCCGCGCGCGCTTTCGGCGGCGCGCAGATAAACCTCGACCTCGTCGCCCACGTCGATGTCGGGGGCTTCGCCGGGGTTTGCAAATTCCTTGAGATCGACGCGGCCTTCCATCTTGTAGCCGACGTCGATGATGGCCTGGCCCGCCTCGATGGCGATCACCTTGCCCTTGACGACAGAGCCTTCTTCCGGCGTGTCGATTTCGAAGCTTTCGTTCAGGAGCGCTTCGAACTCCTCCATGGATGCGTTAGCGGTCATATATCGGTCATGTCCTATTCTTCACTTGCATTTTCCGGCCACGCGGTTGTCTCCGCCGGTCTTTCAGGATGCTGTCATGATGGGCGCAAAACAAAGAGGGCCGGATGTTCCGACCCTGCCCGACCTCTGCCCCGCGGTGTTGCCCACCTGTTTGACGCGCTGCATATAACGCGTTCACGTGTTCGGCACAAGTCCCCGTTGCGCCGCAGCCCTTGCCACAGCCCTTGCCGCAGCCCTTGCCACGGGCCCGCGGTCGTGGGACCACACCGGACGACCCTGAAGGAGCACGGACATGCAGACAACCCCGGCCCTCGCGCTCGGCGTCGTGCTGATCGGCGGCATGATGATCGCATTCCAGGCGCCGATCAACGCAATGCTGGGGCGCGGTCTCGGCAGCGCGCTCGGCGCGGCGGCGGTTTCGTTCCTGGTCGGGACCGTGGCGCTGGTCGCGCTGGTCCTGCTGCGCGGCGAAGGGGGCGCGTTCCTGCGGATCGACGACATCCGGCCCTGGCTGCTGATCGGCGGCGCGCTCGGGGCGTTCTATGTCTGGGCCGCGCTCTGGGCCGTGCCGGTGCTTGGCGCGCTCACCACCATGTCGGCGGTCATCTTCGGGCAGTTGCTCGCGGCGCTCGTGATCGACCATTTCGGCCTGCTCGGCCTGCCGGTGCGCGAAATCGGCCTGACGCGGATCGCGGCGGCGGCGCTGGTGGCGGCTGGACTCGTGCTGTCGCGTTACTGATTGCCGTCCTGCTGGCCCGAGGGCAGCGGATAGCCGCGTGCGCGCATGCGCTGCTCAACCGCTTCGGTCGCGGCGGCGACGGCCTCGGCAATGCTCATCGCGGAGGTGTCGATCATCACCGCATCCGGGGCCGGCCGCAGCGGTGCCTCGGCGCGCGACATGTCGCGCTCGTCCCGGGCGTGGATTTCGGCGAGCACCGCATCAAGCGTCGCGCCCTGCCCGCGCTCCAGAAGCTCGGCGTGACGGCGCTCCGCGCGCACTTCGGGGCTTGCGGTGATGAACAGCTTGGCCTCGGCCTCGGGGCAGATCACCGTGCCGATGTCACGTCCGTCAACCACCGCCCCGCCCGACCGAAGCGCGAAGGCGCGCTGGAAATCGACCAGCGCGGCACGGACATCTGCGATCACCGCGACCTTGCTCGCCGCATCGGCCACCGCCTGCCCGCGCAGCGCCCCGGCGTCGAGATCGGCCGCCACCAGCGCCCGCGCGGCGGCGATCGGGTCGGTCCCGTCCAGCGTGCGCGCCCCGACCGCCCGATACAGCAGCCCCGTATCGAGATGGGCAAACCCGAAATGGTCGGCCACGGCCCGGCTGATCGTTCCCTTGCCGGCAGCCGCCGGCCCGTCGATTGCGATGGTAAATGCCATTCTGCCTCCCCGCCCTGCTCCGCTCCTATTGTACATCCTCGCGCCGCATGTTCGCGCCGAGCCCCGTCATCAGCGCCTCGAACTGCGGGAACGAGGTGGCGATGGGGCTGCCGTCATCGACGCGGACCGGCTCCTGCGCCGCAAGCCCGAGCACCAGGAACGACATGGCGATACGGTGGTCGAGATGGCTTTTGCAAAGCCCGCCGCCACGAACGCCACCCGGCCCGCGACCCTCGACCGCGAACCAGTCGGCCCCTTCCTCGACCATCACGCCGCAATCGCGCAGCCCCGTCGCCATGGCGTCGATCCGGTCGCATTCCTTGACGCGGAGCTCGGCCACGCCACGCATCATGGTGCGCCCGCGTGCATTGGCCGCAACCACCGAAAGGACGGGATATTCGTCGATCATGCTCGCCGCGCGCGCCGGGGGCACCTCGATCCCGGTCATGTCGGGCGAATAGCGCGCGCGCAGATCCGCGACCGGCTCCCCCCCCTCTTCGCGCATGTTCTCATAGGTCAGTTCCGCGCCCATCTCGCGCAGCGTCTCGTAAAGCCCGGCGCGGGTCGGGTTGAGCCCGATGCCCGGCACAAGGATATCCGACCCCGGCACGATCAGCGCGGCGCAGACCGGAAAGGCGGCGCTTGACGGGTCGCGCGGAACGGTGATCGCCTGCGGGCGCAGTTCGGGGCGCCCCTTGAGGGTGAGGATGCGACCGCCTCCCGTTTCCTCGATGGTCAGGTCGGCGCCGAAAGCCTCGAGCATCCGCTCGGTGTGATCGCGCGTCGCCACCGGCTCGACCACCACGGTTTCACCGGGCGCGTTCAACCCCGCGAGAAGCACCGCCGACTTGACCTGCGCCGACGGCATGGGCAGTTCATAGCGCACCGGCAGCGGATCGCGTGCCCCGATCAGCGTCATGGGAAGCCGCCCGCCGCTGCGCCCGACCGCCTGACAGCCGAACAGCGCCAGCGGGTCGGTGATGCGGCCCATGGGGCGCGAATTCAGGCTCGCATCGCCGGTAAAGGTCGCGGTGATGGGCGTGGTCGCCATGGCCCCCATGATGAGCCGCACCCCGGTGCCCGAATTGCCGCAGTCGATCACCCGGTCCGGTTCGGCAAAACCGCCGGTGCCGACGCCGTGGACCGTCCATTCGCCGCCGCCGAGGTGGTTCACCTCGGCCCCGAAGGCGCGCATGGCGCGGGCGGTGTCGATCACGTCCTCGCCCTCCAGCAGCCCGCTGATGCGCGTCTCGCCGACCGTGAGTGCCCCGAGAATGAGCGCCCGGTGCGAGATCGACTTGTCGCCCGGAATCCCGGCAGTGCCGGACAGCGGCGCCCCGGCCTCAGAGCGCATCGGGATCACGGCGGGCTGTGTCGGCATGGGTTTTCCTTTCTCGCAAGCCCTCCTGCGCTTAGCCAATTGCCGCCCGCCGGTCCAGTCGCAAAACTGTGCGAAAGCCGGCGCACCGGCGGGGCATCGACCCGTCCGCCCCGTCACTCAAGGCGGCGGAAGGTCAGGTAGTGAGGAACGCGACCTTCGCGCAGCGCTTTCTGCTCGTAACGTGTGGACAGCCAGTCGTCCCAGGGCTCGCGCCAGTCACGAGGGCGCTCGGCCAGCCACTCGAACCCGGCGGTCGGCACCTGTTCAAGCGTCTGGCGCACATAGTCGGGAATATCGGTCGCGACCCGAAGCACCGCCCCCGGCGCCATGGCGCGCGCAAGCGGGCCAAGATGTTCCGGCGTGACAAAGCGGCGGCGGTGGTGGCGCCGTTTGGGCCAGGGGTCCGGGTAAAGCAGGAACGCACGCGCAATCGACGCCTCGGGCAGCACATCCATGAGGTCGCGCGCGTCGCCCGGATGCACGGCAAGATTCGTGACCCCGGCGCGCTGGATCTTGCCCAAAAGCGCCGCGACACCGTTGATATAGGGCTCGGCGCCGATGATGCCGACATCGGGATTGCGCGCGGCCTGGTGCACCAGATGTTCGCCGCTGCCGAATCCGATCTCGAGCCAGACCGGCCGCCCCGCGAACAGCGCCCCGAGATCGAGCGGGCGGCGCTGCGGGTTTTCCTCCCAGCCGACCGCGCCGGGCGAGAGGCCCGCAAGTTCGTGATCCAGCCGCGTCTTCTGCGCCGGGCGAAGCTGCTTGCCCTTGAAGCGGCCATAGAAATTGCGATGGGGGCGGTCGCGCGTTTCGCTCATCGGTGGTGTCGCCTGTCGCTCTGGAATGGTCCCGCGCGGCGGGTCATGGCCGGCACGGCCTGCCCGGGTTCCGGGCCATGGCGGCGATGGAGCGTGCCGCCGGAACGCTGCGCGCCGGCCGCCCCGCTGAGGGGCGCCCGGCGCGCATGATCATCCCGCGATCAGCCCGGCAGGGGCGTGTTCGACGACAGGCGGATATGATCGCCGACCGCGACCATGTCGGCCAGCACCTTGACCGCGCTGTCGATCACGTCGGGTTCATCGGCCGCGTTCTCGCGCGCCGTCTCGACCGCGGCCTGCGCCTCGGCGATCATCTCGTCGAGGTGCTCGCGGGTCATCTCGTCAACCGGGATTGCCCGCTCGGCCAGAACAGTGACGCCACTGGCATTGATCTCGGCAAAGCCGCCGCTCACCACATATTCGGTGGTGCTGCCGGCCCATTCGGCCCGGAGCACGCCGGGGCGCAGGATGGTAAGGGTGGGCGCGTGGCCCGCCATTACCGTCATGTCGCCCTCGGCCCCCGGAACCTGCACCGAAACGGCCTCGTCGCTCGAGGCGAGCCGCCGCTCGGGGCTGACCAGGTCGAATTGCATCGCATCTGCCATCGGATTCTCCTCAGGCGGCGTCCGCCGCCATGCGCTCGGCCTTGGCCTTCACGTCCTCGATGCCGCCGACCATGTAGAACGCCCCTTCGGGCAGGTGGTCGTATTCGCCGGCCGCCACCGCCTTGAAGCTGGCGATGGTTTCCTCGAGCGGCACCTGAACGCCGTCAGAACCGGTGAACACCTTGGCCACGTCGAAAGGCTGGCTGAGGAAGCGCTGGATCTTGCGGGCCCGCGCCACGGTCAGCTTGTCCTCCTCCGAAAGCTCGTCCATGCCGAGAATGGCGATGATGTCCTGCAGCGACTTGTAGCGCTGGAGGATCTCCTGCACCTGGGTGGCGACGCGGTAATGCTCTTCGCCGACGATCGCCGGGTCGAGCAGGCGCGAGGTCGAACCGAGCGGGTCCACCGCCGGGTAGATGCCGAGTTCGGAAATCGCGCGGTCAAGCACCGTGGTCGCATCAAGGTGGGCAAAGGACGTGGCCGGCGCCGGGTCGGTCAGGTCGTCCGCAGGCACATAGATCGCCTGCACCGAGGTGATCGAGCCCGAGCGGGTCGAGGTGATGCGCTCCTGCAGCGCGCCCATGTCGGTCGCGAGCGTCGGCTGATAGCCCACCGCCGAGGGGATGCGCCCGAGCAGCGCCGAAACCTCGGAACCGGCCTGGGTGAAGCGGAAGATGTTGTCCACGAAGAACAGCACATCGGTGCCCGACTGGTCGCGGAACTGCTCGGCCAGGGTAAGGCCGGTCAGCGCCACGCGCGCCCGCGCCCCCGGCGGTTCGTTCATCTGGCCATAGACCAGCGCCACCTGCGATTCCGACAGGTTGTCGGGGTTGATCACGCCGGATTCGATCATCTCGTGGTAAAGGTCGTTGCCCTCGCGGGTCCGTTCGCCCACGCCGGCAAAGACGGAATAGCCCGAGTGCACCTTGGCGATGTTGTTGATCAGCTCCATGATCAGAACCGTCTTGCCGACGCCCGCACCGCCAAAGAGGCCGATCTTGCCGCCCTTGGAATAGGGAGCCAGCAGGTCGATCACCTTGATGCCGGTGACGAGAACCTCGCTTTCGGTGGACTGTTCGGCGAATTCGGGAGCCTCGCCGTGGATCGGACGGGTCTCGGACGCGTCCACAGCGCCCTTTTCGTCCACCGGCTCGCCCACCACGTTCAGGATCCGCCCGAGCGTCGCATCGCCGACCGGAACCTGGATCATGCCGCCGGTGTCGGTGACTTCCTGCCCCCGCACGAGCCCCTCGGTCGCGTCCATCGCGATGGTGCGCACGGTGTTCTCGCCAAGGTGCTGCGCGACCTCGAGCACGAGGCGCTTGCCGTTGTTGTCGGTTTCGAGCGCGTTCAGGATCGCGGGCAGGTCGCCCTCGAACTGAACGTCCACCACGGCGCCGATGACCTGCGTCACCTTGCCTTTCGCTTGTGCCATGTTTCTGTCTCCGGTTCCCTCTAGAGCGCCTCGGCGCCCGAAATGATTTCGATCAGCTCGTTGGTGATGACGGCCTGGCGCGAACGGTTGTACTGGATCGTCAGCTTGTCGATCATCTCGCCGGCGTTGCGGGTGGCGCTGTCCATGGCGGACATGCGCGCGCCCTGCTCCGAGGCGCCGTTCTCGAGCAGCGCCGCGAAAATCTGCGTCGCCACCCCGCGCGGCAGGAGATCGGCAAGGATGCGCTCCTCTCCCGGTTCGTAGTCGTAGATCGCGCCCGCATCCGCCGCGCCCTCCCCGGTTGCCTCATAGGCGGCGGGGATGATCTGCTGCGCCTGCGGCTCCTGCGTGATCACGTTCACGAAGCGCGAATAGAAGATCGTCGCCACGTCGAACTCGCCCGCGTCGAAACGGGCGATGATGTCGGCGGCGATCGCCCGGGCGTCCGCATAGGCGACGTTCTTGACCCCGCTCAGATCCACGTGGTCGATGAAATGGTCGCCATAGTCACGCCGCAGCGCGTCGCGCCCCTTCTTGCCGACGGTGATGATCTTGACGGTCTTGCCGGCGGCGAGCAGTTCCTCGGCGCGCCGGCGCGCGAGTTTGGCGATATTGGCGTTGAAGCCGCCGGCCAGCCCGCGTTCCGATGTCATCACCACCAGAAGGTGGGTCTGGTCGCTGCCGGTGCCGGTGAGCAGCCGCGGCGCCGAGGTCGAATCACCGACCGACGCCGCAAGCTGCGCCATCACCGCGTTGAACCGTTCGGCAAAGGGGCGCGAATGCTCGGCCGATTCCTGGGCGCGGCGCAGTTTCGCCGCCGCGACCATCTGCATCGCCTTGGTGATCTTGCGCGTGTTCTTTACGCTGTCGATCCGGTTCTTGAGATCCTTGAGGCTTGGCATCGGTCAAACCCCTCTCAAGCGAAATCGGTGGCGAATTCGTCGATTGCCGCCTTCAGCCTGGCTTCGGCCTCGCCGGCGATCTTGGGGTCTTCCTCGGTGATGAATTCAAGAATATCGGCTCGCTTGTTGCGCAGATGCGCCAGCAGCCCCGCCTCGAAGCGCCCCACATCGGCCACCGCCAGCGAGTCGAGATAGCCATGCGTCCCGGCATAGATGATGCAGACGATCTCGGCATTGGTGAGCGGCGAATACTGCGGCTGCTTCATCAGTTCGGTCAGACGCGCGCCGCGGTTCAGCAGGCGCTGCGTCGCGGCATCGAGGTCCGAGCCGAACTGCGCGAAGGCGGCCATCTCGCGGTATTGCGCAAGCTCGAGCTTGACCGGCCCGGCGACGGATTTCATCGCCTTGGTCTGCGCCGAGGACCCCACGCGGCTGACCGACAGCCCGGTGTTCACGGCCGGGCGGATACCCTGGTAGAACAGCTCGGTCTCGAGGAAGATCTGCCCGTCGGTGATCGAGATCACGTTGGTCGGGATATAGGCGGACACGTCGCCGGCCTGGGTCTCGATGATCGGCAGCGCGGTAAGCGAACCCGAGCCGAAGTCCTCGTTCAGCTTGGCCGAACGCTCGAGCAGGCGGGAGTGCAGGTAGAACACGTCGCCCGGATAGGCCTCGCGCCCCGGCGGACGGCGCAGCAGCAGCGACATCTGGCGATAGGCCACGGCCTGTTTCGAAAGGTCGTCATAGACCACGAGCGCATGGCGGCCGTTGTCGCGGAAATGCTCGGCCATGGCGGTCGCGGTATAGGGCGCGAGATACTGCAGCGGTGCGGGCTCGGAAGCGGTCGCGGCGACGACGATGGAATAGCCCATCGCGCCGTTTTCCTCGAGCTTCTTGACCAGCTGCGCCACGGTCGAACGTTTCTGGCCGACGGCGACATAGACGCAATAGAGCTTCTTGCTTTCGTCGTCGCCCGCGGCCTCGTTATAGGTTTTCTGGTTCAGGATCGTGTCGAGCGCGAGCGCGGTCTTGCCGGTCTGGCGGTCGCCGATGATCAACTCGCGCTGGCCGCGCCCGATCGGGATCATCGAATCGACGGCCTTCATGCCGGTGGCCATGGGTTCATGCACCGACTTGCGCGGGATGATGCCCGGCGCCTTGACGTCGGCGATGCCGCGCTCCGAGGTCTCGATCGGTCCCTTGCCGTCGATCGGATTGCCGAGCCCGTCCACCACGCGACCAAGCAGCGCATCCCCGATCGGCACGTCGACGATCGAATTGGTGCGCTTGACGATATCGCCTTCGGTGATGCCGCGGTCGGAGCCGAAGATCACGACGCCGACGTTGTCGCTTTCGAGGTTCAGCGCCATGCCGACGATACCGCCCGGGAACTCCACCATCTCCCCGGCCTGCACGTTGTCGAGCCCGTAGACGCGGGCGATCCCGTCACCGACGCTGAGGACCCGGCCGACCTCGGCCACTTCGGCCTCCTGGCCGTAGTTCTGGATCTGGTCCTTCAGGATGGCAGATATCTCTGCTGCTTGGATACCCATTTATCCGACCTCTTTCATTGCATTCTGGAGGGACGCGAGCCGCGCGCGAATCGATGTGTCGATCATCTTGCTGCCCATCTTGACGACAAGACCACCGATGAGTTCCTCGTCGGTGGTCGCATGGATGGTAACGGTCTTGCCCATGTTCCGGCTGAGCGCCGCGGCAAGCTTTTCGGTCTGTTCGGACGAAAGCGCGCGGGCGCTCGTGACCTCGGCCACGACCTCGCCGCGGTGGTCCGCCAGCAGGTCGCGCAGCGCGGCGAGCAGCGCCGGCATGGCGAAGAGGCGGCGCTTGTCCGCCATCAGCGCCAGCGTGTCGCGCAGCACCGGTGCCACCTTCATCGCCTCGGCCACGGCCCTGATGGCATCGCGCTGTTCACGCCGGGCCAGCAGCGGCGAGGCGATCAGCTTGCGCAGATCCTCGCTTTCATCGAGCGCGGCACCCAGGTCCGCGACACCCTTTTCGAGCGCGTCCAGTTCACCGGAGTCCTCTGCTATCTCGAAAACCGCAGTTGCATAGCGCGCGGCAATACTTCTTGAGATCGAAGCTGTCTCTGACACGTCCGCCCTTCCGCTCTTGGCCCGATGCGCTGCGAAACTGCAATCCCCGGGCGTATTGGACAACCCCGCAAGACGGCGGAGCATGGAAATCTGCGCCGATGTAGCAAAGGTGTTCCGATACCGCAACATACTCTGGTGCATTGGAACACCTTGGGGAACATCCCGGTTTTGGCGGCACATACCGGCATGTTCTGTCAGGCCGGGCGCGTCACGCCCTTGAGCGCTCCGACCGGCTGGCGCCGCCGCTCGGCCCGGATCCGCCCCCCCGGCGCCGGCAGGCGCTTCATCGCCTCGACCATCACGACGCCGCCGGCGAGCATCGACGGCAGGCAGCGCCCGAGCCGCTCCATCAGCCCCTGCGACCGCAACCAGAATCGCCGGCCGGTGGGCGGCAGGAACAGCGCCGAACGTGCGGTTCCAAGGGTAAACCCGTGGCGCTTCAGCAGGATCTCGAGCTGCCCGGGCGTGTAGGGCTGGCCATAGCCGAACGGCGTCGCATCGCTGCGCGACCAGAGCCCGCCGCGGCTCGGCACGATAAACACCGCCCGCCCCCCCGGGCCCAGCGCGCGCCAGCATTCGGCCAGCAGATCGGAGGGATGTTCAGACCCCTCGAGCCCGTGCAGCAGCACCAGCTTGTCGAGGCGCCCGGTCTCGATCGGCCAGCGCGTCTCTTCGGCCAGGACCGAGACATTCGGCAGCCCCGCGGGCCAGTGCATGACGCCCTGCGGCGCGGGCATGAGTGCGATCACCCGCCGCGCCTCGGACAGATAGGGCGTGAGCAGCGGCACGGCAAAACCGAATCCGGCGACGGTCTGGCCCTTGGCCTCGGGCCAGATCTCCAGCAGCCGGTCGCGAATCGAGACCTGCGCCGCCCGCCCGAGCGTGCTGCGGTAGTAGAAGCTGCGAAGATCCTGCACATCCTGATGCATTGCGCACGCCTGCCCGTTGCGCCAGTCTCGACCGGCGAAGTCTATCAGCGAAAGGACGAAACGCCATGCCCTTGCAGGTTCTGACGATTCCCTGCCTGTCCGACAACTATGCCTTTGTCGCCCATGATCCCGAAAGCGGCGAAACCGCCGTGATCGACGTGCCCGAGGCCGCGCCGATTCTCGCGGCCCTGCAGGACCGGGGCTGGCGGGCGGATCACGTGTTGCTGACCCATCACCACGCGGACCATGTGCAGGGGCTGGACGAACTGCTCGCGGCCCATCCGGCCCGTGTTGTCGGGGCGCGCGCCGATGTCCACCGCCTGCCGCCGCTCGACCTTGCGGTGTCCGAGGGCGACGAGGTAATGATCGGCGCGCAGCGGGGCACGGTGATCGCGGTGCCGGGCCATACACTCGGCCATGTCGCCTTTCATTTTCCGCAGAGCCGCGTGGCCTTTACCGGCGACAGCCTCATGGCGCTCGGCTGCGGGCGCGTCTTCGAGGGCACCATGGCGCAGATGTGGGAGAGCCTGTCCAAACTCGCCGCCCTGCCCGCGGATACGCTGATCTGTTCGGGTCATGAATACACGGCCGCCAACGGCAGGTTCGCGCTTTCGGTCGAACCGGGGAATGCGGCGCTGCAAGCCCGTGTGGGGGACATCACCCGGGCCCGCGAAGATGGCCGCCCGACCGTGCCGTCGGAGCTTGCGCTCGAACTGGCGACCAACCCGTTCCTGCGGGCCGCAGAGCCGGCGCTTGCCGGCGCGGTCGGGCTCGGCGCGGGCACGCCGGCGGCCGAGGTGTTTGCGGAGCTGCGCGGGCGCAAGGATCGCTTCTGATCCGCAGCCCCGGCGGATGCGGCACGCAGGATGCGGAACAGGGTGCGGAGCAGGATATATTGGCGATAACGGCAAATGTGACCGGTTCGGGAAAGAAAACACTTGAAGACGCGGCCCGATCAACCAAACTCTAATTCATATAAGATCAAGTTGGCCGCGGAGCTGGCCAAGAAGGGTCCATCCCTTTCCACGCCCTCCCCCAACGCAGAAGAGAGGAGCACGCCGTGCCTTCATTTTCGAGCACACTTGAACAGGCGATCCACGCCGCGCTCGCACAGGCGAACGAGCGGCGGCACGAATTCGCAACGCTGGAGCATCTGCTTCTGGCGCTGCTGGACGAGCCCGATGCAACCCGCGTGATGAAAGCCTGCAGCGTCGATCTCGGCGCGCTCCGCACCGTGCTGAGCGAGTTCGTCGAGGACGATCTCGGCAATCTCGTGACCGACATCGACGGCTCCGAAGCGGTGCCGACCGCCGCCTTCCAGCGCGTGATCCAGCGCGCCGCGATCCATGTGCAATCCTCCGGCCGCACCGAAGTGACCGGGGCCAATGTGCTGGTCGCGATCTTTGCCGAACGCGAGAGCAACGCCGCCTATTTCCTGCAGGAACAGGGCATGACCCGCTATGACGCGGTGAATTTCATCGCCCATGGCGTCGCCAAGGATCCCGCCTATGGCGAAAGCCGCACGGTGAAGGGAGCCGAGGAGATCGAGGAAGAAGAGGCCGAGGTTTCAGCCGTGAGCGACGACAAGGAAAGCGCGCTTGGCAAATACTGCGTCAACCTGAACGCCAAGTCGCGCACCGGCGACATCGACCCGCTGATCGGGCGCGAGGCCGAAGTCGAGCGCTGCATCCAGGTGCTGTGCCGGCGGCGCAAGAACAACCCGCTGCTGGTCGGGGATCCGGGCGTCGGCAAGACCGCCATCGCCGAGGGGCTGGCGCGCAAGATCATCGCCGGCGAAACCCCCGAGGTGCTGTCCAAGACCACGATCTATTCGCTCGACATGGGGGCGCTGCTGGCCGGCACCCGCTATCGCGGCGATTTCGAGGAACGGCTGAAGGCCGTCGTGACCGAGCTCGAGGCGCATCCCGACGCGGTGCTCTTCATCGACGAGATTCACACCGTGATCGGCGCCGGCGCGACCTCGGGCGGGGCGATGGATGCCTCGAACCTGCTGAAACCCGCGCTGCAGGGCGGCAAGCTGCGCTGCATGGGTTCAACCACCTACAAGGAGTTCCGACAGCATTTCGAAAAGGATCGCGCCCTGTCGCGCCGGTTCCAGAAAATCGACGTGAACGAGCCCTCGATCCCGGATTCGATCAAGATCCTGAAGGGGCTGAAACCCTATTTCGAGGATCACCACCGCGTGCGTTATACCGCCGATGCGGTGCGTTCCGCGGTCGAGCTTTCGGCGCGCTACATCAACGACCGCAAGCTGCCCGACAAGGCCATCGACGTGATCGACGAGGCCGGCGCGGCACAGCATCTGGTGGCCGAATCCAAGCGCCGCAAGACCATCGGCACCCGCGAGATCGAGGCCGTCGTGGCCAAGATCGCCCGCATCCCGCCGAAGAACGTCAACAAGGACGATGCCGCGGTGCTGAAGGATCTGGAAGGGTCGCTGAAGCGCGTGGTGTTTGGCCAGGACAAGGCGATCGAGGCGCTTGCGAGCGCGATCAAGCTGTCGCGCGCGGGTCTGCGCGAGCCGGAAAAGCCGATCGGCAACTACCTGTTCGCCGGCCCGACCGGCGTCGGCAAGACCGAGGTCGCACGCCAGCTTGCGGATACGCTCGGGGTGGAGCTTCTGCGGTTCGACATGTCGGAATACATGGAGAAACACGCGGTTTCGCGCCTGATCGGCGCGCCTCCGGGTTATGTCGGCTTCGATCAGGGCGGCATGCTGACGGATGGTGTCGATCAGCATCCACACTGCGTGCTGCTGCTGGACGAGATCGAAAAGGCGCACCCCGATGTCTACAACATCCTGCTGCAGGTGATGGACCACGGCCGCCTGACCGATCACAACGGGCGCACGGTCGATTTCCGCAATGTGGTGCTCATCATGACCTCGAACGCCGGCGCGGCAGAACTGGCCAAGGCGGCGATCGGTTTTGGCCGCAACCAGCGCGAGGGCGAGGACATGGCAGCGATCGAGCGCACCTTCACGCCCGAGTTCCGCAACCGTCTGGATGCGATCATCTCTTTCGCGCCGCTGCCGCGCGAGGTGATCCTGCAGGTGGTCGAGAAATTCGTGCTCCAGCTCGAGGCGCAGCTCATGGATCGCGGCGTCAGTATCGAACTGAGCGACGAGGCTGCGGAATGGCTGGCCGACAAGGGCTATGACGACCGGATGGGCGCGCGCCCGCTGGGCCGCGTGATCCAGGAATACATCAAGAAGCCGCTTGCCGAAGAACTCCTGTTCGGCAAGCTCGCCAAGGGCGGTGTGGTCAAGGTGGCGGTCGAGAACGGCGAACTCGTTCTGCAGATCGACGGCAAGGACCAGCCGCGGCTCGCCGGGCACAAGCCCCCGCTCCTGACCGCGGAGTGATCCGGGCCTTTTGAACCGAACCCCGCCGTGAACATCACGGCGGGGTTTTTCATGTCATGTTTTGCGTGTCATGTTCGGTCGTGCCGCTTCCGGTGTTCCCCCGCTGCCCGGGGGGGGCGATTCACTTCTCGGTCAGCTTGAGTTCGATCCGGCGGTTCTGTGCCCGGGCCTCCGCCGTGTTCGACGAATCAACCGGCTGGAATTCCCCGAACCCGTTGGCCGACAGCCGGCCGGGCGGCAGGCCCAGCGGGCCGCTCAGATAGCGCACGACCGAAAGCGCCCGCGCCTGGCTCAGTTCCCAGTTGTCGGAATAGCGCCCGCTGCCGCTCAGCGGCGTGGTGTCGGTATGGCCATCGACGCGGATCACCCAGTTCAGGTCGGAGGGGATGTCGTCGATGATGCCGCGCAGGATGCCGGCCACCCGCGCCACCTGCTCGCGCCCTTTTTCCGACAGGTCCGCGCTCCCCGAGGGGAACAGGACTTCGGACGAGAACACGAAACGGTCGCCCTCGATGCGCACGCCTTCCTGACCGCTCAGCAGTTCGCGCAACTGGCCGAAGAACTCCGATCGGTAGCGCTCCAGATCCTCGGCCTGGCGGCGCAGTTCCTCGGCCTCCTTCGCCAGCCGTTCGCGCTCGGATTCCTCGAGCATGCGGCGCCGGCGTTCTTCCGATGCCGCGCGGGCCAGCGCCGCGTTCAGATCCTGCCCGAGGTTTTCGATCTGCGCCTGCGCCTCCTGGTCGCGCTCTTTCGAATCGTCGAGCAGCGCCTGCAACTGGCCAAGCTGGCGGCGCAGCGCCGCGACCTGCTGGCCAAGCTGCAGCCGGCGCGCCTCGGCCCTGGTGGCGATCCCTTGCTGTTCGGCCAGCCGGGCCTGCGCCTCGACCTCGCTTTCGCGCTGCGCCTCGTCCGCCGCCTGCAGGGCCTGTTCCTGCCTTGCGCTCAACTCCTCGGCGAGGGCAAGCCGGTCGAGGGCCCGCGCCAGATCGGTCTCGAGCTCTTCCTGCGTGGCCTCGGCGAGCGCCACCTGCCCGGCGAGTTCGTCCTCCAGCGCCTGCGCGCGGTCCTCGGCTGCCGTGCGCAGCGCCTGCAGGCTGACAAGTTGGCTGTCCTGCTGTTCAAGCTTCCCCTCCGCCAGCGCCAGCGAATCAGCCAGCGTGCCGAGCCGCGCCTCGAGATCGCTTGCCCGCCTGCGTTCGAGCCCGAGCGCCTCGGACAGCGTGCCAAGCTCGCCGCTCAGGGCATCCAGTTCGCTTTCCTGCCCGCTCACCGTTTCACGCAGGACGAAATGCGCCACCATGAAGATCGTCAGTAGAAAGATCAGCACCAGGAGAAGCCCGGTCATGGCATCCACGAAACCCGGCCAGATCGACGTCTGGAAACGCTGGCCGCTGCGCCGCTGGAGCGCCATGGTCTAGCGCACCTCTTCCCGCCCCGGGATGACGGGGCGGGATTGCGCGACCACGCGCAGCATGTGTTCGATATCCTTGCGCATCTCGGCCAGGCTTTCCTGCCGCCCGACGGCGATTTCCTCGAGGATGCGCAGCATCTGCACGTCGATCGAACGCAAACGCATCCGGCTTTCGGCATCGAGCCCCTCACCGGTGGAGCGTTCCTGCAGCAGGTCGAGCAACTGTTCCTGCGACAGCGCAATCCGCATGAGCGCATCCGCCGTCCCCCGGGCGGCCGTATCGTCGTGACGGGGCGACATGGCGGCCAGCGATTCGCTGATCGCGCCCAGCCGGTTCACGAGTTCGGCCCGGTCGGCCGTGGCCTGCGCCGCCATGGAGTCGATCCGGCCGGCGATCTGGTCGAGCAGGAAAACCATCACCTCGCCGCTGCCGGTCCCTTCCTCGCCGGCGGCGATCCCGACACGGGTGAAAGACGACAGCCATTCCTCGAGTTCGCGATAGAACCGGTTCTGCCCGTGCCCCGCGAACAGTTCGAGCAGCCCGACGATCAGCGAACCGGCAAGCCCCATCAGCGACGAGGCAAAGGCGATGCCCATGCCGCCAAGCTGGGATTCGAGCCCGCCCATCAAACGGTTGAACACCGCGAGCGCCTCTTCCCCCTCCTGCGGAGAAAGGTTGCGTATGGTATCGACCACGGCGGGCACGGTGGTCGCGAGCCCGTAAAACGTGCCGAGCAGCCCGAGAAAGATCAGGACATTGACGATATAGCGGGTGATCTCGCGTTCCTCGTCGATCCGCGTGGCGACGGAATCGAGAATCGAGCGGGCCGAGGCGGCACCAAGCTGCGTCGCCTCCGAGCGCTGCCCCAGCAGGGCCGCAAGCGGCGCCAGAAGCTGCGGAACCGCGCGCTGTTCGTCGCGATAGCCCTCCACGAACCTTTCGATCCAGGACACCGAGCGCGCAAGCTGGCTCACCTGCCAGAAACAGGCAAAGACCCCGATGACAAAGACGAAAAAGATGAATCCGTTGAGATAGGGGTTGGCCTCGAACACCGGCAGGATACGCGGCAGCACGAGGGTGATCGCACCGCCGGCAAGAAGGAGGACGAGGATCATCGACAGGATCTGCCGGACCGGCTGAGTGAAATGTGCCCCGTTCCTGTGGTGTGTTTGCGCCATGTGGCTTTTCCCGACAGGTTTCTGCTCGCGCGCAGCCTATCGGAAACGGGACGTTGCGGCCATGGGTTTATCCGGGCTGCGCGGGTATGAGCAGGCGCACGCGCTCGCTCAGCCAGTCGAGGTCGGGATCGCTGAGCCCCGCCTCGGCCAGATGGGACGCGGTATTGAACAGGTATTCGGTGTTCGGGCCGCTCTTGCCGACGGCACGGGCGATGATATGCGCCTGCTCTTCGAGCGTCAGATCCCGGCAGTATTGCTGGTGATCGGGGTCGATCACATAGGTGACGGCCCGCACCTCGCGCCCGTCGGCAAGCGTCACGTCGAGATCGCGCTCGAGATACGCCGAGGAGATCAGTTCGCGCTCGCGCAGCATGTCGAGCGTCGCCGCCTCATGGCCCTGCGCGACCGCGAGCGCCATGCCCCTGCATTCCGCCCCCGCCGCCGCTTCAAGCGCGAGCACGAGCCCCGGATCATCCGTGGTGCCGCGGTAGTGGATCGAGCGCATGCAGAAGGAACGGCGGTACCCCGCAAGCCGCGCGACCTCGCGCGCCGCAACCGGGAACCCCGGCCGCCACAGCAGCGAACCATACCCGAAAACCCACATGGTCATCTCATCCGCCCTCGTCCTGCCCTCTGTCCGGTCCGGCGGCCTTTTGCCGGGACACGCTCCTGTAAAACGCAAGCTCCGCCGGAAGAAAAGAGGTTGGCGGGAAAACCGCAGGCCACCGCGCCGTTGCGGGCGGAAACCGGCGCCGGTATTCCCGCGCCGGCCGTCATGCGGTCAACAAGCCCGAGCTGCCCGTTCAGCCAGGGAGCTTCACCTTGCGCAGATAGGGCAGGACGGTTTCGACCTCACCGTATTTCCGCTTTGCGTCCTCGTCGCTCAGGGTGCCGGGAATCACCACGGAGTCGCCCGGGTTCCAGTTCACCGGAATCGACACGCCTTCGCCGGTCGCGGTCTGCAGCGCGATCAGCGCACGCAGAACCTCGTTGAAGTTGCGCCCGACATTCATCGGATAGACCATGATCAGCTTGAGCTTCTTGTCCGGCCCGATGATGAAGACGTTGCGCACGGTCGCGCTGTCGGCGGGGGTGCGCCCGTCGGGCAGATAAGCGTCGGCGGGCAGCATGTCGAACGCCTTGGCGATCTTCAGATCCTCGTCGGCGATGATCGGGAAATCGGCCTTGCAGCCCGCGACCTTCTCGATATCGGTCTTCCAGCCCTTGTGTTCCTCGACACCATCCACGCTGATGCCGATCACCTTGGTGTTGTATTTCGCCCAGTCACCGGCCATCTGCGCCGTGGCGCCGAATTCGGTGGTGCAGATCGGCGTGAAATCCTTGGGATGGGAAAACAGGATTGCCCAGTTGTCCCCGATCCAGTCGTGAAAGCGGATCTCGCCCTGATCCGTCTGGGCGGTGAAATCGGGCACCACATCGTTGATGCGCAGGCTCATGGCACATTCCTTCCATTCTTGATTGTTCGACTCGATATCTGCGGCCAATCTAAACCTTTGACGAAAGCCTTTCATCCCCTCCGCTTGTCCGGGGGGTGGGTCAATGGCATATTGTTCCTGCTTCACAGCCGGTGGCGGAACATCATTCCAGATACGGAGATTGCGCTCCATGATCGAGAAACGCTCTTTCTACATAAACGGGAAATGGGTCTCGCCGCTCGACGGGAAGGAGCATCACGTGATCGACCCGAGCCGGGAAGAGCCCTGCGCCGTGATCATGCTTGGCGGGCAGGCCGATACCGATGCGGCCGTCGCCGCCGCGCGCGCGGCGCTGCCGGACTGGATGGCGACGCCGCCGCAGGAGCGGCTCCGCCTGCTCGAGCGGCTGATCGACATCTATCGCACACGCGGCGAGGATCTGGCGCAGGCGATCAGCACCGAAATGGGCGCGCCGATCGAGTTGTCCCGCAGGTCGCAGGTGGCGGCCGGGCTCTTTCACCTGACGAACTATCTGCGTGCGGCGCAGGGTTTCGTCTTTGACGGGCCGCTCGGCGACTGGGCGCCCGATGACCGCATCCTGCACGAGGCGATCGGCGTCACCGCGCTCATCACCCCGTGGAACTGGCCCATGAACCAGATCACGCTCAAGGTCGGCGCGGCGGTGGTGGCGGGCTGCACCATGGTGCTGAAACCGTCCGAGGAAAGCCCGCTGAGTGCGCTCATCTTTGCCGAATGCATGGACGAGGCGGGCTTTCCGCCCGGTGTGTTCAACCTCGTGAACGGCGACGGAACGGGCGTCGGCACGCAGCTTGCCGAACATCCGGGGGTGGATATGGTGAGCTTCACCGGATCGACCCGCGCCGGGCGCGACATCTGCCGCAACGCCGCGCAATCGCTGAAAAAGGTGCATCTGGAGCTTGGCGGCAAGGGTGCGAACCTGATCTTTGCCGACGCCGATCAGGAGGCGGTGAAGCGCGGGGTCTGCGACGTGATGTCGAATTCGGGCCAGTCCTGCAGCGCGCCGACGCGGATGCTGGTGCAGCGCGACATCTATGACAGGACGGTCGAATCTGCCGGGCTGCTTGCCGGTGCGGTCGCGGTCGGCAGTGCGCACGAGGGCGGAAACCACATCGGCCCGGTGGTGAACGAGCGGCAATGGGACCGTATCCAGACTCTGATTCAAGCCGGTATCGACGAGGGCGCGCGCCTTGTGACCGGCGGCACGGGGCGCCCCGAGGGGCTGAACAAGGGCTATTTCGTGCGCCCGACCGTATTCGCCGACGTGACCAACGACATGACCATCGCGCGCGAGGAAATCTTCGGCCCGGTGCTTTCGATCCTTCCCTTCGAGACCGAAGACGAGGCGCTTTCGATCGCGAATGACACCGATTACGGGCTCACGAACTATGTACAGACGCAGGATCCCGAACGCGCCCGGCGGCTGGCGCGCGGCCTGCGCTCGGGCATGGTCGAGATGAACGGGTATGACCGCGCCCCCGGCGCGCCTTTCGGCGGCATCAAGCACTCCGGCACCGGGCGCGAAGGCGGCGTCTGGGGCATTCGCGAATTTCTCGAGGTGAAATCGGTCTCGGGCTGGCCGCGCGGCTGAACGCCCGCGCCGGCGCGGAAGTCAGAACGGGGCGGGCCGGCTGAACTCGCAGGGTGCGCCCCCGTCCGGGTGACGGAAGCCGAGCGATTGCGCATGCAGCATGAGACGGGGCGCCCCGGCCGCGGCGCCGGTCGCATAAAGCGGATCGCCCAGGATCGGATGGCCGAGCGCGCGCATGTGCAGGCGCAACTGGTGACTGCGCCCGGTCGCCGGGTGCAGCCGCACGAGGCTGCTGCCGTGGTCCGCGGCAAGCACCCGCCACGCGGTCTGCGCCGCGCGCCCCGTGGCAAGGCAGATCTTCTGGCGCGGGCGGTCACTCAGGTCGGCGATCATCGGCAGGTCGATCCGCCCGGAGGACAGCCCCGGCCGCCCGGCGATCCGCGCGACATAGGTCTTTTCCACCCGCCGCTTTTCGAACTGGCGGCCAAGGTGGCGCTGGGCGCGGCGGTTGCGCGCAAAAACCATCACCCCCGACGTGTCGCGATCGAGCCGATGCACGAGCAATATATCGGGAAACAGCGCCCGCAGCCGCCCGATCAGGCAATCAGACAGCGCCGGCCCCTTTCCCGGCACGCACAGCAACCCCGAGGGCTTGTTCACCACGACAAGGCTGTCATCCACATGCAGCAGATGCACCGGCCCCGCGGGCGGTGCGTAATCCGCCCCGGGAAGGACAAGGCGCGGCTTTGCCATCGTTATGTCAGGCTCTGCCACGGTTCAGCCATGTCTGCGCCACGTTTTCGCCATTTTGTCGCCATGCCTCAGCCCCGCATGCGCCGCGAAGCCGGATCATAGAAGGGCCGCAAGGACGCCATCGCCGCCACGCGCCGGCCCGCCACGTCGATTTCATAGCTCGAGGCCAGCAGATCGGCCGCGCTTTCGCCCCCAGCGGGCACATAGCCCATTCCAAGCGCCGCGCCGAGGTGATGGCCATAGGCGCCCGAGGTCAGATAGCCGACGATGTCGCCATCGCGCAGAATCGGCTCGTGGTGGTAGAGCAGCGGCTCGGAATCCTCGAGGCGGAACAGCATGAGGCGGCGTTCGAGCCCCGTCTCGCACTTGCGCAGCACTGCGTCGCGGCCGATGAAATCCGGCTTGTCCATGGCGACGGCAAAGCCGAGCCCCGCCTCGAGCACATGGTCCTCGCAGGTGATGTCATGGCCGAAATGGCGGAAGCCCTTTTCCATGCGCGCACAATCCATCATGTGCATCCCGGCGAGTGTCAGCCCGAGGCCCTGCCCCGCCTCCCACAGTGTTTCAAAGACATGCACGGCCATGTCGGCGCTGACGTAGATTTCCCAGCCGAGCTCCCCGACATAGGACATCCGGTGCGCCCGGGCGATCGCAAGGCCAAGCTCGATCTCGCGCGCGGTGCCGAAGGGAAAGCCGACGTTCGAGAAATCGTCAGGCGACACCGCCTGCATGAGTTCACGCGCCCCCGGGCCCATCACCGCCAGCACCCCCTCGCCCGCAGTCACATCGGTGATGGTGGCCCGGTGTTCGCCCAGATGACGGCGCAGCCAGGTTTCATCCGCAAGCCGGGTCGCCGCCGGGGTGACGACGAGAAAGGCCGATTCGGACATGCGCGTGACGGTCACGTCCGCCTCGATCCCGCCGCGATGGTTCAGGAACTGCGTATAGAGGATCCGCCCGACCGGAACCGCCACATCGGCCCCGCAGACGCGATCGAGGAACCGCTCCGCCTCCGGCCCTTCGACGCGCAGCTTGCCGAAGGAGGACATGTCGTAGATGACCACCCCGCTGCGCAGCGCGGCATGTTCCCGCGCGACGTTGTCAAAGAAATTCTGCCGCCGCCAGCTATAGCGGTATTCGCGCGCCTGCCCATCGCGGGCAAACCAGTTCGCGCGCTCCCAGCCCGCGACCTCGCCGAACACCGCGCCGCGTGCGGAGAGTTCGGCATGAAAGGGGCTGCGCCGGATGCCGCGCGCGCTCTGCTTCTGGCGGAACGGGAAGTGATCGGCATAAAGCAGGCCGAGCGTCTCGCTCGCGCGTTCGCGCAGATAGCGGCGGTTGCGCTGGAACGGCTGCGCCCGCGCGATGTCCACGTCGCTCAGGTCAAAAGGCTTTTCCCCGTCCTCCATCCATTGCGCGAGCGCCATGCCGGCCCCGCCTGCGGACTGGATCCCGACCGAGTTGAACCCCGCCGCGATCCAGACGTTGTCGGCCTCGGGCGCAAGCCCCAGGTGATAGGCATTGTCGGGCGTAAAGCTTTCGGGTCCGTTAAAGAACGTGTGGATTCCGGCCTCCCCCAGCATCGGCATCCGGTTGACCGCCATTTCGAGGATCGGCTCGAAATGGTCGAAATCCTCGGGCAGCTGGTCAAACTCGAAATCCGGCGGGATCGGCCCCCAGGGCTTGGCATGGGGCTCGAAAGCGCCGAGCATGATCTTGCCCGCGTCCTCCTTGTAATAGGCGCATTCGTCCGGCACCCGCAACACCGGCAGCGCGCCGAGCCCGGGGATGGGTTCGGAAACGATGTAGAAATGTTCGCATGCCTGCAGCGGCACGTTCACCCCAGCCATGCGCCCGACATCGCGCCCCCACATGCCGGCACAGTTCACGAGTGCCTCGCAGGCGATGTGCCCGCGCTCGCCCCCCGGCCGCTGCCAGTCGATGCCGCTCACGCGCCGCCCCTTGCGGGTGATCCCGGTCACTTCGGTCTGCTCAAAGATCACGGCGCCGCGCTGGCGCGCGCCCTTTGCCAGCGCGAGGGCGATATTCCCGGGATCCCCCTGCCCGTCCCGGGGCAGGAACACGCCGCCCCGCACGCCGTCGCGGTTCAGGTGCGGATAACGCGCGCCGATCTCGTCCGGCGTGATTTCCTCGATCTCGACGCCGAAACTGCGCGCCATCGCCGCCTGGCGCTGGAGTTCCTCGAGCCGCTCCGCGGTCAGCGCCACGGTGATCGAACCGACGCGGCGAAAGCCGGTCGCAAGCCCGGTTTCGGCCTCGAGTTCGCCATAAAGTTCCTGACTGTAGCGGGCGAGCCGGGTCATGTTGTCGGTCGCCCGAAGCTGCGCGATCAGCCCGGCGGCATGCCATGTGGTGCCGCTGGTCAGCCTCCGGCGCTCGAACAGCACCACCTCGCGCCAGCCAAGCCGGCACAGGTGATAGGCAAGCGAACAGCCGATGATGCCGCCGCCGATGATGACGACCCGGGCGGTTTCGGGGACTGGCTTCATGGGGTCTTCCTCGTGTCTCGTTCGGTCCGGCGCGGAGTCCGGGACGATCCTGCCCCATCGGCCGCGGATATGGCAGGTCCGATATGGCCGAAAACGCGGCGGCATGTCCGCGGACACCTTCCGGTAAGATTCTCGCGCTAGGCTTTTCGCGAACCATCACGCAAGAGGAGCATCGCAGTGCCTTTAAGCAGTATCGACCGGGGCGGGATCCGCATCGTGCGGGTCGAATCCACGCGAATCGATGCCGCCGGCGTGATCCGCTTCAAGGAAGCGATGCGGGCCTGTATCGGCGATGCACCGGATCTGGTGATCCTCGACCTGGAGCAGGTCGAATTCATCGATTCGAGCGGGCTCGGCGCGATCATCGCGACGATGAAACAGCTTGGCGAAACGCAGATGGCGCTGGCCGGGCTTGGCACGCTCGTCGAAAAGGTGTTCCGCCTGACGCGCATGGACAGCGTCTTTGCGATTTACCCGACCGTGAACGATGCCCTGCGTGCCGCCGGAAAGTGACCTGCGGGCGCGTGCCCGGGGCGGTTTTGCCATGACGATTCCGCCGACCGCGCCCGATGCGCGCCGATTGCTCGTGCAGCTTGCGCTGTGGCTGCCCCGGGCGGGGGTCGGGGCCGATGACGGCGATGCGCTTCAGATCGTGCTTGCCGAGGCGGTGAACAACATCGTGGAACACGGCTGCTGCGGCATGGGGGAGGCGATTTCGGTGCGGATCGCCCCGGTCGGGCGAAGGCGGCTTTTCATCGACATTCACGACCGCGGCCGGAAAATACCGCAGGCCGCCCTTGCCTGCCGCCCCGCTCCGCCCTGCGCGTCGGGCGGGCCGGACGGCCGGCTTTCGGAGGGGGGATTCGGCTGGCAACTGATCCGGGCCCTGGTGCGGGGCGTGCATTACGGGCAGGACGGGACCGGCAACAGGCTTTGTCTCATTCTCGAAATCCGGGGCACCGGCCGTCGGAGGGCCTCGCCAATGTCATGAAAGCGCCATGGAATGCGCCGATAACAATCCTGTTGCCACGGGCTGGCGGCTCTCCCGGCATCGCGCGCAACAGTCCCCAGCGGTGCGATGCCGGGTTCGAGCGCCCGGAATTTTGCGAGTTGCGGCACAACACACGTCTGGCGCGAATCGGACCTCCGCCATAACCTGCACCCGACCGCCCCGGCACCAGGGGACCGCGGCGCGCCGCAGGCAAGGTGGAACCCGGGAAACGGTTATACCGCAAGCCGGTAGGGGCCGCCGGAAACCCCGTGCCGCCGGGCGGGCGAAGCGGGGGCTTGGAGAACGCGCCGCGATAATGCCCGAACGGCCCGCAAACGAGAGGCCGCAACAGCAACCGATCCGGTGCGGCAATCGGCCCGATATGAATATTCAAGGAGCGCGAGATGAGCGAGACATGGCTGGAAACCCTGATCACCCCCGATCCGCAGGCGGGGTATGACCTTGCGGTCAAGCTGGCGCGTGTCGCGGTCAAGCTGACCCAGGGCGATGCCCGGGTTCGCGACGAGTTGCGCAAGGATTACGAAGCGAATGCCGATTCGCTGATCGCGGTGTCCGCCGTGGTGGCCACGCATTTCCAGACCGTCGCCGCCGCGAACAACTACTGGCGCTGACCGTTCCTGCAGGCGCTGTTTTGCGCAGGAGCGGGTTCCGCCGGCTGCCTGTCGCCTGTCGCGCCACGTGCGATCGGGAACGACCGATGCCGGGCTGTCCCGTTTTCCGGCAGCGGCGCCCTCGCCGAAACCATCGGACCTGCCGCCCCCGGTCGAGCGCCGCTTTCACCGGACCGGCCGACATCGCGCGGTGCACCGCGACGCGCGCCTGGCGTAAGGGCGGGAGCGGCACAGGCTTCCCCCTCGCGCAAATCCCGCATCATATCACCCGAGCGTCGCTACCGCGAACAACGTGTCGTCGCGCAGGGAACGCATTACATTTCCGTCACATGACCGCCGGCACATACAGCCCGCGCAATCGCCGGTTCAGCGGGTGTCACGCCCCCTGCCGGTCTTGCCGTCCGCAGCCGCACCAAAGCCGCCCGCGCTCGCGAAGCCCGCAAACAGCACTCCGCTGCAGCGGGCGAGCAGTTCGCCATATTCGCGCGCATCGGTCGTCATCCGCTCGAGCGAACCGCGCTGCCATTCGGACAGCACCTCGATCACGTTCTGCGGGTTGCCCGATCCGCTGCCGGCCAGCTTCTCGCAGGCATGAACCGCGGCCTGCGTGGCCTCGTTGCGGCGACGGAACCAGGCTCTGGCGAAGGTCTCGGATTCGGCCAGGATCCGTTCCTGCCGCTCCCAGAACTCGCGCGCCTGAATCCCCGCGGCCGGCGTCGCTTCCATCATGTCGCGGGTGCTTTGAAACAGTTCCGCAATGCCCTGCGGCCTGCGGTCATCGTCTTTTCGGGCCATCCTTCTCTCCTTGTCCGATGTCCCCCGCCCCGTACGAGATCCGTTCAGGTTCCTTTGCCTCATTCCTGCAGGACATAGCTGCCCGGCGCATCCATGAGCGGCGGCAAGGCCCGGCTGCCCATGGGTGGCGGCGCGACGGGAGCGCCGCTCCGGCGGGCCAGCCAGTCGCCCCATGCCGTCCACCAGGAGCCCTCGTTGCGCTCGGCGGCAAGCAGCCAGTTTTCGGGATCGAGATAGGGCTCGCTGCGCAGGGTTTCCCTGATCCGGTAGTGGCGTCGCGGGTGGCCGGGCTCGGACACGATCCCGGCGTTATGCCCTCCGCTGGTCAGCACGAAGGTCACGTCGCTTTCGGTCAGCAACTGCACCTTGTAGGCCGACCGCCAAGGCGCAACATGGTCGGTTTCGGTGCCGACGGCAAAGATCGGCATGCGGATGTCGCTCAGCGCCACGGCGCGGCCATCGACATGATAATTGCCCATCGACAGGTCGTTGTCGAGGAACAGGCGGCGCAGATATTCGCTGTGCATGCGATAGGGCATGCGGGTCGCATCGGCGTTCCAGGCCATGAGATCGAACATCGGCGCCTTTTCACCCAGCAGGTATTCGCGCTGGAGCCGCGACCAGATCAGGTCGTTCGAACGCAGCAACTGGAAGGCGCCCGCCATCTGCTCCGAAGCGAGGTAGCCCTCGCTCCACATCATGTCCTCAAGGAAGGCGACCTGGCTTTCGTTGATGAAAAGCATGAGCTCGCCCGCCTCGCTGAAATCGGCCTGCGCGGCCAGCAGTGTCATGGTGGCGAGGCGGTCATCGCCATCGCGCGCCATCGCCGCGGCCGCGATCTGCAGCAGCGTGCCGCCAAGGCAGTAGCCGACCCCGTGCAGCCGGTCCGCGCCGGTGATCTCCTGCACCGCGTCGAGCGCCTCCATCACGCCGAGCCTGCGGTAATCCGCCATGCCCAGGTCGCGATCATCGCCATCGGGATTCTTCCAGGACACCATGAACACCGTGTAGCCCTGCGAGACCAGCCAACGCACCAGCGAATTCTGCGCGCCAAGATCAAGGATATAGTATTTCATGATCCAGGCCGGCACGATCAGCACCGGTTCGGGGTGCACGGTGCCGGTCGTGGGCTCGTACTGGATCAGTTCGATCAGACGGTTCTGCAGCACGACCTTGCCCGGAGTGGTGGCAAGGTTCTCTCCCACGCGGAAACCCTCGGTCCCGGCGGGCGGCTGGCCGACCAGCGCGCGTTGCCAGTCATCCAGAAACGCCTGCCCGCCGCGCAGCAGGTTGGCGCCCCGTTCCTCGACCGTGCGTTCCAGAACCTCGGGATTGGTCGCGAGGTAATTCGACGGCGAAAACATGTCGAGAATCTGGCGCGCGGCAAAGGACACCGCGTTTTCATGCTGCCGTGAAAGGCCGCTGATTCCGGTCGTGGCGTTGTGCCACCATTGCTGGGTCAGCAGGAAATTCTGATAGATCAGGTTATAGGGCGGGCGCTGCCAGGCCTCGCCCGAAAAGCGGCGGTCCTGCGCCAGCGGCTCGATACAGGCCGGGGTGTGCCGGTGCCCGACGGCCCCGCAGCGGGTCGCATAGTGCCAGAGCCGCGCCTGTTTGCGCGCGGCCTTCGCGGCCAGTTCCATCTGCTTGCCCGGCGATGCGGCGAGGTGCAGCCCCCAGTCGGACCAGGCGCTCCAGAGCGCGGCGGGCGACAGCCCGAGCGTCATGCGGGCCAGCGCGGCATGGGCGGTGCGGTCGATGAGACGGGCGAGATCCCCGGCCTCCAGCCGGTCGTGGGCCGCGTCGTCGGTCTCCGCCCCCGCCTTGAACGACCGGGCGCAGGAACCGCCCGCAGCGTTCGAATCGCGCTGCTTCGCTTCCTTCGAGACGCTGTCCTTCGCCATTCATGTCCTCCGGCTGGCGGATCGGCTCCCCTGTTCAAAGATCGGGTCCGCGAGGCGAGAGTTCAAGCCCGCCCCGGCCGGCCGTGACCGAGTCGCGGGACCGGCTGAAAAATCGCCGAATAAGGATCTCCATGTCGCGCCGGCGTGAATTTCGGAATGTTGTTCTCTATTTCCCGCCCCAACGAAACGCACGCCCTTCCGGCATTTCGGGCGCGGAACGGCGTTCCCGTATCCGCATCGCGTCAGACCGGCACCGCCCTTGTTTCGGGGCCTGCCGGGTGGCACTTCGCGTCACGTATATCACGGAGGATTTCTTCCATGACCTTTCCGTTCAGCCTCACCGCCGCCGCTGTCGCGCTCGCCCTTGGGCCGACCCTTGCCGCAGCAGCGGATTTCGGGCCGCTCGTCACCCCGCAGGAGCTTTCCGCGCTGGTCGGGAAAGACGCGGCGCCACTCGTGCTCGATATCCGCGGCGAAGGTGAGGACGGCTATGGCGGCGGCCATATCGCGGGTGCGGTGAACGCGCCCTATCAACTGTTCCGCGGCCCGGCCGAAAATCCGGGTGCCGTGCCCGATGACGCGACGCTGACCAGCAGGTTCCGCGAACTCGGCATCAGCCGCGAACAGCCGGTGGTCGTGGTCCACCAGGGCAGCGACGACACCGATTTCGGCGCTGCAGCGCGGGTATACTGGACGCTGAAATCAAGCGGCGTGAGCCAGCTTGCAATCCTGAACGGCGGCGTCAACGGCTGGAAGGAAGCGGGATTGCCGCTCAGCACCGAGGCCGTGACCCCGAACCCGAGCGACATCGAGGTGACCCTTTCCGACCAATGGCTTGCCGATGCGGGCGATGTGCAGGCGGCGATCGACGGCGAGTCCGGCGCGCTGCTGCTTGACGCGCGCCCCGAAAGCTTCTGGAAGGGCGAGGAGGCCCACCCCGCCGCCGCGCGTCCGGGCACGCTGCCCGATTCGCGCGATCTGCCCCATTCCAGCTGGTTTCAGGGCGATGGCGCGCTCATCGATGCTTCGGCCGCCGCAGGAATCGCGCAGGACGGAGGCATCGCCCCGGACACCGAGGTCGTTTCCTTCTGCAACACCGGCCATTGGGCCGCGACCAACTGGTTTGCCCTGAGCGAGCTTGCCGGGGTCGAAGGCGTGAAGCTTTATCCCGAATCCATGGTCGGCTGGTCGCAGGATGAAAACCATGCCATGAGCAACGTGCCGGGGCGGCTCCAGAACCTCTGGAACCAGATCAAGGGCAACTGATTTCTGAGGCAGGCATGAGCGACCAAACGCTTTCGGCGCCCGTATCCGGTGGTTTTCTCAAGCGCACGGCCCTGATCGGGGCCGCGCTTTTCGTCTGCCTCGCGGTCGCCCTGTTCGCGGGCGCGCGATTCGGGCTGCTGCTGGCGGTCGGGCTCGGCTTCGGCATCACGCTCGAAGCGTGTCGCTTCGGCTTTGCCGGGCCGTGGCGGGCGATGATCCTTCGCCGCGAACCGGCCGGCATTCTGGCGCAACTGGTGGCCATCGCGCTGGTCGCGATCATCGCCTTTCCGCTGCTCGATTCGCGCCCGGACGAGATGATCGGCGCCATCGCACCGGTCGGCTGGGCCATGGTCGGCGGCGCCTTCGTGTTCGGCGCAGCCATGCAGGTCGTGCTCGGCTGCGGTTCGGGAACGCTGGTCAACGCCGGCAGCGGCAACCCGATCGGGTTTCTTTCGCTGCCCTTCTTCGCCATCGGGAGCTTTTTCGGCGCCAGCCATCTGCTGTGGTGGACCTCGCTCGGCTCGGCGCCGGTGGTGGCCTTTACCGGGACAAGCGGGCTTGTCGTCACGCTTCTTGCGCTTGCGGCGGTGGCGGCGCTGCTGCTGGCCATCGCCGCCCCCGGGACGCGCCGGATTCCGCGCCGGATGTGGATCGCGGCCGTCCTGATTGCCGTGTTCGCGCTGGCCAACCTCGCGATCGCGGGCCAGCCCTGGGGCGTGGTCTACGGGCTCGGCCTCTGGGCTGCGAAGGGGGCGGTCGCGCTTGGCGCCGACCTCAGCCAGAACGCGTTCTGGGGAACTGCGGGCAACAGTGAGCGGCTCGGGGCGAGCATCCTGACCGACGTGACCTCGCTCACCAATCTCGGCATCATCGCGGGCGCGCTGCTGGTCGCCGCATGGCGCGGCGGGCTTGCGCAGAAGCTGCCGCACCTGCCGCTGCGCGCCTGGGTCGCGGTGATCGTCTCGGGTTTTCTGCTCGGCTATTCCTCGCGCCTTGCCTTCGGCTGCAACGTGGGTGCCTTTTTCAGCGGCATTTCAACCGGATCGCTGCATGGCTGGGCGTGGTTCGCCGCCGCTTTCGCCGGCAGCGCGGCGGGCCTCCGGCTGCGGCCCCTGCTCGGGCTCGAACGCCGATGATGCGCGGGAGCCGATACCTCGTCGCGCTCGCGATGCTGCTTTTCATCGGTGGGCTGATGCTGCTCGACGTCGCGACGAGCGCCGCGCCGAACCCGTTCCAGGCGCCGCCCATGCTCGCGCTTGGCTCGGGGCAGGCATCGGGCGGCGCACATTGCGCAAGCCTGCCGACCGACTGAGCCCGCCCGACGCCCACTTGCCATTGCCCGGGCAAAGATGTTGTCCTTCGCCGGCCTGATCCCGCCCGGAGGCCCGCACCCGTGCCGCCATTCCGCCGCTACGCCGTCTATGTCCTGCCCGATCCCGCGCGCGCGCCTTGGGCGCGGCTGGCCACTGCCTGGCTTGGCCGCGACGTTCTGCAGGACGTGTCGCTTGCGCATCCCGACTGGCCCGCCCTGCCCCGCCCGCCGGCCGAAATCACCGCCCGCCCGCGCCGTTACGGCCTGCACGCGACCATCAGGGCGCCATTCCGCCCGGCCCGGGGCGTGGACGAAACCACCCTCTGCGCGGACCTCCGGGCGCTCGCGGCCCGGCTTGCCCCGGTCGGCGTTCAGGGGCTGCGGCTTGCGCCGCTGGGGCGGTTCCTCGCCCTTGTGCCCGGCCCCGAGGGCGGGACACAGGCCACCGCGCTTTCCGATCTTGCCGCCGAGGTGGTGCGCGGGTTTGACCATCTTCGCGCGCCTGAGGACGCGGCGGACCTTGCGCGCCGGCGCGGCGCCGGGCTCGACGCGCGGGGCGAGGAGCTGTTGCAGCGGTGGGGCTATCCGCATGTGATGGAGCGGTTCCGCTTTCACATCACGCTGACCGAACGCCTTGCGCGGAACGATCTCGCCGCGGTCCATGAGGTTCTCTCCGCCCGGCTCGGCCCGCTTCTGCCGGCGCGGTTCACCGTCGATACGCTCTGGCTGCTGGGCGAGGACAGTGCCGGGCTGTTCCACCCGGTCTGCCCGGCCCCGCTCGGCAGGCCGCGCGCGTCACTCGACTGAGCGCGCCTCGATCGCCTCGGCCATGGCATCGGCCTGTTTCAGCATCCTGACTACCAGCGGCACCACAAGCGCGACCAGATTGCGATCAAGACCGCGCGCCCGCTGCGCCTGCCGGACCTCTTCGGCAACGCTGTTCACCAGCGGGATGAACCGCAGGCTGAGTGAAATCACCAGCGCGATACGCTCCTTCGGCACGAAGGCCGGCGCATGTTTCAGCGCCGCCTCGATCCCCTCGACGAATTCGCCCGCCGTGGTGGTCAGGGTGACGAGCGCCGCCGCAAGGATCATGAGCGCAAAGCGGGAGATGACGAAGGCGGCCTCCTGCGGACCGGCCAGCCAGACCTGGGCGGCAAAGATCGCGGCCAGCACCCAGAGCACCGGGCGCAGCACCGCGAAAACCGCGCGCAGCGGCAGGCGCGCGGTGACGATGCCGGCCGCGACCAGAGCCGCAGCCGCCGCAATGACCGCCCAGTGGCTGATCAGGAACACCGTGGTGCAGAACACCACGAGCGCCGCGATCTTGACCAGCGGCCGCGCCCGGTGCAGCGGGCTGTCGCCAAAGACATAAAGACCGCCGCCTAGCATTTCGCCCCCGCGACGTACTCCGCGATCACCGCCGCGGGCGGACCGTCGGCCCGGATGCCGCCCTCCGCGATCAGCAGCACGCGGTCGAAATCGGCCAGAAGATCGAGGTCATGGGACACCATCACCACCTGCTGATCAAGCGCCCGGATCGCCTCCATGAAGCGGCGCTTGTTGCAGAGATCAAGCAGCGTCGTCGGCTCGTCGAGCACGATCACCCGCGGATCCATGACCATGACGCCCGCAAGCGCGATCATCTGCTTTTCGCCCCCGCTCAGTTCATGGGTCAGGCGGTTGCGCAGATGACTGATGCCGAAACGGTCAAGCACCGCGTCGATCCGCGCCCGCACCTCTTCGGCGCCAAGCCGCAGCCCCTTGAGGCCAAAGGCCAGATCTTCATGCACGATCGGATAGACGATCTGGTTGTCGGGATTCTGGAACACGAATCCCACCTGTCGCCGCAGCGCCTTGCCGCCGGCCTTCCCGTCGAGCGTGACCCGGCCCCGCGTTGGCGCCTCGAGCCCGTTCAGAAGCCGCGCGAGCGTGCTCTTGCCCGAACCGTTGCGCCCGATGATGCCGATGCGCCGCTCGGCCAGAGCAAGGTCGATGCCCGAAAGGATTTCGCGCTCGCCCCGGGTTACGCCAACGCCCTGCAATTCGATCATGGGGCGCCCCTTCAGCGCGAAATCACCGGATACGACCGGCGCACGGTCATGATCACGCTCGCCGCGATCAGGCATTTCACGATGTCGCCCGGAATGAACACGAGCGATCCGGTGAGCGCCGCAAGCGGAGAGATCCGCGCCGAAACCGCGATCCACGGAACACCGAACGCATACAGCACGAGCACCCCGCCGCCAAAGCACAGAAGCGCCGCCAGCGGAAAACCGAGCCGGTTCCAGAACCGCTCGACCAGCAGGCCGGTGACGAAGGCCGCCGGAACGAATCCGATGAGGAACCCCGCGGTCGGCCCGAAAAAGACGCCAAAGCCCCCGTGCCCCCCGGGCAGCAGCGGCAGGCCGATCGCGACAAGGCCAAGAAACAGCAGAATCGCCGCCGCCCCCCGCCAGGCGCCAAGCACCCCGCCCGCGAGCATCACACCCATGGACTGCGCCGTGATCGGAACGCCGATCATCGGCAGGGTGACCGGCGGAAACACGGCAAGCGCGCCCATGATCGCCGCGAACAATGCGATGAAAACCATGTCACGGGTGGTCATGGCGGTTCCCTCTGGTTCTGCTTCGTCCAGACCCCTTACGCCGGAACGGACCCTTTTTCCAGCTTGCTCATGGTGAAGGGATCGGGGCGTCGTCAAGCGATGCTGGGGACCGCCCTCGCGAACATCGGTCGTTTCTCGGCATGGCTCATGTGCAGGTTTCGCGCGGCAGGCCTCCCCGCATGATCCGGAGTGGCCGCCGGCTCATGCCGGGGCCGAGAGCAGCTTGCGATTGCGCCAGCCGAGCCAGACAAGGGCGAGAGCGGCCAGGCCGAGCCAGGGCAGCAACAGCAGGTTCATCATTTGCCAGCCAAAGACCTGGAGCAACGCGGCGGCGCCGAAGGAACAGACAAGGCCGACAACGAAGATGGTCATGTCGTTGGTCGCCTGCGCCTTGCCGCGCTCAATCGGCGCATATGTTGTCGTCAGCAGCGCCGTGCCCCCGATATAAAGAAAGTTCCAGCCCACCCCAAGCAGGACCAGCGCACCGGCAAAAGAGCCGAAGCCGGTGCCGGTCAAGGTCAGCACGACATGGCCGGCCAGGACAAGGACGCCGATCAGCATCACCTGAAGCACGCCAAAGCGGGCAATCAGCGCCCCGGTGAAGAAGGACGGCAGGAACATTCCCAGCACATGGAGCTGGATGACCGTCGCGGCCGCCGACAGGTCGTGATGGTGGTGCACCATAGCAAGCGGCGTCGCGGTCATGGCGAGGATCATGATGCCATAACCGGTCGCCGCGCCGAACAGCGCTACCAGATAGGCCGGCTGCAGGACGATCGCCGGCAGGGGGCGGCCGGCCCCTGCGGCTGCGGTCTCCGCTTTCGGAGCCGGGATGCGAAGCCCGAGCAGCACGCCCGCCCCGCCCATCGACACCAGCGCCACGAGCAGGAAAGAGCCGGCATATTCGGCGGAAAGCAGGTTCGCGCCATAGCGGCCGACCAGCGGCCCGGCGAGCGCCGCCACGACGCCCCCGCCATCACCAGCGAGATCGCGCGCGGCCGGAAGGCGTCATCCGCTACCTCGCCCGCGGCGAAACGATAGAATTGCGCGAATGCCTGGTAGGCGCCGACAAGGAAAGCACCAAAAGACAGGAGCAGCAACGAACCGGCCCAGATGCCGGCCGCGCCGGACATGCCACCGACCACCCCGAGCAGCGCGCCGAGCACGAAGCCGGCCCGCCGCCCGACGCGCGTCATCCACATCGAGGCCGGGAAGGTCACGACGGCAGTGCCGAGGAACATGGCCGCAATCGGCAGCGTCGCAAGCTCCGGCCGCGCGGCGATCTTGGCGCCGGCAAGCGCCCCCACCGTCATGACGAGCACCGATACCGTCTGAAACAGCGCCTGCGCGCTGGCGAGCAGGAAGACCTGTCCATGCATCGAGGCGCGCGCCATCAGACGACCGGCCCCCTGGCGGCGATCATGGGGGCGGCGGCCGGGTCGCCCATGGCTCCGCGCCGGGCGCAGCTTGTCATGGTGGCATCCGGCGCTGTCCGGCCTGCCCCGCATGCACGGGCCGGCTGCGGGACGTCGCGGCAACGCCCGGTCTTGCGGGGCGGATCATTGAGAACGCGGCGCGTGGTCACGATGGCGTTGCCCCTCCCCGGGGCGTCGTGCTATTTTACATTCAATAATTTCATTGAGCGAACTAGCGTCGATCCCTCCACCATGTCAATCCGCAACCCGAAGCACACCCTCTACGACCAGTTCGCTATCGTGGCGAAGGCGTTCGGCAATCCCCTGCGGCTGGAACTGGTCGAACACCTGGCGCAGGGGCCGCGCAGCGTCGATGCGCTGGCGACCAGGCTCGGCCTGCCGATCGCCAATGTTTCGCAGCATCTCCAGGCGATGCGGCGGGCGGGACTCGTGAGGTCGCAACGCGATGGCAAGTTCGTCAACTATCATCTGGCGGACGACAGCGTGCTTGCCGCATTCGCCGCGATTCGCACGGTCGCCGAGCGCCATTCGGCCGAAGTGGACCATGTGATCCGCGACTGGTTCGACCGCCGCGACGATATGGAGCCGGTCTCGCGCGAGGAACTGGCCGCACGCATGGAGGACGGCATCGTCACCGTCATCGACCTGCGGCCCCCGGACGAATTCGCGCTCGGCCATCTGCCCGGGGCGATCAACGTGCCGCTGTCCGAACTCGACAGTCGCGTGGCCGAACTCCGCACCGGCCGCGAAATCGTCGCCTATTGCCGCGGTCCCTGGTGCATCATGTCGTACGAGGCCGTCGCGCAACTGCGCAAACGGGGCCTGGCCGCACGCCGCCTGGCAGACGGCCTGCCCGAGTGGCAAGCGGCGGGAATGACGGTGGAGCGATCCTGAACGCGGCTGGCCTGCCCCGGCAGAGGGAGCAACGATTTGGCATTGGAAACCCAAAAATCAGCCAGTCAATCAAAGGGGGTTGGAGTAAATGGCGCGCCGCGCTGGGTGAAGATGACAGCTACATCTACGCTATAGCCCTATAAAATAGATGGTCGAAGGCCAGCCGGAATCCATTGAAATCACGCCGGATTTCCGACCGTTTCCATTTCGTGGCGCCTTTCCAAGGTTCAGACGGTCCCGGCGCTTTCGCGCCGGGGCTTTGTCACTGGCGGCCCTCCGGCTCACTACAGCGCAATGTGGAAGCGCGTTCGCCTCCAGGCCGGCGCGGCTGCTGCCGCGTTACCTCTCCTTGTTCGATAGATATCTAAAGACCGCCTCGCGGGGCCAACAGCAGTTGGTCGGTATAGCTGCGCGTCTGGCCGAAATGCACGACCGCTTCTTGACCGCGATCGCAGGGATGCGGGCTGAGCACAGGGGACACGGGCGTCATCAACAATGCTCTCAGGGTTCACTCGATATATCGACAGCGGTTTTGGCCTACCGTGATAAGGTTTTCTAAGTTGAATCATTGAGCAAGCGTCTGTGGGAAAACATGTCCAGAATTGGTGTCATTGACGAAGCGCGTTTACGTCATCTGCCTGAGAAATATCATGCAGCACATGAGTTTTGCTTTCATCTGCATGACCAGATGGCTGCCCTTCTGGTCGAGATGGAATCTACGGGAGCAAACGAGGTTTCGGTTTCGCTATCAGACGAATCCGAAAGGGACCTCCTTGAGTCAAGCGAGAGCGTCATCGATTTTCTGAATAGCACTGGGCGATCTAAATTCGCAGATCGTGCAATACTAAATACCATTAACATGGTTCTATTTTCTGACATGCTTCATTTTCTTTATGAAGCTCTGATATCTCTAGAAAAGAAGAAATTCACAGTAGCATTGTCGCTTATGCGAAAGCCTCTCAAAGAGGGTTTCATATTGGCTTCGTGGATTTGTGCTGACGAAGCTGAATTCCTCGAAAATCTGAAGTTGGACCCCGCAAAGACGTTTGATCAAGGAGAAATCTCCCCCGAAAAGAAGATTTCTCTAATTGAAGGAGCGAAGGGAAAATGCAAGGGATCCGATTTCATTGCTTCTGATCAGATATATAGCATCATCTATGATCGGAAGAACGAATATGGGCTGGCACCTCTGTTTGATAAGGCAACTCACCTTGTCACAAGAAACCCACACATAGCGACTGAACAGCTAAATATAAATTTTATATTTAAGAATCCTCTTGATAATGATATATATGAGAATATTTATGCCGATTTGGCAAAAACACTCATGTTTATGAATCTCATTCAGATCGAACTCTACAGCCGAATGGGTGCGGTTAAAGAAAAATATAAGAATTGGTTATTGCTTACATCATTGGGAGTTTATGGAGCTATTTTCCTTAAAGGAAGACCTCCGCTTTTGAGATTCGTAAATTCGACGATGAAGGAATTTATGAATTGTCCGGGATGCGACACGGCTTTTAAGATCAGGAAAGCCGAGGCACCTAGCTTCTTTATTCGAGAGACTGTTACCTGTCGGGAATACGGGATGGAACATCATTTTCCACTCGGCTGGCTACTCTCAAAGGTTGAGTGGACTTTAGAATAGGCGGATATGGCGAGAGCGAAGGATCGAACCCTTGCCCGAATCTCGCTAGTCGATCCCTAAGCCTTCAGCGAATTAACGCGGCCGACGACAGTTTCATTCCGCCCGATTAGTCGGTGCGGCGCGAGGTAATGCATTACGTGTTCGCGGGCCTAAGCTGCATCAAATATGCGTCAGATCGGCGCCAATCCGGTAGCCGTTTTGCAGAGCGACAGCCGCAACTATGCGCCTTTAGCGGAGGATTTCTCAGCAGCGTTCATGCGAGAAATGGGCGTGTTCAGTGTAAAATCGGGAACCGGCCTTATGGGCGAAAGAGACGGATTTTACGAGGGCAAGATTACAGAAGACGGCACCATATCGGGCCGCTTCTGGAAATTATTGTTGTCTGCACACTGGTTAGGCGACCGATTTCGGCACCATGGTTTTGAGGGGCGGCGTGCCGCGATTTTGCGCAAAGCTCTGGCTTTGCTGGGTTTTGAGCGGCACCATAGGCCCATATTGGCCTGTTTTCGGTGGTTTTGGCCAAAACCTCATATAAGCGCCAACGTCGATACGGAGATGATGGAGAGCAAGACGCCGCCGTTGCGCGCCGCCACGGACGGCGAGAACGTCAGCGGCAAGTTCGCCGTGGTCGTGAAATCCCATGAGTTCACCCTTGTCCCTTAGCGGCTGGTCAATGCCGCGAGGTTATGGGCATCGTGCGAGGTGGTGGCGTGGCAGTTGTGGCGGCAGAGGGGCTGGGCATCTAAGTGACACCCTCATGCCTCAAACCTCGACGAGATAGTTCACACTCATTTCGGTCTTGCCGGAGGGAACAATCTCTGGCCTGGCGTCACCCACCTGTTCAAATCCCGCGTTGAGAAGAACCCTCTCCGATGCAGGGTTTTCTTGAACCGTTCGAGCACGGAGCTTTCTCAGGCCCAGCTTACGGGCCATTTCTACGGCCAGCGTGAGGGCGCGGCCCGATACCTTTCGGCCACGATGCTCAGGCGCGACCCAATAGCCAACTTCCGCATCATCCGGCTTCACGTCAAAGATCACTAGACTTCCGAGAAACGAATTCGAGCTTGCGTCCGAGATCGTCAGGACGGCCAAGGTTCCGTCGCGCAATCCGTCTGCAATCACGCCTTGGATCATGTCACGAACGATCTGCGGCGTATATTCTGTCAATGGCAGATGCGCGAACTGCCTGACCAGTGCATCGGTCGTTCCGGTAGCATAGGCTTCTGCGTCCGCGTCCGACATGGCCCGGATCGTCACCACGCCGTCTGAGATCGGCAAAACTGCAAGGAAACTTCGATCTACGGAACTGCCGAGGGCATCGTTTGGATTGCTCATTCTTGCTTCCGTTGTTGTGTCGATTACTTCCATCTGCGGCACGATGCGGCGTCGGCTATCGTGGCGCGGCGTTCCGACAGACTCGCCATACCGCACTATAGATCAATGGCCTTTGACTCGAACAGTGTTTGAGTGATAGAGTAGTGCACTAGGACGCGCTCGACTGTCAAGTTTACGGGAGGCGGGAATGGCAAAGAACGGGCGATCAGGAACGGATCGCGGTTCCTCAACGATCTGGCTGAAACCGGCCAAACGTGCGCGCGACGTTCCGGCGCTGACGCGGGATCGTATCGTCCAAGCCGCTGTCGAGATTCTGGACATGCTGGGCCAAGACGGCTTGACGATCCGCAAACTAGCGGAACATCTGAACGCTGGCGCCGCATCCCTCTACTGGCATGTCGAGACACGCGACGATGTGCTCGAACTCGCACTGGACAGCGTCCTTGGTGAAATCCCCCTGCCAACAGAGCCGTTGGAATGGGAGAAGGAGGTGGCCCGCTTCCTGACCGAATGGCGGCAGACGCTTTTACGGCATCCTTGGTCAACTAGTCTGTTTGGCTTCCGACCGCTGCTCGGCCCCAATGCCTTGGCCCGATCTGAGCATCTTCGTGCGACCCTCAAAAGGACAGGTTTGCCGGAGGTCGATGTTGTCCATGCGGGATATACATTGTCAAACTTCATGCTCGGTTCGGTTGCTACGCAGGTAGCGTGGCAAGCCGGAAATGAAGCAGAAACGCGGGCGCGCGTTACCTCCTTCCTTCGGGAAAATGCGGCAGAATATCCAGCCCTTTCATCCCAGATCGAGAGTGAACCCGATGACTGGGACGAGAGCTTTTCTCGCGGGCTAGGCTGGATAATTCGCTCCCTCGCTATCTTATAGGTGGCGGGAAGATGCGGCGGCGACATTCAGCACCAATGATCGACCGTCAACGGGGAGTGCCAACCGCGCTCGGTTCACGCATCCCGCCCGTATCCTTGATTCAGACGTTGGCAGTCGCCGAATATCTGAACTTCCGCCACGCCGCCAACGCGCTCGGCGTAGCGCAATCCAGCGTCAGCGCCCGCGTGAAGGCGCTGGAAGAAGACCTTGGCATCCTCCTGTTCGAGCGCCACGCTCGGGGCGTCCGATTAACCGAAGCCGGATGTCAATTCGTTGAGCGGATATCTCCAAGCCAGCGCCCTTCGATATTGTCGTGGTGCATAGCTTCTCGCGTTTCTTCCGCGATCACTTCGAGATGGAGTCTATGTCCGGAAGCTCGCGAAGAATGGCGTCAAGCTCGTGTCCATCACGCACAAGATGCCACTGGCGGCATAAAGCGAATGTTCTGCTTGGGCTTCTGGTCGGTGGCAAAAGCGAGAATGCCCATAAGCTCGCCGCGCAGTTCGGCATGAACCTCGCCCCGCTTTGGGCCGGGGGTCAGAACGATCTCGCCGATGAGCGAGCGCAGCGCCTCGGCTGCTTCCCTGCCGCCATCGGGATCGTTGAGGGCTTCGGTGAACCGCTCCACGTTCCTGCGATAGACGTTGGCGATGTTGGGATGCACGTCCGGCACATCGGCGGGTGCCTGCGCCATGCGGGCGATGATCTCGGCCTTATCGCGCTCAAGCTCGTTCATCCGCGCTTTCATCGACGGCTGATACAGCCCGTCCTCGATAGCCGCCATGATGCCGGCAATGGCGCGCTCGATCTTCTGTAGCGCCTTCTGGCCCACGTCCGCCTGCGCGCGGCGGTCACGATTGAGCCGGTTGGTTTCCTTGGCATAGGCGCACACCGCTTCCGCGACGGCTTCGGACGACACCAGTTTCTCTTTCAGCCCCGCCAGCACGCGCGCCTCGATCTCGTCGCGCCGAATGGTGCGTGCGTTGTCGCAAATGCCTTTGCGCAGATGGTTGCGGCAGGCATAGCGGTCGGTCATCACCATGCTGATCCTGCCGCCGCAGCAGCCGCAGGTGAGCAGGCCGGAAAGAAGGGTGACGGGCCGGTTGGTCAGATGCAGCCGCTTGGCGCGGCCCTCGCGGGTGTTGGCAAGGTTGGGGCCGAACAGGGCCGATATGCCGCGCTGGCGCTCGCGTACCGCCTGCCAGAGCGCATCGTCCACGATCCGCAGATGCGGAACCTCGGCCCTGATCCATTCGCTTTCGGGATTGATGCGCGATATGCGCGTGCCGGTCTCGGGGTTCTTGATGAAGCGCTGCCGGTTCCATGCGAGAACCCCGGCATAAAGCTCGTTGTTGAGGATGCCGGTCCCGGCGACGGGATTGCCCCGGATCATTGCGTCGATCCACGGGCGTTTCTTGGGACCGGGGACGCCCTCGCGGTTCAACTGAAACGCGATCTCCTTGGGGCTTCGGCCGCTGGCGTATTCGCGGAAGATGCGGCGCACCACCTCGGCCTCGTCCTCCACGATAGCGCGTTCGCCCCGGATCGGCTCGCCGTTGGCGTCAAGCTGGTGGACGACGCGATAGCCATAAGCGGCCTTGCCGCTGCCCGCCTTTCCGGCCTCCACGCGCCCGCGCTGACCGCGATGGGTCTTGATGGCGAGGTCTTTGATAAACAGGGCGTTCATGGTGCCTTTGAGGCCGACATGAAGCTCGTTGATCTCGCCTTCGGACAAGGTGACGATGGAGACGCCGGCGAAGCGCAGGCGTTTATAGACGGCGGCCACGTCCTCCTGATCGCGGCTGATGCGGTTCAGCGCCTCGGACAGCACCATATCGAATCGCCCCGCCTGCGCGTCGGCCAGCAGCGCCCGGATGCCGGCGCGGAACATGGACGACCCGGAAATGGCCCGGTCGGAATAGCTCTCCACCACGGTCCAGCCCTCGCGCTCGGCGCGTTCGCGGCACTGGCGCAACTGGTCCTCGATGGAGGCGTCACGCTGGTTCTCGGACGAATAACGGGCGTAAAGGGCAATGCGGATCATTCTTGTTGTTCCTTCTACTGATCGGTCATTCGCTCTGCGCGGTATCCAGAGCGTCGATAATGGTCTTGAATGGCAGGATCAGGCTAAGCGGGCTGCTGTCGAGCAACGGCATTGCGCCAAAACGCTCGTACCAGTGCGCGGCCTTCTCGTCCTTGGCGTCGATAGCCAGCGCCACCCCGCCGACCTGTGCCGCCACGGCAAGCGCCCTTGCGCCCGCCGCCAGCAAAAGATCGCCGCCAAGTCCCTGACCTTGCATCGGAAGCGATACCGCCAGACGGGCGAGCCGATACACGGCAACCTCGTAGCGCCCTAATCCCTTCGTGAGCGTGGCGGGGACTTTCGCGAAGGCAATCGAGGCCGGACTGATGGAATAGTAGCCGAGAATGGCTTCGGGCGCTGTCGGGGACACCGCCACGAAGGTCTTGGAGCCCCCGCCCTCATGGTTCTGGCGGGCGTGCCGGCGCAGATATTCATTCAGTTCCGGCGTGCCGCAATCGAACGCCTTGCGGTCATGGTGGCGTCCGATGGCTTCTTCCCGCCAGTCAAGCACTCTTGCCGCCTCGGGCGATACGGCGGCGCGCGGCGGCAAGCAGGGCCGGCGTCGGGGCCGGCGGGTTTTCCAGAAGATCAAGCACGCGCAGGGAATCCCGCTCCGAAAGCGAGATGCGTTCGGCGTTCTCGACCACATCGCGCGCGGCCGGCAGGACAGCGCGCATGATGAAGCTGGTCACGTCTAGCCGCTCATGGGCGGCGGCGGCGGTGAGAAGCCGCTTTTCGTCGCGCGTGGTGCGCAACTCGATGCGGTCGTCACGATTGGGAAGTATCTGGGCCATAGCTGCCTCCTTCATGTACGGATATTACCCGTACCAATTAGGAAGATCAAGATGGCTCCTGCTCGTTGTCGGATTTCGGCTTGTTGTCATTGGCAGCGCGCATGGCCTTCTCGAAGTCCTCGCGGGCCATGCGCCTGCCGATCAGGCGGGCGATGGACAGCACCACCGCGTCCAGCCGCTCCGACGCATCGACCTCGCGCCCGGCCTCCTGTCCATCGGGCGGGCGGTTGTCGTTCGCCGGTCTTTGCTTCTCCCTGTCGTCCCTGCGATCAGAAGTCATAGAAGTCGAACTCGCCGCGCGGCTTCCACCCGGCAGGGTAGGCGATCCAGCGATTAATGTCGGATTCATGCCAGCCCGCGCCGTTGGCGCTGATCTTCATCTGGCGTGGGAAGGTGCCTTCGGCGATCTTGCGGTAGATGGTGGACCGGGACAGGCCAGTTCGGGCAAGAACGGTTTTCATGCGGATGATGCGGTCTGGCTGGCGCATGGTCCTGCTGCCTCCTACTGGTTGTTTCTGACGATTGCAGAGACCAGTGAGCGCAACGAATTATCGTTGTGCAACAATTATTTAGGTGCCTTAGTAGTATAGCGTAGAAACGGCGGTAAATAGGATGGTTTTACGCTCTACAATCCGATGCCTCGGCCTCTGCCAAGGCCGTGACTGAGGGCAAGTTGACGCCCGAGCCTCATACCTGAGTCGAAATCCATGTCGATGCCGAGCTGCTTCTTGCGAATTTCAAGCAGGGATTCCATCTGCGGATCGCGTTCAAGGCTCATCGCCATTTTGCCCATTTCAGCGCGGGCAGCCCTGTAGCCGGAATAGTTGCCCGCCGCATATTGGCGTTCGCTGGCCCGGTCGAGCTTGTTGAAGCGTTCCACGAAATGGTCCGCGCGCAGGTCGGGGTTCCTGCGCATTTCGGCTTCCATGCAAATGGCTCGCTTGACAGGCGCGGCGCGGTCGGGATCGCCGGATGCCGCCTCCATCGCAAGCTGGGGATTCCGCTTGTAAACAGCCTCGGCATCGCGCGCGCCGTCTGGCCTCAGGTCATTGAAGGCCGCGCGGGCTTCGTGCAGGTCTTGCACCTGCTGGGGCGTTTCGGCCCTGCCCTGATCCTGGGCCATGAAGATCGCGTCCACCACACGGGCATGGCGGATAAACGCCTGCTCCTTGCGCATGCGGTGCAGGAGCTCCTCCGGTTCCATCCCGGCCTCCTGCGCAACCTTCTCGACATTCCGCTGCACCTCCTGCCGCGCCGCCTCCCGTTCCGGCCCAGCCACGAGTGCAGGTTCGCCGGGCGCGCGCAGGCTGTCGATGAAGCCGTCCAATGCATCGCGCACGCGCTCGGGCATCAGCTTGCGCATGATCTCGGCGACACGGGCGCGGAAGGGGATGCCGCGCCGCTCGGCATAATCCTGCGCCGGGTCGATCTGTTCGTAGTCAGTCGCCATGTCCTTGGCCCGATCACGCGACAGGGTGTTGATGAGCTTGTCCTGATTGGCGAAGTCGTCGCGGCCGTAATGCAGGTCCATGCCGTCGCGGTGGCGGGACAGGGCGACATAGCTGCCGTGCGTGTCCATGCCGGGAGTCGCCAGAACATGCGTGCGATCCACGGTCATGCCCTGCGCCTTGTGGATGGTCACCGCATAGCCGTGGTCGATGCGGTTGTAGTCCTTGAGGTCGAAGGCAATGGAGCGGCCATCGTCGGTCTGCACGGTCATGCTTTGCGCGCTGACCTGTTCGATAGTGCCGAGGGTGCCGTTCTTCACGCCAAGGTCGCGTTCGTTTTGCAGAAACATGACGCGATCCCCGGTAGCGAAGCTGCGTTCGCCGCGTTCGACCGTCACACGCACGTCCTCGCCAAGATCGCCAGCATCCCGCATCCTGTCGCGGGCGGCTTCGTTGAGTTCCCGCACCTCGGCATTGGTGTGGGTGAGGATAATGCGGCTCGCGTCCGGTGACGCCTGCCGGTCTCGGTCCCAGCGGTCGATCAGATCGTCGCGGGCCTGCTCGCGGGTCTGGGATTCATGCACCATGTCATGACTGTCATAGGCGCTGATCGCATCGCCGGTCCTGCCGGTCGCCAGATCGCGCGTGGCGTTCCGCTGCCAGTCCTCACGCTGGCGGCGAACCTCGCCGATTTCCGCGCCGCCGTGGCGCTCGTGAATCGAGCGGAACGCCGCGCCTGCTTCGATGGATTGAAGCTGCTGCGGATCGCCGACTAATACGACCTTTGCGCCAGCCTCGGCGGCATGAGACAGCACACGCTCCAACTGCCGCGTGCCGACCATGCCCGCTTCGTCGATAACAAGCACATCGCGGCTGGTGAGCATGTCGCGGCCATTCTTCCAGCCGTGTTCCATGCTGGCGATGGTGCGGGACGCGATGCCCGATCCGCTTTCCAGATTCTCCGCCGCGATGCCGGATAGCGCCACGCCTCGGACTTCAAAGCCGGACGCCTCCCAAGCCTCGCGCGCCACGCCCAACATGGCGCTCTTTCCCGTTCCGGCGTAACCGACGACAATGCCAAGGTCGCGCCCGTCCGTGACATGCGCCAGCGCATCGGCCTGCTCGCCGGACAGGACAAGGCCGCGCTGCTCGGCGCGGGCAAGGGCGTCGAGTCTGTCTTTCTCGCTGACTTCGTGCCGCTCCTTTTCGGCCATTATTTCCGCCGCGCGATGCAGGCGCTGTTCCGCCTCGATCATGTCGCGGGTGGTGAACCGATCCTCGCCGCGTCCGTCCTACCCAAGCTCGACCAGATCGGGCGAACCACGCATCGCGCCCACCACCTCGTTGAACTGGTCGATGCCGTCGCTGTGCCGGTGCGAACATCGCCATGTCGCGCCGCGTGAAGGTGGATTGTTGATGTGTGATCGCGTCCAGCGCCACCGATGGGTCGGCGATGATGCGCTCGCCGTTGTTGCGGGCGATCTCGCGGTGCATTTCCGCGCGGTCGGCGGCCTCGATCCCTTCACCCTCGATCCGCTGCGCAGGTGCGCCGATCTGGCTTTGCGGCTCCAAGGCGATGCCCTGCGCCTCAAGGCTGCGATGGTCGATGCGGGCGTCAATGTCGAGTTCGGCCAGACGTTCGTTGACATGCTCGGCCCAGCGTTCGCGCCACCGCTCCACCATCTCCGTGCGGTTCCAGTCCCGCACCTTCTGGCCGAAGCCGTTCTCGTCCACGCTGCGCATGGTGAGCATGACATGGGCATGGGGCTTCGGCATCCCGTCCTCGCCGATGTCCCAATGCACATTGAGGTCGGCGATCATGCCCTGATCGACAAACTCCGACTGTGCGAAGTCGCGGGCAAGTTCGATCCCCTGCGCCTGCGTCATCTCGCGCGGAATGGCGAACTCCACCTCGCGGGCAAGCTGGGCATCCTTCCTGACCTCGAAGGCTTCAACATCGTTCCAGAGCCGTTCGCGGTCGCCAAGGTGTTCGGGCGCATTGTCCGGCAGCAATACCTCGGAATGAACGACGCCGCGCTTGGCGGAAAAGTCCTGAACGCGGTCGATGCGCTCATCGCGCATGCTGGCAAGCCCGGCCCATGCGCAATTCGGCTTCGGCCGCATCGTCTATGACCCGAGCAACTATGCGCAGAACGTGCTCACGGCAGCGCGCACGCTGGAGCAGATCAATAACCAGATCACCAGCCTTCAGAACGAAGCGCAGATGCTCATCAACCAGGCGCGCAATCTGGCGAGCCTGCCATATTCCTCGCTCCAGCAACTCCAGCAGAATGTCAGCCGGACGCAACAGCTTCTCGGGCAGGCGCAGAATATCGCCTTCGAGGTCGGCCAGATCGACCAGGCGTTCCAGAGCCAATACGGCAACGTCTCGCTTTCGACCACCGACGCCCAACTTGTCGCCGATGCGCGCAGCCGTTGGGAGAACACGGTCGGCGGCTTGCAGGACGCCATGCGCGTTCAGGCGGGCGCGGTCGGCAATATCGACAGCAACCGTGCCGAGATGGCGGCGCTGGTCGGCCAGAGCCAGGGCGCGACCGGCGCATTGCAGGCCACGCAGGCGGGCAACCAGCTTCTCGCGCTGTAAAGCCAGCAGCTTTCGGACTTGATCGCGGTCATCTCGGCCAATGGCCGGGCAAACGCCTTGTCGGAGGCAGAGCGCGCGACCGCCGCCGAACAGGGCCGCATCCAGCGCGAGCGGTTCCTGACACCCGGCGCCGGCTACCAGCCGGGCAATGCCCAGATGTTCAACAACGGCAACAACTGACCGGGAGGCTCGCCATGGACGGCAAGATGCTGGCCCGCCTCGGGGCCGTGGTGTTCGTCGCCATTGCCGTCACGGCGACCGCAATCGACATGGCGCGGAAGGACGAACCTTCCGCGCCGCCCCCGGCGTCGGTCTTCCAGTCCCCGGCCGATCCCCTGCGCGCAACCCTGCGCCGCTGCCAGCAGCTCGGCGAGGCAGCCGCCAGCGATGCCGGCTGCCTCGCCGCCTGGGCTGAATCCCGCGAACGCTTCCTCGGCCGTGACAGCAGCGCCCGCCACACCGCAATCCAGCGAAGGGCGCTGAGATGGGGAACACCGGCGTCATCGACAGTTTCCTTGGGGTCTTCACCTCCTACATCGACTCGGGGTTCGGCCTGCTCGGCGGCGAAGTCGCCTTCATTGCCACCACGTTGATCGTCATCGACGTGACGCTCGCCGCGCTGTTCTGGGCCTGGGGCGCGGATGACGATATTATCGCCCGGCTGGTGAAAAAGACCCTGTTCGTGGGCGTCTTCGCCTACATCATCGGCAACTGGAACAACCTCGCCCGGATCGTCTTCGAGAGCTTCGCCGGCCTCGGCCTCATGGCGTCGGGCACCGGCCTTCATGGCCGAAAAGGTGCTTGGCAACGTGGTGTCTTCCGGCATCAAGGTTCTGGTGCTCGCCGTCATCATCGGCATCGGCTCGACGCTGTTCTCACAGTTCACGGCCGGGTTCGGCGGGGCAACCCCGACCATCGACGACGCCATGGCGATTGTGCTCGCCGCGCTGTCGCTGCTCGGCCTCGGCATCTTCGGCCCCGGCATAGCAAACGGCATCGTTTCGGGCGGCCCGCAGCTCGGCGCGGGTGCTGCCGTGGGAACCGGCCTCGCTGCGGGCGGCATGGTGCTTGCGGGCGGTGCGGCGGCTGGCGGTGGGGCCATGCTTGCCGCGAAGGGCGGCGCTGCTGCCCTGCCCGGTGGAGCCGCGGCCGTTCGGGGAGGCGCGACCGCCGCGGGCGCGGCGACCGCTGCCTATAGCCTCGGCTCGCTCGGCCAGACCGGGGCGGCGGGCGTTGCCTCCGGCCTCGGCGGCGTCGCCCGAGCGGCAGGCTCGGCCGCCGTCTCGCCGCTCAAACGTGCAGCCTCCAGCGCAACATCCCAAGCAAGCGAAAGCATCAAATCCAGCTTTTCCGCTGGCGCAAAGGCCGGCTTCGGCGCGTCGGGTGGCTGCTCGACCATGGGCACGGTCGGCGGCGCAAGCGCCGATCCCGCAGCCGCGCCGTCCAGCCCGGCCGGCAGCCCTCCGGCTTGGGCGCAGCGAATGCAGCGCCGGCAGGCCATGAACCACGGCACCACCATGACCGCACATGCCGTCCGCTCCGGCGACAGCCACGGCTCCGGTTCCTCCGTCAACCTTTCCGAAAGTGACCGCTCATGAGCATCTTCAAACGACCAGCAACCCATTACGGCAAGACGCCGGAATCCGATGATGACGCCCGCGCGTGTCTCCAGCGGCCCGACCCTGCTGACCGGCATTTGCTTCTGCGCCAAATGCGGGGGCGCGATGACGCTTCGCACCGGCCGAGGTAGCGCAGGGCAGACATACCGCTATTACACCTGCTCGACCAAAGCGCGGCAGGGCAAGACTGGTTGCAAGGGCCGCACGATCCCGATGGACAAGCTGGACCATCTGGTCGCCGATCATATCGGGGAACGTCTGCTCCAGCCCAAGCGGCTGGAAACCGTGCTCGCCAGCGTCATCGACCGGCGGCAGGAGCGCACCGAACGTCGCCGAGAGCATCTTGCCGAGCTTCAAAGGCGAATCGCGGAAGCCGACCAACGGCTCGGCCGTCTCTTTGACGCCATCGAAGCCGGCATGGTGGACAAGGACGATGCGATGGCGAAGGAACGCATGGCGAGCCTCAAGGCGTTGCGGGATCAAGCCGCCGCCGAGGCGGAGCGCACGCAGCTCGCCCTCGACAGTTCAGGCAATCAGGGCGTCAGCCCCGACATGCTCAAGGGGTTCGCCCGCAAGGCTCGTGAGCGGATACGCCTCGACGGTGGAGGCTACCGCCGCGACCACCTGCGCGCGCTGGCGCAGCGCGTCGAGGTCGCGGATGACGAGGTTCGCATCATGGGATCGAAGTCGGAGTTGCTGCGAACGCTGGTTGCCGCTTCAAGCGGGAAACCGGCGGCGTTCGGCGTTCAGAGTTCTGTTCTGAAATGGCGCACCCGACAGGATTCGAACCTGTGACCTTCGGCTTCGGAGGCCGACACTCTATCCAGCTGAGCTACGGGTGCCCGGCCCGCGCGACGGGTCGCGGGGCATGAACGCGTCGTCCGGCCTGCCGGCCCTGCGTCGGGGCCGGATGGTCGTGGCAACGGTCATGGGGGCGGGGTATAGCCGCAAGCTGGGGGCGGTGCAATCGTCAATGCGCTCAGCCCAGCAGATCATTGGCCAGTTCGAGCGCATCGACCAGCGCATCGACCTCCTCGCGCGTATTGTAAAGCCCGAAGGAGGCGCGGCAGGTCGCGTTCAGCCCGAGGAAGGCCATCAGCGGCTCGGCACAGTGATGCCCGGCACGCACGGCAACGCCCTTCTTGTCGAGGATCGTCGAAATGTCATGGGCATGGGCGGCGCCGTTCAGGGTAAAGGAAAAGATCGCCGCCTTGTCGGGCGTCGTTCCCTGCTGGTTGAGCCAGTTCAGCCCGTCCAGGCGCTCGCGGGCATAGTCACGCAGGCCGCCTTCGTGCGCGGCGATATTGTGCATGCCCAGATCCATCAGATATTCGAGCGCCGCGCCAAGCCCGATGATCTGCACGATTCCCGGGGTCCCGGCTTCGAACTTTAGCGGTGGATCGGCATAGGTCACGCGCTCTTTCGTGACTTCGCGGATCATGTCGCCGCCGCCGATGAAGGGGCGCATCTCGGCCATGCGTTCCGATTTCACATAGATCGCGCCCGACCCCGACGGGCCATAAAGCTTGTGCCCGGTGATGGCGTAGAAATCGCAGCCGATGTCGGCCACGTCGACCGGCAGGTGAACCGCGCCCTGACTGCCGTCGACCAGCACCGGCACGCCCGTTGCATGGGCGCCTTCGGTGATCGCCTTCACGTCGACGACGGTGCCGAGCACGTTCGAACAATGGGTCACCGCAACCAGTTTCGTGCGCGGCCCGATGGCGTCGATCACCTTTTCCGGGTCGAGCGCCCCGGTCGCATCCGCATCCACCCATTTCAGCACCACGCCCTGACGTTCGCGCAGGAAATGCCAGGGCACGATATTGGCGTGGTGTTCCATCACCGACAGCACGATCTCGTCGCCCGCCTGCATGCGCGGCATGGCCCAGCCATAGGCGATCATGTTGATCCCCTCGGTCGAGCCCGAATTCATGACGATCTCGTGTTCGTCCGGGGCCTTCAGGAACCGCGCGATGGTGCCGCGCACGGCTTCGTATTTCTCGGTCGCGATGTTGGAAAGGTGATGCAGCCCGCGATGGACGTTGGAATATTCCTCGGCATAGCCGCGCAACACGGCGTCGATGACCGCCTGCGGCTTCTGGGCCGAGGCCCCGTTGTCGAGATAGACCAGCGGCCTGCCGTTGATCTCGCGCGACAGGATCGGGAAATCGGAACGGATCTTGTCGATGTCATACATGAACCGGGGCCTCCAGAATCGAGCTGCCAACCACGCTGAGAAGCAGGGACACCGCCAGAAGGCCGACGAGGGCCGACACGATCAGCACTCCGGCCGCCCGCAGCAGCGAGCCGAATCCATGGGCCTGGTTGATGAAATGCAGCATGATGAAGATGCCGTAGAACAGCGCGGCAAAGACCACCAGCGCCGAAAGCGGCGGAACCGCCAGCGCCAGCACCAGCGCCAGCACCTGCACCCCGAGGCGGAGCGCCTGAAGCCAGACCACGAGCACGAGAATATCCTCGAGCGTGCCCGTTCCCCCGATCATCCGCCCGGCGCGATGCACCGCCACCACGCTCAGCACCAGCGTAACGGTGACGATCAGCAGGAAAAAGAACGGTGACGGCAGCATTGCCGCGAATTCCGGCGGCGGCGGCAACAGCACCCCCGACAGGGCAAACAGGAAGGCATTCAGCACCGCGACGAGGAACAGCGCCGTCCACAGCACCATTGGCGCAAGGCGCAGCCCGATCAATGCCTTCGCCGCCTCGGCCGGGCGGGCGAGCGTCTGCAGGATCAGCATGTTCCAGTTGATCGCGATCATCACGCCGCCCCTTTGTCAGTCCGCCGTTCCGCCTCGACCAGCGACGAAATCCAGAACCACGCAAACACCAGCCACCAGAGAATGCCAACCCCCGAAAGCGCGGGGCCGGGGCCGATGAACCCCGCCACCAGCCCGTGCAGCAGCAGCAGCGGCGTCGAGGCGAGCAGCGACCAGAACAGCGCGAGCCGCGCTCCGAACCAGCTTCCCCTGCCGCCGATGACGCGTGCCACCACATGCGAGAGCGCCGCCACGCCGTAAAGCGCAAGCGGGGCGATGAACACGAGCCCGAGCAGCGCGCTGCCCATCAGCATGTTCAGATCCTCGCCGCCAAGATGGGCCTCGCGGGCAAGACGCGGCATCTGCGCGACAAAGACCAGGACGCAGGCGCCCATGAGAAAGACGAGCGCGCGATCCTCGCGCTCGCCCATCGCAAGCAGCCGCCCCATCACGCGGCGCGGCGCGCCGTAAGTGGCGACAATATCGCGCGTGACCGCCATTCAGCGGCGCCGGTCGAGCCAACCTTCGAGACACGTGACCACGTCCTCGGAGAGACGCTCGTCCTCGATCTCGTCGACCGCCTCGCCCAGGAAGGCCAGCGTCAGAAGATCGACCGCCCGCGCCTCGGGCACCCCGCGCGACCGCAGGTAGAACAGCCCCACCTCGTCGATGGCGCCGCTCGTGCAGCCGTGGGAACAGGCCACGTCATCGGCGTGGATCTCGAGCTCCGGCTTGGCCAGGAACTGGCTGTCGTGATCCAGCATCAGCGACTGGCTGAGCTGATAGGCGTCGGTCTTCTGCGCATCGGGCCGCACCAGGATCTTGCCCTGGAAGACGCCCACGGCACCGTTGCGCAGCACCTTCTTGAACACCTGGCGGCTTTCGCAATGGGGCGCGCTATGGGTGATGAACACCGTGTCGTCGTGGTGAAAATCGCCATCACCCACACAGGCCCCGGCGATATGGGTCAGCGCATCGCGTCCGGTCAGTTCCACCACCGTCTCGTTGCGGATCAGATGCCCGTTCAGCGTCATGGTGAAGGACTTGAAGACCGATCCCGTGCCCAGTTGCGCAAAGACATGGGTGGCGGCGCTGCGGTCGTGATCGCGCCCCTGCGCGCGCACATGGTGCAGTTTGCCCCCGTCGGCGATGTCGATCTCGGTGCAGGAACTGAACCGCGCCCCGCCGGCCCCGTTTTCGAGCACGGTCACCTCGGCCCCGGCATCCACCCGCACGATATGATGCAGCATCGGGTCGGAGCTTTCGGATTCATGGCGATAGATGATTCCGATCGGCTTTGACGGGGTCGCCATCACATGGATCAGGGCACCGTCGGTTGCAAAAGCGGTGTTCAGCGCCGCGAGCGGACGGGCGACGGGGCTCTGACCGCGCTCTTCGAGCGTGCCGTAAATGTCCCGTGCCCAGTGAATATCCGCTGCGGCGGTCTCGGCCAGGCGTTCGATCCGCACGCCCTCAAGCGCAAGGTCATCCGAAGCCTCGGCATCGAACACCCCGTCCACGAAGACGATGCGAAGCTGGTCGATCTCCTCGAAGGGCATGGCGTCGGCGCCGGCAAATGCGGCCGCCGCGGGCGGCGTCGGCTGCACCAACTGTTCGGGCCGCGTGAAGCGCCAGTATTCGTCGCGCCGCCAGGGCATCCCCATCCGCTGCACCCGCTCGAGCGCGGCCCGCCGTGCAGGCGCGCTCCAGCCGCCTTCGGGTAAGGTGAGCGCGGCAAGCCGCGCGTCGGTCGCGTTCTGCTTGATCTCGGGAAGTGCCATGTCACGCCACCTCGGCCAGGATATCGGCGTAACCGTTGTTCTCGACCTCGATCGCGAGTTCCGGCCCGCCCGATTTCACGATCCGCCCGTCGGCCATGATATGCACCACGTCGGGCTGGATGTGATTGAGCAGCCGCTGATAATGGGTGATCAGAAGAAAGCCGCGCTCGGGGCTGCGCAGGCTGTTCACGCCATCCGCAACCAGCTTCATCGCGTCCACATCAAGCCCCGAATCGGTCTCGTCGAGGATGCACATGCGCGGCGCGAGCATGGCCATCTGCAGGATTTCGTTGCGCTTTTTCTCGCCTCCCGAAAATCCGACATTGACCGGGCGCTTGAGCATCTCGGCGTCGATCTTCAGATCCTTCGCATGTTCGCGCACCAGCTTGAGGAAATCGGCCGAACTGAGCTCCGCCTCGCCGCGTGCCTTGCGCTGTGCATTCAGCGCGGTGCGCAGGAATGTCATGTTGCCGACGCCCGGGATTTCGACCGGATACTGGAAGGCAAGGAACAGCCCCGCCGCGGCGCGGTCCTCGGGATCGAGGTCCAGAAGATCGGTCCCGTCGAGCGTCGCGCTGCCCGACATCACCTCGTAACCCGGCCGCCCCGAAAGCACATAGGCGAGCGTCGATTTACCGGACCCGTTCGGCCCCATGATCGCATGCACTTCGCCGGCCCCGACATCAAGGCTCAGCCCCTTGAGGATGGCCTTGTCCTGCTCGGCAAGCTCGACGTGCAAATCCCTGATTTCAAGCATAATCCCGTTCCTTCCTGCAACGCCAGAGGCGTCGTTTCCATTCATCCGCACATCCGTGCGCTCATCTATCTGCCCGCCGGAGTCAGCCTGCGGGCGGGTCTTCCGGCTCCGCCGCCCCGTCGCGCCCGGCGCTTTCCGCACCCGCTCGCACCGCGGCGGTGCGGCGCAGCTCCCGCGCCTCGACCAGCCACACCACCAGCGCCGCCACAAGCCGCCCCGCAAGCGCACCGAGCCCGATCCCGAGAATCGGCGAGGCATGGGCGCTCGCATTGACCCAGAAGATCCCGAGCAGCCCGCCGAGCCCGGTCAGCCCATAGACCGGCAGCGCCCGGCTCCAGCGAGACCGGTCCGCTGTCCCGTCAGCCAACCGACCCCTCCAGCGAGATCGCCACCAGTTGCTGCGCCTCCATGGCGAACTCCATCGGCAGGGCCTGAAGCACATCCTTGCAGAAGCCGTTCACCACCAGCGCCACCGCGTCTTCCTCGCTGACGCCCCGGGCGCGGCAATAGAACAGCTGGTCCTCGTCCACCTTCGAGGCGGTCGCCTCGTGCTCGATCCGGGCCGAGTTGTTCTTCGCCTCGATATAGGGCACCGCATGGGCACCGCATTTGTCGCCGATCAGCAGGCTGTCGCACTGGGTATAGTTGCGCGCATTCTCGGCCTTGGGATGAACCGACACCAGCCCGCGATAGGTGTTCTGCGACTGTCCGGCGCTGATCCCCTTCGAGACGATGCGCGAGCGGGTGTTCTTGCCAAGATGCTGCATCTTGGTGCCGGTATCCGCCTGCTGCCTGTTGTTGGTGATCGCCACCGAATAGAATTCGCCCTGGCTGCCGTCACCGCGCAGGATGCAGGAGGGGTATTTCCAGGTGATCGCCGATCCGGTCTCGACCTGCGTCCACATCATCTTGGCCCGGTCGCCCCGGCAGTCGGCGCGCTTGGTGACGAAGTTGTAGATCCCGCCCCGGCCCTCTTCGTCGCCCGGATACCAGTTCTGGACCGTGGAATATTTCACCTCGGCGTCTTCCTCGACGATGATCTCGACCACCGCCGCATGCAGCTGCGCCGTGTCGCGTTTGGGCGCGGTGCAGCCCTCCAGATAGCTGACGTAAGAGCCCTTGTCGGCGATGATCAGCGTGCGCTCGAACTGTCCGGTGTTTTCCGCGTTGATGCGGAAATAGGTCGAAAGCTCCATCGGGCAGCGCACGCCCGGCGGCACATAGACGAAGGATCCGTCCGTGAACACGGCCGAGTTCAGCGTCGCATAATAGTTGTCCGACATCGGCACCACAGATCCGAGGTATTTCTTCACCAGTTCCGGGTGCTCGCGGATCGCCTCGCTGATCGGGCAGAAGATCACGCCCGCCTTTTTCAGGTCTTCCTGAAAGGTGGTGCCGATCGACACGCTGTCGAAAACCGCGTCCACCGCGACCCGGCGCCCGTCGGCCGGCACCGCCTCGGCCCCCTCGACCCCGGCCAGAATCTTCTGTTCCTCGAGCGGAATGCCGAGCTTGGCATAGGTCGCCAGCAGCTTGGGATCGACCTCGTCGAGCGACTTCGGCTTGACCATCATGCTCTTGGGACGGGCATAGTAATACTGATCCTGAAAGTCGATCTCGGGATAGTTCAGCATCGCCCAGGCCGGCTCTTCCTTGGTGAGCCAGCGCTCATAAGCCTTGAGCCGCCACTCGGTCATCCACTCCGGCTCGTCGTTCTTCTCGCTGATCAGGCGCACGATATCGGCATTCAGGCCCTTGGGCGCGAATTCCATCTCGATCTCGGTTTCCCAGCCGTGCTTGTAGGTGCCGGCATAGTCCTGGACCGCCTTCACCGTGTCCTGATCGACGCCTTCCTTGACCTGAATATCCTGGTCCAGTGCGGTCATTTGATCCTCCTTGCAATCGCGCCCTGCGGCGCCTACGCCACCCGGGCGCGGTATCTGCTTTCACACGCCAGCCAGCTTTCGGCAAAGCGCATCACGTCATCTTCATCCGTATCGAGCCCGAGCGAGATTCGCAGCGCGCTGCGCGCCACGTCCTCCCCGAGCCCCATCGCCCGCAGCACGGCGCTCTCGCGCACCTTGCCGCTCGAACAGGCCGAGCCGGCGCTGACGGCAAAACCGGCAAGATCCATCTGCATCACCTGTGTCTCGGACTTCCAGCCCGGCCGGGCGACACAAAGCGTGTTCGGAAGCCGGCGCAAACCTTTCCCGATAGAAATAGTCAGCTTCGAGCCGCCGACAAGGGCCTCCTCCAGCCGATCGCGCAGGAAAGACACTCTGTCCCACCTGCCCGCCGCAAGATCCCGCGCCGCCGCCTCGGCCGCGGCCCCGAATCCCGCGATTCCGATCAGGTTCTCGGTCCCCGCACGGCGCCCCATCTCCTGCCCGCCGCCGCGCAGCCGTGCCGCCGGATCGCTGCCGCGCCGCATCACCAGCGCCCCCACGCCCTTGGGCCCGCCGAGCTTGTGTGCGGAGACCAGCATCATCCCGGCCCCCGCCCAGTTGAAGGCAAAGGGCAGCTTGCCGAACGCCTGCGTCGCATCGCAGACCGCCAGCCCCTCCGGCAGTTCCTGGATGATGCCGGTCTCCGAATTCGCAAGCTGCAGCACCGAACGCGCCGGATCCCCGATCCGCACCCGGCCCTGCGCATCCACAGCAAGCGTCGTGTCGACCCAGGCGGCCACCGCCGGATGTTCGATCATCGCACCCGAAAGCCCGCGCCCCGCACAGGCAAGCGCCGCCGCCTCGGTAGCGCCGGAAGTAAACACCACATCCGCCCCGTCCGCGCCAAGCGCCGCCGCCACCTGGGCACGGGCCCGCTCGATCAGCCCCCGCGCCGCCCGTCCCTCGGCATGGACCGACGAGGGATTGCCGACCACATCCATCGCCGCGATCATCGCCGCGCGCGCCTCGGCCCGCAGCGGGGTGGTGGCATTGTGATCGAGATAGACCCGTCCCATCACATACCCTTTCCCGGGCCCTGTCCCCGGTCATTCTTCTGGCGAGAAATATCCCGGGGGGACTCGCCGCAGGCGAGGGGGGGCAGCGCCCCCCTTGTGGTCCTCCTGCCGCCCCGCTCACTCATCGTCCACCACCGCGAACAGGTGCGGCACCGCCGGACAGGGCGCCAATTGGTTGCCCACCACGTCGGACAGGCGCGCCTGGTGCAGGTAGACATAGACATGGGCGCTCAGCCCTTCCCACAGACGGTTGGTCAGCGACTGCGCCCGGCTCCCCGAGGAGCCCCCCGAGACGCCCGCGCCACGGTGCATCGCATCCACGGTCTCGTCCACCGCGGTCAGCACCTCGACCACGCGGATCTCGGTCGAGGGCCGCGCCAGGCGATAGCCCCCGCCGGGGCCGCGCACCGATGTCACGAGGTCAGCCCGGCGCAGCTTGACGAACAGCTGCTCGAGATAGGGCAGCGACACATTCTGCCGCTGTGCGATCTCGCCAAGCGTCACGAGGCTCCCCTCCGGCTGCAGCGCAAGATCCGCGAGCGCGACCATGGCATAGCGCCCTTTCGTCGACAGTTTCATTGCACGCCTCCCGGCCGTCCCGCCCGCACGACGCGGTTCCCGGCGCAAATCATTGACGTTTTTCGCGCCAATCCCTATGTGCCAGATCAGCGCGGTCCCCCGCCACCACCCGTTTAGAAAGCTTCTAAGGTGTCTTACCGAACTCGTCAAGATTGTTCCGGCACACCGCTGCACAGGATTTGTCGCATCCATGCCCGAGGTCATTTTCCCCGGTCCCGAAGGTCGGCTCGAAGGCCGCTATCACCCGCAGAAGGAACGTAACGCCCCGATTGCCATCGTCCTGCATCCGCATCCGCAATTCGGCGGGACGATGAACAACAAGGTCGTCTACAACCTGCATTACGCCTTTCACAACCTCGGCTTCACCGTGCTGCGGTTCAATTTCCGCGGCGTCGGGCGCAGCCAGGGCGAATACGATCAGGGCGTGGGCGAACTGTCCGATGCGGCCGCCGCGCTGGATTATCTCCAGTCCATGAACAACAGCTTCAAGCACTGCTGGGTCGCGGGGTTTTCCTTCGGCGCCTGGATCGGCATGCAGCTTCTGATGCGCCGCCCCGAGATCACCGGTTTCGTCAGCGTCTCGCCGCCGGCGAACATGTATGATTTCTCGTTCCTCGCCCCCTGCCCTTCCTCGGGCCTCATCATCAACGGCGACGCCGACCGGGTGGCGCCGCCCGCCGATACCCGCGCGCTCGTGACCAAGCTGCACGAGCAGAAGGGCATCACCATCACCCACGAGGAACGCGAGGGCGCCGACCACTTCTTCCAGGATCCGCATATGGAGCCGATGATCGCGACCGTGAGCGATTACGTGAAGCGCCGCCTGACCGAGACCACCCGTTAAGGCGATCCGCGCCGCGCCGGGATGCGCGCTTCCAAGCCCCGGCGAGACAGGCTAATGAACGCCACAGGCCAGGTTTCGGGCCAAATTTCGGGCCAGGTCTCGCAGCAGGACAGGAAAAGGGAGCGTCTCATGACAGCCGTGACATCAAGGATCAAGGTCGAGAATCCGGTCGTCGAACTCGACGGTGACGAGATGACGCGGATCATCTGGTCGTTCATCAAGCAGAAGCTGATTCTGCCCTATCTCGACGTCGATCTGAAATATTACGACCTCGGCATCGAATCCCGCGACGCGACCGATGACCAGATCACGGTGGACGCGGCCGAGGCGATCCGGGAACACGGCGTCGGCGTGAAATGCGCGACCATCACCCCCGACGAGGCACGGGTCGAGGAATTCGGCTTGAAGCGCATGTATCGCAGCCCGAACGGCACCATCCGCAACATTCTGGGCGGGGTGATCTTTCGCGAACCGATCATCTGCCGGAACGTGCCGCGCCTCGTGCCCGGCTGGACCCGGCCGATCGTCGTCGGGCGCCACGCCTTCGGCGACCAGTATCGCGCCACCGACTTCCGCTTTCCGGGCAAGGGCAGGTTGACCATCCGGTTCGTCGGCGAGGATGGCGAGACCATCGAACACGAGGTGTTCCAGTCGCCCGGCGCGGGCGTCGCGATGGCGATGTACAACCTTGACGACTCGATCCGCGATTTCGCGCGCGCCAGTTTCAACTACGGGCTCCAGCGCGGCTATCCGGTCTACCTGTCCACCAAGAACACGATCCTCAAGGCCTATGACGGCCGCTTCAAGGATCTGTTCCAGGAGGTGTTCGACGCGGAATTTTCCGATTCGTTCAAAAAAGCCGGGCTCACTTACGAACACCGGCTGATCGACGACATGGTGGCCAGCGCGCTCAAGTGGTCGGGCGGCTATGTCTGGGCCTGCAAGAACTATGACGGCGACGTGCAGTCCGACACCGTGGCGCAGGGATTCGGCAGCCTCGGCCTCATGACCAGCCAGTTGATGACGCCGGACGGGCGAATCGTCGAGGCCGAGGCCGCCCATGGCACCGTCACGCGCCATTACCGCCAGCACCAGCGCGGCGAAGAGACCTCGACCAACTCGATCGCCTCGATCTTTGCCTGGACCGGGGGCCTGCGCCACCGTGCCAAGCTCGATGAAAACGAGGCGCTGATGACCTTTGCCGCGACCCTTGAGCGGGTCGTGGTCGAAACGGTCGAGTCGGGCTTCATGACCAAGGATCTGGCGCTGCTGGTCGGCCCCGATCAGAAGTGGCTGACGACGATGGGTTTTCTGGAAAAGGTGGACGAAAACCTCGGCCGCGCGCTGGCCGGATAAGGCGCGGGCCTGCGCATCCGGTACGCCTCCGGGCCCGCGGGCCAGCGTCACAGGCCGCTTCCTGCCGATGTGTCGAAACGGCCACGACCCCCATGATTTGCGCGACCGCACGTTGCCGGAAAAATGAGGTCGCGCTATATCCGATTTCACGTCTTTCGATCGCAACAAAGGGCATGACAGCAGTGAACCAGAATGCCCGTCATAAATTGGAGCATAACATGAAGCATCTCCGCTATGCGGCCGCCATCCCGGCCCTTCTCCTCGCGGCGCCCGCTTTCGCCGGCAACCTCGAAGAGCCCGTTGTCGAGCCCATCATCGCGCAGCCCGTCCAGGTGCAGCCGATCTCCGACTGGACCGGCTTCTACCTCGGTGCCCAGGCCGGCTATGGCACCTCGGACATCGACAATGTCGATGTGGAACCCGATGGGGCTCTTGGCGGTGTCCATGCCGGTTACCTTTATGACCTCGGCCAGTGGGTCGTCGGCGGTGAGCTCGACTACGACTGGGCCAACATGAAGGAAAGCGTTGGTGGCGACGAAGCCAAGATCGACAATATCGCCCGCGCCAAGGCGCTGGTCGGTTATGACCTTGGCGACGGCCTGCTCTATGGTACCGTTGGTGCATTCCGCGCCGAGACCAGCGTATCCGGCGCTGTCTCCGCCGACGACACCGACAACGGCTGGCTGGCCGGCATCGGCTACAAGCACAAGTTCACCGAAAACTGGATCGGTGGTGTTGAAGCCCTCTACCACAGCGGCGTCGACTTCCTTGGCATCGACGGCCTCGACACCGATATCACCACGATCACCGCACGGATCTCCTACAAGTTCTGATCCTCGCAGATTGTGACACCAAAGAAACGCGGCGGCTCTGCCCGCCGCGTTTTTCTTTGCGGAACAGGGTTTTCAAAGGCGCGAATCCCCCTTCCGCCGGACGGCGCGTAACGATGTGACATGTTTGCAACCACCCTGTGCCCTTTATCCCCGTTCGGTTGCTCTGACCGCCCTTCGCTTTTACAAGAAACCCGAGCGCAACAATCATTGCCATTCAAACTCTGAAGGAGAATCCCATGAAACACCTTCGTTACGCAGCCGCAATTCCGGCTCTCCTCCTCGCGGCTCCGGCATTCGCCGGCAACCTCGAAGAGCCGGTTGTCGAGCCCGTGATTGCCGCGCCCGTCGAGGTGCAGCCGATCTCTGACTGGACCGGTTTCTACCTTGGTGCCCAGGCCGGTTATGGCGACAACTCGAAGACCAGCGCGGTTGGTCTGGCCCCGGGTGACCGACTCAGCCCCGAGGGCGGCTTTGCCGGTATCCACGGCGGATACCTCTATGACCTCGGCCAGTGGGTCGTGGGTGGCGAGCTTGACTATGACCGCACCAACATCAGCGACGATGGCGGCCCCTTCGGCAAGATGAAGCTCAAGAACATGGCCCGCGCAAAGGCGCTGGTCGGTTATGACCTTGGCGACGGCCTGGTATACGGCACGGTCGGTGCGTTCCGCGGCGAACTGCGGGACAATGGCGCCGGCTGGCTCGGCACCCCCGATGAAAAGCACACCGACAACGGCTGGCTGGCCGGCCTCGGCTACAAGCACAAGTTCACCGAGAACTGGATCGGTGGCGTCGAGGCGCTGTACCACAAGAAGAGCGATTTCGATGACACCGGCTTCGACATGAAGCTGACCACCATCAGCGCGCGGATCTCCTACAAGTTCTGATCCCCGGCAGATCGTGACACCAAAGAAACGCGGCGGCATTGTCCGCTGCGTTTTTCGTCGCTCATGGCTGCGCAAAGACCGGATCGCGAACGGGGTTTCCGCAGTGACCGGCTTCGGCTAGAACGGATCGCAACATGCAGTGCACGCACCCGCGCGCCCTGCTCCTATTACAGCCGCGGAGCCCGCCCATGTCGTCCCATTACCTCTTTCTCATGATCGCGGTGCTGTTCGAAACCATCGGGACCAGCGCGCTCGAGGCAAGCCAGCAATTCACGCGGCCCTGGCCCTCGGCCCTCGTGATCGTGGCCTATGCCATTGCCTTCTACATGCTGTCGATGACGCTGCGGGTGATGCCGGTCGGCATCGTCTATGCGCTCTGGTCCGGGTTCGGGATCATCTTCATCGCGCTGATCGGCTTCGTGGTGTTCAAGCAGCGGCTCGACCTGCCGGCGATCCTGGGGCTTGCGCTCATCATCATCGGCATCGTGGTGATCAACGTCTTTTCCAAATCGACCACGCATTGATCGCCTTTATCGACGCCGGCTCTGGTCGCGGGCGTCCACATGCCTTATGCGCATGTCCGGGGCGTTCCGTCCCGCCATCCCAAATCCGAGGCAAGACATGGATCTGCGCAATATCGCAATCATCGCTCACGTCGATCATGGCAAGACCACGCTCGTCGACGGGCTGCTGAAACAGTCCGGCACCTTTCGCGACAATCAGGAAACCGCTGATCGCGCGATGGATTCGGGCGATATCGAGCGCGAACGCGGCATCACGATCCTGGCCAAGGCCACATCGGTCGAATGGCAGGGCGCGCGCATCAACATCGTCGATACGCCGGGCCACGCCGATTTCGGCGGCGAGGTCGAACGGATCCTGTCAATGGTCGATGGTGTGGTGCTGCTGGTCGATGCGGCCGAGGGGCCGATGCCGCAGACCAAGTTCGTCACCCAGAAGGCGCTTGCGCTCGGGCTGCGCCCCATCGTGGTGGTGAACAAGGTGGACAAGCCCGACGCCGAGCCCGACCGCGCGCTCGACGAGGTGTTCGACCTGTTCGCAAGCCTCGACGCGAGCGACGAGCAGCTTGATTTCCCCCATCTCTACGCGTCGGGGCGCGCGGGCTGGGCGGACCCGTCGCTCGAGGGGCCGCGCGAGAACCTGGATGCGCTGTTTCGCCTGATCCTCGACCACGTCCCTGCCCCGGCCCAGCTTGCCGCGCGCGACGAGCCCTTCCGCATGCTGGCGACCACCCTTGCCGCCGATCCGTTCCTCGGGCGCATCCTGACGGGCCGGGTGGAAAGCGGCACGCTCAAGGCCGGCACCACGCTCAAGGCGCTCTCGCGCGAGGGCAAGCCGGTCGAGACCTTCCGCGTCAGCCGCGTGCTGGCCTTTCGCGGCCTGACCCGCCAGCCGATCGACCTGGCCGAGGCCGGCGACATCGTGTCGCTTGCCGGCATGTCGAAAGCCACCGTCGCCGACAGCCTGGTCGCGCCCGAGGTCGAAGAGCCGCTCCAGGCCAAGCCGATCGACCCGCCGACCATCAGCGTGACCTTCGGCATCAACGACAGCCCGCTGGCCGGCCGCGATGGCAAGAAGGTGCAGTCGCGGGTGATTCGCGAACGCCTGATGAAAGAGGCCGAAAGCAACGTCGCGATCCGCGTCTCCGACACACCGGGGGGCGAGGCCTTCGAGGTCAAGGGCCGCGGCGAACTGCAGATGGGCGTGCTGATCGAGAACATGCGCCGCGAGGGGTTCGAGCTTTCGATCTCGCGCCCGCGGGTGCTGCTGCGCGAGGAAAGCGGCGAGACGCTCGAACCCATCGAGGAGGTCGTGATCGACGTCGATGACGACCACGCCGGCGTCGTGATCGAAAAGCTGACCGGCACGCGCCGGGGCGATCTGGCGGAAATGAAACCCTCGGGCCAGGGCAAGACCCGGATCATCGCCCTTGTGCCCTCGCGCGGGCTGATAGGTTATCACGGCGAGTTCCTGACCGACACGCGCGGCACCGGCATCCTGAACCGCGTCTTCCACGGCTGGGCTCCCCACAAGGGCACCATCGAAGGACGGCGCGAAGGCGTGCTGATTTCAATGGAGAACGGCGTGTCGGTTGCCTATGCGCTCTGGAATCTCGAAGAGCGCGGCCGCCTGTTCATCGGCGCGCAGGAACAGGTCTATACCGGCATGATCATCGGCGAGCACAGCCGCGAGAACGACCTTGAGGTGAACCCGCTCAAGGGCAAGAAGCTGACCAATATCCGTGCCTCCGGCTCCGACGAGGCGGTCCGCCTCACGCCACCGGTGCGCATGTCGCTGGAAGAGGCGATCGCCTATATCAACGACGACGAACTGGTCGAGGTCACGCCGAACGCGATCCGCCTGCGCAAGCGTCACCTGGATCCGCATGAACGCAAGCGCGCCGCGCGCAGCACCTGACCCGGACGGGCGGGGTGTGGCCACGCACCCCGCTCCCGCATTGCAGATCTCCGCGCGGGGTCAGTCCGCGGTCTCGACGATGACGAGGTCGCGTTCGGAGGCGCCGCGTGCGTGGGACAGCGCCTGCTGGTAAAGATCAGAGCGGTAGCAGGCTTCGGCCGTTTCCAGATCGGGGAAACGCACGACCACATGGCGTGGGCGCTCCTGCCCCTCGAGCTGGACATAACGCCCCCCGCGCACGACGAATTCACCGCCATGGGCGGCGATCGCCTCGACCGCGAGCCTTGCATATTCGCGGTAGGGGGCCTCGTTGCTGACCGAAACCTGTGAAATCCAGAGTGCGCCCATCTTTCAACCTTTCAGAATCGCCTGCGCCGCGCTGATCGCAGCCTCGGCATTGGCAATGTCGCGCCCGCCCCCCTGCGCCAGGTCGGGGCGGCCGCCGCCACCCTTGCCGCCAAGCGCCGGCACCGCAGCCCGCACCAGATCGACGGCCGAAACCCGGTCAATAAGGTCGCCCGTCACCCCGGCCGCAACGGCGGCCTTGCCGTTCGCATCCGCAATCAGCAGCACCGCACCACTGCCGAGCCGCGCCTTGTGTTCGTCGACAAGGCCGGGCAGATCCTTGCCGCTGACGCCGCTCAGAACCTGCGCGATCATGCGGATCCCGTTGATCTCGACCGGCTCCGGCCCGGCGCTGCCGCCGCCCGACATGGCCAGTTCGCGACGAAGCTGCGCAACCTCGTTGGCCAGCGCCCGCCGCTCCTCCATCAGCGCCCCGAGCCGCCCGGGCAGATCCTCGGCCCGGACCTTCAGCAGCCGCGCCGATTCGGCCAGCAGGTGATGCTCGCCGGCCAGATGATCGAGCGCCGCCTGCCCGGTCAGCGCCTCGACCCGCCGCACCCCGGCGCTCGACGCGCTGTCGCCCAGCAGGACGAAAACCCCGATATCGCCGGTGCGGCGCACATGCGTGCCCCCGCACAGCTCGATCGAATAGGTATCGCCGCCGGCGCCGCGGTTCGCCCCCTCCTGGCGACCCATGGACACCACGCGCACCTCGTCGCCGTATTTCTCGCCAAACAGCGCCTGCGCGCCGATGGAGCGCGCATCATCCGGCGTCATGATCCGGGTTTTGACCGGCGCGTTCTGGCGGATCATGGCGTTCACGTCCGCCTGCAGCTGTACAAGATCGGCCTCGCTCAGCGCCGCGTTGTGGCTGAAGTCGAAACGAAGCCGCTCGGCATCGTTGAGCGAACCGCGCTGCGCCACATGCGCCCCCAGCCGCTCGCGCAGCGCCTGGTGCAGCAGGTGGGTGGCCGAGTGATTGGCGCGGATCGCGCTGCGGCGCGCGTGATCGACCTCGAGTTGCGCCGCGCTGCCTTTCGCGATCTCGCCCTCGGTCACGTCGGCGATATGGATGAAAACCCCGGCGCTCTTGCGCGTATCCACCACCCTTGCGGTGCCGGTATCGGTGCGGATCAGGCCGCTGTCGCCGACCTGCCCGCCGGATTCGGCATAGAACGGCGTCTGGTTCAACGCGATCTGGACGGTGTCGCCGCGCCGGGCGGTTTCGATTTCTGCACCATCACGGACCAGCGTCACGATCTGCCCTTCGGCGGTTTCGGTGTCATGGCCCAGAAACTCGGTCGTGCCGTTTTCCTCTGCCACATCGAACCAGACCGTGGCATCGGCCGCGTCGCCCGACCCGGCCCAGGCGGCACGCGCGGTGGCCTTCTGCCCGGCCATGGCGGCATCGAACCCGGCGACATCGACGCCGCGGCCCTGTTCGCGCAGCGCATCCTGCGTGAGATCGAGCGGAAACCCATAGGTGTCGTAAAGCCGGAATGCCGCCTCGCCCGGGAGAACCGCCCCCTCGGGCAGGGCAGAGAGTTCGTCCTCGAGCAGGCGCAGGCCGCGGTCGAGCGTCTGGCGGAACCGCGTTTCCTCGAGCCGCAGCGTTTCCTCGATCAGCGCCTGCGCGCGGGAGAGTTCGGGATAGGCCGCCCCCATCTGCTGCACGAGCGCCGGCACCAGGCGATACATCAGCGGATCCGCCGCGCCGAGCAGATGGGCGTGTCGCATGGCGCGGCGCATGATGCGGCGCAGCACATAGCCCCGCCCCTCGTTCGAGGGCATGACCCCGTCCGCAATCAGGAACGAGGTCGAGCGCAGGTGGTCGGCGATCACCCGGTGATGCAGCCGCCCCGGCCCGTCCGGCTCGGTGCTGGTGGCATTGGCGCTCGCCTCGATCAGGGCGCGCATGAGGTCGGTTGCGTAATTGTCGTTCGTGCCCTGCAGCAGCGCCGCAACGCGTTCGATCCCCATGCCGGTGTCGATGCTGCGCGCCTCGAGGTCGCGGCGCGTCCCGTCGGCCATCTGTTCGTACTGCATGAACACGAGGTTCCAGATCTCGACGAAACGGTCGCCGTCTTCCTCCGGGCTGCCCGGAGGGCCGCCCCAGTATTTCTCGCCATGGTCGAAGAAGATCTCGGAACAGGGGCCGCAGGGGCCGGTCGGGCCCATGGTCCAGAAATTGTCGTCGGTGGCGATGCGCAGGATCCGCTCGTCCGGCAGGCCGCTCACCTTTTTCCAGATTGCGGCGGCCTCGTCGTCGGTGTGGAAGACCGTCACCCAGAGCCGGTCGGCGGGAATCCCGAATTCGCGCGTTATGAGTTCCCAGGCGAAGGGAATCGCCTGTTCCTTGAAATAATCGCCAAAGCTGAAATTGCCCAGCATCTCGAAAAACGTGTGATGCCGGGCCGTATAGCCCACGTTGTCGAGATCGTTGTGCTTGCCGCCGGCCCGCACGCATTTCTGCGCTGTGGTGGCGCGGCTGTAATCGCGGTGCTCGACCCCGGTGAACAGGTTCTTGAACTGCACCATGCCCGAATTCGTGAACATGAGGGTCGGGTCGTTTCGCGGCACGAGCGGGCTCGAATCGACGACCTCGTGCCCCTGCCTCGCGAAATATCCGAGAAATTGCGAGCGGATTTCATTCAGCGTCAGCATGGGCCTGCCCCGGGTGTTGGAGATCGGATCGGATGCCGCTCACATATCCACGCGGCGCCCCCCTGTCCACCGGGAGCGCGCGCCGCGCCGCGTGCAGAGCTCGGGGTGCCGCGGCTGGCGGGCCCGGGTCTATGCGGCGATGGCCGGAATCTTCCGGGGGTCGAACGTGATCGCCCGACCGTCCTTTGGGGGCAAAGCCCGGTGCGCGCGGGCTGCGCCGGCTCATCGCTGCTTTCCTGTCCGCGCTGAAACCCGGTGCCGCGTGGCCGGCGGACCCCGGCGCGCGGGGCTCAGGCTTCGAGAATATCCTCGGAACCACCCTCGTCGGGGGCCGAGAATTCCAGCCCGTGAGCGGCGCGGATCCGGTCCTCGATTTCAAGCGCGAGGGCAGTGTTTTCGCGCAGGAACTGCTTGGCATTCTCGCGTCCCTGGCCGATGCGCTCGTCGCCATAACTGAACCATGCGCCAGCCTTGTCCACGACACCGGCCTTGACCCCGAGATCAAGCAGTTCGCCCATCTTCGAGATCCCCTCGCCGAACATGATGTCGAATTCCACCTGCTTGAAGGGCGGCGCGACCTTGTTCTTGACGATCTTCACCCGCGTCGCGTTCCCCACCACCTCGTCGCGGTCCTTGATCGAACCGATCCGGCGGATATCGAGCCGCACCGAGGAATAGAATTTCAGCGCATTCCCGCCCGAGGTGGTCTCGGGGCTGCCGAACATCACGCCGATCTTCATGCGGATCTGGTTGATGAAGATCACCATGCAGTTCGAGCGGCTGATGGAACCGGTCAGCTTGCGCATGGCCTGGCTCATGAGCCGCGCCTGCACGCCGACGCTGCTGTCGCCCATGTCGCCCTCGAGTTCCGATTTCGGGGTGAGCGCGGCGACCGAATCGACCACCACCATGTTCACCGCCCCCGACCGCACCAGCGTGTCGGTGATCTCGAGCGCCTGCTCGCCCGTGTCGGGCTGGCTGATCAGCAATTCGTCCACATCGACGCCCAGCTTGCGCGCGTAATGCGGGTCGAGCGCATGTTCCGCATCGACAAAGGCGCAGACACCGCCGCGTTTCTGCTGCTCGGCGATGCAATGCAGCGTGAGCGTGGTCTTGCCCGAACTTTCCGGGCCGTAGATCTCGACGATGCGCCCCATGGGCAATCCGCCGATGCCAAGCGCGATGTCGAGGCCGAGCGAGCCGGTCGAACTGGCCTCGACCTGCTGGATCGAGCCCTCATCGCCAAGCTTCATGATCGAGCCCTTGCCGAACTGGCGCTCGATCTGGGCCAGCGCGCTCTCGAGCGCCTTCTGCTTGTCAGCGTTCTTCTTCGTGTCCATCATCAAGAGATCCGCCATATCCTGTCTGCCCTTCTTCTTGACACAGCCGCGCATTCCCGGCAATTGCCACTTTGTTCTCCTGATGTTCCATATTGGGGAGAATCGAGAACATTGCAATGGCTTTTCGTCCACCCCATGATCGGGCGGAACAGGTTAAGAAGTTGCTGACGCCGGCAGGCTGCTCAGCGGAGGTTGCGGAACATGCTCGTATTTTTCAGGGAACGGCTGGTATTCCTTGCCGTGCCCAAGACCGGGACCACCGCCTATCAGAGGGCGCTTGCGGGTCGGGCAGACATGGTGATCACCGACCCGCCGGAACTGAAGCACGCGCCGCTCTACCGCTACAACCGCTTCTTCCGGCCCATGTTCCAGAAGGTCTGCAACGCCGAGATGGAAACGCTCGCGGTGATGCGCGAGCCCATAAGCTGGCTCGGAAGCTGGTATCGCTATCGACGCCGCCCCTTCATGAAGGGCCAGCCGAACGCCACCCACGGCGTCAGTTTCGACGAGTTCGTCCGCGCCTACCTGGAAACCCCGACGCCGGGATTCGCCAATGTCGGCAGTCAGGCCCGGTTCCTTGAGCCGCGCCCGAACGGGACCGCCATCACGCATCTGTTCCGCTATGAGGAACCGCATCGGCTCGATGCCTTTCTCGAGGAACGGCTCGGTGTGACGCTTGCCCTGACGCGGGAAAACGTGTCACCGGTGATGGAGCTTGCGCTTTCGCCCGAACTGGCGCGCGCCTGTCGCCGCCACTGCGCGCCCGAATTCGAGCTTTACGAATCAATTTCCGCGGGCGGGCTCAATTCAACTGCTGGTGCACCGTCTCGGTCAACTGGTTGAGCGAAAACGGCTTGGGCAGGAACACCGAATTGGGCAGGGTCGGGCCGCATTCCTCGAAGGCGCCCTCGGCATAGCCCGACATGAACACCACCCGCACGTCGGGGCGCGTCACCAGCGCCTTGCGCACCCAGCTCGGCCCGTCGAGCCCCGGCATGACCACATCGGTGACAAAGGCGTCGATTTCGAGTTCGGGCTCGTCCAGCATGCGCAGCGCCTCCTCGCCGGATTCGGCCTCGAGCACGGTATATCCGCGCAGGCGCAGCGCCCGGGCGGCAAAGGCGCGCACCGGCGCCTCGTCCTCGACCAGGAGCACGACACCTTCGCCATGGCGGGGCGCAGGCAGCGCGGCGGGCTCTTCGCGGCTGCCCCGGACTTCGCCGCCGTTGTCATGGGCCGGGAAATAAAGGGTAAACACCGTGCCGTTGCCTTCGGTGCTGTCCACGAAAATGAAACCGCCGGTCTGCTTGATGATGCCGTAGACCGTCGAAAGGCCAAGCCCGGTGCCCTCGCCGGTGCGCTTGGTGGTAAAGAACGGCTCGAAGATCTTCGACATCTGGTCGGCGGGAATCCCGACACCCTGATCGGCGACCTTCACCACCACGTATTCGCCCGGCGCGACCGTGGCACGATCCCGCTGCAGGGGCGCATCAAGGCGGCGAACCGCGGTCTCGATGCGGATCTCGCCGCCACCCGGCATGGCATCGCGCGCATTCACCACGAGATTCATCAGCACCTGCTCAAGCTGGCGCTTGTCGGCCTTTATGTGCCGCAAGAGCGGTTCATGGCTCAGCGTGAGCGAGACCCGCTCGCCCACCAGACGGTTCAGCAGATGGGTAAGGTCGGACAGCGTATCGCGCAGGTCCACCGGCTCGGGGCGCAGGGTCTGCTTGCGTGAAAACGCCAGAAGCTGGCTCACCAGGGCCGCGGCGCGGTTTGCGTTCTGGCTGATCTGGATCAGGTCGCCGTAATCCTGATCGCCCTGATCGTGGCGCAGCAGCAGCAGGTCGCAATGGCCGGAAATCGCCGTCAGCAGGTTGTTGAAATCATGGGCGATGCCCCCGGCAAGCTGCCCGATCGCCTGCATCTTCTGGCTCTGGACGAATTGCGCCTCGAGCGTCTTGAGCTCGGTCGCATCGTTCAGCACGCCGATCAGGCACCGCTGCCCGCCGTCGGTGATGGTGCTGAGCGTGACCTGCACGAACACCTCGCGATCGGGACGGGCAAGGCGCAGAAACTCCGAACGCTGCGCCATCCGCCCGCCCAGCGCCTCGCGCAGCCATTCGGCCACCGGACGGCCAAGCCCCTGCATCACGCTTTCCAGCGGCACCCCGGGCCGCAGCCGCTCCCCGGCAAGGCGGCGGGCCTCGCGGTTCGCCAGCAGGATGTCGCCGTCCGGGGCGATCTTGACCAGCGCGACCGGCAGGCGGTCGAACAGCGCCTGCTGGCGCGCCGCGCCCGCCGGCCCGAGCGGAAGAAAGAGGATCTCCCGCTGCCGCGCAACGGTATCGCGTTCGGCAACGATCACCTCGACCGGGCCGGTCCTCGCGTGCAGCACATTGACGACCCCCGTCACCAGCGGCAGTTCCGCGAACAGATCTTCCAGCCTCCGGCTGCGAAGATCGAGCAGCCCGCGCGCTGTCGCGTTCATCTGAAGGATGGTGCCGGTCCGACCCAGGGTGAGGGCGCCGAAGGGAAAGTCGCCCTCCTCATTGCTCGCCTGCGGCTGGTCGGGCATCCGCTCGACCCGCCAGAGGCAACGCTGCCCGTCCAGCCAGCGGGCCGAGATCCGCATGTGCCCGCCGCGCGCCACCACGTCCTCCTGGGCGACACCATCGAGCCGCGCGCGCCACTGCAGCCGGTAAAGCACCGCCGAGGGATTGGCGAACAGGCTCCGCAGCACTTCGGAGAGCGTGGGCGCGTCGCTGCCGGCGAATTGTTCCCGCGCGGTGACATTCGCGGCCTTGATCATGCCCTCGGTATCGGTCACGAAACTTGGCGTTGCATCGGCCCCGATCAGCCCGGTGACGGCCGTGTCGAGCCGACGGCGCAGATGATGCGCATAGGCAAGGCGCAGCCCGTGGAACGCTGCCACCAGCAGGATGGCAAGCCCGGAAACGATCAGCATCCGCACCCCGATGCCGCCGGGCGCCAGCAGCACCCCGGCCCCCATCATGACGGCGCCAAAGACGATCAGGGTGCAGAAACGCACTTTCCCCGAGATCGGGGGCAGTATCTGATGGGGCAGATCGGCGGTCCGGTCCGACATGAACATTTCGACTCGTGAAACAAACGCTGGGCCTCGGCGCCGATTTTAAACCCGAGTCAAGCGCAAAATGCACGCATAAGTTGTTCAGTCTGTGGTTTTTCGGTCAAACTGTGCGAGAAAAAACCCATCTGTCCCGTCGAGCAGCGACCAGGACCGGCAGGAGAGTCGCCGCCAACCGGAGTTCTCGTTCAGAAAACGGTCGGCCTGCGCGCTGTTTTCGCAGTCGAGAACCGAACAGGTCATATAGGCCAGCACCCCGTCCGGCGCCGTGAGCGACGCCGCCTCGCGCAGGATCGTGGCCTGGATGTCGCCAAGCTCCGCCAGCCGTTCGGGCGTGAGCATCCATTTCCCCTCGGGGCTGCGCCGCCAGGCACCACTCCCCGAACAGGGAACATCGCACAGCACGAGGTCGAAGGGTCCGTGCTCACCGGCCCGGCCCGGTGCAAGCAGGTCAACCTCGAGTCGCGCCCGCCTGGCCCGTTCCGGCAGATCGCGCATCCTTGCCGCATCCGCATCGTGGGCGAACAGGGCAACCCGCGCCCGCGCGCCCATGGCCAGCGTCTTGCCGCCGCCACCGGCGCAGAAATCGAGCACCCGCATGCCGTCGCGCAGCGGCAGCGCCTCCACCGCCGCCTGGCTGGCACCGTCCTGCAGTTCCACCAGTCCTTCGCGATAGGCGCGCGTGCCGCGGATGCGGCGGGCGCCCTCGTGCACCTCGAGCGCCGTATCGGCAGCCGGGTGCGGCGTGGTCAGGATGCCCTCGTCGCGCAGCAGCCGCTCGGCGGCCTCACGATCCGCAAGCAGCGTATTCACGCGCAGATGAACCGGCGCGCGCTGCTTGAGGATCCGCGCCACGGACGCGGCCTGCGCCCCGAGCGAGCGCTCCATCAACGGCAGCAGCCAGTCCGGCAGGTCGAGTTCCTCTGCCCCGGGCGCGGGCGGGCGGCCGCCCGCGCGTTCCTGCCCGGACAGGGGCGGCGGGGCATGGCGCGCGCCGGTGAACAGCGCCTCCGGATCCTGTTGCGCCGCCCGCAGCGCGCCGAGCATCAGCGCGCGCCCGCTCATCGTCCCGCCCAGCGCCGCGAATGAGCGCAGATTGCGCAGGGCGCTGAACACGTGGTCGCGCACCGCCGCACGATCGCCCGAACCCGCGTAGCGGCTGCGCCGCGCCCAGCCGGTCAGCAGCGGCTCGACCGCACCGCCGGCAAGGTAGTCGTCCAGAATCTCGATCGCCGTCTGGACCCGGGCCGCCGGGGTCATGCGCGCCCCCGCTGGCCCAAGGCCGGCCATGCGGCGGCAAAACGGCCGGCAGCGGCGCTCGCCGCGGGACTGAATACCGCCGCAGTCACGCCCGCCGGCGCCTTGCTCCGCTGCGCCCGGCGCGGCGAACGGTGTCTTCTCCCGGCAGCGCGGGCGGCTTGTTGAACCGGATCCAGGCCGAGCCATGGGGGTCGTTGTCGGTCAGGAAATTCGCGGCCCGGATCGCCTCCATCTCGCTGCCGGCACGCGCCTTGGTCGAGCCCATGCCGAACAGGGTGACGAAGGTTTCGTCATCCATGTCATCGGGCAGGATCACGCCCGCCGCAGCGATCGCCTCGCGCCGGGCGGCGATCACCGAAGGCTTCACCGGCAGGGCGATCGGGTTCATGATCGCGCTGGTCATGCCGGCGGCGATCGCCATGGGCAGGAACGCATTGTTGATCCCGTGCCGGTTCGGCAGGCCGAAGCTGATGTTCGAGGCGCCGCAGGTCGTGTTGACCCCGAGTTCCTGACGCAGGCGCCGCACCAGCGCAAAGACCTGTAGCGCCGCCGTGCCCATGGCCCCGACCGGCATCACCAGCGGATCGACCACGATGTCATGGGGCGGGATGCCGTAATCGGCGGCGCGCTGCACGATCTTCTTCGCCACCTCGAAGCGCACGTCCGGGTCTTCGGAAATGCCGCTGTCATCGTTGCTGATCGCCACCACCGGGACGTTGTACTTCCTGACCAGCGGCAGGATCTTTTCAAGCCGCTCCTCCTCGCCCGTGACCGAGTTCAGAAGCGGGCGCCCCTCGCAGACCTCGAGCCCCGCCTCGAGCGCCGCCGGAACCGAGGAATCGATGCAGATCGGCGCATCCACGGTTTCCTGCACAAGCCTGATCAGCTTGACCATCAATGGCGGTTCGGTCTGGTTCGGGTCGGGGTTCGAGTTGTAGACCACCCCCGCATTCACATCGAGCACATTGGCCCCGGCGGCGACCTGCGCCAGGGCGTCCTCGCGCACGCTGCCGAATTCGCCGGCCTCAAGCTCGGTCGCGAGCTTCTTGCGGCCGGTCGGATTGATGCGCTCGCCGATCACGCAGAACGGATGATCGAAGCCGATGATCTCGGTCCGGCTGCGGCTTTCGACTGTGGTCCGGGTCATGGCGTGCGGTCTCCTGCGGCGGCAGCAGCGGGTTGAGCGGAATCTCCGCCATGGGCACTGGCCCAGCGGGCCGCGGCGGCAATGCCGCCGAGCGGAAAGAAATGCAGCCGCGCGATATTGCTGTCGGGATGCGCGGCCCGGTAGGCGGCGAGCGCCTCGACCACCTCGGTCGGCTCGTAGGGCTTGACCAGCCGCGTCACGTCCATGGCGCGTTTCTGCAGCACCTTGAGCGACGGCCCGACGCCGCAGGCCATGGCATAGCGGATCAGGGTCTGGAGCTTGGCCGAACCGGCGATACCGACATGCACCGGAAGGGTGATTCCCGCCTCGCGCAGCCCCTCGGCCCAGGAAATCACCGGCGCGGCGTCAAAGACGAACTGGGTGGTGATCGCCATCTCGGCGTCGGTGCGCTCGGAAAACGCCTGTTTCCAGCGCAGCGCCTCGTCGACAAGGGCCGTGCCGCCATCGGGGTCGATGTCCCGGTTGCCCTCCGGGTGGCCTGCCACATGCAGATGCGTGAAGCCCGCCTTGTCGAACAGGCCGCTTTCCATCAGTTGCATGGAGCTGTCGAAATCGCCCAGCGGAGTTGTCACGCCGCCCGCCAGCAAAAGCGCCTGCTTCACGCCCGCCTCGCCCTGATAGCGCGCGATCCAGTCGTCGAACATGGCCCGGTCAGCGATGATCCGGGCCGGGAAATGCGGCATGACGGCGAAACCTTCGCTGGCCAGACGTTTCGCCGTGGCCACCATGTCCTCGATCGGGGTGCCCTCGATATGGGCGATATAGACGCGCGTGCCTTCGGGCAGCAGGGCGCGGAAATCCTCGACCTTGGCCGCGGTGCGCGGCATCACCTCGATCGAAAAGCCGTCGAGCAGCGCCTCGACCTCGGTGCCCGCGCCGGCCCCGGTGCCGCGCGCCGGGTCCTGCCCCGGGTCGCGCCTGCGGAAATTCAACAATGCCATGAGGCCCTCCCAGCCAGATCTGAAACTCACGCCCAACCTTCGTTTGCTATGAGCGCCTTGAGGCGCGTGCGGTCATATTCGGCCTCGAGGCGGGCGGCCTCGGCCGCGGCGATTTCGTCGGCCGTTCCCGCGCCTTCCCCCGCCGGAACCGTGTCGCGACGCCACTCCGCCAGATAGGATTCGGTGTCGCGGGCCTGGCATTTCATCGCCGCGCGCCCGATGGCCTGTTCGAACCGGTCCGGCAGTTCGCGCTTGGCGCGGTTGCGCCCCCGCCCGACGATGACCTGGGCCGGAATATCACGCCAATAGACGATCGTGACCTCGGTCATGGGCGTTCCTCCTTCTCGGATTCAGATGTAGCCGATCCGCATGGGTGCAAGCGGCCTGATATCGACAGAACGCGCTCCGTCCGCGACGCGCCGCCGGCCGGGCGGCCGGCATCACGGCCCCGTTCCCGCCCTGCTACCGCCGGGCAAAGGCGGACGCAACGTCACCTTCCGCGATCCATTGCGGGGCATCTTGCGATATCGGAGCAGCGCCCCTATTCTCGGTCCAACTCGAAATCGGAGGGCGTGGTCATGGCGCCCAGGCGTCCCAGAGGTGCGGGCGCGTTTCCGAAAACGGTCGAACAGCCCGTGCCAACCCTGCCCGATCCGGGCACGCTTTATGCGGCGCTGGATCTCGGCACGAACTGCTGTCGCATGCTGATTGCCCAGCCAAAGGGCAACGGATTCAAGGTCGTGGACAGCTTTTCCAAGACGGTGCAGCTCGGCTCGGGGCTCGAGCGGACGGGCCGGCTGTCGCGCGCCTCCATGGCGCGCACGGTGCATGCCATGCATATCTGCCAGCAGAAGCTGCGCCGCAACAACGTGAAACGCATGCGCCTCGTCGCGACCGAGGCCTGCCGGCGCGCCGGCAACAGCCGGGAACTGCTCCAGCAGGTGCGCCGCGAGACCGGGTTGCGCCTCGATATCATCCAGCCCGAGGAAGAGGCCCGGCTCGCGGTCATTTCCTGCGCCTCGCTGGTCAGCCCGCAGACCGAGCAGCTTCTGGTGGTGGACATCGGCGGCGGCTCGACCGAACTGGTCTGGATCGACATTTCGGCCGTGCCGGCGGCCGAGCGCCCGCGCGCGATCATGCGGCTGGAACAGGGGTTCCTGACCGGCTGCACCGGCGTTTCCGCGGCGCGGGTGGTGGACTGGATCAGCGTGCCGCTCGGGGTGGCGACACTGCGCGACCAGTTCGTCGACGTAGAGGACGATTCGGCGCGCTACGCGCTGATGAGCTGGTTCTTCGAGGAAAACCTGGCCAGCTTCGCCCCCTACCGGGACGGCACGCTGCGCAACGGGTTCCAGATCGTCGGCACCTCGGGCACCGTCACCACGGTGGCGGCCAGCCACCTCGGGCTTCGGCGCTATGACCGCACCAAGGTGGACGGGCTGCGCATGACCAGCAAGGAAATCGACCTGGTGATCCGGCGCTATCTGGAACTCGGCCCGGCCGGGCGGCGGCGCGACCCCCGCATCGGGGCCGACCGCCACGCGCTCATCATGTCGGGTGCGGCGATCCTGCAGGCGTTGCTGCGCTGCTGGCCGACCGACCGGGTCTCGGTCGCCGACCGCGGGCTGCGCGAGGGGCTGCTTTATACGCAGATGAGCGCGGATGGCGTTCTGCAGGACGCGCCCTGCTGACGGGCTGACGGGGGTGCGGGGTCGTCGTGGCGCCGAACCGACGCGGGGCAAGATATGAGAACAGACGGGCGAAAGGAGCCAACGAGTGGCACGAAACACTTCCGGGCGCGGACAGCGCGATCTGAAGGTGAAGGTGCGGACCGCCCGCGGGCGCAAGGCGAGCTCCACCCGCTGGCTGCAACGGCAGTTGAACGACCCCTACGTCAAGCGCGCCCGCAGCGAAGGCTATCGCGGCCGCGCCGCCTTCAAGCTGATCGAGCTTGACGACCGATTCCGCTTTCTCGTGCCGGGCGCCCGCGTAGTCGATCTCGGCTGCGCGCCCGGGGGATGGCTGCAGGTTGCGGTGCAGCGGGTGAATGCGCTCGACGAGCGGCCGGGCAAACCCGCAGGAAGGGTGCTCGGCATCGACCTGCAGACGGTCGAGCCCATTGCAGGAGCCGAGATTCACCAGCTCGACTTTCTGGACGACGGGGCGGACAGGCAGTTGCGCGACTGGCTCGGCGGGCGGGCCGATGTGGTGATGTCGGATATGGCCGCGGCCTCGACCGGGCACAAGCAGACCGACCACCTGCGCATCATGGCGCTGTGCGAGGCGGCGGCGCATTTCGCCTTCGATGTGCTGGAACAGGGGGGCACCTTCGTCGCCAAGGTGCTGGCCGGCGGCGCCGAAAGCGGGTTGCAGACGCTGCTGAAACAGCAATTCGCCCATGTCGCCAACGTGAAACCCCCCGCCTCGCGCGCCGACAGTTCCGAAAAATACGTGATCGCCACCGGATTCCGCGGCCCAGGCGGCGCCGAGGACACCACCCAAATGCCCTGACCGCCGCCCAGGGGCGCCCAAAGACCGGCAGACCGGCGAAGAAGATTTCCCCAAGCGGTTGCGCAGACCGCGCGAGAAATGCAACATCGCGACGCCCGCCATCGCGGGCAGGACCGCGACACCACAGCCGAAAGGGCCGTTCATGCCGCCGCCGACACCCGGCTCCGAGCCCGGCCCACACAAGGGGGCCGGCCCATGAGCCCCAAGCACGAAGAGCCGGGCCCCGCGACCATGGTCCGGGCCATCCGCGACGGTCTGATGGTCGGTGTGCTGGCGGTGAGCCTGCTGTATTTCGGGGCCGGTTTCCTGATCCCGCTGGCGCTGGCGTTTTTCCTCTATGTTCTGATCATCGCCGTCAGCAACCGGTTCAGCGCGCTGCCGCTGGTCGGCCCCTACCTGCCGGGGTGGCTCACGCTTGCGCTCGGCATCGTGGTCGTCATGGCCGGCATGTTCGCGGTGATGTATGTGCTGGCCGACCAGGCGACGCGGTTCCTGTTGAAGCTGCCCGGATACGGGGACCGGCTCGAACAGATCCTGACCCGGGTCGCGGAACTGGTCGGCAGCCAGATTCCGGACGTGATCCGCGATCAGCTCGCGTCGCTCGACGTGTCACTGATCGCCTACAGCGCCTTCGGCGGCGCGCGCTCGTTCCTCAGCACCTTCCTGCTGATCAGCCTCTATGTGATCTTCATGCTGGCGGAGCGCGGCGTCATCGCCCGCAAGATCGAACTGGCCGCGACCGATCCCGAGCTCAGCCGCGAGTTGCGCCGGATCATGTCCGACATCTCACTCAGCCTGCAACGCTATGTGGGGGTCAAGACCTTCATCAGCCTGCTGACCGCGATCGTCTGCTACGGCGTCTACCGCGCGCTCAACCTCGAGTTCGCCGAGACCTGGGCGGTGCTGACCTTTGCGCTGAATTTCATCCCCGCGATCGGCTCGATCATCGCGGTGCTCCTGCCGGCGCTGGCGGCGCTCGTTCAGTTCGACACGCTCGGCCCGTTCCTCGTGGTTCTGCTCGGCACCGGGATCGTGCAGTTCTCCATCGGCAATTTCCTTGATCCGGCGCTGATCGGGCGCAGCCTCAACCTCTCGACCCTCATGGTCATTCTCGCCCTGACCTTCTGGGCCGGCATCTGGGGAATCATCGGCGCGTTTCTCAGCGTGCCGCTGACGGTCTGCCTGCTGATCGTGTTCTCGAACATCCCCGCCGCGCGGCCGATCGCCATCCTCATGTCGAAGGAAGGCACGCTGATGAGCGGGCAGAGCACGCGCGCGCCGGACGACGCGGCCCGGCCGGAAACCGCCCCGGATCATCCGGGCGAGGACCGGAAACCCACGGTTTCATCCGTGCCGCCGCGAACCTAGACTCCCCGGCCAGTTCTGCCCGACCACGAGGACAAGACACCATGTGGGTTTTCCTGAGCAGTCTTTTTGCAACCTCGCTCTATGCGGCGGCCGTGTTCTTTGCCTGGCGGGCGGCGGCGACGGCGCGCACGCCGCAGGGCTCGGTCGCCTGGGTCGTGTTCCTGCTCGCCCTGCCCTTCGTCGCCGTGCCGCTTTACCTTTATTTCGGCGACCACCGGTTTCACGGCTACCGCACCGCGCGGCGCGAGGCAAAGCAGGTCATCGCGCGGATCCGCAGCGAGGCCATCCTTCACGCGCCGGTCGGCGACAGCAGCAGCATCAATTTCGCCCCCTTCGAATATTGCGCGCACCTCAAGGTCATGCGCGGCAACGACATGCGCCTGCTGATCGACGGACCGGAGAGTTTCGAGGCCATCTTCGAGGCGGTGGATACGGCGCAGTACTACATTCTTGCCCAGTTCTACATCCTGCGCAACGACGGGCTCGGGCGCGAGTTCCAGCGCCGGCTCTGTGCCGCCGCGCGGCGCGGCGTGCATGTGCGCCTGCTGATCGACGCGGTGGGCAGCATCGGCCTGCCCGAGCATTACTGCGACCTGATGCGCAAGGAAGGGATCGAGGTGATCGACCGCCGCACCGCGCGCGGCCCCCGCTTCCGATTTCAGCTGAATTTCCGCAATCACCGCAAGACGGTCATCGTCGACGGGCACAGGGGCTTTACCGGCGGGGTGAACGTGGGCGACGAATACATGGGCCGCTCGCCCTCCTTCGGCTACTGGCGCGATACCTTCGTCGAGCTGTCCGGCCCCGTGGTGCCGCAATTGCAGCTGATCTTTGCGGAGGACTGGCACTGGGCCACCGGCAAGCCGTTGATCAACGCGCTCAACTGGACCACCCCGCCGGCGGGCCGCGATGCGAACGGGCTGATCGTGGCCACCGGGCCGGGCGACCTGAGCGAGACCGGCAACCTGCTTTATTTCTCGGCCATCGCCGCCGCGCGCGAGCGGATCTGGATCGCCACGCCCTATCACGTTCCGGGAATCGACATCGTCACCGCGCTGTCCCATGCGGCGCTGCGCGGCGTGGATGTGCGCATCATCGTCACCGACGCCTTTGACCACATCATCCCCTGGCTCGCCGCCTTCGCCTATTTCGACGAGTTGCGCGAGGTCGGCGTGCGGTTCTATCGCTACACGCAGGGATTCATGCACCAGAAGGTGTTCCTGGTCGATGACGAGCTTGCCGCGGTCGGAACGATGAATTTCGACAACCGCTCCTTCCTGCTGAACTTCGAGACCATGGCGCTGTTCTTCGACCGCGACTTCGCGGGCGAGGTGGCGGAGATGCTGGAGCGCGATCTTGCGGACAGCTACGAGATGGTGATGAGCCTGCGCGAGCAGCCGGCCTATATCCGCTTTGGCGCGCCGCTCGCGCGGCTGCTGTCACCGCTGCTCTGAACGTCCCGTTTGCGCATTCCCCATGCAGCGCTCGTAATACGCCCGATAGCGGTCGAAACGGCGCTGCTCGTCACCGCCGCGCGGGCCGCCGCCCCAATGGCCATGGGTCGATGATCCGTTCAGCCCGTGGCTGACGCCGAATGCGGCCGAGCCGCTCAGGCGGAAAGTGACATTGCCGACCGTTCCCATGACCGGGGGCGCCCCGCGATAGCCGCTCTTGCGCGCGGCCTGCGTGTGGCAGACGTCCCTGACCGGATCGGCCCGCAGGGATCCGGGCACCGTCACTGTGAGCGCAAGCGCAAGTGCGAATGCGAGTGCCGCCGGACTCGCCGCAAGCGCCATGTTCAATCGCTGTTGCAATCGCTCTCTCCCTCTCGTGCCGATACAGCCTATCAGATCCCGCGCCCGCCGCCACCCCGGAGCCTGCGCTTTCGTCCCACCGCGCAACGAGGTAACAGGGCCTGACACAGGTTGATCGCGAGGCCGGCCCCGATGCTGCTTGAGATCCAGTCCCTCACCAAGCGCTATCCCGGCAGCGACGGCGCCCGCCCGGTGCTGCGGGATGTGTCCCTGTCGCTCGACGCGGGCGAGACGCTTGCGCTGACCGGCGAAAGCGGCAGCGGCAAAAGCACGCTTCTGCACCTGATCGGGGCGCTTGACGACTTTGACGCGGGCGAGATCCGGCTTGCCGGTCAGGCCCTGTCCGGGCTGGGCGAATCCGCGCGCGCGGCGCTTCGGCGCGATGTGGTGGCGCTGGTATTCCAGCAGTTCAACCTTGTGCCGTCGCTGACCGTGGCACAGAACCTCGCCTTTCACGCACGGCTCGCCGGGCGGCTCGATGCGGCCTGGGTCCGGGAACTGACCGGGCGGCTCGGGCTCGATGGGCTGGAAACGCGCTGGCCCGAGCAGCTTTCGGGTGGACAGCAGCAGCGGGTGGCGATCGGGCGCGCGCTGGCCATGCGCCCCCGGCTCCTGCTTGCGGATGAACCGACGGGCAACCTCGACGAGGCCACGAGCGACATGGTGCTTTCGCTCATGCTCGATCTGGTGGAGCAAAGCGGCGCGGCGCTGTTTCTCGTCACCCATTCCGAACGTATCGCGGGCCGGGTCAGGCGGCGGGCGCATCTCTCGAACGGCACGATTGCATGAATGCTGCGGGTTTCATGGCGCTATTGTCGCACTGGCGCCGCCAGCCGGTTCAGCTTCTGACGCTGCTTGTCGGGCTCGCGCTCGCGACCGGGCTCTGGTCGGCGGTGCAGGCGATCAATGCCGAGGCCCGCGCGAGCTATGCGGCAGCCGATGCGCAGCTCGGCCGCGCCGACTACCCGGCGCTGACCTCTGCCCGCGACCCGATTTCGCGCGATACCTATGTTGCCCTGCGCCGCGCGGGATGGAAGCTCGCCCCGGTGCTCGAAGGCCGGGTGCGGCTCGGAGCGGAGCGCGTCACGCTGGTCGGGGTCGATTTCCTGTCCTACCCGGTCCCGCCCGAGGCCGAGCCCGGCACGCCCGATATCACGCCCGAGCAGGTCTTTGCCGGCCCGGGCGTCCTGTTCGCGGCACCCGAAACCGCCGCACGACTTGCCGGCGCGCCGCAACTGCCGCCGCTCGTCCGCAGCGATGACCTGCCCGCCGGCATCGTCATGACCGACATCGCGGTGGCCGAGCGCCGGCTTGACCGCATAGGCGAAATCGACCGGATTCTCGTGCTGCCCGACCAGCCCATGGGGCTTGTGCCGCTGGCGGATCTTGCACCGGACCTCACCCTTTCACCGCCCAGACAGCAGACCGACATGGGGCAGCTGACCGACAGCTTTCACCTCAACCTCACCGCGTTCGGGCTGCTGGCGTTCGTGGTCGGGCTGTTCATCGTCCACGGCACCGTCGGGCTGGCCTTCGAACAGCGCCGCGCCATGTTCCGCACCCTGCGCGCGCTCGGCCTGCCGGTGTCGCGGCTGATGGTGCTGCTGCTGGCCGAACTGGGGCTGATCGCGCTCGTCGCCGGCGGGCTCGGCCTTGTGCTTGGCTATGTCGTCGCGGCAGCCCTTCTGCCCGATGTGGCCGCCACCTTGCGCGGGCTTTACGGCGCATCCGTGAGCGGGAGCCTGACGCTGCGCCCGCTCTGGGCGATAAGCGGCCTTGCCATCGCCGCGCTCGGGGCGGGCGTGGCCGGGGCACAGGGGGTCTGGCAGCTTCGCTCCATGCCGCTGCTGGCGGGCGGCCAGATCCGGGCCTGGGCCGGGCTTTCGGCGCGGCATGCCCGGCTGCTGGCCGGTGCCGGTGCCGCGCTGCTGCTCGCGGGGCTCGGAATGTTCCGGCTTTTCCCCGGCCTCATCGCCGGATTTGCGCTCATGGCAGGGATGATGCTCGGCGCGGCGCTGATGCTCCCGGTGCTGCTCGACGCGGCGCTCGCGCTTGCGCTGCGGCGCGCGCGCGGTCCCCTTGCACAGTGGTTCTGGGCCGACATGCGCGCCCAGCTTCCGGGGCTGTCGCTTGCGCTCATGGCGCTGCTGCTGGCGCTTGCGACCAACATCGGCGTTGGCACCATGGTGTCGAGCTTTCGCCTCACCTTCGTCGACTGGCTGGACCAGCGCCTGACGGCCGAGCTTTACGTCACCGCCCGCAACGATGAACAGGGCGCGGCCATCGAGCGCTGGCTGGCCGACCATACCGACCGCGTGCTGCCCATTCCGGGGATCGAAACCACGGTCGCGGGCCGCAAGGGCGAGGTGTTCGGCATGCGGGTCGATGACACCTATCGCGACAACTGGCCCCTCATCGCCGCGATGCCGGAACTCTGGGAGCGGCTCGAATCGGGCGCGGGCGTCATGATCAACGAACAGCTTGCGCGGCGCGAAAATCTCTGGCCGGGCGCGCGCATCCCGATCGGGCCGGACTGGTCGCCAAGGGTCGCCGGCGTCTATGCCGATTACGGCAATCCCGAAGGGCAGGTCGTGGTCGGGCTCGACACCTTGCGCAGCCGCTTCGACGACGTGCCCCGCCGCGCGCTGAGCGTAAGGGTCGCGCCCGAACGTGTCGCCGAGGTGATCCGCGAGATTCATGACAGTTTCGATCTCCCCGCGGGCGCGGTGATCGACCAGAGCGGGGTCAAGGCGCGCTCGCTCGGCATCTTTGAAAAGACCTTCGTGATCACCGGGGCGCTCAATGTGCTGACGCTCGGCGTCGCCGCATTTGCGATCCTCACGAGCCTGCTCACACTCTGGCGGATGCGCCTGCCCCATCTGGCCCCGGTCTGGGCGCTCGGGGTGACGCGGCGGCGCCTTGCGGCGCTTGAAATCCTGCGCTCGGCCGCATTGTCGGGCATGGTGGCGCTGATCGCGCTGCCGCTCGGGCTCATGCTTGCCTGGGTGCTGCTTGCGGTGATCAACACGCGTGCCTTCGGCTGGCGCCTGCCGATGTATCTGTTCCCCGGGCAATGGCTGCTGCTTGGCGTGCTCGCCGTCCTTGCCGGTGCCCTGGCCGCGGTCCTGCCCGCACGCCGGTTGCACCGTTTCCCGCCCGCCGATCTGGTCAAGGTCTTTGTCAATGAACGCTAGGTTTCTTTCGCTGCTGCTCTGCCTGCTTGCAGGCGCGGCCCAGGGTCAGGGTTTCGCCGGGCTCGGCACCACGGCCGAGGGCTTCGCCATTCCGCAGCGGGGTCACATGCTGACCTTTCCGACGGACCACGGCGCCCACCCCGAATTCCGCATCGAGTGGTGGTATCTGACCGCGACGCTCGACGGCGAGGACGGGCGGCAATACGGTGTGCAATGGACCCTGTTCCGCTCGGCCCTTGCGCCGGATCCGGGTGACAACGGCTGGGCGACGCCGCAGCTCTGGATGGCGCATGCGGCGCTGACCACACCCGAAACCCACCATTTCGACGAGCGCCTCGCCCGCGGCGGCATCGGCGAGGCCGGGGTGACGGCGGCCCCCTTCCATGCCTTCATCGACAACTGGGACATGAAGGGCGAGGCCGGCAAGGGCATCTCGACCCTTGACCTGCGCGCAAGCGGTCCCGATTTCGCCTATGACCTGCAGCTTTCGGCCACGCTCCCGCTCGTCCTCCATGGCGAGGGGGGCTATTCGGTGAAATCCCCCGCCGGACAGGCCAGCCACTACTATTCGCAACCCTCCTACGAGGTCACCGGCACGATCACCCTGCCCGACGAACGGGTCGTGGCGGTTACCGGGCAGGGCTGGCTCGACCGCGAATGGTCCAGCCAGCCGCTCGCCGAGGATCAGAGCGGCTGGGACTGGTTCTCGCTTTCCTTCGAGTCGGGGGCGCGCATGATGGGCTTCCGGCTGCGGGACCGGGGCGCGGGCTTTACCGCCGCCACATGGATCGCGGCGGACGGGACGGCAAGCACGCTTGACGACAACTCCCTGCGCCTCACACCGCTCGCGACGGCGGAGGTGGCCGGGCGCAAGGTGCCGGTGCGCTGGCGGGTCGAACTGCCCGCGCGGAACCTCGACGTGACCGTAAGCGCACTCAATCCCGACGCCTGGATGGGAACGTCGTTTCCCTACTGGGAGGGGCCGGTCAACGTCACCGGCAGCCACGGGGGCCGCGGCTACCTGGAAATGACCGGTTATTGAACGCCCTCAGCCGCGCCGGTAATTGGGGCTTTCGCGCGTGATCTGGACGTCATGCACATGGCTTTCACGCAGCCCGGCGCCGGTGATGCGCACGAAACGGCAGTTGCGGCGCATCTCTTCGACCGTGGCGCAGCCCGTGTATCCCATGGCCGCGCGCAAGCCCCCGACCAACTGGTGCAGGATCGCGGTCACGCTGCCGGCATAGGGCACCTGACCCTCGATCCCCTCGGGCACGAGCTTGTCGCTCGCCGCGTCCTTCTGGAAATAGCGGTCGGCGCTGCCGCGCGCCATGGCGCCAAGGCTGCCCATGCCGCGATAATGCTTGAAGCTGCGGCCCTGATAAAGGATCACCTCGCCCGGGCTCTCGTCGGTGCCGGCGATCATGCTGCCGACCATGGCGCAGGACGCCCCGGCCGCGATCGCCTTGGCGAAATCGCCCGAAAACTTGATGCCGCCATCGGCGATTACCGGCACATCGCCCGCGGCCTGCGCAGAATCCATGATCGCCGAAAGCTGCGGCACGCCGACGCCCGCGACCACCCGCGTCGTGCAGATGCTGCCCGGCCCGATCCCGACCTTGATCGCATCCGCCCCGGCCCCGATCAGGGCGCGCGTCGCCTCGGCGGTCGCGACATTGCCGGCGACGACCTGCACCTCGTTCGACAGTTTCTTGACCCGTTCGACCGCCGCCGCGACACTCTCCGAATGCCCATGCGCCGTGTCGATCACCAGCAGGTCGACCCCGGCGTCGATCAGGGCCTCGGCGCGCTCGAACCCGGCATCGCCGACAGTGCTCGCCGCGGCCGCCCGCAGCCGCCCGAGCCGGTCCTTGCAGGCGGTCGGGTTGAGCACCGCCTGCTCCATGTCCTTCAGCGTCAGCAGCCCGGTCAGCCGCCCCCCGTCATCAGTGATCAGCAGCTTCTCGATCCGCCGCGCCTTCATGAGCGACAGCGCCTCGTCCCGGTCCGCGGGCTCGTGCAGGATCGCCAGGTCGTCCGAGGTCATCATCGTCCGCACCGGGGTCGAATCGGCGCTCGCAAACCGCATGTCGCGATTGGTGACGATGCCGACCACGCGCCCCGCATCGTCGACCACCGGAAAGCCCGTCACCTGGTAGCGCACCGCCAGGGCCTTGGCATCCGCAAGGGTCTGGTCCGGGCGCAATGTCACGGGATTGTAGACGATGCCGCTCTCGAAGCGCTTGACCTTGCGCACTTCCTCGGCCTGCTCCTCGACATCAAGGTTGCGGTGAATGACGCCGATGCCGCCGGCCTGCGCCATGGCGATGGCCATGTCCGATTCGGTGACCGTATCCATCGCGCTCGACAGGAGCGGAATGTTCATGGTGATCTCACGGGTCACACGGGTGCTCGTGTCGGCCGTGGAGGGGAGCACCGACGAAGCCGCCGGAACCAGCAGAACATCATCAAAGGTCAGTGCTTCGCGAATTTCCATACCCGTCCTCACGCCCGTATTCCCATGCCCGTCCGGCAGCCACCCTATCGCATCAAAATCAGGCCGATGAAAGCGCACATCAACCACCCCTCCCGCATTTTCGCGCCCGTGCCGTCTTCTGGCCGGAAATATCCCCGCCGGAGGCCCCCGCCCGCCCAGGCAAAGCAGCCGCCCGAAAAAGGGGCGCGGGCGCCGCAATGACGCCGGCGGCGACAGACCCGTCGCTTACCGTCCGGCGCGCCGCCCCGCAGGCGCCTAGACTGGACGTGCGAAAACGGTCACAAGGCGGGCATCATGGGCAAGGATCCCCTCGTCATCTTCACCCCTTCCGGCCGGCGCGGGCATGTCGCGCCCGGAACGCCGGTGCTGACGGCGGCGCGCCAGCTCGGCGTCGATCTCGATTCGGTCTGCGGCGGGCGCGGCATCTGCTCGCGCTGCCAGATCACCCCCGCCTACGGAGAGTTTCCCAAACACGGCATCACCGTGCATGACGACGCGCTCTCGGAGTGGAACGCGGTGGAGCAGCGCTACGAGGACAAGCGCGGGCTGAAACCCGGGCGCCGCCTCGGCTGCCAGGCGCAGGTCATGGGCGATGTGGTGATCGATGTGCCCCCCGAAAGCCAGGTGCACCGCCAGGTCGTGCGCAAACGCGCCGAGGCCCGCGATATCGTCATGAACCCGGCGGTGCGGCTTTATTATGTCGAGGTGGCCGAACCCGACATGGCGCACCCCTCGGGCGATTTCGAACGTCTGCGCTCGGCGCTGGCGGAACAGTGGGATCTGCCCGGCGTGCATATCGACCTGCCGGTGCTCAGCGACATGCAGCCGATCCTGCGCAAGGGCGAGTGGAAGGTCACCTGCGCGGTGCATCTCGGCGACGCGGCCGCCCCGCCCCGGATCATGCGGATCTGGCCCGGGTTCCACGAAGACCGCATCTTCGGACTCGCGGTCGATATCGGCTCGACCACCATCGCCGCCCATCTCTGCGACCTGCAAAGCGGAGAGGTCGTCGCCTCCTCGGGCATGATGAACCCGCAGATTCGCTTCGGCGAGGATCTGATGAGCCGGGTCAGCTACGGCATGCTGAACAAGGGCGGCGCAGGCGAGATGACCGCTGCCCTGCGCGAGGGGCTGAACGCCCTGTTCACAGAGGTCGCAAGGGAAGGCGGCGCCGAGACCGATCACATTCTCGATGCCGTCTTCGTCTGCAACCCGGTGATCCACCATCTGTTCCTCGGCATCGACCCGGTCGAGCTCGGCCAGGCGCCCTTCGCTCTTGCCTCCGCCGGCGCGATGAATCTCATGGCGCGCGACCTTGACCTGACGGTGCTGCCACCGGCGGCACGGGTCTATGTCCTGCCCTGCATCGCCGGACATGTGGGCGCGGATGCGGCGGCGGTCACCCTGTCCGAGGCGCCGGACAAGTCCGAGGACCTGGTGCTCCTGGTCGATGTCGGCACCAATGCCGAGATCCAGCTTGGCAACCGCACCCGCGTGCTGGCCTGTTCCTCCCCGACCGGCCCGGCTTTCGAGGGGGCGCAGATCTCGTCGGGCCAGCGCGCCGCGCCGGGCGCGATCGAACGGGTCGAGATCGACCCGGCCACCAAGGAGCCCCGCTTCAAGGTGATCGGCTGCGATCTCTGGTCGGACGATCCGGGCTTTGCCGCCGCGACCCGCGCAAGCGGCATCACCGGGATCTGCGGCTCCGGCATCATCGAGATCATCGCCGAGATGCGCGCGGCCGGGATCGTCGATGCCTCGGGCCTGATCGGATCGGCCGAACAGACCGGCAGCAGCCGCTGCTTTCTCGACGGGCGCACCCATTCCTACCTGGTCTGGGACGACAGCGCCCAGGGCGGCCCCCGCATCACCGTCACCAACCGCGACATCCGCGCAATCCAGATGGCCAAGGCGGCGCTGTTTTCCGGGGCGCGGCTGCTCATGGACCGTTTCGGCGTGGACCGCGTGGACCGGATCGTGCTGGCCGGGGCCTTCGGCGCCCATATCAGCCCGAAACACGCCATGATCCTCGGCATGATCCCGGATGCCCCGCTCGACAAGGTGACTTCGGCCGGGAACGCCGCCGGGACCGGCGCCCGCATCGCCCTGCTGAACCGCGACGCCCGGGCCGAAATCGAACGCACCGTGCACGAGATCCACAAGGTGGAAACCGCCGTCGAGCCCCGCTTTCAGGAGCATTTCGTCAATGCCTCGGCCATCCCGAACGCGGTCGAAGCCTTCCCCGAACTGGCGAAAATCGTGACCCTGCCCGACGTATCCTTCAACCAGCAGGACGAAGAAGCGGGCGAGGGCGCGCATCGCCGGCGGCGCCGGCGGCGCTGACCGTCACCTGCGGGCGGCGCCGCGCCCGAAATCGGGCGAATCCGTATCCTGCCCGGCCTCGATGATTCCGCGGCGGATCGCCCGGGTGCGGGTGAAATAGGCATGCAGGTGGTCGCCGTCGCCGGTGCGGATCGCCCGCTGCAGCGCAAAAAGCTCTTCGGTGAAACGCCCGAGAATCTCGAGCGTCGCATCCTTGTTGGCCAGGAACACGTCACGCCACATGGTCGGATCGCTTGCGGCGATGCGGGTGAAATCGCGGAATCCGGCCGCCGAATACTTGATTACCTCGCTGTCGGTTACCCGACGCAGATCATCCGCGACCCCGACCATCGTATAGGCGATGAGATGGGGCGCATGGCTCGTCACCGCGAGCACAAGGTCATGATGCTCGGCGCTCATGCAGTCCACATTCGCCCCGAGCGCCTCCCAGAAGGCGCGCAGACGCGCAACCGGCTCGGGGTCCGTGTCTTGGGTCGGCACGATCAGGCACCAGCGATTGTCGAACAGCTCGGCAAAGCCGCTTTCGGGGCCCGAATGCTCGGTCCCGGCAAGCGGATGGGCGGGAACGAAATGCACCGCCCCGGGCAGATGCGGCGCGACCGCCGCGATCACCGCCCCCTTGACCGAACCGACATCGGTGAGCGTGGCGCCCGCCTTCAGCACCGGCGCGATCTCGGCCGCGACCAGTCCCATCGCCCCGACCGGAACGCAGAGCACCACGAGATCGGCCCCTTCGGCCGCCTCGGCCGCGCTCTCGCAGATGTGATCGCAAAGCCCGATCCGGCGCGCGGTCTCGCGCGTGGCTCGCGTGCGGGCGTAGCCCGTGACCTCGCCCGCCACCCCGGCCCGGCGCATGGCCCAGAACATCGACGAGGCGATCAGCCCGAGCCCGATCAGCGCCACCCGCCCGTAGATCGGGCCGCTCATGCGCTCCACTCTCCACCGGTCTCCCTGAATTCCCGGATCGCGACGGCAATCCGACGGCAGGCGCTCTCGTCCCCGATGGTGATGCGCAGCGCCGCGGGCAGACCGTAGCCCGCCACCCGGCGCACGATCAGCCCCCGGCTCTGCAGATGCAGGTCGCAGGCCTCGGCCTCGGCCCGGCTGCCGAAACGCGCAAGGATGAAATTCGCGCGCGATTCATCCGAAGGCACCCCGATCTCCGCCAGCGCCTCCGACAGCCAGCCGCGCCAGCGCGCATTCTCCGCCCGGCAATGCTCCGTATACTCCACATCCGCAAGCGCCGCCTGCGCCGCCGCAAGCGCGACTGACGAGACGTTGAACGGACCCCGCAGCCGGTTCAGCACGTCGATGACGGCCTCCGGCGCATAGGCCCAGCCGATCCGCAGCCCGCCAAGCCCGTAAAGCTTGGAAAAGCTGCGCGTCATGACCACGTTCCCGCGCCCGGACACGAGCGAGGCCCCGCCGTCGAACCCTTCGACATATTCCGCATAGGCCCCGTCCAGAACCAGGAGCGCCTGCGCCGGAATCCCCTCCGCCAGCCGCGCCACCTCCTCCTCGCCGATCATCGTGCCGGTCGGGTTGTTCGGATTGGCGATGAACACAAGGCGCGTGCGCGGCGTGCACCCGGCCAGCAGCGCATCGACGTCGGTCACCCGCTCGCGCTCGGTCACCTCGACCGGGCGCGCCCCGACCGCCTGGGCCGATATGCGATACATGGAAAACCCGTGCTCGGTGAACAGGACCTCGTCGCCCGGCCCGGCATAGGCGCGGCAGAGCAGCGAAATGATCTCGTCGCTTCCCGCGCCGCAGATGATCCGCCCGGGTTCGAGCCCATGGGCCGCGCCCAGCGCCGCGCGCAGCGGCGCATGGTCGCTCGAGGGATAGCGATGGCTCTGCGGCGCCAGGTCCCGCATCGCCTCGATGGCGCGCGGGCTCGGCCCGAACGGGTTCTCGTTCGACGAAAGCTTGACCGCATCCTCGACCCCGGCCACCCGGGCCGCGCCGCCCTGGTAGGGCGCAATATCCATGATCCCGGAGCGGGGCATTATCCTGTTCATCGCATGCTCTCCTTGCCCGCGCCTTCATAGCCGTGCCGGCCGGCGCTGAAAAGCATTCATGGCCATTCCCCGGCCAGAGGTCTTCTTCTGGCGGGAAATATCCCGGGGGTGTGGGGGCAGCGCCCCCACAAGGAAGACCACAAGAAAGGCCCGGCAAATCCTTGCCGGGCCGGCCTGCGGCGGCGGCGGCGGCGCCCCGGGGCGGAGCCGTCACCTCTTCAGGCGCGAAACAGGGCTCAGTTCACCGACCCCGCGAGCGCCGGGCGCTCGCCGCTCGTGATCTCGATACGGCGCGGCTTCAACGCCTCGGGCACTTCGCGTTTCAGGTCGATATGCAGCATGCCGTCCAGGTGGCTGGCGCCCATGACCCGGATGTGATCGGCAAGCTGGAACCGGCGCTCGAAGGCGCGGGTCGCGATGCCGCGGTGAAGATAGCTGCGCCCGTCCTCTTCCTCGGCCTTGCGGGCCGACACGACGAGGCTGTTTTCCTTCACCTCGACCGACAGGTCCGATTCGGCAAAGCCCGCGACGGCGATCGAGATGCGATAGGCATCGTCGGCGGTCTTTTCGATATTATAGGGCGGATAACCCGACTGATGGCCGTCATTCGCCATCACCCGGTCCAGCATCTCGGCAATCTGGTCGAATCCGACGGTGGCCCGGTGCAGCGGGGAAAGATCAAAGCTTCGCATGTTCGTCATCCTCATCTGAGCGATTTACGAGTGTTTTGCCCTCCGCCATGCGGACGGGCGGCTCCGAACCGGGCCCCATGTCGTCATCGGCGGCCCGGCAAGGCTGAAATGGGAAGGAAGCGGATGGTTTCAAGATCCGCCGCATCCGCCGAAGCGCCTCACGGCCGCGAGCCGGAAATCCCGCTCCCGGATCAGTTGCGGTGATAGGGTGTCCCCGCCAGGATCGTCGCGGCGCGGTAAAGCTGTTCGGACAGCATGACCCGCACCAGCATGTGCGGCCAGACCATCGCCCCGAGCGAAAGGGAGAAATCCGCGCCGTCGCGCAGCGCCGGGTCGAGCCCGTCGGCGCCGCCGATCAGCAGCGCAAGCTCCCCCCGCCCCTGATCGCGCCAGTCCGCGAGCCGCCCGGCAAGTGCCGGGGAGTCAAGCGTCCGGCCGCGTTCGTCCAGCACCATAATCAGCGCGCCGTCGGGAATCGCCCGCCGCAGCAGCGCGGCCTCGCCCGCCATGCCGCCGCCCTTGCGCTCGTCGACCTCGACCACCCGCGCCGGGCCAAGCCCGAGCAGACGGCCGGTGCGTTCAAAACGGGCCAGATAATCGTCAACAAGGGCCTTTTCCGGCCCGGCCCGCAGCCTGCCGACCGCGCAGATCGTGACCCGCACCGGCCGGGCTCAGGTATCGGTCCCGGCGCTTTCCGCCGGCATCCACATCTTTTCCAGCTGATAGAACTCGCGCACCTCGGGGCGGAAGACATGCACGATCACGTCGCCGGTGTCGATCAGCACCCAGTCGCCCGCATCCCGGCCCTCGACCCGCGAAAGACGCCCGTGGTCCTGCTTGAGCCGTTCGGTCAGCTTGTCGGCGATGGCGCTTACCTGCCGGCTCGACCGGCCGGAGGCGATCAACATGTAATCGCCGATCGCGCTGCGCCCGCGCAGGTCGATCCCGACGACATTCTCGGCCTTTTCGGCCTCGAGCACGGAAACGATGTAATCCCGCAGCGTTTCGCTGTCCGGTTGCGGGCGGGCCCCGTCATGACGCATGCGGTCATGGGCGGCGAGTGCCGTTTCGGCGTCAGATACCAGGACGAAATCCTCCTTGCTGTCATATGTCCGCGCGGCTACGATTGCCGTCACGTCTCTCGTCAAAGTTAGCAACTGCTGATCGGTATTTCAATTCACAGCCGGCGGATGTTCCAGAAACCCTGGGGACCTCGCGCACGGTTGACCCGGAGAGCTGCGCCAGCATCCCCGAAAACACCACCAGCTCGCCAGAGCTCCGCTCCGAACAGGAAATGATGCCGAAGATCTTCTATACCGCGGGTCCGGGAGACGCTTTCCAGTCGTTCAACGAATGGAAAGCCGGTCGTCGCGATCTCATCAATTCCCATGTCGGATACTCGCGTCAGGTGATGGATGCCTGCGCCCGGCATGATGCCGAAGCCCTTATCACCTGCTCGCACCACCGCACCGCCGACCAGAGTCACGACGGCATCTCGCTCGTGTATCGCCCGGATCTTTCCGAGGGAAAGTCCGGCCTGGGCTTCTATCGCAGCTTTCGGGAAAAGGCCAAAGCGAACATGCGGGACGCGCTGGATTTCGGCGCCGATCTCGTCATTGTCGGCGAAGACAACATCCCGATGCTCTATGAGCCGCTTCGCCGGCGCGGAATAACCGTGGTGCAGGCATTGCACTCCAGGTTGTGGCAGGAAGGCCGCCCGCTGCGCATCATGCAGCGGTTGCGGCTGCATGATTTCCGCAAGAGTTACGCCAGCGGCAGCACACCGGTGCTGAGCGCGTCCCACGCCGTCACCGCACAGGTCGAGCAGCTTGCGGGAAAGGGCCGCACGCCCATCCTCGAATTTCTTCCGCTCTACGAACAGGAACATTACGGCGGCCTGCCTCCCGCAGATACGAGTTGTGACGTCCTGAACATTGCGTTCATTGGCCGGATCGAGGCCGACAAGGGGGCGCTGGACCTGATCGCCATCGCCGATGCCCTGCGCTCCATGAAAGAGGCGGTCCGGTTCCAGATTTGCGGCGTCGGCGGAGCGTTCGACCAGATGGTGGCGATGGCGCAAGAGGCCGGACTCGGCGATCAGTTCGTCTTTCATGGATGGTGCGACCGCAGCAAGCTGCGACAGGTATTGACGTCGTGCCAGATCTCGATCGTGCCGACCCGTCCCGAATTCATGGAGGGCTTCAATCAGGTCGTCATCGAATCGGCGCTTGCCGGTCGTCCGCCGGTCGCATCGGATGCCTGTCCGGCGGTTGCCTACGCAGGCGACGCGGTCGAGGTCGTGCAGGCGGGCGATCTGCAGGGCTATGTTGCGGCGATCGCCGCGCTTGCCCGGGACAAGGAACGCCTTGCCCGCCGGATTGCTGCCTGCGCGGGGATCGGGCAGCGGTTCACCGATGACGGAAATTCGTTCGGAGCGGCCCTGAACGAGATATTCGCAGCGCAGCGTGAAAAGCGGCCGGTTCATGACCGCCGCATCGCGCTCAGCGAGCCCGCGCCATAGGGGGACTGTCCGGCCTCCGGGCGGGATGCGTTAGCGCAAGAGCCTTGAAACCCTTGCCGGCGCCGACCGCCATGCCTTTTTCGGGATTGTCCAAAGCATCCTTGCAGGAGCGCGGCAGGCGCTATATCTCATCTCCATGACCCGCGTTTTCGACATGGACGATCATGCGCGCCTCCCGTGGCGGTTCCACGGGATGATTCTGACGGTGACCGCCCGTCTATGATGCGCCTTTCCCGCGCAGCTGCCCCTTACATTTCACGCCATTGACCCCGGGAGAGGACCATGTCCCCCAAGACGCTCTATGACAGGATCTGGGATGCCCATATCGCCCACGAGGCCGAGGACGGCACCACCCTTCTCTATATCGACCGCCACCTCGTCCACGAAGTGACAAGCCCGCAGGCTTTCGAGGGGCTGCGCATGGCCGGCCGCAAGGTTCACGCGCCGGACAAGACCATCGCCGTTCCCGATCACAACGTGCCCACCACATGGGACCGCGAAAAGGGCATCGAGAACGAGGAATCGCGCATCCAGGTCGATGAACTCGACCGCAACGCGCGCGAATCCGGCATCCATTATTATCCGGTGAATGATATCCGCCAGGGCATCGTGCATATCGTCGGCCCCGAACAGGGCTGGACCCTGCCGGGCATGACCGTGGTCTGCGGCGACAGCCATACCGCCACCCACGGCGCCTTCGGCGCGCTCGCCCACGGGATCGGCACGTCCGAGGTCGAACATGTGCTGGCCACGCAGACGCTCGTGCAGAAGAAATCGAAGAACATGAGGGTCGAGGTCACCGGCCGCCTCGCACCCGGCGTCACCGCCAAGGACGTGGTGCTGGCAATCATCGCCCGGACCGGCACCGCCGGCGGCACCGGCCATGTGATCGAATACTGCGGCGAGGTCATCCGCAACCTGTCCATGGAAGGGCGCATGACCATCTGCAACATGGCCATCGAGGGCGGCGCGCGCGCCGGGCTCATCGCCCCGGACGAGACCACCTTCGCCTATGTGAAAGGCCGCACCCACGCCCCAAAGGGCGACCAGTGGGAAACCGCGCTCGCCTGGTGGAAGACGCTGAAATCCGACGACGATGCCCATTGGGACAAGGTCGTGACGATCCGCGGCGAGGACATCGCCCCGACCGTCACCTGGGGCACGAGCCCCGAGGACGCGCTGCCCATCACCGCATCGGTGCCCGACCCGGACAGCTTTGCAGGCGGCAAGGTGACGGCGGCGCAGCGGAGCCTCGATTACATGGGGCTGACGCCGGGCACGAAGTTCACCGATATCCCGATCGACGTGGTTTTCATCGGTTCCTGCACCAACGGGCGGATCGAGGATCTGCGTGCCGCCGCCGAGGTGCTGAAGGGGCGGAAGCTGGCCGAAGGCGTGCGCGGCATGGTGGTGCCGGGCTCGGGCCTCGTGCGGCTGCAGGCCGAGGAAGAGGGGCTCGACCGGATCTTCCGCGATGCGGGATTCGACTGGCGCCTTGCGGGCTGTTCCATGTGCCTTGGCATGAACCCGGACCAGCTCGCCCCGGGCGAGCGCTGCGCGGCGACCAGCAACCGAAACTTTGAAGGGCGGCAGGGCTACAAGGGGCGCACCCACCTCATGAGCCCGGCGATGGCCGCCGCCGCGGGGATCGCGGGCCACCTTGCGGATGTGCGCGACTTTATGGCGCAGCCGGCGTAACATCGAACGACGCGCAGCAGACCGCGCGGCGATCCGGCATGTCCGCCGAAAGAGAGGCAGAAACGATGAGACCCTGGCTGAAATGGCTGATACTCGGCATCCTTTCGGTGCTGTTCGGGATTTTCGCGCTCGGCAACGCGGTGGCGGCCTCGCTCGCCGTCACCACCGTCACCGGGGTGATCTTCGTGGTGATCGGGATCATCCAGATCGTCGCCGCGTTTTCCGAGACCCGCACCGCCAGCAAGGTGCTGTCGATCCTGCTCGGGGCGCTGATCGCGCTGATCGGCCTGTCGTTCCTGATCAACCCGATCGAAGGCACGGTTTCGCTGGCGCTGCTGGTCACGGTTCTGGTCGCGGCCAGCGGCATCGTCCGGCTCGTCTTTGCCTGGCGCATGCGCGAGACGCGGTTCTTCTGGCCGATGCTGGTGACGGGCGCGCTTTCGATCCTGCTTGCCGTCTATATCCTTGCGAATTTCTCGGTCGCCTCGATCACGCTGCTTGGCATCCTTCTCGGGATCGAGCTGCTGTTCAACGGCGCGGGACTGATCGCATTCGCCCTGTCATTACGTGCCCACCTGCGCGGGGACCGCTGAGCCCCGGCCCGTGCGCAGAGACATCGCATTTTTCAGGAGGTCCGCACCCATGGACAAGTTCGAGAAGCTGACCGGCATCGCCGCGCCGCTGCCCATGATTAACGTCGATACGGACATGATCATCCCCAAGCAGTTCCTCAAGACGATCAAGCGCACCGGCCTGGGCATCAACCTGTTCGACGAGATGCGCTATGACCGCGACGGCAACGAGATGCCCGATTTCGTGCTGAACCGCCCCCCCTATCGCGAGGCCGAGATTCTCGTGACCGGGGAAAACTTCGGCTGCGGATCGTCGCGCGAACATGCCCCCTGGGCGATCAAGGATTTCGGCATCCGCTGCATCATCGCGCCGAGCTTTGCCGACATCTTCCACAACAACTGTTTCAAGAACGGGATCCTGCCCATTTCCCTGCCGCAGGAACAGGTGGACGTGCTGATGAAGGATGCCGAAAAGGGCGGCAATGCGCGCATCAGCGTCGATCTCGAGGCGCAGACCGTGACCGGCGCCGAGGGCGACGTGTTCCATTTCGAGATCGACCCGTTCCGCAAGCACTGCCTGCTCGAGGGGCTCGACGATATTGCGCTCTCCATGCAGCAGATGCCGGCCATCGAAAGCTATGAGGCACGGCTTGCGCAGGATCGTCCCTGGGTCTGAGCCGGGCACGCGGATGCCCCGGCGCGGCAGGCGGCCGGTGTTTTCGGCCGCTGCGCTTTTGCTGCTGGGCTTTCTGCTTCTCGGGCCGCTCCCCGGCGGGGCCGAAACCATCCGCGTCGCCACGTTCAACACCGATCTGACCCGCGCGGGGCCGGGGCTGATGCTGCGCGACATAGCCGGGGGCAAGGACGCGCAGGTCGCCGCCGTGATCGAAGTGATCAGCACCATCGCCCCGGACATCCTCGCGCTGCAGGGGGTGGACTGGGATCACGACGGCGCGGGGCTCGGGGCGCTCGCAAAGGCGCTCGCGGCCGCGGGCATGGATTACCCGCATCGCTTTTCGGCCCGGCCCAACAGCGGCTGGGCCACCGACCTCGATCTTGACGGCGACGGGCGGCGCGGCGGGCCGGGCGATGCGCAGGGATACGGCGACTTTACGGGGCAGAAAGCCATGGCGGTGCTGTCGCGCCACCCGATCCGCGAAAGCGAACTGCGCGATTTCTCGGCCCTGCTCTGGCGCGATCTGCCGGGCGCGGTGCTGCCGCAGCACGAGGACGGCTCGCCCTTTCCCTCGGCCGGGGCGCAGGCGATCCAGCGCCTTTCGGACACCGCTCACTGGGTGGTGCCGGTCGAGCTTCCCGGCGGCCGGGTGCTGTCGCTGCTGACCTTCTATGCGACGCCCCCTGTGTTTGACGGGCCGGAGCGGCGCAACGCCCTGCGCAACCGCGACGAGATCGCGCTCTGGCTGCGGCTGCTCGACGGCCGGCTTGGCGAGGTGCCGCAGAACGTGGTGCTGGCCGGGGCGGCGAACCTTGATCCCATGACCAGCGACGGGGATCGCGGCGCAATCCGGGCGCTGCTCGACCACCCCCGCCTGCAGGATCCGCGGCCCCGCAGCACGGGCGCGGCCCCCGGCGGCGGGGAGCGCGCCGGTGCGGAGGCGCTTGCCACGGTGGACTGGCCGCGCGTCGGGCGGCGGCGTGTCGATTACGTCCTGCCGGGGCGCGAATGGCGGGTGCGCGGTGCCGGTGTGTTCTGGCCCGCAGAAGGCGAGGCGGGCCATGACACCGCCCTTGCCGCAAGCCGGCACCGTCTGGTCTGGGTCGATCTGGAGCCCGCGCCGGCCGGGGCACCGGGCGATATTGACGCCCCTGCCCCCGCGCGCTAGGCGAAACCGCATTCCCACCGAACGGAGTCCCGTCATGTCCAATCCCTCGCTCCTCATTCTGCCCGGCGACGGGATCGGTCCCGAAGTCATGGCCGAGGTGCGCCGCATCATCGACTGGTTCGGCGCCCGGCGCGGGCTGACCTTCGACGTCTCCGAAGACCTGGTCGGCGGTGCGGCCTATGACCGGCACGGCACGCCGCTGCATGATGACACCATGGCCCGCGCGCAGGCGGTGGACGCGGTTCTGCTCGGCGCCGTCGGCGGGCCGCGATACGACGGGCTCGATTTCTCGGTAAAGCCCGAGCGCGGCCTCCTGCGGCTGCGCAAGGAGATGGACCTGTTCGCCAACCTGCGGCCGGCACAGTGTTTCGATGCGCTTGCGGATTTCTCGTCGCTGAAACGCGAGGTGGTCGCCGGGCTCGACATCATGATCGTGCGCGAACTGACCAGCGGCATCTATTTCGGCGAACCGCGGGGCATCTTCGAGGAAGGTGGCGAGCGTGTCGGCATCAACACCCAGCGCTATACCGAGCGCGAGATCGACCGGGTGGCCCGCGCGGCTTTTGATCTGGCCCGCAAGCGCGGCGGCCGGGTCTGTTCGATGGAAAAGGCCAATGTGATGGAAAGCGGCATCCTCTGGCGCGAGGTGGTGCAGGCGGTGCGCGATGCGGATTACACCGATATCGAGCTTTCGCACATGTATGCCGACGCGGGCGCCATGCAGCTTTGCCGCTGGCCCAAACAGTTCGACGTGATCCTGACCGACAACCTGTTCGGCGACCTGCTGAGCGACGCGGCGGCGATGCTGACCGGGAGCCTCGGCATGCTGCCCTCGGCCAGCCTCGGCGCGCCGATGGCCAACGGCCGCCCAAAGGCGCTTTACGAGCCCGTCCACGGCTCTGCCCCCGACATCGCGGGCCAGGGCAAGGCCAACCCGATCGCCTGCATCCTGAGCTTTGCCATGGCGCTGCGCTATTCCTTCGATGAAGGAGCCGAGGCGGACCGGCTCGAGGCGGCGGTGGAACAGGTGCTGGCCGAAGGGCTGCGCACGCCCGATCTTCTGGGCGAGGACGGGCGCGGTCCGGTCTCGACCCGCGGCATGGCCGATGCGATTCTCGTCGCGCTCGACGCCAGCCTCTGACGCCGGCGCGGGCCGGGTGTCCTTGGGCGCGGCGGGCGAGCGCGATTTTCGCAAATGCCCCTTGCGCCCGCGCGCCCGACGGCCTAATTAGCCCGCGCGTTGGGGTGTAGCCAAGCGGTAAGGCAGCGGTTTTTGGTACCGTGTACCGTAGGTTCGAATCCTACCACCCCAGCCATTCCATTCCCCCTGTCCGGCCGTTGACCTGGCCCGCGATGCGCGGGCGATCCACCCTGCTCCGCGACATCCGAAAACAACGGGTCGCGCCGGCGCCCGGACCGGGCGACTGATCCCATGGGGCGGGAATCCCGGAATAATATGGCGGCCCGCCCTGTTTCGGGCGGGCCGCCATGTGGCCACGGGTCCGGCGGTCAGGATGCCGGGATCTGGTTGTCGCGGATCAGCGCCTTCCGCTCGTTGATCAGTCCCGTGATGATCGCCCAGCAGGCGCCCAGCAGCACGATCGTGAAGGGCAGCCCGGTCGACACCGCCATCGCCTGCAGCGACGTCAGCCCGCCGCCGAGCAAGAGCGCGATCGCGACCAGCCCCTCGAAGCTGCACCAGAAGACGCGCTGCGGCAGCGGCGAGTGGACCTTGCCGCCGGAGGCCACCGTGTCGATCACCAGCGACCCGGAATCCGACGAGGTCACGAAGAAGACGATGACCAGCACGATGCCCACGAAACTCGCGATTCCGGTCAGCGGCAGTTGCGACAGCATCTGGAACAGCTGCAGTTCCAGCGCCGCATCCGCAATGCCCGAGAACCCGCCGAGCGTGGCCGAAATGGCGGTGCCGCCGAAGGTGGTCATCCACAGGACCGAGATGATCGACGGCACCAGCAGCACCGCGACCAGGAACTGCCGCACCGTGCGCCCCCGGCTCACCCGTGCGATGAACATGCCGACAAAGGGCGACCAGCTGATCCACCAGGCCCAGTAGAACGTCGTCCAGCCGTGCCGGAAATTGTCGTCGGTGCGCCCGAAGGGATTGGACAGCGGAACGATATTTTCAACGTAGGAGCCCAGATTGCCGAAGAACCCGGTGATGATCTGCCATGTCGGCCCGAACGCGATCACAAAAAGCAGCAGGAGAAGCGCCAGACCCATGTTGAGTTCGGAAAGCCGCTTGACGCCCTTCTCGACGCCCAGAATGACCGAACCGGTCGCGACGGCCGTGATGGCGACGATCAGGATGACCTTCGAGGTCGCGGAGGCCTCCCAGCCGAACAGGAAATTGAATCCGGCCGACGCCTGCTCGGCCCCGATGCCGAGCGAAGTGGCCAGCCCGAACAGCGTCGCCATCACCGCCAGCACGTCGATGACATGACCGGGCCAGCCCCAGATCCGTTCGCCGAACAGCGGATAGAACACCGAGCGCAACGTCAGCGGCAGGCCCTTGCTGAAGGAAAACAGCGCCAGCGCCAGCGCGACCACCGCATAGATCGCCCAGGGGTGCAGCCCCCAGTGAAAGATCGTCGCGGCCATGGCCAGACGGCGTGAGGCAAGTTCGTCACCGGCCGCACCGTTCAGCGGCGCCCAGTCGGTCCGCACGCCGTTTTCAAGAACCGGTCCATCCATGGCGGCGGTGAAATGCCCGAGCGGCTCGCTCACGCCGTAGAACATCAGTCCGATGCCCATGCCGGCGGCGAACAGCATCGCGAACCAGCCCATCAGGTTGAAATCCGGCGTGGCATCCGGCCCCCCGAGCCGGATCGAGCCCAGCGGCGACAGGATCAGCCCGATGGCGACCAGGACAAAGATGTTCCCGGCAAGCAGGAAAAACCAGTCGAACCTGCTCGTGACCAGGCCGAGCAGAGCATCGAACAGCGGCCCGAGCTGGGTCGGAAACAGCAGCGTGACCGCCGTGAACAGCACGACGACGCTTGCCGAAATCATGAAGACGGGGTTGTGGATGTCGAACGCCACCGGGTGGGCGCGTTCGATATTGTCCTGCCCCACCGAATAGCTGGTCTTGATGACATCGGTACAGCCTTCTGGCTCTGGCAGGGCCTCGACACTCGTTTCCGGATCCTGGTGTCCGGCCAACGCCTCGCGGGCCGGATCCCTGTGCTTTGCATTCTCGGGGGTCCGGTCGTCAGGATCCTCCGGCGGGGATGTTTGTGACATATGTCCCTCCCATTGGTCGTTGTCAGGCGCCTGGCCTGGATATGCTTGAGGGAGGAATAGTTTCACATTCTCGTCAGAATTGCCACCGCTGCGGCGGAACGGCCACGAAACCCGTCGATCGGGCGCGCCTCAGCGCAGGAAGCCGCGGAACCGGCGCAGCGCCAGCCGGAACAGCACCGTGCCGATCACGGCGAGCGCCAGAAACTGCGGCCAGACGGTTTCGATCCCCGCGCCCCGGAACAGGATCGCTTGCGAAAGCAGGATGAAATGCGTGTTCGGCGCGGCCAGCATGATGGTCTGGATGATCTCGGGCATGGATTCGCGCGGTGTCATCGCCCCGGACAGCACCTGCAGCGGCATCAGCACCAGCATCATCAGCAGCGCGAATTGCGGCATGGTCCCGGCCACCGTCGCCATGAAGATGCCGAGCGCCGTCATCGCAAAAAGCATCAGCACCGCCCCGGCCAGGAACAGCAGCACCGAGCCCTGCACCGGCACCGCCAGCAGCCCCTGAACCACCACCACCAGCGCAAAGCCCGACCCGAGCAGCACCACAAGCCCCATCGACCAGATCTTGGAGAGCATGATCTCTGCCGCCGTGACCGGCATGACCAGCAGGTGTTCGACCGTGCCATGTTCCTTTTCACGGATCAGCGCCGCCCCGGTCAGCACCAGCGACAGCATGGTGATCGACTGGATCACGCTGGTGATGGCGCCGAACCAGCCCGGATCGAGCGACGGGTTGTAGCGCGCCCTGAGCGCAAGCTCCACCGGCGGGTCCGGCGCGCTGCGATATCCCGCGACGTATTCCGACACTTCGGCGGTCACGATCTGCTGGATATAGCCGCCGCCGGTGAAGGCCTGGCTCATCCGGGTGGCGTCGATGCTCAACTGGACCGCCGGGGTCTTTCCGGCCAGAACGTCGCGCTCGAAATCCGGAGGAATGTGCAGCGCGAAGGTGTCCTGCCCGGCGTCCATCCGGCTGTCGATCTCGGCCGCGGTGATCATCGTCGGCGGCACGAACCAGGGCGGATAAAAGGATGACACGATGCGCGAGGACAGGTGCGACTGATCCTCGTCCACGATCGAAAGCGCGGCATTAGCCAGCGCCTCGGGTGCGGCGTTGGACGACGTCCAGATCGACAGCGAAAAGGAATAGACGATCAGCACCAGCATGATCGGGTCGCGCAGAAGCCCGCGCAGTTCCTTGATTCCGAGGATCAGGACGGTCCTGGCATTCATGGATCACACCGCCTGTTTGCGCAGGAACAGGGCGGCGGCGCCGATGATGGCCGGCACCGCGATTCCCATCGCCAGCATGGGCCCGACCATCTCGGCGATGCCGAACGCCTTGGAGAACGCGCCCCGCGCCGCGGTCATGAACCACGACGTCGGATAGATCGCGCCCATCACCCGGCCGAACCCCGAGAGCGACGAGACCGGGTCGATCAGCCCCGAATAAGACACCGCCGGGATCATGGTCAGCAGCGCCGTGGCGAACAGCGCCGCCACCTGGCTGGCGATGAAGACCGAAATCAGCAGCCCGAGTGCCGTGGCGGCGCTCACATAGATCAGCGCCGCGAGGCTCAGCCCCGGAAAACTGCCGGTAAAGGGCACGGCGAACAGCGTCACGGCCACGGCCATCATCAGCAGGTAGTTCAGCATCGCCAGCGCAACATAGGGCAGTTGCTTGCCCAGCAGGAATTCCAGCCGCGTCACCGGCGTGACATAGAAATTGATGATCGAGCCCAGTTCCTTTTCACGCGTCACCGACAGCGTGGTCAGGATTGCGGGGATCATCATCAGCAGCATGGGGATGATTGCCGGCACCATGGCGATGATGCTTTTCACGTCCGGATTGTATCGGTAGCGGGTGACCAGCTCGAAACTGCCGGCAGGGACCGCGCCGGAGGTCTCGCGCCCCTTGCGCATGATCCAGTCGGCGTGCATCCCCTGCACATAGCCCTGCACGGTACCGGCCCGGCTGGGATTGGCCCCGTCGAACCAGGCCCCGACCTCCGCCGCGCGGCCGCGCGCGGCATCCGCGGCAAAGCCGGGCGGAATCTCGATCGCTAGGCTCAGCTCGCCCGAGCGCATCCGCGCATCCAGATCGGCATGACCCGCAAGCGGCGGATGTTCGGTGAAATACCGCGAACCGGCGATGTCCTGCACGTAATCGCGGCTGGTGGTGGTCTGGTCATGGTCGAGCACGGCGAAACTCAGATCCTCCACATCCATGTTGATGCCCAGCCCCATCACCACCATCAGCAGCAGCGACCCGACCAGCGCCATGGTCAGCCGGATCGGGTCGCGGCGCAGTTGCAGGCTTTCCAGCCGCGAATAGCTGAGCAGGCGTTGCCAGCTGAACCCGGCCCGCTGCACGGGCGCGGCCACATGCGCCGCGGGGGGCGCGGTGACAGGTTCGGGCGGCCCCTCCTCGATGGCTTCTTCCAGATAGGCGATGAAGGCGTCCTCCAGCGTTGCGCAACCGCGGGATGCCTTGATCGCCTCTGCCGTGTCGCTGACCAGAACCCGGCCGGCATGCATCAGGGAGATGCGGTCGCACCATTCGGCCTCGTTCATGAAATGGGTCGAGACGAAGATGGTGACGCCATCCTTGCGCGACAGTTCCCCGAGAATGCGCCAGAACTCCCTGCGCGCGACCGGATCGACGCCCGAGGTCGGCTCGTCGAGGATCAGGATTTCCGGGCCGTGGATCATCGCCACCGCCAGCGACAGGCGCTGCCGGATACCAAGCGGCAATGCGGCGGGCAGGCTGTCCATCGCATCGCCAAGCCCGAACCGCGCCACCATCGCCGCGACGCGGGGCGCGATCGCGGCTTCCTCCATCGCGAACAGGCGCGCGTGCAGTTCCAGGTTCTGCCGCACCGTCAGTTCGGAATAGAGCGAAAACGCCTGCGTCATGAAGCCCACGCGCCGCCGCACCGCCATGTCGCTTGCGTCGACCTCCTTTCCGAACAGGCGCGCGCGGCCCTCGGTCGGTTCGAGCAGCCCGGTCAGCATCTTCATGGTCGTGGTCTTGCCGCAGCCGTTCGAGCCGAGGAAGCCGAAGATTTCCCCGCGCCGGATGCGGAAACTGACGTTATCGACGGCGGTGAAATCTCCGAACCGCTGGGTCAGGCCCTCGGCCTCGATGGCAATGTCGCGGTCGCCCGTCTCGCGCGGCGGGATCGCCAGCGGCTCGGCGACGGTCCCGGCCTGCCCCGGCAGCAGCGCGATGAAGGCATCGTCCAGATTGGCCGTGCCGGTGCGTTCAAGCAGCGCCGCCGGCGTGCCGGTGGCCAGCACCCGGCCCGCATCCATCGCCACCAGCCAGTCGAACCGCGCGGCCTCCTCCATATAGGCGGTTGCGGTGATCACGCTCATCTGCGGGCGGGCATGGCGGATGCGGTCGATCAGATCCCAGAACTGGCGCCGCGCCAGCGGGTCGACACCGGTGGTCGGCTCGTCGAGAATGAGCAGGTCGGGGTCGTGGATCAGCGCGCAGCAGAGGCCCAGCTTCTGTTTCATCCCGCCCGAAAGCTTGGCCGCCGGGCGGTCGCGAAACGGAAGCATCCCGGTCGCCGCCAGCAATTCGGTGCCGCGCCGGTCGCGCTCCGCCCGGTCATGGCCAAAGAGCGCGCCGAAGAAATCGAGGTTCTCCTGCACTGACAGCGTGGGATAAAGGTTCCGGCCCAGCCCCTGCGGCATATAGGCGATGCGCGGACAGACCCGCCCGCGATGGGCCGCATCGCGCATGTCGCCGCCAAGGACGCGGATATCGCCCGCCTGCATCACCCGCGCCCCGGCAAGCAGCGACAGCAGGCTGGACTTGCCGACACCATCCGGCCCGATCAGCCCGACCATGCGACCGGCGGGAATGTCCAGCGTCACGTCATCGAGCGCCGTGACGCGGCCGTAACGCAGCCCCAGCCCTGCAACGCTGGCGACCGGCGCCGCCGCCCCGGTCATTTCACCACATTGCCCAGAAAGGCCGGCCATTCCGCATCCGGGTCCAGCCGGATATAGGCCATGCCCGGCAAGCCGGTCTTGACGTATTCGAGATAGCGCGTGAGCAGGGCGGGGTCGATGCGGGTGCGGATGCGGAACATCAGCTTTTCGCGCTCGTCGGCGGTCTCCACCGTTTTCGGCGTGAACTGCGCCACATCGGCGACATAGGACACGGTGGCGGGCAGCACGAAACCGGGCGCGGCATCCATCACCAGCCGCGCCTCGGACCCGACCTGCACCCGCCCGGCCTGCGAGGTCGGCAGGAAGATCGTCATATAGACATCGCCCAGATCGACGAGACTGAGGATGCGCCCGCCCGAGCCGACGACCTCGCCCTCCTGCGCAATGAGATACTGGATGCGCCCATCGCGCGTGGCCGTCAGGGTGGCATCGTCGATCGAAGCCTCTATCGCGTCGATCATGGCCGCTGCCGCTTCGACCGCAGCCTCGGCATCGACGACCTGCGCCCTTGCCGAACTGATCCCGGCGACAGCCGCCGCATGCGAGGCCTCGGCCGAAGCGACGCCCGCCCTGCCCTGCCGGGCCCGGGCGCGATCATCGTCGAGAACCTGCTGCGAGACCGCATTGCTCCCGGCAAGCTGCTCGGATCGGGCCAGCCGCTGCGCCGCCGCTTCCGCCACCGACGCGGCCTGATCCACCGCCGCCAGAGCGGCACGTTCCTGCGCCTCGGCCTGGGTGACCAGTGCCTGCGCGGTCTCGACACCGATCCGCGCGCGACTGAGCTGTGCCTCGGCCTGACGTTTCTGGGCATTCAGCTGCGCCAGATCCATCTGCACCAGAACATCGCCGGCCCGGACGAAATCGCCCTCGGCAACGGTGATCTTCGCGATCCGGCCGCCGGTGAGCGCGGCCACGTCGATCTCGGTCGCCTCGATACGGCCATTGCCGGCGGCGAATCCCTCGGGCAGGCCGGGCGCCTGCATCCGGGTCCAGCCGTAGTATCCGGCCAGCGCAATGAGCAGGATGATGACCGGCAGGACCTTCTTCGCCCTCGATTTCCACATACCCGACTCCCGCCCCGCAACAATGTCCGCACATGATGGTCATGCGGAGGAAAACCGGTGCCCTGCGAACAGGTGGCACGGCACATCGCGATCAATGCAACGCGGGTTCGGGATGTCAACAGAGGCCGGGCAGCAAGTTGTCGCACAGGGGCAGGACGACCGCGGCGCACCGCTACTTCGCGCCCCCCTAGCGGGCGGCGGCATGCCGGCGCAGATTTGCGGGCATGCGTACAGGGATCACCCGCGGCGGGGGCGGCAGCACCGTTTTCGCTTTGGTGCTGCCGGTTCTCCTGCCTTCAGATCACCACCACGTCCAGCGGCGGAAAGCCGTTGAACCCGACCGAGGCATAGGTCGATGTATAGGCGCCGCAGCTTCGGATCACGACGCGGTCGCCGGCCCGCAGCCCGAGCGGAAGCGCCACCGGGCGGCGCTCGTACAGCACATCAGCGCTGTCGCAGGACGGCCCGGCGAGGATGCAGGGGCCGGTTTCCTCGTGGTCGCGGCCAGTCAGGAACTGGTAGCGGATCGATTCATCCATCGTTTCGGCGAGCCCCGAGAACTTGCCGATGTCGAGATAGACCCAGCGGCACAGATCGCTGTCGGACTTGCGCGCGACCAGAAGAACCTCGGCCGCGATCATCCCGGCCTCGGCCACGAGGCCCCGGCCGGGCTCGGCCATGACATGGGGCACGTCGCCGAAGCGGGCGCGCACCATTTCCATGACGTTTGCGGCATAGGCAGTCGGCGCCTCGATCTCTTCCTCGTAGAAGGCCGGGAAACCGCCGCCGATGTTCAGCAGGGTGAGGTCGTTGCCGGCCTCCTGCGCCGTCCACCAGATGTCGGCCACCTGATCGAGCGTCTGTTCCCACATGCCGGCGTGGCGCGTCTGGCTGCCGACATGGAACGAGAAACCGACCGGATCGAGCCCGAGCGCGTGCGCGAGGTCAAGAAGCCGCAGCGCCTTGTCGGGCGCGCAGCCGAACTTGCGCGACAGCGGCCAGTCCGCCCCGGTCGCGTCGACCAGAAGCCGGACATAGACCTGCGCACCGGGGGCGTTATCCGCGATCTTTTCCAGCTCTTCCTCGGAATCGGCCGCGAACAGCCGCAGGCCGACCTGATGCGCGAAGGCGATGTCGGCGGTACGCTTGATCGTGTTGCCGAAGGAAATGTCCTCGGGCCGGGCCCCGAGCGAGAGGCAAAGCTCGATCTCGGCACGCGAGGCGGCGTCGAAACCGGACCCGAGCCGGACGAGTTCCTCGATGATGGCGCGTTCGGGGTTGGCCTTCACCGCATAGTGAATCCGCGCCGGGCCGAGCCCGGCGGCAAGCGCGCGATACTGCTGCGTGACGCCGGCAAGGTCGATCACCAGCGTCGGGCGGTCGAAATGCGCCGACTGCAGAAAGGTCAGGATGCGGTTTTCAGCGGTTCCGGCGGGCGCAATGCTGCCTGCCGCCGAGAGGCCGGTTACGTAGGCGTTCATTGGTCATCTCCAAAAGACCCGGCCATTCAAGGCCGTCGATACCATCAGAGACGTTACCGTCGCTACATAACCAGGGGTTCGAGCCCTTGGGGTAGAGGCGCGTACGTTGGCGTCTTGGCCGCGCATCTGGGGCAAATCGCTTCGGCTTTCAAGAGGGAAATGTTCTCTTGGGCGCGAAATCAGGATTTGTTGATCGGTGCCCGCCGTTCAGATGGGGACATGGAAACACCGCTTCGGCCGCTGTCCGCGCGGCGCCCTGGTCTCGGCACCGCATGTGACGCAATGCCAGCGGCTTTGCCCGGAATCATCGGGAAATTCGCGCCAGCGGCAGGCGCGTGTCGCGGGACGGGAAAAGACCATCACGAGAATCAGGGCGACCCCGATGGCGATGACCGCGATCATCCCGAATGCTCCCTCCTCCTGCCGTGCAGGTCAGTCAGCCGGACACGGCACCCGGCGGACAGGGCGGCCGCGTCGCCGCCATGTCCCGAACCCTCGTCCGGCACTCGCCGGGATGTTCAGTCCTCGGCCCGGCTGCGGGGCCGGCCGGTCTTGTCCCGCGTGGAACCTGCGCTGCCATCGCGGATCTGGGTCACGCCCTGGGTGAAATAGGCCAGCGATTCGGTGAGGATGCGCAGGGCTTCCTCGGCGCTGATCCTGGAGGGGCGGGCATATGCAGTCGTCATGTCGTGCCTTCTTTCTGCTGCTCTTGTCTTGCTGCAACAGATGGGGGCAAAGGGCCGCGATGACATCCCCCGTTTCCTGCAAGGGGATATGCACGTGCCACAAGGGAAGTAACGTCAAGGTAAAGCAACGGCCATCACCGGCGGGCACCGCCCGGGCGGAATCCGCCGCCGGGGCCGGCCTTCACATGGCTGCCGTCACATGGCTGCCGTCACACCTGCCGGTCCACCAGCATCCGCTTGATCTCAGCGATCGCCAGTGCCGGGTTCAGCCCCTTGGGACAGGTCTTGGTGCAGTTCATGATGGTATGGCAGCGGTACAGCTTGAACGGATCTTCGAGGTAATCGAGCCGCTCGCCCGTCGCTTCGTCCCGGCTGTCGATGATCCAGCGATAGGCATGCAGCAGCGTCGCCGGCCCGAGATAGCGATCCGGGTTCCACCAGTAGGACGGACAGGCGGTCGAGCAGCAGGCACACATCACGCATTCGTACAGACCGTCGAGCTTGTGACGGTCCTCGATCGACTGCAGCCATTCCTTCTGCGGCGGGTTGCTCTCGGTTTCGAGCCAGGGCTTGATGCTGGCGTGCTGGGCATACCAGTGCGTCAGGTCGGGGATCAGATCCTTGACCACCGGCATGTGCGGCAGCGGATAGACGCGGACGTCGCCCTTGACCTCGTCGATGCCGTAGATGCAGGCAAGATGATTGCCGCCGTCGATGTTCATCGCGCAGGACCCGCAGATCCCCTCGCGGCAGGAACGGCGGAAGGTCAGGGTCGGGTCGATATCGGTCTTGATCTTGATGAGCGCATCCAGAACCATCGGGCCGCAGTCATCCATATCGACGAAATAGGTATCGACCCGCGGATTCTCGCCCGTGTCCGGATCCCAGCGATAGATGCTGAACTTGCGCAGATTGGTTGCGCCTTCGGGCTTGGGCCATGTCTTGCCGACGCGGATCTTCGAATTCCTGGGCAGGGTCATCTGGACCATGGTTTTGCCTCCTCGGGCAGTTGGGCTTTCGGCGCGGGCCCGGGTGTTGTCCGGGCCGCGCCCCGTTCGGGAACGGAAATCAGTAGACGCGCGCGCGCGGGGCGATCTTTTCGGGATCGACACCGCCCTCCGCGGGGCTCGTGAGCGGATCGATGACCACCGGCCGGTAGCTGAGCGCAACCGAGTTGCCATCGACCCGGGCGAGCGTATGGACACGCCAGTTCTCGTCGTCGCGGTCAGTGAAATCCTCGCGCGCATGGGCGCCCCGGCTTTCCTTGCGGGCCTCGGCACCGACGATCGTCGCAAGCGCATTCGGCATGAGGTTGGTCAGCTCGAGCGTCTCCATCAGATCGGTGTTCCAGATCAGGCTGCGGTCGGTGACGTGGAGATCATCGAGCTTGCCCGCGACCGCGGTCATGTTGGTCACGCCCTCGGACAGCGTTTCCGCGGTGCGGAACACCGCCGCGTCGGCCTGCATGGTCTTTTGCATCTCGAGCCGCAGCTCGGCCGTCGGCGTGCCGCCGCTCGCGTGGCGCAGCGCATCGAAACGCGCAAGCGCGCGGTCCACCTGTTCGCGGTTGGTCGCGGGCACCGGCGCGTCGCGGTCGATCACCTCGCCAGCGCGGATCGCGGCGGCGCGGCCGAACACCACGAGGTCGATCAGGCTGTTCGAGCCAAGCCGGTTCGCCCCGTGCACGCTGGCGCAGCCGGCCTCTCCGACCGCCATGAGCCCGGGATAGACCCGCTGCGGATCGTCCTCCGACGGGTCGAGCACCTCGCCAAGGTAATTGGTCGGAATGCCGCCCATGTTGTAATGCACCGTGGGCAGCACCGGGATCGGATCGCGCGTCACATCGACGCCGGCAAAGACGCGCGCGGATTCGCTGATGCCGGGCAGGCGCTCGTGCAGCGCCTCGGGCGGCAGGTGCATGAGGTTCAGATGGATGTGATCCTTGTCCCTGCCGACGCCGCGTCCCTCGCGGATCTCCATGGTGATGCAGCGCGACACCACATCGCGCGACGCCAGATCCTTGTAATGGGGCGCATAGCGCTCCATGAACCGCTCGCCCTCGGAGTTGGTCAGATACCCCCCCTCCCCGCGCGCGCCCTCGGTGATCAGGCAGCCCGAACCATAGATGCCGGTCGGGTGGAACTGCACGAATTCCATGTCCTGGAGCGGCAGGCCGGCCCGGGCCGCCATGCCGCCGCCGTCGCCGGTGCAGGTATGGGCCGAGGTGCAGCTGAAATAGGCGCGCCCGTAGCCGCCGGTCGCCAGCACCACCATCTTGGCATTGAAGACATGGATCGTGCCGTCGTCGAGCTTCCAGCACACCACGCCGGTGCAGGCGCCGTCGGTGATCACGAGGTCGATCGCGAAATATTCGATGTAGAATTCGGCCTTCTGCTTCAGGCTCTGACCGTAGAGCGTATGCAGGATCGCATGCCCCGTGCGGTCGGCCGCGGCGCAGGTGCGCTGCACCGGCGGGCCTTCGCCGAATTCGGTGGTGTGGCCGCCGAAGGGGCGCTGATAGATCTTGCCTTCTTCGGTGCGCGAAAACGGCACGCCGTAATGTTCAAGCTCGTAAACCGCCTCGGGCGCGGCGCGGGCGAGATATTCCATCGCGTCCATGTCGCCGAGCCAGTCGCTGCCCTTCACCGTGTCGAACATGTGCCACTGCCAGTTGTCCGGGCCCATGTTCGACAGGCTTGCGGCAATGCCGCCCTGCGCGGCCACCGTGTGGCTGCGGGTCGGGAACACCTTGGTCACGCAGGCCGTGCGCAACCCCTGTTCGGCCATGCCGAGCGTTGCCCGCAACCCCGCGCCGCCGGCGCCCACCACCACGACATCGAATTCGTGGGTTTCGTATTCATAAGCTGCCATGGGTTCCCTTCCTCAAAGCGCGATTCTGACCAGCGCGAACAGCCCGGCGGCGATCAGCGCGTAGGCAATGGCCGTCACGCTCATGATCATCACCTTGGCGGTCACGCCCTGCCAGTAATCCTGAATCATCATCTGGGCGCCCTTGCGGAAATGCACGAGCCCCACCACCAGCACCAGCGCCGTGAGGATCGCGACCAGCGGGTTGGAAAAGGTCGCAAGCACCTCGTCGTGGCTTTTCCCCAGAGAGCTGCCGACGATATAGACAAAGGCCGGCACGATGAGGGCAAGGCCGAAGGCACTGACCTGCATGAACCAGTGATGCGCGGTGCCCGAGCGGGCCGAACCGTCGTGCAGCGCGCGCTTGCGGTCGGTAAGATAACGCATGGTCTGCCCCTTTCTCAGATCACGATAATGGTCAGGACGGTCAGCAGGACCGAACCGATCACGACCGCCCATCCCAGCCGCTCGGCGGCGCGCAATTCCATTCCGCGACCGGTATCCCAGTAGAGATGCCGCAGCCCGGCCAGGTAGTGATACCAGAGCCCCCAGGCCGTGAGCGTCATCACCACATCCCCGATGATGCCGGTCAGGATGCCGTCCGCGCGGGCAAAGGCCTCGGGCGAGGTCGCCGCCGCCAGCAGCCACCAGACGAACAGGATCGCGCTGATCCCGAGCGCATTGCCGGTGATCCGCGTCACGATCGAGGAGAACGACGTCATCTGGATCCGGTAGGCGCTGCCGAGCATGAACGGCGAGAGCGGGCGTTCAACCCTTTTGGCTTCGGACATTGAAAGCTCCTTTCGCTGGGATTGACCCCGGGTTAAGCATTTTTCCGGGCCCTGTCACGCAGGATCCGGCGCCCGGGGCGCGGCCGATCAGCGCTCTGTTCCGGGCGGGCCGGCGCGCAGCGCACTTGCCCTGCGTGCCCTTGACGTCTAGCTGATGAAAGGCACGAACCGGGGACCAGGGCGGCGCGAACCGCCCGTGTATCGCCCCGGCGCACGGACCGAAAACGGGAGGGAGACCGTCATGCGCACCACCAGAGACCGCATTCGCCATGCCATCCTCTTCGAGGTGATCGGGCTTTTCGCCTTCACCCTCTTCGGCATGGTGGTCTTTGGCCATTCGGTCGATGAAATGGGCGTGCTCGCCATCGTAGGGGCCACCATGGCCATGGCGTGGAACTATCTTTACAATCTTGCCTTCGATCATGCCAAGCTGCGCCTCACCGGTACGGTTGCCAAGACGGTCCGGGTCCGCGTGCTGCATGCGATCCTGTTCGAACTCAGCCTCATGCTGGTGCTGCTTCCCTTCATCATGTGGTATCTCGGCCTCGGCCCGATCGAGGCGATCGTGCTCGACGCGGGCTATGCGATGTTCTTTGTCTGCTATGCCTTCGTCTTCAACTGGGGCTATGACATCGTCTTTCCGATTCCCGGCCAGCGCAAACGCGGTCAGAGCGGGATCAACGCCCAGTAATCGAGATCGAGCAGCACCTCGGGCAGGTATTTCCCGTTCTCGCCGCGCAGGCGGAACGGCGCGCCCCCCTTGGTCGCCACCAGCCGCAGGCGCAGCGCCCCGACGCCCGGCGCCGCGGTCTCGGCCTTGTCGAGCACCTCGGACCAGGCCCGGATCGTGTCGCCCGCGAAGCAGGGGTTCGCATGGGCGCCCCCGTTCAGCGCCACCACCACCTGCGCATTGGCCAGCCCGTTGAACGACAGCGCCCGCGCCATGCTGATGACATGGCCGCCATAGATCAGCCGGCGGCCGTCCTCGCGCTGGGTGGCGTCGAAATGCACCTTGGCGGTGTTCTGCCAGAGGCGGGTCGCCAGCATGTGCTCGGCCTCTTCCACCGTGACCCCGTCCACATGGTCGATGGTCTCGCCGATCTCGTAATCGCCGAACCGGTGCGGCTCGCCGGCCAGCGCAAAGTCATAGCCGGAGAAATCGAGCCCCTCGGGGATCACGAGCTGATCGGGAGTGACGGCCTCCTGAAGGTCCGGGATCACGGGCTCGGGCGCGGGGCGTTCGAGGTCGCGCTTGCGCACCATGGCCCAGCGCACATATTCGATCACCACGTCGTCGTGCTGGTTGAACCCTCTCGTGCGCACCCAGACCACGCCGGATTTCCCGTTCGAGTTCTGCTTGAGGCCGATCACCTCGGATTCCGACCGCAGCGTGTCGCCGGGCCAGACCGGGCGCAGCCAGTGCCCCTCGGCATAGCCGAGATTGGCCAGCGCATTCAGCGAAATATCCGGCACCGTCTTGCCGAACACCACGTGAAAGGCCGCGATGTCGTCGAGCGGGCTGGCCGGCAACCCGCAGGACTGCGCAAAGGCATCCGAAGACGCAAGCGCATGGCGCGCCGGATAAAGCGCGTGATAAAGCGCCCGCTCGCCCCCCGATACGGTGCGCGGCACCGCGTGGACGATCACTTCGCCCAGCGTGTAATCCTCGAAGAAACGGCCCGGATTGGTTTTTGCCATCACTGTTCCCCCAGCTTCATGTCGGGGCTGTAGCTGCCCGCGATTTCCTTAGTCACCGCCTGACCGCAGCGCATCACGCCGGCCCCGGCATCATAGGCATAGGCGGGACTGCCGTGCAGGTCCCAGCCCTTGCTCAGCGCATCGCTGACCTTGTGGCAGAAAGCCGAGGTGTCTTCGGCGCTCAGGAAACGGTAGATTTTCATGGTGTCATCCGAACGGGTCATAACCAAGCCAGCCATGCAGCCAGGCGATCAGGGCATAGACGACGAGCGTCGCGATCACGGCGGCGATCTCGCGGTGGCGCGGCGCGGGCGGAAGAACGTTGCGCGGTCCGGCACGGTTGATCACGATCACCGACACCACGGCCCAGGCCAGCAGCCCGCCGAACAGGACGAAGGACGGCAGATCGCCGTTCACCAGCAGATGCGCAACCGCCCATGTCTTGACCGCCGTCAGCTGCGGATGGCGGATCACCCGCGCGAGTCCGGTGCGCAGATGGCTCACCGCGAACAGATAAACCGCGAAAAGCATCAAAAGGTCGGCGATGCCGGTGGTGGCCGGGTGGCGCCCCCAGTAGATCGTGCCGGGATCGGCGGCGCGGTAGCCGATCACCATCAGTACCAGCCCGGCCAGCACCCCGAGCGCGACCAGCCCCTTGCCCGGCATCCCGAGCGCCTGGCGCTGCCGGGGCAGTATCCGCCCGAACAGATGCGCGCCGCTCCAGAGCAGAAGACCAAGGATCAGATACAGCATATCGTCACATTCTCCGGTAAGGAGCCTCCAAATCCTCGCCACCCGTCGCCGCCGCCCCAGATGCGGCCGGTGTGGTCGCTGCGGGTCCGGGACATTCGCAACAAACCCGGCCGCGGCCCGATCAATCGGCGCGGCGCCGACATGATCTTGCCCTGCAAAGGCCATTTCTGGCAGAAAAGTTCAAGCGGAAAAGCCTGCAGGCCCCTTTGGGCCGCCCTTGCAAGGCTGCCCGGCGCACACTACGCATGAGAAACAGTTTCACCGGATCGGAGACCAACCCATGGCCAGACCCAGGATCGCGCTGATCGGCGCCGGCCAGATCGGCGGCACGCTCGCCCATCTCGCCGCCATGAAGGAACTCGGCGATGTCGTACTGTTCGACATTGCCGAAGGCACCCCCGAGGGCAAGGCGCTCGACATCGCCGAGAGCGGCCCCGTCGCCGGGTTCGACGCGGCGCTCAAGGGCACGCAATCCTATGCCGACATCGCGGGCGCGGATGTCTGCATCGTCACCGCCGGCGTTCCCCGCAAGCCGGGCATGAGCCGCGACGACCTGCTGGGCATCAACCTCAAGGTCATGAAGGCGGTGGGCGAAGGTATCCGCGACCATGCGCCCGATGCCTTCGTGATCTGCATCACCAATCCGCTCGACGCCATGGTCTGGGCGCTGCGCGAGTTTTCCGGCCTGCCGCATGAAAAGGTCTGCGGCATGGCCGGGGTGCTGGATTCGGCGCGGTTCCGCCATTTTCTCAGCCTCGAATTCGGCGTCTCCATGCGTGACGTCTCGGCTTTCGTGCTGGGCGGGCATGGCGACACGATGGTGCCGCTCGTGCGCTATTCGACGGTTGCGGGGATTCCGCTTCCCGATCTGGTGGAGATGGGCTGGACCACGCAGGACCGCCTTGATCACATCGTTCAGCGCACCCGCGACGGCGGCGCCGAGATCGTCGGCCTGCTCAAGACCGGCAGTGCGTTCTACGCTCCGGCGACCTCGGCGATCGAGATGGCCGAAGCCTATCTCAAGGATCAGAAGCGCGTCCTGCCCTGCGCCGCCTGGGTGGACGGGGCGCTCGGCCTCGACGGGCTTTACGTGGGCGTGCCGACCGTGATCGGCAGCAAGGGGATCGAGCGCGTCGTCGAAATCCGCATGGCGGGCGAGGAACAGGCGATGTTCGACCAGTCGGTCGAAGCGGTCCGAAGCCTGGTCGCGGCCTGCCGCGAGATCGACCCCACGCTGGCCTGAGGGCTGCGCGGGGGAATCACCGGCGATCCGGCGGGAAATCCGTCAGGAAACCCGACCGGCAACAGGGGCGCGCTGCGGTGCGCCCTTTTCGTTGCTGCATTGCAGCAACAGTCGATGCCAATTTGTGATCACAGCATGAAACTGCGTGATCACAAATCCCGCGTTATCGGCTGCAATCCGTCGATCCGCGAAGTTTCCGTTTAACTTGCCCTGTGGCGGGCCATATATTCCGGTCTGGCAGGTTGAACGACAGGCGGAGCGCGGCAGGATGAACATTCACGAATATCAGGCAAAGGCGCTGCTGCGCAGTTTCGGGGTGCCGGCGCCTGCCGGACGGGTGGTGCTGCGGGCCGAGGACGCCAAGGCCGCGGCGAGCGAGATCGACGGCCCCCTCTGGGTGGTCAAGGCGCAGATCCACGCCGGCGGACGCGGCAAGGGCCGCTTCAAGGAGACCGACGCAGGCGAAAAGGGCGGCGTGCGCCTGGCAAGCTCGGTGAGCGAAGCCGCCGCCGAAACGCGCCGGATGCTCGGGCGCACTCTTGTCACCCGGCAGACCGGAGAGGCCGGAAAGCGCGTGCACCGGGTCTATATCGAGGAAGGCAGCCGTGCCGAGCGCGAATTTTACCTTGCGCTGCTGGTCGACCGGCAAAGCAGCCGCATTTCCTTTGTCTGCTCGACCGAGGGCGGCACCGACATCGAGGAGGTCGCCGCAACCACGCCGGAAAAGATCCTCACCTTCGCCGTCAATCCGGTGACCGGCTACCAGCCCTTCCACGGCCGCCGCATCGCCCGCGCGCTTGACCTTTCGGGCAAGCAGGTCAAGCAATGCGTCACGCTGATGGACCAGCTTTACCGCGCCTTCATCGCCAAGGACATGGAACTTCTGGAGATCAACCCGCTGATCGTCACCGAAGCGGGCGACCTGCGCGTGCTCGACGCCAAGATCGGTTTCGACGACAACGCGCTTTACCGGCACGGCGACATCGTGGACCTGCGCGACGAGACCGAGGAAGACCCCAAGGAACTCGAAGCCGGCAAATACGACCTGAACTATATCGCGCTCGACGGCGAGATCGGTTGCATGGTGAACGGCGCCGGGCTGGCCATGGCGACCATGGACATCATCCAGCTTTGCGGTGCGAAGCCGGCGAATTTCCTGGACGTGGGGGGCGGCGCGACGAAGGAAAAGGTCGCCGCCGCCTTCAAGATCATCACCTCGGATCCCAACGTGAAGGGCATTCTCGTCAATATCTTCGGCGGCATCATGCGCTGCGACGTGATTGCCGAAGGGGTCGTTTCGGCGGTGCGCGAAGTCGGGCTCAAGGTGCCGCTCGTGGTGCGGCTCGAGGGCACCAATGTCGAGAAGGGCAAGGAAATCATCAACAGCTCCGGCCTCGATGTGATCGCCGCGACCGACCTGCGGGACGGGGCGGAAAAGATCGTCGCGGCGGTGAAGGCATGATGCAACAACTTGCTCAAGGTGATATCGTGGCGCATCGGTTTGGATTTAATGACTTGATGTCGGCCGAAGATGCTCGCCGTGCAGCTATTCAGCACGGAATCTCTATCATAGGAATCCACGGTGCAATATGGCCCGCACAAGATCAGGGCTTTTGCGAGATGATATGTAAAAGACTTATAGATGAGTTAGTTGCATTCTCAATTTATGCACGCCGATTCATGGAAATCAGCAACGAAAAAGTTGAAATTTCTGGTTCTCTACACAAGCCTAAACCGAATGTATCCGCGTATGAATTTGAAACCGACCTTTGGAAAGCCTTAAATCTAATCTTGCACTCTCGCTATCTCCAAGCGCTGATGTTTGATGCGGATCCAGCAACCAGATTTTCAAACCTCGGTGACCGATATATTTCATTCGTTGAAGTGCGCTCAGATAAAGAGCCGGAAAAGCTCAGCTATATCTGCCCAACGGGCCTAGTTGTAGCTTTCTTTTCCACCGACAGACACTTCCCCACTATTGGCGTAGGAGAAGCTGATGGCCATTCTCGTTGACAGCAACACCCGCGTGATCTGCCAAGGGCTGACCGGCTCGCAGGGGACGTTTCACACCGAACAGGCGATCGCCTATGGCACGCGGATGGTCGGGGGCGTAACGCCGGGAAAGGGCGGCAGCGAACATCTGGGCCTGCCGGTGTTCGAATCGGTGCACGAAGCGCGCGAGGCGACCGGGGCGGATGCCACCGTGATCTATGTGCCCCCGCCCTTTGCCGCGGATTCGATCCTCGAGGCGATCGACGCCGAGATCCCGCTCATCGTCTGCATCACCGAAGGCATTCCCGTGCTCGAGATGATGAAGGTGAAGGGCGCGCTCGCCACCGGAAAATCGCGTCTGATCGGCCCGAACTGTCCCGGTGTCATCACCCCCGAGGCCTGCAAGATCGGCATCATGCCGGGCTCGATCTTCCGGCGCGGATCGGTCGGGGTCGTGTCGCGCTCGGGCACGCTGACCTATGAGGGCGTCAAGCAGACCAGCGAGGCCGGGCTTGGCCAGTCCACGGCGGTCGGCATCGGCGGCGATCCGATCAAGGGGATGGAACATATCGACGTGCTGGAAATGCTGCTGGCCGATGACGAGACGAAAAGCATCCTCATGATCGGCGAGATCGGCGGCACGGCCGAGGAAGACGCGGCGCAGTTTCTGGCCGACGAACGCCGGCGCGGCCGCTGGAAGCCGACCGCCGCCTTCATCGCCGGACGAACCGCGCCGCCGGGCCGGCGCATGGGGCACGCGGGCGCCATCGTCTCGGGCGGACAGGGCAGCGCGGAGGCCAAGATCGAGGCGCTGAAATCCGCCGGCATCACCATCGCCGACAGCCCCGCCGGGCTTGGCGAGGCGATGCTCGAGGCGATCGGATGATGCGTCCCCGTCCCCTTTCCGTCCTCCAGCGCTCCCGTTCCGGTCCCATTTTCCGCGAGGTAGCGAGATGACCGACCAGTCCCCCAACAACGACCAGTTCCGCGCTTCATCCTTCATGCAGGGGCAGAATGCCGAATATCTTGAACGGCTCTATGCCCGCTATGCCGGCAACCCCGAGACGGTCGACGAGAACTGGGCCGCGTTCTTCCGCAGCCTCGGCGACAGCGAACGGCAGATCCGGCGCGAGGCCGCCGGGCCCTCCTGGGCGCGGCGCGACTGGCCGCCGCTTCCCGACGACGAACTGACCGCCGCCCTGACCGGCAACTGGCCGGCGGACGAGGCCCACGCGGTGGCCGAGGTGATTGCCGACAAGGCCGACACCGCGGGGGTCGCGCTCGACGCGGAGGATGTGAAACGCGCCGTTCTCGACAGTGTGCGCGCGCTCATGCTGATCCGTGCCTACCGGATCCGCGGACATCTGATCGCCGATCTCGATCCCCTGCAGATGCGCGACGAATCGCATCACCCGGAGCTGGACCCGAAAAGCTATGGCTTTACCGAGGCCGACATGGATCGGCCGATCTTCATCGACAATGTGCTCGGGCTGGAATTCGCCTCGCTGCGCGAGATCATGGAGATCGTCAAGCGCACCTATTGCGGCACGTTCGCGCTCCAGTTCATGCATATTTCCGACCCCGATCAGGTCGCCTGGCTGAAGGAGCGCATCGAGGGCTACGGCAAGGAAATCCAGTTCACCCGCGAGGGGCGCCGCGCGATCCTGAACAAGCTCGTGCAGGCCGAGGGGCTGGAGAAGTTCCTTCATGTCAAATACATGGGCACCAAGCGCTTCGGGCTCGACGGGGGCGAGGCGCTGATTCCGGCGCTGGAACAGATCATCAAGCGCGGCGGTGCGCTCGGCGTCACCGACATGGTGATCGGCATGCCGCACCGCGGCCGGCTGGCGGTGCTCGCCACCGTGATGAACAAACCCTATCGTGCGATCTTCAACGAATTCCAGGGCGGGAGCTTCAAGCCCGACGACGTGGAGGGCTCGGGCGATGTGAAATATCACCTGGGCTCGAGCTCCGACCGTGAATTCGACGGCAACGTGGTTCACCTTTCGCTCACCGCGAACCCGAGCCACCTCGAAGCGGTGAACCCGGTCGTCCTGGGCAAGGCCCGCGCCAAGCAGGACCAGAACCACGACAGCGATCGCACCACGGTGCTGCCGGTGCTGCTGCACGGCGACGCGGCCTTTGCCGGACAAGGAGTCGTCGCCGAATGTTTCCAGCTTTCGGGGATCCGCGGCCACCGCACCGGGGGCACCATCCATATCGTGGTGAACAACCAGATCGGCTTTACCACCACGCCCCATCTCAGCCGCACCTCGCCCTATCCGACCGACATCGCACTGATGGTCGAGGCGCCGATCTTTCACGTGAACGGCGACGATCCCGAAGCCGTGGTCCACGCCGCCCGCGTCGCCATCGAATTTCGCCAGAAATTCAACAAGGACGTGGTCATCGACATGTTCTGCTATCGTCGCTTCGGCCATAACGAGGGCGACGAGCCAATGTTCACGAACCCCCTGATGTACAAGAACATCAAGTCCCACAAGACCACGCTCAGCCTTTACACGGAACGGCTGGTGGCCGACGGGCTGATCCCCGAGGGCGAGATCGAGGACATGAAGGCCGCGTTTCAAGCGCATCTGAACGACGAGTTCGAGGCCGGCCGGAACTATCGCCCGAACAAGGCCGACTGGCTCGACGGGCGCTGGTCGCATATCGGCTGGCAGGCCGACGAAGACCACGCCCGGGGCGAAACCGCGATCCGCCCCGAGACGTTTCAGGAAATCGGCGAGGCCCTGACCCGCGTCCCCGAGGGCTTTCCGCTTCATCATACGGTCGAACGTCTGCTGAAGGCCAAGCGCGCGATGTTCGAGACCGGCGAAGGCTTCGACTGGGCGACCGGAGAGGCGCTTGCCTTCGGCAGCCTGCTGACCGAGGGTTTTCCCGTGCGCCTGTCGGGTCAGGACAGCACGCGCGGAACCTTCAGCCAGCGCCATTCCGCCTTTGTCGATCAGGAAACCGAAGAACGTTACCACCCGCTCAACAATATCCGCCCCGGACAGGCCCATTTCGAGGTGATCGATTCGATGCTGTCGGAATATGCGGTGCTCGGTTTCGAATACGGCTATTCGCTGGCCGAACCCAATGCGCTCACGCTCTGGGAGGCGCAGTTCGGCGATTTCGCCAATGGCGGGCAGATCATGTTCGACCAGTTCATCTCGGCCGGCGAGAGCAAATGGCTGCGCATGTCGGGTCTCGTCTGCCTGCTCCCGCATGGCTACGAGGGCCAGGGGCCGGAACATTCGAGCGCGCGGCTCGAACGGTTCCTGCAACTCTGCGGGCAGGACAACTGGATCGTCGCCAACTGCACCACTCCGGCGAACTATTTCCATATCCTGCGCCGCCAGCTGCACCGCGACTTCCGCAAGCCGCTCATGCTGATGACGCCGAAATCGCTGCTGCGTCACAAGCTGGCCGTCAGCCGCGCCGAAGAATTCACCACCGGCTCGGCCTTCTACCGGGTGCTCTGGGACGATGCGGAGCTTGGCAATTCAACGACCCGGCTCCAGCCCGACGCGCGGATCCGGCGCGTGGTGCTCTGCTCGGGCAAGGTCTATTTCGACCTGCTCGAGGAACGCGACGCGCGGGGCATCGACGACATCTATCTGCTGCGCGTCGAACAGTTCTATCCCTTCCCCGCGCTCAGCCTCGTCAAGGAACTCGACCGCTTCAAGCAGGCCGAATTCATCTGGTGCCAGGAAGAACCCAAGAACCAGGGCGGCTGGAGCTTCATCGAGCCGAACATCGAATGGGTGCTGAACCGGATCGAGGCCGACCACCGCCGCCCGCGCTATGTCGGCCGCGCCACCTCGGCTTCGCCGGCCACGGGGCTCGCGAGCCAGCACAAGGCGCAGCAGGATGCGCTTGTCGACGAGGCGCTGAGTTTTGGAGAAGACTGACATGACCACCGAAGTCCGCGTGCCCGCCCTGGGCGAATCCGTGACCGAAGCGACCATCGCCACCTGGTTCAAGAAACCGGGCGATGCGGTGGCCGTCGATGAAATGATCTGCGAGCTTGAAACCGACAAGGTAACCGTCGAGGTGCCAAGCCCGGTCGCCGGACAACTGGCCGAGATCATCGCCGCCGAGGGCCAGACGGTGGAGGTCGGCGCCTTGCTCGCGACGATCTCCGATGCCGCCGCCGATGCCCCCGCGCAGCCGGACCGGGGGAACGCAGCAGAGCCCGCACAGCCGGCCCCCGCCGCCGCCCCGCCGTCGGAGCGCGAAAACCTGACCGCCGTCACCGTGCCCGCGCTGGGCGAAAGCGTGACCGAGGCAACCGTGGCCAACTGGTTCAAGAAGGTCGGCGATGACGTGAAGCAGGATGAAATGCTCTGCGAACTCGAAACCGACAAGGTGAGCCTCGAGGTGCCCGCCCCCGCCGGCGGCGTCCTGCGCGAAATCAGCGCCGCCGAGGGCGCGACCGTCGCACCGGGCGACCGGATCGCCATGATCAGCGGCAGTGCCGACGGCATGGTCGAACCCGCGCTGCGCCCGCAGGAAAGCACCAAACCCGATCCCGCGGAAGCCGCCGCCAGCCGCCGCGACACCGAGGATTCCCCCGCCGCCCGCAAGGCCATGGCCGAGGCGGGGATTTCCCGCGATTCCGTGACCGGCAGCGGGCGCGACGGGCGCATCATGAAGGAAGACCTGGCGCGGTCCTCGCCGGCCGCGCCGGAGCCCGCGCCGCCAGCCGCGGATTCCGCGCCGCCCGCCGCCCCCGCGCGCGCGCCCTCTCCGGCCGAGGATGCGGCACGCGAGGAACGCGTGCAGATGACCCGCCTGCGCCAGACCATCGCCCGGCGCCTCAAGGAGGCGCAGAACACCGCCGCCATGCTTACCACCTACAACGAGGTGGACATGAGCGCGGTCATGGATCTGCGCGAGCAGTACAAGACCCTGTTCGAGCGCAAGCACGGGGTGCGGCTCGGCTTCATGTCGTTCTTCACCCGGGCCTGCTGCCACGCGCTGAAGGAGGTGCCCGAGGTCAATGCCGAAATCGACGGCACCGAGGTGATCTACAAGAATTTCGTGCATATGGGCATCGCCACGGGCACTCCCTCGGGGCTGGTCGTGCCGGTGATCCGCGACGCCGATTCGCTCTCCTTCGCCGAAATCGAAAAGGCGATCGCGGAAAAAAGCCTGCGCGCCCGCGACGGCAAGCTGTCCATGGGGGAACTCCAGGGCGGCACCTTCACCATCTCGAACGGCGGCGTCTATGGTTCGCTCATGTCCTCGCCGATCCTGAACCCGCCGCAATCGGGCATTCTCGGCATGCACAAGATCGAACAGCGCCCGGTGGTGGTCGGGGGCGAGATCGTGATCCGCCCGATGATGTATCTCGCGCTCAGCTACGATCACCGCATCGTCGATGGCAAGGGGGCGGTCACCTTCCTCGTGCGCGTGAAGGAGGCACTCGAGGATCCGCGCCGCCTGCTGATGGATCTGTGACCCGAAGGGGGAGGATCGCGATGCAATCGCCCGCCGAAGGACTGGCCCGCTGCCGGCAGGCGGATGCGCTCGGCATCGCCCCGCCTGCCCCGGGCAATGCACGCCAAACGCATTGCCGCGCGGCCCCGACACCGGCCTTCCGGCACCGTCCCGCCAGCGCCCCGCAACGCAAGGGGCCGCCACATGAAGGACGGTGTCGCGAGAACGTTTCCCCCATCCCCTCCACCGCGATGCCCGCCGCACCGACCACCCGGGCCGGCAGTTCCATCGCCCCGACCCGCGGAGCCCGCGCCGCATCATGACCCCCGAACTTGCTGTCCTCGCTCTTGCCGCGCTGCTCCAGATGCTGCAACTCGCGCTCTATGCGCCCGTTGTCACCCGCGATCTCGGCGCCGGCTACACCATGTCCGCCCGCGACCTGCCGCCGCCGCGGCCGGTTTCGCCGCTCGCAGGCCGGCTCAAACGCGCGCTCGACAACCATTTCGAGGGGCTCATCCTCTTCACCATCGCCTGCCTGGTCACGGTGCTTGCCGGCAAATCGACGGCCTTCACCGCCGGCTGCGCCTGGACCTACCTGGGCGCGCGCATCCTCTATATCCCCGCCTATGCCCTTGCGCTCGCACCGGCGCGCTCGATCATATGGGGCATCGGCTTCCTCGCCACCCTGCTCATGCTGCTCTCCGCCCTCGTCTGACTTCTTCTGGCGGAAATATCCCGGGGGAGTCGCGCGCCCCGCGCGACGGGGGCAGAGCCCCCTCCCCGGCCCAAAACAAGGGACAATGACCATGGCCAAATATGACGTCATCATCATCGGTTCGGGCCCCGGCGGCTATGTCTGCGCGATCCGCTGCGCGCAGCTTGGCCTCAGAACCGCCTGCGTCGAGGGGCGCGAGACGCTGGGCGGCACCTGCCTGAACGTGGGCTGCATCCCCTCCAAGGCCCTGCTTCACGCCTCGCAGATGCTGCGCGAATCCGAAACCACCTTCGCCGCCATGGGGCTCGAGGGCGCGGCGCCCGTGGTGAACTGGGAAAAGATGCTCGCTTACAAGGCCGACACCATCGCCGCCAACACCAGGGGCATCGAATTCCTGTTCAAGAAAAACGGGATCGACTGGCTGAAGGGCTGGGCCAGCATCCCCGAGCCGGGCAAGGTCAAGGTGAGCGACGAAATCCACGAGGCCGCGCATATCGTCATCGCCTCGGGGTCGGAAAGCGCCACGCTCCCCGGTATTGTCATCGACGAAAAGACCATCGTCACCTCGACCGGGGCGCTGGAACTCGGCCGCATCCCGACATCCATGGTCGTGATCGGCGCGGGGGTGATCGGGCTGGAACTCGGCAGCGTCTATTCCCGCCTCGGCAGCAAGGTCACGGTGCTCGAATATCTCGACCAGATCACCCCCGGCATGGATGGCGAGGTGCAAAAGACCTTCCAGCGCACGCTCAAGAAACAGGGGCTCTCTTTCACCCTCGGGGCGGCAGTCCAGTCGGCCGAAGCGACCGATGGCGGTGTGCGGGTCGCCTACAAGCGCCGCAAGGACGACAGCGACCACGCGATCGAGGCCGAAGTGGTGCTGGTCGCGACCGGGCGCAGGCCCTTTACCGAAGGACTCGGGCTCGAACCGCTCGGGGTCGGGCTGTCGGAGCGCGGCCAGGTTCTGGTGAACGAGCGCTGGGAAACCGCCGTGGCAGGCATTCATGCGATCGGCGACTGCATCGAGGGGCCGATGCTTGCCCACAAGGCCGAGGACGAGGGCATGGCCGTGGCCGAGGTGATCGCCGGCAAGAGCGGGCGGGTGAACTATGGCGTGATCCCCTCGGTGATCTACACTCATCCGGAGGTCGCCGCCCTGGGCGAGACCGAGGAATCGCTGAAACAGCAGGGTCGCGCCTACAAGGCCGGCAAGTTCTCCTTCATGGGCAACGGCCGCGCCAAGGCCAATTTCGCCGCCGACGGATTCGTCAAGATCCTGGCGGACAAGGACACCGACCGCATTCTCGGCGCCCATATCATCGGTCCCTCGGCGGGCGAACTGATCCACGAGATCTGCGTCGCCATGGAATTCGGCGCCTCGGCCGAGGATCTGGCGCTGACCTGTCACGCGCACCCGACCTATTCCGAAGCGGTGCGCGAGGCGGCGCTCGCCTGTGGCGACGGGGCAATCCACGCCTGACGGGATGCCGACGCGGGACACGCAAGCGCGCCCCCCTTAATCAGCCTTCGGGGGCGCGCCCGCCGCGCGCTTCCTCCAGCAGCGCATCGCTTTGCGCCTCGATGCGCTGTTCAAGGGTGGCCATGAAAGCCGCCCGCTCCATCCCCGGCGGGATCGGTTCCAGAAATTCGACCACCGCCGTTCCGGCGTGGCGCGTGATGCCCCTGCGTGGCCAGAACAGCCCGACATTGGTCGCCGCCGGCACGCAGGGCTGGCCAAGCTCGCCATAAAGCACCGCGCTGCCGCCCTTGTAGGGACGCCGTTCGCCGGGGGGCACCCGGGTGCCCTGCGGATAGATCACGAGCTGCCCCGGGTCGGCGGCGCCCCGCAGCACCTCGTCGACCATGCGGGCAAGCGCCGCGCCCCGCTTGCTGCGATCGACCGGCACGCAGCCCACCCGGCGCGCATAGAGCCCGAGAAACGGGGTCCAGAGCAGTTCCTTCTTCATGATGAATTTCGGGCGCGGCAAGGCGTCGAAGAGAATGAGAATATCAAGGAACGACTGGTGCTTGGCCGCCACCAGGACCTCGCCCTCGGGCACCTTGCCGCGAACCTCGCAGCGCAGGCCGAGCATGACCCGGGCGCTGAACAGCACCCAGCCCGAATAAAGCTTTGCCGCGCGCAGCGCGCCCGCGGATGACACCAGCGCCCAGGGCGCAAAGGCGATCCCGAGCAGCGCCATGGCAAGATACATCTGCAGGATGAACAGCAGCGAAAGGATCCAGCGCAGGCCCCGCCGCATCAGCCGAGTTCCCGCAGGCGCCGCCGGGCGGCGGACCGGGTCGCCGCCCAGGCAACCGCCCCGGCCAGCAGCGGGATCAGCAGCGGCAACAGCCAGCCCGCCCCCCGAAAGCCGAGCCCGGTCAGAAATCCGCCCTCCTCCGAGGCAGGCGGCAGCGCCAGGATCGCCAGAACCCCGAGCACCGTTCCGGCCGCTGCCCCGGCCGCCGCGCGCAGGGTAAAGCGGCGCACGAACGCCTGCGCGATATAGCCGTCCCTCGCCCCGACCAGCCGCAACACGGCGATCAGCTGCGCATTGGCCGCAAGCGCCGCGTTGGCGGCAAGCGTGATCATGGCTGCGGTCGTGCCTGTGATCAACAGGATCGACAGCCAGCCGAGCCGGCGCAGCGCCTGCGCCGCATCGACCAGCGGGCGGCGAAAGCGCGAATGATCATCAAGCACCGCTCCCGGCACCTCGGCTTCAAGCCGCAGCCGCAGCCCCTCGATGTCATAGGGCGGATCGGCGGCGATGATCTCGATCAGTCGCGGCACCGGCAGCATTTCGAGCGAGACCTCTTCCCCGAACCAGGGCGCCAGCAACTCCGCCTGCTCTTCTGCGGTCAGCGCGCGCGCCTCGGCCACGCCGGGCGTCTGGTCGAGCACGGCAAGCGCGGTGCCGACCCGCGCCCCGAGTTCCTCGGCCGGGCCGCTGATGCGCAGCGTGGCCGCCCCGGCGAGTTCCTCCCCCCAGCGGTCCGCAAGCCGCCCCGAAGCCAGCGAAAGCGCGAGCGCAAAGACCGCAAGGAACGCCATCGCCCCGGCCGCGAACACCGTGAGATGCGCGGTAAATCCGCTTGGCGGCACCATCCGCGCCGCCTGGACATCGCCGAGAACCAGCCGGCGCAGCGAGATCGTCTTCACAGGTCGGCCCCCGCAAGGTGCAGTTCACGGTTCGAGATCCTGAGCACCCGCGCCTGCACCTGGCTTTTGGCGGCGCGGATCAGCGCAAGGTCATGGGTCGCGACCAGCACCGTCTTGCCCATGCGGTTGAGTTCGATCAGCAGATGCAGCAGGCGTTGCGACATTTCCCAGTCCACGTTGCCGGTGGGTTCGTCCGCAAGGATCATGTCGGGCGACAGGATCACCGCCCGCGCCAGCGCCGCGCGCTGCCTCTCGCCCCCGGAAAGTTCGGGCGGCAGGGCGCCGGCGCGTTCGGACAGGCCGACCCACGAAATCAGTTCGTCAAGGTTCGCGCGTTCCTGCGTCATGTCGAAACCGGACACGGTAAGCGGCAGCGCGATGTTGTCGAGCAGCGGCAGATGATCGATGAAACGGCAGTCCTGGTGCACCACCCCCACACGCCGGCGCATCAGCGCCAGTTGATCGCGGTCGAGTTCGCCCATCTCGCAATCGAACAGCCGCACCTGCCCGCCGGTCGGCAGCAGCGCCCCGTAACAGAGCCGGATCAGCGTGGTCTTGCCCGCCCCCGACGGGCCGGTCAGGAAATGGAACGACCCCGGCGACAGGCGCAGGGAGACGTCGCTGAACAACTTGTCGCCACCGTAGCTGTAGGCGACATTTTCGAACTCGATCACAGGCACCCCCCGGTCACGCCGGATCTTCTTTGCCCGACACGGAATGCAGTTTCAATGGCGCCCGCATCGGTGCCGGGCGATGTTCATTGTTTCTTTGCGCTTTTTGCATAAACGCATAGGGTGACGGAAAACAGACCCGACGAGTGAACGGGAACGGATAGGGCCTGATGCGACTGATTTGCCCCAAGTGCCCGGCGCAATACGAGGTGCCGGAGGATGCGATTCCGCCCGCGGGCCGGGATGTGCAGTGCTCGAATTGCGGCCATATGTGGTTTCAGCGCCCCGCCGACGATACAGTGGAAAGCACCGCTCCCGCCACGGCCTCGACCAACACCCCCGCTCGTCCGCGACGGCCGCTCGACCGGGCGGTGGCCGATATATTGCAGGAAGAGGCGGCACTTGAAACGCGGCTGCGGCGCGCCGAGGAACAGGGCGTTCTGGAAACCCAGCCGGATCTCGGGCTCGACGCGGCGCCGCCCATGCCGGCGCGGGCGGCATCCGCTTCCGGTGACACGACCCCGGCCGCACCCGCCCCGGCCGCGCCCGAATCCGATGTCGCCGAACCCATTGCCGCCGGCCCCGCTCCCGCCGATCCCGGCCAATCCGATCCCGTCCAGCCCGATTCCGCTCGCCCCGAACCGCGTTCGGCAGAGCCGCCGGTGCCCGCGCATCGGCGCAACCTTCTGCCCGCACGCCGGCCCGCTCCGGGGCATAACCTCGTGCCCGATCAGGAAGAAGTGCGGCTCAGCCTCGGCACGCCCATCGTGCTCTATTCCGCCCCCGTGCCGCAGACGCCGGAAAAGCAGCCGGGTCACAGCGGTTTCCTGCTGGGTCTGGCGGCCGCCGTCCTGCTGGCGGCCGGGCTTTTCCTGATCTACGGTCAGGCCGGCCCGATCGCGCGGGCCCTGCCGCAGGCCGCACCGGTGCTCGACAGCTATACCACCGCCGTCAACAGCACCCGGGACTGGATCGGCGCGCTTGCCGCCGACCTTGCGCGGGACTGACCGCCCGCCGCGGATTTCCGCAATCACCGGAATCTCCCGTCAGAACTGATCCAGCAGCCGGTCGAGATAATCCCGCTCGGCCTTCGGGCGCTCTCCCTCGCCCGAGCGGCGACGGATTTCGTCAAGAAGCTCGCGCGCCCGATCGTAAAGGTTCTCGCGCCCGAGCATCGGCCGGTCGCTGTTCGCCGCGCCGCGCCCACCGATGTCGCGGCCAAGCGGATCACGGTTTGCACGCCGTTCTCCGCCTGCCTCGCCGCCCTCTTGCGGATCCTGCTCTCCCGAGCGGGCGTTTCGGTTGTCGTCAAGCGCGCGCATCCCCTCCCGCAGGGCTTCCATCGCCTCGGACTGGCGGTCGATCGCGCGGCCGAAATCCTCGCTCCGCAGCGCCTCTTCGGCTTCGCGCATGGCCTGCTCCGCGCGCCCGAGCGCATCGCCCGCGCTCTCGCCCTCCCCGTCTTCCTCGCCACCTTCGCCGCGCCGCTGCGCCGGCATGTCGTTGCGCTGGCCGCCAAGGCGTTCGCGCAAGTCGCGCTGTTCGTCGGCCAGCCCGCCGCGCGCGTCGCTTTCGCCCTCCCGCCCGCTGCCCGTTTCGCCCCGCTCGCCGCGCGGATCGAAACGGTCCTGGAAATCGCGGAAGGCACGGTCCGACAGGCGCTGCTGATCGCGCAGCGTCTCTGCCAGCCCCTCCATCGCGCCCTGCCCGCCGGTTCCATCGCCCGGCGCACGGCTCACACGCATGTTTTCCATGAGCCGCTGCAGATCCTGCAGCGCCTGTTCGGCCTCGGCCATGCGCCCCTGTTCCATCAATTCCTGGATACGGTCCATCATCGCCTGCAGGTCACCCTCTTCCATCCGCAGGCTGTCTTCTTCGCTGAGTTGTTCGCCATCATCGCTGTCCTGCTCGGCCAACTGGCGCAGGTAGTCCCGCGTCGCATCGCGCAGGTCCTGCATCAGATCCGCGATCTCGCGATCCGAGGCGCCGTTCTTCATCGCCTCGCTCAACCGCTCGCGCGCCCGGTTCAGCCGCTCGAGCACATCGCCAAGCTCGCCCTCCTCGATCATGACCGCCAGATCCCAGAGCGCCGCCGCGATGCTGTCGCGCCCGGAATCGTCAAGCCCCCCGCCCATCGCGGTTTCAAGCCGGTGCAGCACGGCGCGCAGGCGCAGGTAGCTCGCCGGCGAGGGGAACAGATCGTCATCGGGGCGGTGCGACACGGCGCGCAGGATCTGCGCGACGCGCGGGGCGTTTTCGCGGTTCCACAACAGGTCGCGGCGCTGCTCGGCCAGTGCGGCGGCCATCGGATCAAAGAAACGCCGCCCCGGCAGACGGGTCGAAAGCGGCGCGCTTTCGCCGCTGTTGCCGGCCGCATCCCGGACGCGCAGGGTGATCGTGACCGGCAGATGCGCGAACAGATGGCGCGAGAGATCCTCGACCAGGGTTTCGGTGAACTCGGCCCGCCCGCCGCTGATCGGGAGCGGCAGCGGCAGGATGACCGGCGCCTGCGGCTCGGGATCGGCGGCAAGCCCGTGGCGGCGCTCGACCGCATCGAGGTCAAGCTCGATCCGCGCCTCGCCCCCGGTCACGCCGTAATCGTCCCGGGCCGTGAACGCCAGGGCCATGGCCCCCCCGGCCCCGTCGCGCGGCGGGCCGTCGATCGTGACCTGCGGGGCGTGGTCGGGGATCATCCGCACCTGCCAGCTTTGCCCCTGCGGCCCTTCGACGGCCAGTTCTCCACCCTGCACGACGGTGATTTCCGGGGCGGTTGCATCGCCCGTTTCTGCGCCACCCGAGACGGATTCGGCGAGGCTCAGCGCCCCGGGATCGCCATAGAACCGAAGCAGGATCCGGCTGCCTTCGGGCAGCACGAGCTCGGGGCCCTTCTGGTCCGCAAGGTAAAGCGCCGGGCGCCCGGTATATCGCGGCGGCTCGATCCAGCCTTCCCATGCCGGGCCGCCCGCGACCGCATTGCCGCCACCTGCGTTCAGAAAACCCGTATCATTGATCCGCCCCGGCGTGCCGAGCGCGACCCCGAGCAGCAGGACCAGCAGCGCCATGAAACGCAGCGCGAAAGGATCCTGCCGCGAAAGCCGCAGGTCCGGGCGCACCGCCCGGGCCGAGACGGCGCGCGCGGCCATGCGTCGGCGGTGCGCCTGCCAGAGCGCCTCCGACCCGCTGTCGCCGCCGCCGATCGCCTGCGCATCCATAAGCGCCGCGATGGGCCGCCCGGGCAGCGTCGCATCCAGCCGCGAAAGCGCCTCGGCCCGCGCCGGCCAGCGCAGGCGGCGCAGGCCATGGAGAAAGGCGGCGAACAGAAGCACCGCACCCGCCCCCAAGGCAATCCGGCCGGGCAGGTGGTCGAGAACGCCGAGCATCACCGCCCCGAGCAGCGCCATGACAAGCGTCATCAGCGGCCAGAAGGCCCGCAAAAGCCGCTCGGCCACCATTCCGGCCCGGGTGAGGGCAATCACCCGGCGCAGGGAATGCAGGCTGGTGGATGCGTTGCCCGGATCGGCCATCAGCTTTCTCCGTCCGGCTGCTTGCGGTTCCGCACCCGGCGAGGAAGCGCCGGGGCCTACAGCCACGCGGGCATGGTATCGCGTTTCAGCATTTCGTCAAAGCTCGGGCGCGCGCGGATCACGGCGAAGCGATCACCTTTGACCAGCACCTCGGGGATGAGCGGGCGCGAATTGTATTCGCTGGCCATGACCGCCCCATAGGCCCCGGCACTGCGGAAGGCGACCAGATCGCCCGCCGCCAGCGGCGGCAACGGCACGGCGCGCGCGAATGTATCGCCGGTTTCGCAGACCGGGCCGACCACGTCGAGGGGGGCGCGCTCGATCCCGGGGCGGGGCTCGGTCACGGGGACGATCTCGTGCAGGGCGTCATACATGGCCGGGCGCACGAGGTCGTTCATCGCCGCGTCCACGATCAGGAAATCGCGCCCCTCGCCCTGTTTCAGATAGATCACGCGCGAGACCATGATGCCCGCATTGCCGGCAATAAGGCGTCCGGGCTCGATCTGGATTTCGCAGCCGAGATCCCCGACCACGCGCTTGACCATGGCCCCATATTCGACCGGCAGCGGCGGCGCCTCGTTGGTGCGGTCATAGGGAATGCCGAGCCCCCCGCCGAGGTCGAGCCGGCGGATGTCATGCCCCTCGGCGCGCAGCTTGCGGGCCAGCGCGGCGACCTTGGCATAGGCCTGCTCGAAAGGGGCAAGATCGGTCAGCTGGCTGCCGATATGCACGTCGATCCCGACCACATCGAGCCCCTTGAGCGCGGCGGCCCGGGCATAGACGGCGCTGGCGCGCGCGATCGGAATGCCGAACTTGTTTTCCGCCTTGCCGGTCGAGATCTTGGCATGGGTGCGCGCATCCACATCGGGGTTCACCCGCACCGTGACCGGCGCCACCTTGCCCATCTCGAGCGCGACGGCGTTCAGCGCCTCCATCTCGGGTTCCGATTCCAGGTTGAACTGGCGGATTCCCCCGGCAAGGGCCACGCGCATTTCATCAGCGGTCTTGCCGACGCCCGAAAACACGATCCGTTCGCCCGGAACACCGGCGGCGCGGGCGCGCAGATATTCGCCCTGGCTGACCACGTCCATCCCCGCCCCGGCATCGCCCAGCGTCTTGAGAATCGCGATATTGCTGGCCGCCTTGACCGCATAGCAGACAAGGTGGTCGGTGCCGGAAAGCGCCTCTTCGAACAGGCGGTAATGGCGCAGCAGCGTCGCCGTCGAATACAGGTAGAACGGCGTGCCGATCTCGGCCGCGATCTCGGCAACGGGCACGTCCTCGGCATGAAGCGCGCCGTTCTGATACAGAAAATGATCCATGAGCCGGAGTTAAGAGAAAGCCCGCGGCGGATCAAACGGAATCACGCGGCGGGCGTGTGCGCAGGAACAGGTAAAGCGGCAGCGCCGCGCCGGGCCCGAACAGGATCAGCACCGGAATGGCCGTGAGCGCCTCCCAGTTGCGGCGCACCGCGACCTCGGCACCGCACCAGAGCGCAAGCACAAGCCCGAGCATCACGAAATCGGCCCCAAACGGCCCCCGCGGCCATGCCCAGTTCAACATCTGCAGGTCATGGCCCGACGCAAGCCGCAGAAAGCGGTAGAGCGGCGGCAGCGCGCCGAGCAGCGCCAGCGCCAGATACGCCCGGCGCAGATGCGACATCAGACGCCGAGATGCAGCGACACCGGCGAGCGATGCAGCCCGATGCTGCCGCCGGTATGGATGCGCCCGCCCGAAGAGATGCCGACCCCCGCGCCCACGCTCGGGCGCACCGGCTCGCCATCCACCCCGCAGGCGGCAAGCGCAAGCGCGGCAAGCACCAGCAGGACGAGCTTGTTCATGGCATGGCCTCCTGCCGCATCATGCGCTCAACCGAGGCGCTCGCGCCAGCGCGCGATCTGCTCGCGCACCCGCACCGGCGCCGTTCCGCCGTAGGACAGCCGCGAATTGACCGAGTTCTCAACGCCGAGCACCTCGAACACGGTGTCGTCTATGCCGCCGTGGACCGCGCGCATGTCCGCAAGCGAAAGATCGGGCAGGTCGCACCCCCTCTTTTCGGCCAGCGCCACCAGCGCACCGGTGACGTGATGCGCCTCGCGGAACGGCAGGCCGGGCACCCGCACCAGCCAGTCGGCAAGGTCGGTCGCGGTGGAAAACCCGGCCCCCGCCGCCGTCGCCAGCGATTCGCGATTCGCGCTCATGTCGCGCACCATGCCATCCATCGCCGCCAGCGCCAGCATGAGCGAATCGGCGGCGTCAAAGACCTGTTCCTTGTCTTCCTGCATGTCCTTGGAATAGGCGAGCGGCAGCCCCTTCATCACCATCATGAGCGCCGTATTGGCGCCAAAGATGCGCCCGATTTTCGCACGGATCAGCTCCGCCGCATCCGGGTTCTTCTTCTGCGGCATGATGCTCGAACCGGTCGAGAACCGGTCCGACAGCGCGACAAAGCGGAACTGCGCGCTCGACCAGATCACGAGTTCCTCGGACAGGCGCGACAGATGCATGGCGCAGATGCTGGCGGCGGACAGGAATTCGAGCGCGAAATCGCGATCGCTCACCGCATCAAGGCTGTTTGCCGCCGGCCGCACAAAACCGAGCGCGCGCGCGGTCATGTCGCGGTCGATGGGAAAGGAAGTGCCGGCCAGGGCGGCCGCGCCGAGCGGGGATTCGTTCATCCGCGCCCGCGCATCGCGCATCCGCGACAGATCCCGGCCGAACATCTCGACATAGGCCATCATGTGATGCCCCCAGGTGACCGGCTGTGCCACCTGCAGATGGGTAAAGCCGGGCATCACCCAGTCGGCCCCGGCCTCGGCCTGGGTCAGCAGCGCGCGGATGAGCGCGACAAGCCCCGCATCCGCCGCGTCGAGCTGGTCGCGCACCCAGAGCCGGAAATCGGTCGCCACCTGGTCGTTGCGCGACCGCGCCGTGTGCAGCCGCCCGGCCGGTTCGCCGATCAACTCGCGCAGCCGCGCCTCGACGTTCATGTGGATGTCCTCGAGCGCGGCGGAAAAGGCGAATCGGCCCGCCTCGATCTCTGACAAGACCGTGACCAACCCTTCCCTTATCGCGTCGGCGTCGCTATCGCTGATGATGCCCGTCGCGGCGAGCATCGCCGCATGGGCCTTCGAGCCCGCGATGTCCTGGGCCGCCATCCGCTGGTCATAGTCGATCGAGGCGTTGATCTTTTCCATGATCGCGTCCGGGCCTGCGGCGAAACGGCCCCCCCACATCTGGTTCGAGGTTTTTTCTGCCATGTTCTGCCCCCGGGAGAATGGAATGCGCCTGTTTCGACTTCTGACCCTTTATATTGCGCTTGCGCTCGGTGCAAATGCTGCGCTTGCCGACACCGCCATGCTGGCCGGCCTGCGCGAAGGCGACATGAAAAAGCTGGTCCTGCACGACAGCCCCAAGCCGGTCTCGGAAAAGACCTTCACGCTGGCCGATGACGGTGGCGAGGCGACGCTTGCCGACTGGCAGGGCAAATGGGTGCTGCTGAACTTCTGGGCCACGTGGTGCGCGCCCTGCCGCAAGGAAATGCCCGAGCTTGCCGCCCTGCAGGATGCCTTTGGCGGCAATGATTTCGAGGTTCTGACCCTCGCCAGCGGGCCCAACAACTCGACCCCGGCCATTCGGAAATTCTTTGGCGAGATCGGCGTCGACAACCTGCCCGGCCATCAGGATCCGAACCAGGCCGTGTCGCGCGACATGGGAGTTCTCGGCCTGCCGGTGACGGTGATCCTGAACCCCGAGGGCGAGGAAATCGCGCGCCTGACCGGCGATGCCGAGTGGAATTCCGAAAGCGCGCAGGCGATCATTTCCGCGTTGCTCGACGACGCGGACGAATGACGCGGCCAGAGGAGGCGGGCGCACTTCCGGCGGCGACGCGCCGGAACCGCCGCGCCTGCTCATGCGTTGTTCGCAGTTGTGCCGGATTCGGCGGAGTTCTGCTCACCGGCGCGGCCCCCAGCGTTTTTCATTGAACGAACACGCCCGAATCCCGGATACCCACGGTCATTCTGACAAGGAAAGCACGAGGGGCCGATGTTTCCGAGATTGCTGACATTCGTCGTTGTCACGCTGATGGGGATGGGCTGCGCCACCGCCTATGCGTCGATCAGTTCGACCGTGGATGCGCAGGGGTATCTGCGCGAACCCTTCTTCCTGATCCCGCTCGGCTACCTGTTCCTGCTGGCCGGGCTCGGCGGCATCGTCTTTACCCTGCTGCGGGCGGCGATCCTGCGGCTGGTGGAACCCCACCCCAATTCCTGACCCGCTTCACCAGTGAGCGCCCTCTCGGGGGCCGCGATCCCGGTGCGTCCTGGGACGTGCCGGGTCTTGTCATGCCGGATCGGGTCATGCCGCGGCGTGCCCTCTGCCCTGCGGCGCCCTTTCGGTTGCTGACCTCGCGGCATTCCAGTAATCAGGAAATTGCGATCAGCGCATCAGCGCCTGCATCTTTCGATCTCAGCCGGCAGAAGGACAATCTTCATGACGAACGTAGTTATCGCTTCCGCAGCCCGAACCGGGGTCGGAAGTTTCCTCGGCAGTTTCGCCAATACCCCCGCCCATGACCTTGGCGCGGCGATGCTCGAAGCGGTGGTCGCACGCGCCGGCATCGACAAATCCGAAGTCAGCGAGACCATCCTCGGGCAGGTGCTGACCGCGGCGCAGGGGCAGAACCCGGCGCGCCAGGCGCATATCAAGGCCGGCCTGCCGCAGGAAAGCGCCGCCTGGCTGGTCAATCAGGTCTGCGGCTCGGGGCTGCGCTCGATCGCGCTGGCCGCCCAGCACATCCAGCTTGGCGATGCCGAAATCGTCGCCGCCGGCGGGCAGGAAAACATGTCGATGGCCCCCCATGCCGCCAATCTGCGGCAGGGCCAGAAGATGGGCGACCTGAAATATATCGACACGATGATTCGCGACGGGCTCTGGGACGCTTTCAACGGCTATCACATGGGCAACACCGCCGAGAACGTGGCCGGCCAGTGGCAAATCAGCCGCGAACAGCAGGACGAATTCGCCGTCGCCAGCCAGAACAAGGCCGAAGCCGCCCAGAGCGCCGGCAAGTTCAAGGACGAGATCGTCCCCTTCACCATCAAGACCCGCAAGGGCGACGTGGTGATGGAAAGCGACGAATATATCCGTCACGGCGCCAATATCGAGGCCATGCAGAAGCTGCGCCCGGCCTTCACCAAGGAAGGCACCGTCACTGCCGGCAACGCCAGCGGCATCAACGACGGCGCGGCCGGAGTGCTGCTGATGAGTGCCGACAACGCCGAAAAGCGCGGGATCGAACCGCTGGCGCGGATCGTGTCCTACGCCACGGTCGGGCTCGACCCCTCGATCATGGGCGTCGGTCCGATCGGTGCCAGCCGCAAGGCGCTGGAAAAGGCCGGCTGGAAAGCCTCGGACCTCGACCTGGTCGAAGCCAACGAAGCCTTTGCCGCGCAGGCCTGCGCCGTCAACAAGGACATGGGCTGGGATCCCGAGATCGTGAATGTGAACGGCGGTTCGATCGCCATCGGGCACCCGATCGGCGCCTCGGGCGCGCGCATCCTGAACACGCTGCTGTTCGAACTGAAGCGGCGCAACGCCAAGCGCGGCCTCGCCACGCTCTGCATCGGCGGCGGCATGGGCATCGCCCTGTGCGTCGAGCGCCCCTGATCCCGACCGAGACCGGCATCTGTCCGTCCGATCCGGGGCCCCGCGCCCCGGATCGGGCAGGCAAGGTGCCCGCAACATTGTTGCGCATCCCTGGGCGTGTCGGTAACGTCCTTGCGAATCCCTGACCCTTACCTGGAGAGTAACATGGCACGAACAGCACTCGTCACCGGCGGCAGCCGCGGCATCGGTGCGGCGATCTCGAAGGCATTGAAGGCAGCCGGCTACAACGTAGCGGCCACCTATGCCGGCAATGACGAGGCCGCTGCTGCATTTACCAGCGAAACCGGCATCAAGACCTACAAATGGAACGTCGCCGACTACGATGAAAGCAAGGCCGGGATCGAAAAGGTCGAAGCCGAGGTCGGCCAGATCGACATCGTGGTGGCGAATGCCGGCATCACCCGCGACGCGCCGTTCCACAAGATGACCCCGGAGCAGTGGAAGGATGTCGTCGACACCAACCTGACCGGTGTCTTCAACACCGTTCACCCCGTCTGGCCCGGCATGCGCGAGCGCAAGTTCGGCCGCGTCATCGTCATCAGCTCGATCAACGGGCAGAAGGGACAGTTCGCCCAGGTCAACTATGCGGCGACCAAGGCCGGCGATCTCGGGATCGTGAAGTCGCTTGCCCAGGAAGGCGCGCGCGCCGGCATCACCGCCAACGCGGTCTGCCCGGGCTATATCGCCACCGACATGGTGATGGCGGTTCCGGAAAAGGTCCGCGAAAGCATCATCGCGCAGATTCCGGCCGGGCGCCTTGGCGAACCCGAGGAAATCGCCCGTTGCGTGGTGTTCCTCGCCTCTGATGACGCGGGCTTCATCAACGGCTCGACCATCAGCGCGAACGGCGCGCAGTTCTTCGTCTGATCCGCGCCGGAACGCGACAGGTTCAATCAGGGCCGGCCATCCCAGGCCGGTCCTTTTGCTGCGGGGCTTTCGATGGAGCAACAGCGCGCCACCATGATCGGCTTCGGAGCGGTCCTGCTCTGGTCGCTGCTGGCGCTGCTCACCGTCTGGTCGGCCCCGGTGCCGCCGCTCCTGCTGAACGCAATCTGCTTTGCGATCGGCGGGACGATCGGCATCCTCTGGTGCCGCGCCACCAATTCGCTGGCCGAGCTGCGCCGGGTGTCATGGCGGGTCTATGTCTTCGGCACGCTCGGGCTGTTTGGCTACCACGCGCTCTATTTCTCGGCCCTGCGGCTTGCCCCGGCGGCCGAGGCCGGACTCATTGCCTATCTCTGGCCGCTGCTGATCGTGCTGTTCTCGGGCCTGCTGCCCGGCGAATCCCTGCGTCCCGGGCATCTTGCGGGTGCCCTGCTCAGCTTTGCCGGGGCGGCGCTGATCCTGACCGGCGCCGGTGATCTCGGCTTCAGGGCGCAATATCTGCCGGGCTATGGGCTCGCGCTGCTCTGCGCTCTCACCTGGTCGGGTTACTCGGTGCTTTCGCGGCTCGTCGGCCATGCGCCGACCAGTTCGGTCGCGGTGTTCTGCCTGCTGAGCGCATTGCTGTCGCTGCTGCTGCATCTCGTCTTCGAGCCGACCCGCTGGCCCGACGGCGCAACCGGGTGGCTTGCCACGCTCGGCCTCGGGCTCGGCCCGGTCGGGCTTGCGTTCTATCTCTGGGATGTGGGGGTGAAACGCGGGGATATTCAGCTTCTCGGCACCAGTTCCTATGCGGCGCCGCTGCTGTCCACGCTCATTCTGGTTCTCGCGGGCGTTGCCAGCGCCTCGTGGACGCTGGCTGTCGCCGCGCTGCTGATAACCGCCGGCGCCGTGGTCGCGGCCCGCGCCCGCCGGCGGGATTGATCTGGCGGCCGTCCTAGTGGGACAGGCGCTCGATCTCTTCCTTGAGCTTCAGCTTTTGCTTCTTGAGTTCAGTCACATACAGCCCATCCGTGCCCGGCGATCGTTCGGCCTGCTCGACCTCGTTGCTCAGCAGGCGATGCTTACGCTTCAGTTCCGTCAGATGCGCGTTCAGGCTCATGGCAAACCTCCTTCTGAACCAGATGCAGACTCAGTTGAACACATCTTCCCGAGTCTGTCACCAGCGATCCGGATCACATGGCTGACAACGTATGAATCCCGCCGCGGGTCCTCATGCCGGCCAGGGCAACGGCGCGCCGTCCCGCAGCACCGCCGCGATGTCCGGGCGGTAATCCTCGCGGCTCGTGCGGTGCGTGCCCTCGTGCAGTACGAGCGGCCAATGCTGGCGGAATGCCGCCCGTCCGCCCTTGCGGGCCCGCAGGATGGCCAGTTCGGGCTCCCGCCCCGCGCGCGCCGAAAGCGGCAGCAGTTCGACCGACCCGAGCCGCGCCTGCGCACAGGCCGCAAGCAGTTCGGGCAGCCGCGCAACCCGCTGGATCACGTGGAAACAGCCCCGCGCCGCCAGCCGCCGTGCCGCCGCCGCGACCCAGGCGCCAAGCTCCTCCCCGCCGCCGAGCGCCAGCGCCCGCCCCTCGTCGCGCGCACGGCTGTGGGCACCTGCCCTGAAATACGGCGGATTGGCGATCACATGGTCGAACTCCGCCTGCCGCAGCGGCGCGGGCAGGGCCGAAAGGTCAGCGACATGGACCATGGCGGGAATGCCGTTTTCTGCGGCATTGCGTCGCGCAAGCGCGGCATAGGCCGGCTGGATCTCGACCCCGACAAGGCAGAGATCCGGAACGCGCGCCCCAAGGCACAGCATCGCCGCCCCGGCCCCGCAGCCGAGGTCAAGCACCCGCTCTCCGCTCCGCGCCGGGATGCTGGCCGCCAGCAGGACCGGATCAGCCCCCGCGCGATAGCCCTTGCACGGCTGCCGCAGCCGCAGCCGGCCGCCAAGGAAACCATCACGGCTCAGCGCGTCCTCGGCAAAACTTTCGATCATCATCCGGCGGGCAGGATGTCATTGTCGCGCAGCACCGAAAGCGCGCGGTCGAAATCGGCCTCGCGCACCATCATGCGCCGGGGCAGAATTCCGATGCCACCTTCGAGGATGCTCATGTTTACGTCGAATTCAAAGCAGTCTATATCCTCGCCCCGAAGGAGAACGGATGCAAAGGCCATGACCGTCGGATCGGTGCTGCGCAGAAGTTCCTTCATGACTTCAGGATGTAAGGGCAAGTCAGCCGAAATGTCGAGCCGGGAAACGGACGCATGATGGACAGTATTCTCTCTCCGACGCCGCTTGACCGTCTCGCCGCCGAACTCGGCAGCGACATGGAAGCGGTCAGCACCCTGATCCGCAAGCGGATGGTGTCGCGCCATGCGCCGCGCATCCCCGAAGTGACCGCCCACCTGGTCGAGGCCGGCGGCAAGCGGCTGCGGCCCATGCTGACTCTCGCCGCGGCCCGGATCTGCGGCTACGAGGGGCCCTGGCATGTCCACCTCGCCGCAACGGTCGAATTCATCCATACCGCGACGCTGCTGCACGACGACGTGGTCGATGAAAGCGCCCAGCGCCGGGGCCGCCCCACCGCGAACCTGCTCTGGGACAACAAGTCGAGCGTGCTGGTCGGCGACTACCTGTTCGCCCGCAGCTTCCAGCTCATGGTCGAGCCCGGGAACCTGCGCGTGCTCGGGATCCTTTCGAACGCCGCCGCCACCATCGCCGAAGGCGAGGTGCTGCAGCTTTCCGCCGCGCGCGATCTCGCCACCGGCGAGGATACCTATCTCCAGATCGTCCGCGGCAAGACCGCGGCGCTGTTCTCGGCCGCGACCGAATCGGGCGCGGTGATCGCCGGCGCGCCGGAGGACCACGCCCGCGCGCTGTTCGAATACGGCGACGCCCTCGGCATCGCCTTCCAGATCGCGGACGACCTGCTCGACTACCAGGGTAACAGCAGCGCCACCGGCAAGAACATCGGCGACGATTTCCGCGACCGGAAACTCACCCTTCCCCTGATCAAGGCGATCGCCGCCGCAAGCCCCGAAGAACGCAGCTTCTGGAAACGGGTGATCGAGACCAGCCGGCAGGAAGAGGGCGACATCGACACCGCACTTGCGCTGATGGAGCGTCACGGCGCCCTTGCCGCGACCCGCGAGGACGCCCTTCGCTGGGCCGAACGCGCGCGCGACGCGCTCCGCACGCTCCCCGACCATCCGGTGCGCCACATTCTCCACGATCTAGCGGATTACGTCGTCGCCCGCCTCCTCTAGCCGAAGGCCAGGGCGGCAAATCCCGCGCCAAAGCCTTCTTCTGGCTCTAAATATCCCCGCCGGAGGCCCCCCGCCGCCGCAATCAGGCGCCAAGCTTGGCGTGGAGTTCCTCAAGGTCGATCTCGCCCACCGGCATCTTGTTGCCCGGATTTCCGGCATCGTAACGGAACAGCTCGAAATCCTGCTTGTAGATCTCGTAAACCAGATGCATCGAAAGGTCGTCGAAATACGCCTCGACCGGATGGGCACGCGTCGGCCCGTGGCCCTCGCTTTCGTTGAAGCGCGGAACCGCCGCCAGATCGACCGGGTGGCGCATCTCCATATTGGCCAGCACCTGCGTCATGCCCTCCTCGAAGGCTTCGGTCCAGATCACGCGGTCATAGGTGCCGCCATTGGCGATGAACGTGCCCACATGGCCCGACATTGCCGACCAGTGGATATCGGGCTCCATCGGGCGGCGGAAGCGGATCGTGTCACGGGCAAACAGCAGAAAGCGGCGGAACGAGCGGATCTGGTCGAACTCCTCCTGCCCGTCCTCGCCGCCGACCTCGATCCCGTAATTATAGATCAGTGACGGCACCAGATTGCCGCGATAGCGCCGCCCGTTGCGCTGGATACCGCAGATCTTGTCGAAGAACGACGAAAGGATCCGCGTATAGGGGTTGCGCACACAGGTAAAGCTGTAGCTCTCGTGCCCCAGCACATTGCGCCGGATCGGCTCCTGGCTGGTTTCGAAGGCCCATTTGTGCAGGCCCGTGTCGGCGTCGTGGATATCCCCGTCGAAGAACCGGCCGTGATCCGAATAATAGAGAATCTGGCCGATGGTCGAACAGGCGCATTTCGGCACGACCCGATAAACGACGCTGCCGCTTTCGGTCATCCAGGTACCGGGAAAATTCATACTGCACTCCTTGTGCGGCGCCACAGCACAGGCGCACCGCTCCAATCGAGAGAAAGCAGAGAAAGCCGGTTTATTCAATCGGCCATGGGCACTATCAAGCCCCTGTGTGTCGTTGAACAGTGTCGTTTTTTTCCATGGCTCGAATTGCCTATATCCTGCTCTGCCACAAGGATCCCGATACCGTCATCCGCCGGGCCCGGCAGCTGACCGCCGCCGGCGACTGCATGGCGATCCATTTCGATGCCCGCGCCAGCCGGTCCGATTACCGCCGCATCCGGGCCGCGCTCGACGGTGATCCGAACGTGAGCTTCGTGCGCCGGCCCGTGAAATGCGGCTGGGGCGAATGGTCGCTGGTCGAGGCGACGCTGCGGGCCACCGCCGCCGCGCTCGACGCCTTCCCCCGCGCCACGCATGTCTACATGCTCTCGGGCGACTGCATGGCGATCAAGTCGGCGCAATACGCCCATCGCTTCCTTGACGACATTGATGCCGACTTCATCGAAAGCTTCGACTTCTTCGAAAGCGACTGGATCAAGACCGGCATCCGCGAGGAACGGCTGATCTACCGCCATTTCCTCAACGAACGCCGCCACAAGCGCCTGTTCTATGCCTCGCTCGCGCTGCAGCAGGCGCTCGGCCTGCGGCGGCGGATCCCGGCCGATCTCGATATCCGGATCGGAAGCCAGTGGTGGTGCCTGCGGCGCCGCACGGTCGAAAGAATCATCGCCATGACGCAGGAGCGCCGCGACGTGATGCGCTTCTTCCGCACCACCTGGATCCCGGACGAGACCTTCTTCCAGACCCTCGTGCATCACCTGGTGCCCGAGGAGGAGATCCGCAGCCGCACCCTCACCTTCCTGATGTTTTCCGACTACGGGATGCCGGTCACCTTCTACAACGATCACTATAACCTGCTGCTGTCCCAGGATTATCTCTTCGCCCGCAAGATCAGCCCCGAGGCGCATGACCTGCACGAACGGCTCGGGACGCTCTATGCCGCACGCGACGCGGCGTTCCAGATCTCGAACGAGGGAACCAGCATCTATCGTTTCCTGACCGGGCGCGGCCGCATGGGGCGCCGCTTCGCCCCCCGGTTCTGGGAAACCGAAAGCTCGCTCGGGCGCGAGCGGGAACTGATGATCATCGCCTGCAAGAAATGGCATGTGGCCAAGCGCCTGGTGGGGCGGATCCGCACAACGGCCGGCCTGCCGGCGGTCGATTACCTCTTCAACGAGGAAACCACCCCCCTGCCCGACCTCGGCGGCATCCAGAAGACGCTCGAGAAACGCACCCGCCACCGCCGCGCATTGATGCGGATGCTGTTCGACTGGTTCGGGACCGACCGGCTCGTCATCTGCATGGATACGGCCAGTCTCGATCTCATGCATGATTTCTTTTCCGACCGCTCCGTCACCCGCCTGCTCGAGATCGAATGCCTCTATTCCGACGATTTCCTGAGCGGCCACGCAAAACGCATCGGGCTAGCCGGCGAACAGACCGATGCCGAGGCGCTCGACCGGCTGTTGCCGACGATCCGCAACGCCATCAATGACGAGGCCGACCTGATACGCGACGCCGGCTTCGCCCGCCACGGGCGCATCAGCGAAACCGCCTCGGTCGCGGCCAACGCGGCGGTGCTTGCCGAATTCCTGACCATTCCCGAGGCCACCGCGCTGGACCTCCTGCAGGGCGGCGACCTGTTCGACTGAGCGGCCCCGGGCGCAGGGCCCGGGAATCCTCCTTGCCCGGCGGCGCCAAAGCCATACCTTGAGAACAGTCCACGAGAGAACCCCCATGATCGCAAGAACCACCGATCTCGCCGCGCTGCTCGCCGACCCCGACCTGCTGGCGGACTGCGCCTATATCGACGGGCAATGGGTCGAAGGCGACGACGGCCGCTTCGACGTGCAGAACCCGGCCCGCGGCGATGTCATCGCCCGCGTCGCCGACCTGAGCCGCAGCCAGGTTGCGGGCGCCATCGCCCAGGCCGAGGCGGCACAGAAGGAATGGGCGCGCTGGACCGGAAAGGAGCGCGCCTCGGCGCTGCGCCGCTGGTTCGACCTCATGACGCGCCACCAGGACGATCTCGCCACGATTCTCACCGCCGAACAGGGCAAACCCCTTGCCGAGGCGAAAGGAGAAATCGCCTATGGCGCCGGTTTCGTCGAATTCTTCGCCGAAGAGGCCAAGCGCATCCGCGGCGAGATCCTGCCCGCCCATGCGCGTGACAAGCGCATCTCGGTGATCCGCCAGCCGATCGGCGTCGCCGCCGCGATCACGCCCTGGAATTTCCCGAACGCGATGATCGCGCGCAAGGCCGCGCCGGCGCTGGCCGCCGGCTGTTCCTTCATCGCCCGGCCCGCAGGCGCGACCCCGCTGTCGGCCCTTGCCATGGCCGTTCTGGCCGACCGCGCCGGCATCCCGGCCGGGATCTTCAACGTCGTGACCTCCTCCGCCGCCGGCGAGATCGGCAAGGAATTCTGCCGCAACCCATCCGTGCGCAAACTGAGCTTCACAGGCAGCACCGAGGTCGGGCGCATCCTGCTGCGCCAGGCGGCGGAACAGGTCAAGAAATGCTCGATGGAGCTTGGCGGCAATGCCCCCTTCATCGTCTTCGACGATGCCGACGTCGATGCCGCGGTCGAGGGGGCGATCCTCTGCAAGTTCCGCGCCAGCGGTCAGACCTGTGTCTGCGCCAACCGGATCTATGTGCAGGAGGGCATCCACGACAGCTTCGTGGAACGGCTGACGGCCCGGGTCGCAGAACTCAGGATCGGCGACGGGCTCGACCCGGGGGTCGACCTCGGCCCGCTGATCGACAGGGCGGCGGTCGAAAAGCTGCAGGGCCACATCGCCGATGCCCGGGAAAAGGGTGGCGAAGTGATCCTGGGCGGGGACACCGCCGACACCTCCGGCAGCTTCTTCCCCCCCACCATCCTCACCGGCGCCACCTCCGACATGCTGTTCGCGCAGGAGGAAATCTTCGGCCCGCTCGCCCCGATCTTCCGCTTCAGGGACGAAGACGAGGTGATCGCGCTCGCCAATGACACGATCTTCGGCCTCGCCTCATATTTCTACGCCCGCGACCTCGGGCGGGTGACACGGGTGGCCGAAGCCCTCGAATACGGGATCGTCGGCATCAACACCGGCCTCATCAGCACCGAGCTCGCCCCTTTCGGCGGCATCAAGCAATCCGGCCTCGGGCGCGAAGGCAGCCATCACGGCATCGACGAATATCTTGAACTGAAATACATCTGCACCTCGGTCTAGGGCCCGCACTCCGCCATCCCCTGCAGTTTCCGCATTCCACGCCTTCTTCTGGCCGGAAATATCCCGGGGGTGCGGGGGCAGCGCCCCCGCCAGCCACGCCACAATCGTCATGGCGGAAAAAAACAGGGCCATGCGCCGGCATGACCCTGTTGCTGTCTCCATCCCCGCGAGGGGTGGCGCGACCGGTTCCCCGATCAGTTCTTGGCGTAGAATTCGACGACCAGATGCGGCTCCATGATCGCCGCATAGGGCACGTCGCCCAGCGAAGGCGTGCGCACGAACCGCGCGGTCATCTTGCTGTGGTCCGCCTCGACGTAATCCGGCACGTCGCGCTCGGCGAGTTGCACCGCCTCGAGCAGCACGGCAAGCTGCCTGGACTTTTCGCGCACCTCGATCACGTCGCCCTCGCTCACCCGGTAGGAGGCGATATTGACGCGCTGCCCGTTCACCAGAACATGGCCGTGGTTCACGAACTGGCGGGCGGCAAAGATGGTCGGCACGAACTTGGCGCGATAGACCACCGCGTCCAGGCGCCGCTCCAGCAGGCCGATCAGGTTTTCACCGGTGTCGCCGCGCATGCGCTCGGCCTCGGCAAAGATGCGGCGGAACTGCTTTTCCGGCACGTCGCCGTAATATCCCTTGAGCTTCTGCTTCGCGCGCAGCTGGGTGCCGAAGTCGCTCATCTTGCCGCGGCGGCGCTGCCCGTGCTGGCCGGGGCCGTATTCGCGGCGGTTCACCGGGGACTTGGGGCGTCCCCAGATGTTTTCGCCCATGCGGCGATCGATCTTGTATTTGGCAGACGTGCGTCTGGTCACGGCTGATCTCCTTCAATATGGTCCCGTGCATCCGGCACGGGAGTGAAGGGCGTTGTCCTCTGGCACCGCGCGGGCCGACAGCACCATGTGATCCACTTGCATCACGTGACGCGGCAGCGTGCGGAACCTGACAGGAATCCCCTTGCGGGGGCCACCAACACCAAGTGGTCCGCGCTTACAGGCAGGCCCGGCAACTGTCAACGGCAAGCCGGCAGATGACGCCGTCAGATCGCCTGCATGAGTCGCAGCGCATCATGGATCGCGGCATGGATATTGCGCGAGGACACGGCATCGCCGATGCGGAACAGCCGGAAAGTGCCCTCCGGGTTCCGGACCATCCGCTGCGCCCGGCCCGAAAGCAGTGCCTCGTGATCCACCGCGCCGCCGTTCACGGACAGCGGCTTCAGCTCGAAATACAGCTCGTCCAGCGGCTGCGTGCCGTAATTCAGCACCACCATGTCATAGGTGGCCCGCTCGACCGCGCCGCCATAGTCGCTGCCGATCACCGCCTCGATCCGGTTGCCGGCCCGCGCAACCCCCAGCAGGCGGCGCCCGAGCGTGAAACGCACCTCCCGCCCCTGCAGCGCCCGCATGTAGGGTACGAGGTTCATCCCCATCACCTCGGGCGCAAGCGTGCGGTCGGGGGTCATCAGTTCGACCCGCGCCCCGGCCTCTGCCGCGATTTCGGCGGCCTGAAGCGCGGGCGGATCGCCGCTTTCGTCATGGATCAGCACATCGCCCGCCGGTTTCACGTCGCCGGCGATGATATCCCAGCAGGTGACAAGCTCCGCCTGCTCGCTGCGCTGCTCGAACAGCCGCGTCTGCGGCATCCCGCCCGTCGCCACAATCACCACGTCCGGGGCGCAGGCGGTCACGTCATCCGCTTCCGCCCAGGTGGAAAAGCGGAACTCCACGTCCCGTGCGGTGCATTGCTCCATGCGCCAGTCGATGATGCCGATCATCTCGCGCCGGCGCGGGCTCTGCGCCAGCAGCCGCACCTGGCCGCCCGGCGCGGGCGCGGCCTCGAACACGGTCACCTCATGCCCCCGGCAGGCCGCGACCCGCGCCGCCTCGAGCCCGCCGGGCCCGGCGCCCACAATGACGATGCGCAAAGGGTCGGACGCCGGGCCGATCACATGCGGAAGCGACAGCTCCCGCCCCGTCGCGGCATTATGGATGCAAAGCGCCTCGCCCCCCTGATAGATGCGGTCGAGACAGTAATTCGCGCCGACACAGGGGCGGATGTCCGCTTCATGCCCGCCGATGATCTTCGCGACGATATGGGGGTCGGCGATATGGGCCCGCGTCATGCCCACCATGTCAAGCAGCCCCTCGCCCACCGCGTGGCGCGCGGTCGCCACATCCTGAATCCGCGCGGCATGGAACACCGGCAGGGCCGTCTCGCGCCGGATCCGGCCGGCAAAGTCCAGATGCGGGGCGCTTTTCATCCCCTGGATCGGGATCACCTCCGTCAGGGCCGGATCGGTATGGATGCGCCCGCGAATCACGTTCAGGAAATCGACCAGCCCCGATGCGGACAGGCGGCGGACGATCTCGAGCCCCTCGGCCGCGTCGATCCCGCCCGGCGCGGCCTCGTCCGCCACATGGCGGATGCCGACGATGAAATCCTTTCCCACACGGGCGCGGATCGCTTCCAGAACCTCGACCGAAAACCGCATCCGGTTGTCAAGCGCATCACCGCCGTAAGCACCGTCCAGATCGTTGGTCAGCGGCGACCAGAACTGATCGAGCAGGTGGCCGTAGGCTTCGATTTCGATGCCGTCCATGCCGCCCTGCTGCATGCGCTCGGCCGCGTCCGCGAAATCGGCCTTGATGCGCTCCATGTCCCAATCCTCGATCAACTTGGGAAAGGCGCGATGCGCGGGTTCGCGGTGGCGGGACGGGGACAGCGAGGGCAGCCAGTCGCCGGTGTCCCAGCGCGTGCGCCGCCCCAGATGCGTAAGCTGGATCATCACCGCCGCGCCGTGCTCGTGACAGGCATCCGCAAGCCGGCGGATCCAGGGCACCACCTCGTCGCGATAGGCCAGGATATTGTTGAAGGCCGGCGGGCTGTCGCGGCTGACCGAGGTCGATCCCGCCGTCATGGCAAGGGCGATGCCACCCCGCGCGCGTTCGGCGTGATAGGCGATGTAACGCTCCATCGGCAGGCCGCCCTCGGCATAGGCGGGCTCATGCGCGGTGGTCATGATCCGGTTCCTGAGCGTCAGATGCTTCAGCCGGAACGGCTGCAACAGCGGATCCCCCGTCATCGGGCCCTCCCCGGATTCGTCGCTCTCATGCAGGCTCTCATGCCGGACAGTCTGCCCCGTAGCCCCCGGGCGGCGTCAAGCGGGTTTGCGGCGCCGGAGATAGGAAATGCGACCGCAACGCTCCCTTGCCTGCGGGGTCAGAGCCGCGCGCCGGGCGCCACCGGAAAGCCGCGCAGGAAATCCCCGGCTGCCTGCGGCCCCTTCCCGGCACGTTGCAGCCGGGTCAGCGCAAGCGCGCCGCTCCCGCAAGCGACGATCAGTTCGTCGCCCCCCGCCAGCACCTCGCCCGGCGCCGCGCCGCGTTGCGCGTGATCCGAAACATGCGCCGCAAGCAGCTTGACCCGCTGTTCCCCGATCATGCACCAGGCGCCCGGGAACGGCGACAGCCCGCGGATCCGCTGCCCGACCTCGTCGGCCGGCCGGGTCCAGTCCACGCGGGCCTCGGCCTTGTCGATCTTTTCGGCATAGGTGACGCTCGCCTCGGGCTGCGCCATCGGCACAAGCCGGTCGAGCCCGGCCAGCGCCGTCACGATCAGCCGCGCCCCGAGCGCGGCCAGCCGGTCATGCAGGCTGCCGGTCGTGTCATCCGCACGGATCGGCACTGCCTCGGTCAGCAGGACAGGTCCGGTATCGAGCCCCGCCTCCATCTGCATGATGGAAACGCCGGTTTCGCTGTCGCCGGCCATGATCGCGCGATGAATCGGCGCGGCCCCCCGCCAGCGCGGCAGAAGGCTTGCGTGGATATTGAGACACCCGAACGCCGGCGCGGCCAGCAGTTCGGGCGGCAGGAGCAACCCATAGGCCACAACCACCGCCACATCGGCGCCCAGCGCGACGAAATCATGCTGGACGGTGGCGTCCTTCAGCGACGGGGGATGGCGCACGCAAAGCCCGAGCACCTCGGCACGCTCATGCACCGGGCTCTTGCGGTCGCGCTTGCCGCGGCCGGCCGGGCGGGGCGGCTGGCAATAGACGGCAACGATCTCGTGCCCGTCCTCCGCCAGCGCATCGAGCGCCGGCACGGAGAAATCGGGCGTCCCCATGAAGATGACGCGCATCAGCCGCCTGCCCCGGCGCGGGCCCGTTCAGGCACGGGCCTGTTCACGCTTCAGCTTCTGCATCTTGCGGGTGATCATCTGCCGCCGCATCGGCGTCAGGTAGTCGATGAACAGCCGCCCGTTCAGGTGGTCGATCTCGTGCTGGACGCAGGTCGCCCAAAGCCCGTCGAAACCGGCCCTCCGCTCGCGCCCGTCGCGGTCGATCCATGTCACCTCGACCTCGGCCGGGCGGGTGATCTCGGCATATTGCTCGGGGATCGAAAGGCAGCCTTCCTCGTACACGCTCGTTTCCTCGGACGTGGCCGTCACCTCTGGGTTGAACATGATCAGCGGGCGCGGCTCCGCGCCCTCTTCCTTCACGCAGTCCAGAACGATCAGCCGCGAAAGCACCCCGACCTGCGGCGCGGCAAGCCCGATGCCCGGCGCGTCATACATGGTTTCAAGCATCTCGTCGGCAAGCCGGCGCAGCTCGTCGTCAAGATCGGCAACCGGCGCACAGAGCTTTTTCAGGCGCGGGTCCGGGTGGATCAGGATGGGGCGTATCATGGGGTTGATTTAAGAGATCGCCGCGCAGCCTTCAACGCCCCTTTGCCCCGCCGCGGGCCTGCGTTAGCTTCGCGCCCGGAAGCGGAAGGAACAGACCATGGATTTCGACACTCCGATCGAGCGGCGCGGCAGCCATTGCATCAAATGGGACCAGATGGAGGCGCGCTATGGCGTGCCCGCTGATGATGGCCTAGCGATGTGGGTTGCGGACATGGATTTCCACATGGCCGGGGTGGTGCAGCGGGCGCTGCGCGAACAGGTCGATCACGGCATCCTCGGCTATCCCGATCTCGATACGCGCTACCGCGAGGCGATCTGCTGGTGGATGAAGCACCGCCATGGCTGGCAGGTCGCGCCGGAGTCGATCTTCACCACCACCGGGCTCGTCGCCGGGGTGGCGCTGTGTCTTGATGCCTACACCGAACCGGGCGACGGGGTGGTGCTGTTCACGCCGGTCTATCACGCTTTTGCCCGTGCCATCAGGAGCGCCGGGCGACGGGTGGTCGAATGTCCGCTGATCAACGACGCCGGGCGTTACGAGATGGATTTCGCCGCGGCCGATGCGGCCATGGACGGGTCGGAGCGCATGGTGATTCTCTGCTCGCCCCACAATCCCGGCGGGCGGGTCTGGACGCGCGAGGAATTGCGGGGGCTTGCCGATTTCGCCCGCCGTCACGACCTGATCCTGATCTCGGACGAGGTTCATCACGATCTGGTCTATCCGGGCCATGTCCACCTGCCGATGGCGAATGCCGCGCCCGAGATCGAAGAGCGCCTGCTCATGCTGACCGCGCCCTCCAAGACCTTCAACATCGCCGGGCTGCACAGCGGCAACGTGATCATCCCCGACCCCGGCCTGCGGGCGCGTTTCGCCGCGCGGATGGAGGCGCTCGCGATCTCGCCGAATTCTCCCGGCCAGGTCGCGACCATCGCCGCCTATTCGCCCGAAGGGGCTGAGTGGGTTGACGGGCTGATGCGCTATCTCGACGGCAACCGGCAGGTTTTTGACGCGGCCGTCAATGCGGTTCCGGGGCTTGCGTCGATGCCGCTCGAGGCGACCTATCTGTCCTGGGTGGATTTCTCGGGCACCGGGATGGCGCCGGCCGAGTTCATTGCCCGGGTCGAAAAAGGCGCGCGCATCGCCGCCAATCACGGCGAGTCCTTCGGTGCGGGAGGCGGAAATTTCCTGCGCTTCAACATCGCCATGCCGCGCCGGCGGATCGAGGAAGCCGCCGCCCGGCTGCAGGAGGCTTTCGCCGACCTGCAATGACCCTGCCCGGCGGGCACGGACAACCCATAGCCGGGCCTGTTCTTACCCTCGCGTCAGGAGCCCCGCCGGGGCCTCTTCGGCGCGGCAGAAATCCGCGGGGGCGTGATCGGACACGGCGGTGCTGCGCTTGAATTCATAGCGCATCTCGCCGTCTTCGGCCTCGGCGGCGATGACGAGGCACTGATAGATCGGGCGCGCGCCCTCCAGCAGTTCCACGAGGCCGCGCAGCGGCGGCGTGGTTTCATCCTCTACCGCGAAACCGTTGCGCCAGAGCCGCAGCACCGGATAGCTTGCGCCGTCGGCCTGCACGCGCAGGCGGCTTTTCTTCTTGAGCCCGGCACGCCGGGCGGCGTGGAGCCGCTCCTGCAGCTCCTCGGGCAGATAGGTGGTCATGCTGCTCCCCCCATTTGGCAGATCATGATCGCAGACAAATGAAAGGATGGCCCATGGCGCCATGGAATCAAGAGATTCGATGCAAGCGCCCGCAGATTTCCGCCGCCCCGCGCGATGCCTGCGGCATTCAGCGCTGGGTCGCGTAATGTTCCACCATGGCCGCCAGATCCTCGGGCGGGGTGCGGCTCTGGACATAGGCACAGGCGTTGGCGCTGTGGGCAAAGATCGAGCCGTCGGAAAAGAAGCTGGTGTTGGTGACGAAGATCACCCGCGCCTCGGGGCGGCGGTAGCTGGCGAAATCCGAAATCGCGAGCGCGCTGCCGTCGCCAAGCACGAGGTCGAGCACGATGATTTCGAAATCGCTGCGGCACAGCGCCAGAATCGCCGCTTCCTGATCGTGGACAAGCGTCACCAGCGCGCCCTGCCGCTCCAGGTGGCGTTGCCACAGCCGCCCAAGTTCGGGCTCGCTTTCGACGATCAGGACCTGCATCACATCACCCGGGTCACGGCCGTCTGACTGCCGGCTCTCTCTCACCTTATATGGTGAGGCGGAGATAATCGCTAATCATTTCTCAAGCTAGGTAAACGGCTCTGCCGCTTTCATCGGGCTATTGCAGATCGGTTTACGATCCGCTTGAACCGCACGGGATTGTTAGCCGGAGTTCGCTGCCATGCCGCCTGTCCGCCCCGTTCCGCGCCCCCTGCCGCCGGTGCCGCGATGAGCACCGGCCTGCCGCTGTTCCTTGCGCTGATTCTCGACGCCATGTTCGGAGAACCGGCCTGGCTCTGGAGCCGCGTGCCGCATCCGGCGGTGCTGCTCGGGCGGCTGGTCGGGGCGCTCGAACGGGCGCTGAACCGCGGCGCGGGGCGGCGCGGCAAAGGTGTCCTCGCGGTGGCGGCGCTTGGCGCGGGGGCGGTGCTTGCCGGGCTGCTGATCGCGCAGGCCGGGCCAGTGGTCGAGGCGCTGGCCGCCGCGATCCTGCTGGCGCAGCGCTCGCTGGTTCAGCACGTGCAGGACGTGAGCGCGGCGCTGCGGCGCTCGACCGCGGAGGGGCGCACCATGGTTGCGCGAATCGTGAGCCGCGACTGCAGCGCCATGGATGATGCAGAGGTTGCCCGCGCGGCCATCGAAAGCGCGGCCGAAAACCTTTCCGACGGAATCGTGGCGCCGGCCTTCTGGTTCCTGATCGGCGGCTTGCCGGGAATGCTGCTCTACAAGGCGGTGAACACGGCCGACAGCATGATCGGCTATCGCAACGAGCGTTTCGAGCGGTTCGGCTGGGCGGCGGCGCGGCTTGACGATCTGCTGAACCTGATCCCTGCCCGGCTGACGGGGTTCATGCTGGCCGCCCTGTCGGGGCAACTGCGGCACTGGCGCGCCATCGCCGCAGATGCGGGTGTGCAGCGCTCGCCCAATGCCGGCTGGCCCGAGGCGGCGATGGCGCGCGCGCTTGGCGTCGCGCTCGCCGGGCCGCGCAGCTATGACGGGCAGAAGCGCGACCTGCCCTGGGTGAACGGCGGCGGGCGGCGCGAGATCGGCGCGGCGGATATCGACCGCGCCGTTGCCCTGCTCTGGCGTCCCTGGGGCCTGCTGCTCGTGTTTGCGCTGGTGGTCGGCCTGACCGACTGGTTCTGAGCCAGGTGTCAGGCGCCGGCGAAGAAGCGCGCGCCGACCGGACCTGAAAGATACGTGAGGACGCCCCCCGCCATCACCGCCGCGACCCGGCGCGTTTCGCGATCCAGCACCAGCAGATCGGCCCGTTTCCCCGGCTCGAGGCTGCCCCGGTCCCCGAGCCCCAGAACCCGCGCCGGCCCGGCCGAGACGAGGCTCCAGGCCTGCTCCAGACCGCAAAGCCCCAGATCGGCAAGCAGGAGCGCCGCGCGGCGGGGCGAGGGATAGTGGTAATCCGACGCCAGCGCATCGCAAAGCCCGGCCGCGACAAGGTCGCGCGCGCTCACGTTGCCCTCGTGCGAGGCACCGCGCACCACATTGGGGGCGCCAAGAACGATGGAATCGCCGCCTGTGCGGGCGGCCTCGGCCGCATGGCGGGTTTCGGGAAACTCCGCGATGCGCACACCGCGCCGGCGCCATTGCTCGCGCGTTGCGGCGTCGGCGTCGTCATGGCTTCCCATCCGCACCCCCTGCGCCACCAGCCGCGCCGTCAGGCGGTCGAGCGCGTCCGGCACCTCGGCACGTCGGGCATGAAGCGCCTGCATCAGGGCAAGATGGCGCTCGGGGTTGCGCCCGGCCTTCAGCGCCTGCCCGGCAAGGCGCGCGGGGCGGCGCCCATCCGCGAGGCGCGCATGTGGCAGATGATCGTTGAAAACAAGGTAGCGCACTCCGAAACCGGCAAGCAGGTCGGGAAGGCGCTCGAAATCGTCGAGCATATGCGTCTCGAAACGCAGCTGCGGGATCAGGTCGGTTGCAAGCCTGGGGCGGGCCTCGTGGATCGCCCGCAGGATGGTGGCGGCGAATTCCGGGCTGCGCAGCCCGCCTTCCCAGCTGTGGAACTGCGCCAGCACGGCCGTGGTGATGCCGTTCGCGGCAAGCTCGGCCTCGGTTGCGACGATGCCGGCGCGGGGGTCGTTCATCGCGCCCCGGCGTGGCGCCACGTGGCGCTCGAACCCGTCGCCATGAAGATCGACAATGCCGGGCAGGATCAGATATCCGGAAAGATCGACGCGCCGCCCTGCGCGTTCGCTCTGGATCACGCCATCGGCGATCGACATCCGCCCGCGTTGCAGTCCCCCGCCCGGGCGGAGAACCTCCGCCCCCTCGAGGTCAAGCGCGAGCGCGCTCACGGGCCGCGCCCCGGAAAACGGGTTTTGCATGTGTCGCACATGGGGAATGTCGCGGGCCGTGGTCGCATGACCCGGGCATAGGCCGTTTGCACACGGCTGGAAAGAGCCGCCATCCGCCCCCGCCAAGGATGAAACGGCCGCCAAAAGAAAGGGGCCGCCCCGAAAGGACGGCCCCCGATGTCGCGACAGGCGTAGCGGATTACATCATGCCGCCCATGCCGCCCATGTCACCCATGCCGCCGGCACCGGCACCGGCGCCATCCTTCTGCGGCTTGTCGGCGACCATGGCTTCGGTGGTGATCAGCAGGCCGGCGATCGAGGCCGCGTCCTGCAGTGCGTGGCGCACCACTTTGGCCGGGTCGATCACGCCGAACTTGAACATGTCGCCATATTCTTCGGTCTGCGCGTTGAAGCCGAACTTCGGATCGTTGCTTTCGTGGATCTTGCCCACGACCACCGAACCATCGACGCCGGCGTTTTCGGCGATCTGGCGCAGCGGCGCCTCGAGCGCCTTGCGCACGATGCCGATACCGACGTTCTGGTCGTTGTTCTCGCCCTTCAGGCTTTCAAGCGCCTTGCCGGCCTGGATCAGCGCCACGCCGCCGCCGACGACGATGCCTTCCTGCACGGCCGCGCGGGTGGCGTTCAGCGCGTCATCGACGCGGTCCTTGCGCTCTTTCACCTCGACCTCGGTCATGCCGCCGACGCGGATCACGGCCACACCGCCGGCGAGCTTGGCGACGCGCTCCTGCAGCTTCTCGCGGTCGTAGTCGCTGGTGGTGTCCTCGATCTGCTGGCGGATCTGGGCGACGCGGGCCTCGATCTCCGACTTGGCGCCGGCACCGTCGACCACGGTGGTCTCGTCCTTGGTGATCGACACTTTCTTGGCCTGGCCGAGCATGTCCATGGTGACATTCTCGAGCTTCATGCCCAGCTCTTCGCTGATCACCTGGCCGCCGGTCAGGATGGCGAGATCCTGCAGCATGGCCTTGCGGCGGTCACCAAAGCCCGGCGCCTTGACCGCTGCGATCTTGAGACCGCCGCGCAGCTTGTTGACCACGAGGGTCGCGAGCGCCTCGCCCTCGACATCCTCGGCGATGATCAGGAGCGGTTTCTGGCTCTGGATCACGGATTCAAGCAGCGGAACCATGGGCTGCAGGCTCGAGAGCTTCTTCTCGTGCAGCAGGATCATGCAATCCTCGAGCTCGACGGTCATCTTGTCGGCGTTGGTGACGAAATAGGGCGAAAGATAGCCGCGATCGAACTGCATGCCCTCGACCACTTCGGTCTCGGTCTCGAGGCCCTTGTTCTCCTCGACGGTGATCACACCCTCGTTGCCGACCTTCTGCATCGCGTCGGCGATCTGACGGCCGATCTCGGCCTCGCCGTTGGCGGAAATGGTGCCGACCTGCGCGACTTCGGCGCTGTCGGACACGTCGCGGGCAGCCGTCTTGATCTGCTCGACCACGGCGGTGGTGGCAAGGTCGATGCCGCGCTTCAGATCCATCGGGTTCATGCCGGCGGCAACCGATTTCAGCCCTTCGCGGACGATCGCCTGGGCAAGAACGGTGGCGGTGGTGGTGCCGTCGCCGGCCTCGTCATTGGTGCGCGAGGCGACTTCCTTCACCATCTGCGCGCCCATGTTCTCGAACTTGTCCTCGAGTTCGATCTCCTTGGCGACCGAAACGCCGTCCTTGGTGATGCGCGGCGCGCCGAAGGAACGGTCGATCACCACGTTGCGGCCCTTGGGGCCGAGCGTGACCTTGACCGCATCGGCCAGGATGTTGACGCCTTTCAGCATCCGGTTGCGGGCGTCGGTATCAAATCTTACGTCTTTTGCAGCCATTTTCGATATGCTCCTCGAATTCAGCCGAAGGTTGAGGGATCAGGAAAGGGGCAGTGTTCAGGCAGCTTTCGCAGCCTTGCCGCCACCGATGATTCCCATGATGTCGCTTTCCTTCATGATGAGCAGTTCTTCACCATCAAGGTTGATCTCCGTGCCCGACCACTTGCCGAACAGGACGCGATCGCCTTCCTTGACATCAGGCGTGATGCGCTTGCCGCTTTCGTCGCGGGCACCTTCGCCCACGGCAACCACGACGCCCTCGGCGGGCTTTTCCTTGGCGGTGTCGGGAATGATCAGCCCGCCGGAGGTCTTTTCTTCGCTTTCCACGCGACGGACCAGCACACGGTCATGAAGGGGAGTGAATGCCATCTTTGCAGCTCCTTGGCTCAAAGGTTGTTAATCTCCTGGCGCCCTGTTTCCAGCGGCGCTGTTAGCACTCTCCGCATCAGAGTGATAACAGGTTTTCGCTTACGCAAGATCACCGCTCCTGTCAAGCATCCGGTCGGGCAATTTGCCCCTGTTTTCCGCATGAAGCGCGCCCGCCGCCCCTGCCCGCATGTTGCCTGCCCGCAACGACCGGTGACGACCCCGTGACAAGGCGCCCGTGACAAGGCGGCGGCGGCTTTCTATAAGGCGCAGAGTTTCAGTCACGAGGGAAACCCGCCCATGACAATCCTGGTTTTCGGCCACAAGGCACCCGACACCGATTCCACCGGTTCGCCGCTGATCTGGGCCTGGTATCTGACCGAGGTGAAAGGCACCCCGGCCCGCGCCGTGCTGCTTGGCGCGCCGAATACCGAGGCGGCCTTCATGCTGGATCACTGGGGGCTCGAAAAACCGGAAATCGTCACGGATGTGGCGGATGGCGCTGCCTGCGTGGTGGTCGATACCAACAATCCGGGGGAACTTCCCGACAACATCAACAACGCCGACGTGCAGGCGATCATCGACCATCACAAGCTGGCCGGCGGGCTGGTGACGAAGGGGCCGATCGACATCACCATGCGCCCGCTCGCCTGCACCGCGACCATCATGCACGACCTGATCGGCCCCGGGGACATGGCGCGGATGCCGGATGCGCTCAAGGGCGCGATGCTGAGCTGCATCCTCTCGGACACGATGCATTACCGCTCGCCCACCACCACCGATCACGACAGGACGGTGGCCGAATCGCTCGCCGCGGATCTCGGCATCGACGTCGATGATTACGTGGCGCGGATGTTCGCTGCGAAATCCGACGTGTCGCGCTTTTCGGATGCCGATCTGCTGAAGATGGATTCCAAGAAATACGAGGTCGGCGGCAAGACGTTCCGGGTCTCGGTTCTGGAAACCACATCGCCCGACACGGTGCTGGCGCGCAAGGCCGGGCTGATCGGCGCCATGGGCGCGGTGGCGGCGGATGACGGCGCCGACGAGGTGCTGCTGTTCGTGGTCGATATCCTGAACGAGCAGGCCACGCTCCTGATCCCGAACGACGTCGTGCGCGGCTGTGCGGAAAAGAGCTTTGGCGTGCAGGTCGAGGGCGACGCCGTGCTGCTGCCCGGAATTGTCAGCCGCAAGAAGCAGATCGTTCCCGTTCTCGCGCTCTGAGGAACCGGCTCAGGCCGCGGCCCTGCCCTGCGCCCGGCCGCGGCGCGACAGGCGGTTTTCAAGCTGTACGAAGGCGTCGTGGATCAGCACCGCGAACAGCCCGACGATCAGCCCGCCCTGAAGCACATAGGCCGTGTTGTTGGTCAGCAGCCCGGCGATGATCGGCTCGCCCAGGGTGCGCGCGGCCACGGTCGATCCGATGGTCGCCGTGCCGAGCGAAATCATCACCGACACGCGCACCCCGGCCAGGATCACCGGCGCGGCAAGCGGCAGCTCCACCTGAAAAAGCCGCTGCATCCGGTCCAGCCCCATGCCGCGCGCGGCCTCCATGGTGCGGGGCGGCAGCGTCGTGAACGCGGTCAGCGAATTTTCAAAGATCGGCAACAGCCCGTAGAGGAACAGCGCCACCAGCGTCGGCCACGCGCCAAAGCCGAGCGCCGGGACCGCAAGCGCCAGCACCGCCACCGGCGGAAAGGACTGGCCGATATTGGTGATGGTGCGCGACAGCGGGCGGAAGGCGGCACCCGACGGGCGGGTCACGAACACCGCGAGCGAAACCGCGACAAGCGTCGCCGCAAGGCTTGCCAGCGCGACCAGCAGCAGGTGGTTCAGCGACAGCGACAGGATCGAGGTGCGGGCATAGATCGCCGCCTCGGGCCGGGGCGCGAAGGGCGCGAACAGCCAGGTGAACCCGTCCGGCGCCAGCACGAGCCCGAGCAGGAACACAACCAGCGCCATGCGCAGGATATTCGCCGGGCGCAGCAGTCGGCGCGGCGGCGCGGGGGCGGCGGTTGCGGGCTCAGACATGCTGTTCGACCCGGTGGCGGATCGCCTCGAGCGTGACCCGCCCGACGCAGCGCCCGTCGCGCTCGACCGGCACGGCGCTGCGCCCCGACCAGAGGCAGGCGGACAGCGCATCGCGCAGGCTTGCGGTTTCGGGCAGGGTGTCGCCCTCGGCCCGGCCGGGCTCGGTCAGGTCGGCGACCGGGATCAGCGACAGCAGGCGCATCGGCCGTTCGGCATCGCCCACCATGTCGGCGACAAAACCGGTTGCGGGGCGGGCGACGATCTCTTCGGGCGTGCCGTATTGCACGAGCCGCCCCTGATCCATGACGCCAACGCGGTCGCCAAGGCGGATCGCCTCGTCCATGTCATGGGTCACCAGCACGATGGTCGAGCCGAGATGGCGCTGGATGCCCCGAAGATCCTCCTGCGCGCGGGTGCGGATGATCGGATCGAGCGCGCCGAAGGGTTCGTCCATGAGCAGCAGATCGGGCCGCGAGGCCAGCGCGCGCGCCACCCCCACGCGCTGCGCCTGCCCGCCCGAAAGCTCCTGCGGATAGCGGTCGCGGAACCCGGCCGGGTCCATGCCGAACAAGGTCAGAAGCTCATCCACCCGCGCCTCGATCCGGGCTGCCGGCCAGCCGAGCAGGCGCGGCACGGCGGCGATGTTGCGCGCCACCGTCTGATGCGGAAACAGCCCGTGGCCCTGGATCACGTAACCGATGCGCCGGCGCAGCAGATGCGGGGCGATGGCGCGCGTCGGCTCGCCGTTGATGCGCACCTCGCCCGCGCTGGGCTCGACCAATCGGTTGATCATGCGCAGAAGCGTGGTCTTGCCCGACCCCGAAGTGCCGACAATGGCCGTGATGGTGCCGGAGTCGATCACCATGGAAACGGAATCCACGGCTTTCACGGCGCCGTAAACCCTGGTGATGCGGTCGATCTCGATCCGGCTCATGTCGGCCTCACTCCCGTTTCATCCGCGGCTGCGCAAGCTCCACGACGATATCCATGACCACCGCCGCCACCAGCGCCATGAGCACCGTCGGCAGCGCCCCGAGCAGGATAAGGTCGGTCGCGCTCTGGTTCAGGCCCTGAAAGACGAAGGTGCCGTAACCGCCGCCGCCGATCAGCCCGGCGATGACCGCAAGGCCGATGTTCTGCACCAGCACGATGCGCAGCCCCGCGAGGATCACCGGCAGCGCGAGCGGGAATTCGATGATGCGGAACCGCTGCCAGCGGGTCATGCCCATGCCGCGCGCGGCCTCGATGCTGGCCGGCGGCACCGCGCCGAGCCCGGCGACCGTATTCGCCGCGACCGGCAGCAATGAATACAGCAGCAGCGCAAAGAAGGCGGGGGCGAAACCGATGCCCGAAATCCCGAACTGGCGTGCACCGGGAATGCTGAGCGCGACCCAGCCAAGCACCGGGATCATGATCCCGAACATGGCAAGCGAGGGAATCGTCTGCAGAAAGCTGAGCAGCGGGAGCACCATGGCCCGCAGCCGCGCGTGGCGGAATGAAAGCGCGCCAAGGGGAAAGCCGATCAGCGCCGCCGCCGCGAGCGAACCAAGCGAAAGCTCTGCATGGCGCAGGGTCGCGCGGCGGAAATCATCGGCCCGGCCCTGATATTCCTGCATCGGCGACAACTGGTCGAGCGCCCCGGACCAAAGCAGCGCCCCGAGCGTCCCGAGCACGGCACCGAGGATGACAAGCCGCGGCCAGGGCCCGGGCCGCATCGCGGCAAGCGCATCCGCCATGAGCAGCACCGCCGCCGCCAGAAGGCACCAGAACCCGGCCGCCGGCGACACCCGCGCAAGGTCATCCGCCCCGTCAAGCAGCCCCCGCGTCCCCGCGACCAGCAGCAGCACGAGCCCGGCAAGGGCGACAAGGCTCGCCCCGAGCCGCAGCGAAGCCGGGCGCGGCAGCACTCCGCCGAGCAGCCCGGCGCCGATCCCCAGCAGCGACAGCGCAACCGGCAGCGATCCGGCGACATCCCAGGGGGCAACGCCCTCGCCCGCGACGATACGGTTCGCGCGCAGGGTCAGGAACGGCAGCAGCAGCGCCCCGGCACCGAACAGGGCAAACAGCACCCCCGGCGGCGAAAGCGCGGACGCGCGCCCCTCCGCGCCGGCGGCGGGGGCGGCGTCAGTCAAGAACCCCGATCTGAACGAGATGGTCCCGCGCCACCGCCTCGGCCCCCTCGCCACCGACCTGGATACGCCCGTTCAGCTCCTGCAGCACTTCCATGTCGAGCGTCTCGAACACCTGGCCGAGCACATCGGCAATCGCGGGATATTCCTCGAGCACCTCGGCCCGCACGACCGGGGCCGGCGCATAGACCGGCTGCACGCCCTTGTCGTCCTCCATCACCACGAGCCCGGCCGGCGCAATCCCTCCGTCGGTGCCGTAGACCATCGCCGCATTGACACCGGAAGTGCCCTGCGCCGCTGCCTTGATGGTTGCGGCCGTATCGCCGCCCGAAAGGATCACGACCTGATTTTCGCCCAGATCAAAGCCATAGACCTCCTGCATGGCGGGCAGAACCGCGGGCGAGGAGACGAACTCGGCCGAGGCCGCAAGCCGCACGTCGCCCCCGTCGGTCACCCATTTGCCGAAATCGCTCATGGTCGAGAGCCCGTTTTCCTCGGCGACCGCTCCGGTCGTCGCGATGGCCCAGGTGTTGTTCGCCGGGGCCGGCGTCAGCCAGACGATGGCGTTCTGCTCCCCGTCCAGATCGCGGACACGTTCATAGCCCTTGGCCGCATCCTTCCAGATATCGCTGTCGTCTTCGTTGAAAAAGAAAGCGCCGTTGCCGGTATATTCGGGATAGATGTCGATCTGGTCGGCAAGGATCGCCTCGCGCACCACCTGCGTGCCGCCAAGCTGCAGCCGGCGCTCGACCGGCAGATCGGCATTCTCGAGCGCAAGCGCGATCATGTTGCCAAGCAACCCGCCTTCGGTGTCGATCTTCGAGGATACGGTGATGTCGGCCTGCGCGGCCGTCGCGGTGACGACGACAAGGCCGAAGGCGGCGGCGATTCTGGATCGGGTCATGGGTGCTCCTCTATCTCGATCTGATCCGGCGCTCGGAGACGACGGGTTCCCGGATCCGATGGTGCGCGCGCGGCCTCCAAAAGAAAACCCCAAATCCCGGCCCCCGGTTCCCTCGGGGGTTGTCCGCGCCGACAACCGGAAATGCCGGCCCGGATCCGGGTTGGCCCGGAACAGGTATTTACAATACCGGTTATCGGCCCTACTATCCGGCACAGGAGCATTGCTCCGGCCCGCAAAGGCGCCAAGTCCGAGCGGGCGCAGGAAAGCCGTCGTGCCCGCTGGTGAGCAAGAAGGGCGCGGCGGCTTTCGTTACCCGCAACCCGGCAGGAGAGTGATCGGTGGCAGCGCAGACAGTCAAGGCAGTTCATGGCTACAGCGCCGAAAAGCGGGCCCAAATCCGCGAATCTGCTGCGGAAATCGGGATTGACGAGCCCTATCTTTCGACGCTGGTTGACGAATTCTATACCCGCATCCGCGCCGATGCCCGGCTCGGCCCGATCTTCGACGGTGAAATCGGCGACGGCTGGGATGCCCATCTCGTGCAGATGAAGGCGTTCTGGGCCTCGGTGGCGCTGAATGCGGGGATCTATTCCGGCCAGCCCATGCCCGCGCATCTGAAACTGGTGGGCGTCGGGGTGACGCCGGAGGATTTCCGCATCTGGCTCGGCCTGTTCCGGGCCACGCTCGAAGACACCGCGCCGACGCCGCAGGCGGTCGATTATCTGATGATCCGGGCCGAGCGGATCGCGCGCAGCCTGCAGATGGCTATGTTCGGGCGCGACCCGGCCGGGGTGCCAGCCTTCGGCTGACGGCCACGCATGCCCCGCCCCTTCCCGCGCCCCCCCGGGCCAGGTCCAGCATCGCCCGCCTTGGGGACGCCGACGTTTCACGCTAAGCCATTATCATGAAACCCAAGATCCTGACCACGCTGGCCCGCTATGACGGCCGCCAGTTCGGCGCCGACCTGATCGCCGGGTTCACGGTCGCCATGGTCGCGCTGCCGCTCAGCCTGGCCATCGCCATCGCCTCGGGGGCCGAGCCGGCCGACGGGCTCATGACGGCGATCATTGCCGGGTTCCTGATCTCGCTGCTCGGTGGCAGCCGGGTGCAGATCGGCGGGCCGACGGGTGCCTTCATCGTCGTCGTCTTTGGCGTGATCCAGCAGCACGGTTACGACGGGCTGGTGCTCGCGACCTTCATGGCCGGAGGCATCCTGCTGCTGGCCGGGTTCCTGCGCGCCGGGAACCTGATCGCCTATGTGCCAGAGCCGGTGGTGAACGGCTTTACCATCGGCATCGCCATCATCATCGCCGCCAGCCAGATCGAGGATCTGTTCGGCTTCACCCTGGCCGAGGCGCCGGCGAATTTCCTCGAAACCGTCACCGGGCTCTGGGCCGCGCGCGCGACCTGGAGCGGGCCGGCAACCGCCATCGGCCTTTCCACGCTGGTGCTGATCGTCGTCCTGCGCCGCGTCGCGCCGCGATTTCCGGGGCTGATCCTCGCCATCGCGGCGACCTCGCTCATGGTGGCGCTGGCCGGGCTGCCGGTGGACACGATCATGAGCCGCTTCGGCGCGCTGCCCTCGCGCCTGCCGATGCCCGCCCTGCCCGCGCTTTCACCCGGCCGGATGATCGAACTGCTGCCCTCGGCGCTGGTCATCGCCTTCCTCGCCGGGGTCGAATCGCTGCTGTCGGCCATGGTCGCCGACCGCATGATCGCGGGCCACCACCGCCCCAATGCCGAGGTGCTGGCGCAAGGGGCGGCCAATATCGGCTCGGCCCTGTTCGGCGGGCTGCCGGCGACCGGGGCCATTGCCCGCACCGCGACCAATATCCGCGCCGGGGGGCTGACGCCCGTGGCCGGGATCACCCATGCGCTGGTGATCCTGCTGGTGATGCTGTTCGGGGCGGATCTTGCCGGGCACCTTGCCATGCCCGCGCTTGCCGCGCTGCTTGTGCTGACCGCCTGGAACATGAGCGAGCCCGGCAAATGGGGCCGCCACCTTCGGGCGCGGCGTTCGGATCAGGTGCTGCTCGGGCTGACGCTCGTGCTGACGGTGCTTGCGGATCTGACCGTGGCCATCGGCGTCGGGGTCGGGCTCGGGCTTGCACTGCGGCTGCGCCGGCGGGACGAGCGTCCCCCGGAATGGAGCCCGCCCGAGCGTTGAACCGAATATGCGACGGCGCCGCTTGAGCAGGCTAGAGCGGCGGGCGTTTCGTGTAATCCACGGCGCTGCAGCTCAACACATTTCCCGCCTGGTCGGCAGTGATGCGCAACCGGCGCCGGGGTGAAAAGAACGTCACACGCAGGCGGCCCTTATCCTCGCCCTCGCCCCGCTCGAAGCGGCTCGTGATGGTGCCCTCGCGCATCCCCTCGCGGAGCGCCTCGGCGTCGATATGCAGCCCCTGGGCGACGGTTTCGGCATCGACCTCGATCCGTCCGTCGGAAATTGCGATCCGGGTCATGGCTGTCTCCTTCTTGCTGCCGGTCAGGCGGGCTCCGCGCTCCAGGCGCAATCGCTGATGGTGCCGCGGTCCAGTTCGTCGAAGAACGCCTCGCGGGCCGCGGCAAGACGGGCCCGCAGGCGGCAGCCGGAGCGCAGCACGCATTCGCCACCGTCAGCGCGGAAACATTCGACCAGCGCGAAGCGGCGCTCGAGATGCCGCGCCACCTCGCCCAGCCGGATGCTCTGCGCATCCCGCGCCAGCATCAGCCCGCCGCCGCTGCCCCGCTGCGTGGTGACGAAGCCGCCCCGGGCGAGGTCCTGCGCGACCTTGGTCAGATGATGCTGCGACACCTGGAACTCGGCGGCGAGCTCGGCGGTGCTGAAGCGCCGCTCCGGCGAATGGGCAAGCCGCATGAGGATGCGCAGACCGTAATCCGTGAAAGCCGCAAGACGCATGACCGATCCTCGAAACATTGACGTGACCAATCATAAGATGTGAAATCGGTGTTGCAAATACCTATTCGAAGCGCCGCCCCCCGGATCCTTGCACCCATGCTTGCGCGGCAATGCTTGCACGGCAATGCTTGCATGGTGCCGGCCGCGTGGCCGCGATCGTCCGGGCGGCATCAGCCGGAGGCATCCCCCGTATTGCCCGCTGTGGCCCCCCTGTCCCGGACCGGCAGCCCGCGCACCAGTTCGATGCGCTGGCAGGGCCCGGCGCGGCCGGTTTCGCGCAGGGCGGCGTCGATCAGGCCATAGACCTCGTCCCGGCAATCCGTGTCCCGCTCGAACCGTGTCAGCCAGTAGCGCACGGCATAGGTGATGCCATCGCCGTCATAGGCACGCACGCGCACGTCGGGCGGCGGATCCTGTTCGATCAGTTTCGCCTCCCGCAGCGCCTCGAGCATCAGGCGGCGGGCCTCGGCGATCGCCAGCGCGTGATCCAGGGTGATTTCGATCTGCGCGCGGTATTTCGGCTTCGGGGCGGAATAGTTGGTGATGCGCTGGCGCGCGATCTGGCTGTTGGGCAGGATCGCATAGACCGAGTTCCGGGTCAGGATGCGCGTCGTGCGCCAGCCGATCTCGATCACGCGCCCCCGCACCACGCCGTCGATCTCGATCCAGTCGCCGATGCGGAACGGCCCCTCGACGCCCAGCGCGATCCCCGAAAGCGTGTCCGCCACCACGTTGCGGATCGCGAAACCCAGCATGGCGATGACCAGACCCGAACCGGCCAGCGCCCCGAAGCCGCCCTTTCCCAGGAACAGCGAAATGGTGGCGACGAGCGCAATGAAGAACAGGATCGCCGCGATCAGATCGGTCAGCAGGCGCGGGTAACGCTTGGCCCGGATCGGGGTCTGGTCGAAGACCAGCGCGAGAATCCGGCTGAGCAGCCAGGCCGCGGCGAAATAGGACAGCGCGGTGATGCCGAGCATCACGAATTCGCCCTGCTCGAACGGATGCGCCAGCCGCTCGCGGTTGAACATGAGCCCGATCGCAAGCACCATGAGAGCACCGGGCCAGGCCAGTCGGCGAAGATTTTCCTTGGCGCTCATCGGGATCCTCCTGTAACCGGCCGGGCACGACCGCCCGCGAAGGCGGAACGCGCGATGGTCCCCGCCTTATCTCATTTCCTTCCGCGATGGTGCAGAATCTTTCCTGTGGCAGGGCCGCGAAAGGCGCTGTCGGCGCACGGCCGCGCCCGATCCGCAGGCCGCCGGGTGCAGCGGTTGAGACGGGCCCCGGGGGCTTGCCTCCTGCGGGTGAAAGATCTTTGGGGAAACCAGCTTGACCTGCTATTCTAACGGATACTCCAGGCGTCGCAAGCCCGCTCCATTCCGGCTCCGGGAACGGCGTCCTGCAACAGGAGGGAACATCACAATGACCCGGAACACGACAAACCGGAACAGACCCGAAGATCCGAAACGGCGCCAGTTCATGCAGACCGCAGGGGCGGCCGGCGGCCTTGTCACGCTCAGCACGACATTCGGCACCCCGCTCTGGGCGCAGAGCGCGCCGCCGCAGGTGCCGATCGGCCAGGTGGTGGCCTTTACCGGCTCGGCCGCCGAATACGGGAATTTCTATCGCGATGCGGTCGGGCTTGCGCTGATGCAGGTGAACGAGGCCGCGAAAGAGGTCTTCGGCGGGCCGATCGTCTCGAAACACATCGCCGAGGATTCCAACACCCTGCCGACCCCGGCGATCGAGGCCGCGCGCAAGCTGGTCGAGGCCGACGGCGTGCCGGCGATCGTCGCCGCCTGGTCGAGCGGCGTCACCGTGGCGGTGGCGACCTCGGTCACGATTCCGTCGGGGGTGCTGCAGGTCGGCAACGGCACCACGTCGCCGCTGGTTTCGGTGCTGCCCGAGGATGAGGGCGCCGACCTTCTGTTCCGCACGAGTCCCTCCGACCTCTTGCAGGGTGTGGTTGCCGCCGATCTGGCCGCAGGCAACGTCATGGAGGATTACAAGTTCGCGACGGCCGCGACGATCTATATCAACAACCCCTATGGGCAGGGGCTGTCCAACGCCTTCGCGGATGCGTTCGAAAAGCGCGGCGGCAAGGTTCTGGCGCAGGTTGCCCACCCCGAAGAGGTGCAGCCGACCTATCGTTCGCAGCTCTCCGCCGCCCTGAAGGACAAGCCCGACCTCTTGTTCCTGCCGACCTATCCGGCACATACGGCCGCGATCCTCAAGGAAAGCCGCGACATCTTCCAGTTCACGAGTTGGCAGTTCACCGATGCGAACCGCTCGAGCGAAGTTCTGGATGCCGTGGGCGGCGCGGAACTGGCCGGCAAGCTCGGCACGGTGCCTTCGGCCGACCCGGAATCGGAAAGCTACAAGAGCTTCGTCGACTCCTACAAGGCGGCGTTCAGCCACGACCGTATCCCGCCCTTTACCGAAACCACCTATGATGCCGGCATGGTGATCGGGCTGGCACTCGCCAAGGCCATCGCCGACGGGATCACCGATGCGTCCGAGATCACCGGTAGGGTGCTCGCCGACCAGTTGCGCCCGATCGCGAATCCGCCGGGCGAGCGGATCATCGGCGGCAGCCAGGCGGAAATCACCAAGGCGCTGCAGATGATCAGGGACGGGCAGGACATCGACTATGTGGGCGCCGGCGGCTCGGTCGATTTCGACCAGAACGGCGACGTGAAGACCCCCGTCGCGATCTGGAAGTTCACCGAGGACGGCGACGAGACGGTGATGATCGTCAAGGCGGAAGACATCCCCGAGGAATAGGCCACGGGTGGGCAATCGTCCGTATCAGGATCGGGAAAGGGCGCTCTGGATCGGGGCGCCCTTTCCATGTCGGCGGCTGCGCCGGCCATCTGCCCGCATCAGTCGCGGGGGATGAAATCCGAGACCCGCTTGCGTTCGCGCAGGATCCCCTGCGGGCGGAACAGGACGATGGCCGCAAGCATGATCGCCACCAGGATCCAGCGCAGATAGGCGCCGCGCGACGGCAGATCGGGCGAGATCGCCTGCAATGCCGGGCTCGCCATGTCGATCATGAAGGCCGCGCCGCTCCAGACACCCCAGACCGCAAAGGCCCCGAGGATCGCGCCCTTGTTGTTGCCGCTGCCACCAAGCATCAGCATCACCCAGATGATGAAGGTCGCAAACAGCGGGTTGAAATGGCTGTAGTCGATGCTGACCACGAAATGCGCGTAGACGGCGCCGCCCACCCCCATGATGAAGCTGCCGACGACAAAGGATTCGATGCGCCGCAGCGTCACGTTCTTGCCGTTCATGGCGGCGGAGGCTTCCTCGTCGCGCACGGCGCGCAGCATCCGCCCCCAGGGCGCGCGCGAGATCCGCTCGAGCGCGAGATAGGTCACGGTGACGACGAGCGCCACGACGACCAGATAGAAAAACACGTAATCGCGCGGGCTGAGCGGTGACAGCCACTCGGCCACACGGCCCGGCAGCCAGGAACAGACCGGATCCGTGAACAGGCAGTCGAGCGGGCGTGGAATGCCGCGCATGGGCTGGGGACCGTTCGCGAGCCAGCGCTCGTTCTGAAAGATGAACCGGATCACCTCGGCGATGCCGAGCGTGGCGATGGCCAGGAAATCGGTGCGCAGCCGCAGCACGGGAATCGCGATCAGGAACCCGACCACCGCCGACACCGCTCCGCCCATGAGAACCCCGGCCAGGAACGGCCATTCCAGCCCGAAGGCCTGCTGCGAATAGGCCGCAAGCGCCCCCTCCGGCATCGAGGTCGTGAACAGGGCCGAGGTGAAGGCGCCGACCGCGAAAAAGCCGGCGATGCCGAAGTTCACATGCCCCGTCAGCCCCCACTGGCTGTTCAGGCCAAGACTGAGGATCGCGTAGATCCCCGCCATGGTCGAAAAGGATGCAAGATAGGTCAGCATCCCCCGCGGCACGGCCATCGGCAGGATCAGCGCCACGGCGGCGGCCAGGATCACCGCGATCACGAAACGCACGACCGGGCGCCCCGGGATCACGAGAATGGCAAACAGCAGCAGCGGCAGGAAGAGGAAGGCGGCGCGGGCAAGGTCGATCGGCTCCATGTCAGATCCCTCCCCGCCCGAACAGGCCGCGCGGCTGCAGCACCAGCACCACCACCAGCAGCACGAAGGCGACCCCGGGCCCGTAGGCCGGGTTGATGAAGGACGATGAGACCTGCTGGGCAATGCCGATGATCACCGCCCCCGCGATCGCGCCCATGGGGCTCCCCAGTCCGCCCATGATCGCGGCGGCGAACATGGGCAGCAGCAGCCAGAAGCCCATCTCGGGGCGCAGTTGCGAGGCAAGCCCGTACATGACACCGCCAGCCGCGGCGAGGCTTGCTCCCAGGATCCAGGTCCAGGCGATCACCCGCTCGGTGTTGATGCCGCGCACCTGCGCAAGGTCGGGGTTGTTCGATGTGGCGCGCATCGCCTTGCCCATGCGGGTGCGTTCGAGCAGGAACCAGGTGAGCGCGACCAGGATCATGGCCAGGACGAAAACGAAGATCTGATCCGCCTGCAGCCGCAGCCCGAAGGGCAGATGCAGCGCCGGGTTCGAGCGCCCGGGATAATAGAACAGGAAATCGGGCCCCCAGATCAGATAGATTGCGCTGCGCAGAAAGAACATCGCCGCCAGCGAGGCCATGGCCAGCAGCACGAGCGAGGCATCGCGGCGGCGCAGCGGACGGAACAGCACCCGGTCGACCGCAAGCGCGATCAGCGACACCACCGGCATGGCCAGAACCATCGCGGCCAGAAGTTCCCAGCCAAAGGAAAACGGCAGCAGGATCGGCCCCTGCGGCAGGTAGGATGCGATGGTAAAGGCCGCATAGGCGCCAAGCGTGACCAGCGCCCCGTGGGAAAAGTTCGGGAATTTCAGCACCCCGTAAACCAGCGTGAGCCCGATCGCCCCGAGCGCGATGATCCCGCCAAGCATCACGCCCCAGACCGTGAGCGACAGCAGGTCCGCCCCGGATGCGCCCTGCCGCCATCCCAGCAACCAGAACAGGACGAGGGTGAGCGCCAGCACCACGGCAAGCGTGGCGCGGCTGCGCAGCATCGAGCCGATGCGCTCCCCAAGGGAGCGGTCGTCGGCAGAGCGGTGCAGCGCGCTGTCCGGCGTGTTCTCCATGCTCATCCTTGCTCCTCCCTTCTGGTCATGTCCGCCCGTGCATGTCCCGCCCCGCGTCAGCCGCCGAGATAGAGCCGCGCCACCTCGGGATCGCTCAGCAGTTCCTGGCCCGTGCCCTCGAAGCGGTTCTCTCCGCTTGCCAGCACATAGCCGCGATCCGACATCCTGAGTGAAAGCTGCGCGTTCTGCTCGACGATCAGGATCGCCGGGCCGGAATCATTGATCTGGCGGATCTGTTCGAAGATCACGCCGACCATCTTGGGCGAAAGCCCGGCCGAGGGTTCGTCCATCAGCACGAGTTTCGGGTCGAGCATGAGCGCGCTGCCCATGGCGACCATCTGGCGCTCGCCCCCCGACATCTTGCCTGCCCGCTGGTGGCGGCGTTCCCTCAGACGCGGGAAATAGTCGTAGATACGCTCCTTGCGGGCCTCGATATCGCCCTTTTTCGCGAGGAACGCCCCCATCTCGAGATTTTCGGAAACGCTGAGTTCCGTGAACACGTTGGCCACCTGCGGCACATAGCACATGCCGCGCTCGACGATGCGATAGGGCGGCAGCGCCGAGACATCCTCGCCATCGAAAACGACCTTGCCCCGGCGCGGGTGCAGCAGGCCGAACACCGTCTTCATCAGGGTCGATTTACCGGCACCGTTCGGGCCGATGATCGAGACGATCTCGCCCGCGCGCACCTCCATCGACACATCGCGCAGGATCTCGGTGTCGCCATAGCCCGCCGTGATCGACTGGACCTCAAGCAGCGCCATGGCGCCCTCCGTTCCCCCCGCCGTCGCGGGCCCCGTACTGGCCGCCGAGATAGGCTTCGAGCACGCGGGGATCGCTGCGCACGTCTTCGGGATGGCCCTGCATCAGGTGGCGGCCTTCGCTCATCACGATCACCGGATCGCAGAGATGCATCACCAGATCCATGTCATGTTCGATCAGGAGAAAGGTGATGCCCCGCTCGCGGCGGAGATATTCGATGTTCTCGGCCAGCTTTTTCATCAGCGTGCGGTTCACCCCCGCCGCCGGTTCGTCCAGCAGCACGAGACGCGGCCGGGCCATGAGCGTGCGGGCAAGCTCCAGCAGCTTTTTCTGCCCGCCCGACAGCCGCCCGGCATATTCGTCCGAGAGCCGGGCGAGATCGACGAATTCGAGCACCTCCATGGCGCGGTCGCGGATTTCACGCTCCTGCCTGCGCACGAGCCCGGGGCGGAACCAGCAGTTCCAGAACCGCTCTCCGGCCTGGTCGGGGGCGACCAGCATCAGGTTTTCGAGCACCGTCATGGTGCCGTGTTCACGCGGGATCTGGAACGTCCGGCAGATGCCGCGCCGGAACACCCGGTGCGGCGGCAGGCTGGTGATGTCGTGCCCGTCCGTCAGAACGCGCCCGGAGTCGGGGCGGAAGAACCCGGTGATCGCATTGAAAAGCGTGGTCTTGCCAGCCCCGTTGGGACCGATCAGCCCGGTGATCGTGCCTTCCTCCACGGACAGGGAACAGCCGTCGAGCGCGCGCAGACCCCCGAATTTCTTGCGGAGATCCCGGACCTCGAGAACCGGCGGACGAGCGCCTGCGTGTTGGTTGGCCGTCTCGTGCTGCATGGCTCTCCCCGTTTGAAACATCTTGACCGGGCGATTTTTCAAAATCAATAGCGAGCACCCGCTGACGCAGCGACAGGGGTGCCGGCACCGGGCGGAGGGAAAGCGGTGGCCGTCACCGTCGGCCCGGCCGCCGGCATTGACGGTCCCCGGGCAAGCCGCTAGGCGAAGGGGCGCCTGCCCGCTTCCCATTGTCCAGCCAGGATTCCGCAGCCGATGGAGATCGTCTTTCACCCCGGCGTTCATCACACCGAAGAAGATCGGCTGATGAAATCCCTGCTGCGCAACAAGGATGATTTCCACCGCGCGGGTATCTCCGTTCCGGGGCCCGGACGTTATCGCACGCTGCTGAAAGAAACCTTCCGCGCGCTCGAGACCGGGCCGCTGGCCGAGGGGGCGCGCGAGGTGCTGCTGGATGCGATCCTGGACCAGGACCAGCCCCGCCGGCTCGTGCTTTCCAACCCGCATTTCTTCGGCTCGCCGCGCCTGACGCTCGATCAGGGCCGGCTTTATCCGCTGGCGGCGCAACGTATGGCGCAGATGCGCGCGGCGTTCGGCCCCGACCGCATCCTGCTGTTCATGGCCATCCGCAACCCGGCGGCGCTGCTGCCCGCGCTGCTCGGGAAATGCCCGGACGACGAGATCGAGGCGCGGCTCGGCGGGCGCGATCCGCGCGAACTGCGCTGGTCGGACACGGTGATGCGGATCCGGGACGCGGCGCCGGATGTGGCGATCACGCTCTGGTGTTCCGAGGACGCGCCGCTGATCTGGGGCCGGATCCTGCGGGCCTTTGCCGGGCTCCCGGATGATGCGATGGTCGCGGGGGAGACGGACCTGCTCGGCGCCATCATCTCGGAAGCGGGGACGACGGAGGTGCGCAGCCGCCTGCGCGCAGCGCCGGCAGCCGAGCGGGAGGGCATCATGGCCGGGATCATGGAGCGCCATGCGCTCGAGGACAGGTTTCACGAGGAGCTCGACCTGCCCGGCTGGACCCCCATGCTGGTCGAGGAGATGAGCGCGCTTTACGAGGCGGACATGGAGCGCCTGCAGCGGATGCCCGATCTGCAGATCATCGCGCCCCGTCCCATCGCGGCCTGACTCATCGCACCCTGACTCATCGCGCGCTGACCGTATGGCGGCCGCGGGCGGGACCTGTGTGGATGGCGGGACGGATCGGACCGGCGCGGCCGGGGCTCTGCCCCGGACCCCGGGATATTTCCGGCCAGAAGACAGACCCGGGCGGGGTCAGGATGCGGTTCGGGGTCGGGAAGAGGCGAGACAGGTCGGCGCAGGGACGGGCCGGAGCCTTACTTGATCTTGCCTTCCTTGTATTCCACGTGCTTGCGGACGACCGGGTCGAATTTGCGGACCGTCATCTTTTCGGTCATCGTGCGCGCGTTCTTCTTGGTCACGTAGAAATGTCCGGTACCCGCGGTCGAGTTCAGACGGATCTTGATTGTGGTCGGCTTCGCCATGGTTGCTCTCCTGCGTCGAAAGGCCGGCGCTGGAGGGCATGGCCCCGGACGACTGGTCTTTCGTGAATTCCCTCGGGGGGCTTGTAACCGGCGCAAGGCGCGAGTCAAGGACGATTCATGATGCGCGGAGGGCCTGTAAGCCGGATTCTGTCCAGGGGGCGAACCCCTCTGGGCGACCATTCCTCTAGGGCGCGCGTTGCCGCGGGCCTCTGGCTGCCAACCCGATCCCCCGGCTGAAGCGGGCCCTGCGGCGCGGGCCGCGCGGGGATCCTATTTGGCATTGCTCCCGGTGGGGCTTGCCGTGCCGCCCCTGTTGCCAGGGGCGCGGTGGGCTCTTGCCCCACCGTTTCACCCTTGCCCCGAAGGCTGCCCCCGGGGCGGTCTGTTTTCTGTGGCGCTTTCCGTCGGGTTGCCCCGCCCGGGCGTTACCCGGCACCGCTGCTTCAGGGAGTCCGGACTTTCCTCTCGTGCGCAATTGCGCACCAGCGGCCGCCCGGCCCTCCGCGCATCAGGGATATGCGATGCCGCTTGCGCCGCGTCAATGGGTGCGCGCGTCCCGCTTGCCGGCGGAAACGCTTTCGTGTCAGGCTGGCACGTTCAAGGCATCTCCGCTCATGAGGACCGCGATGGCCAGGCGCTCCGCAATACCGCGCAGGGGCCGCTTTCACAGCGGCAGCTACCGGCCCGGCGCACCACCGGGGTCGCTGGCGGCGCCGCCCGGGGACGCCCGGGCGCCGATGCCCCCGGCGCGCGTCGACATGCTGAGCTACGGGGCCGACATGCTGCGCGAGGACCGCGATACCCGGCTTGCCGATTGCCCCATGCCGCCGGCGGATGCGGCCGGGGTCAGGTGGATTCATCTTCGCGGGCTGCCGACGCCGGCGCAGCTTGAGACGCTGGGGCGCGATTTCGGCCTGCATCCGCTGGCGCTCGAGGATGTCCTGCATCGCGAGGGGCGGGCCAAGGCCGAATCCTACGGCGCGCAGCAGTTCGTGGTGCTGGACCATGTCCACCGGGCGGACGGGACCGGGCTTCGGGCCGATCCGGTCAGTTTCTTTCTCGGGCCGAATTACCTCATCAGCATCGACACCATTGGCGCGGATCTGTTCGAGCCGGTGCGCCAGCGCATCCGCAGCGGCAGCCGGATCCGCACGCTCGGTTCCGATTACCTGCTTTACGCGCTGCTCGACGTGATCGTGGACGAGGGTTTTCCGCTGCTCGAACAACTGGGCGGAGAGCTTGAGGAACTGGAAGATGCGATCCTCGACAACCCGGATGCCGAAACCCGCAACCGCATCCATTACATCAAGCGCGAGCTTCTGCTCATGCGCCGCGCCTGGTGGCCGCAGCGCGAGATGATCGCCGAACTCATGCGCCACGACGGGACATTCGTCTCGGAGATCACCCGCCTGCATCTGCGCGACTGCCATGAACATGGCGTGATCGCCCTCGAACTGGTGGAAACCTATCGCGAGATGGCCTCGAGCCTGCTCGATACCTATCTCTCGGCGGTGAGCCAGCGCATGAACGACATCATGAAGACGCTCACCATCATCGCCACGATCTTCATGCCGCTGTCCTTCGTGGCCGGGCTTTACGGGATGAATTTCGACACCGAAAGCCCGTGGAACATGCCCGAATTGCACTGGCGGTTCGGCTATCCCTATGCGCTCGGACTGATGGTGGCGGTGGTGGTCGGGATGCTGGCCTATTTCCGTCACAAGCGTTGGTGGTAAGGGCAGCGGTCAGATCTGCGATGAAGGCAGGGCGCGGGCGAAACCGTCGATCGCCGCCATGTCGGCGATGGCAAGCGGGCCGCGAGCCGAGGGGCGCAGACGCAGGCGCACCGCCGCGAGCAAATCCGCATCCGCCGCCGGGGCGGTGAATCCCGCGCTCTGCGCAATATCGCGAAACCGCGCCGGATCGGGCGGCAGCGCCCGGCCGGCACGGGGCGCAAGCGCGAGCCCGCGGCGCGCAAGCCGGGCCCAGTCGAAGCGCGGGCCCGGATCCTGCTTGCGCCCGGGCGCCATGTCGGAGTGACCGATCACGCCCGCAGGCGGAATGGAATGGCGCCGCATCACCCCGGCCAGCAGATCTTCCAGCGTCGTCATCAGCGGTTCGCTGAACGGGTGATCACCGCCGTTGTCGAGTTCGATCCCGATCGAGCGCGAGTTGACGTCGCCCTGCCCGGACCATTCCCCCTGCCCCGCGTGCCAGGCGCGGGCGGCTTCATCGACCAGCGGCCAGAGCCGTCCGTCACGACCGATCAGGTAATGCGCCGAAACCTCGGCGGCCGGGTCGCAAAGCCGGGCACGGGCGGCTTCGGCGCTTTGCATCGCGGTGTAATGCAGCACGACGAGATGCGCCCGGAGCCCGTCGCGGCGCGCGCCGAAATTCGGCGAGGCCGGCCGACAGGGCGCGCATGGGGCCTCAGTCACTCTGTGCGTGCACGGCCTGCCGGAACGGGCCCGGATCCCAGTCGCAGGCGAAACCGTCGCCGTCGGGGTCGAGCCCGAGCTTGTCGCGCTCCGGGCCGCCCTTGGCGAGGAAGGCAATCTGCGCCTGATCCGCCGAAGGATAGGCAGCGCAGCGCGATTCGACCTTGGCACCCAGACGGATTGGCGAGCGCGGATACATCTTGGTGCCGCGCTGATGCCGGGTGTTCAGGGCATAGCGCACGATGTCGGGCTGGGCCTCGCTCGGGCGGGGCTGGAGCGGGGTCGGCTCCACCACCTGGTACTGGGCGCGGGTGCGGGCGATGCGTTCGGCGTCGCTTTCGATGGTGCGGCTTTCCGACACCGCGTCAAAGTCGTTCTCGCGCGAGATGCCGAACTGGTTGACGCTCGGCACCGGAAGGGTCTGCGACGCGCCGGGCGCCATGATCGAAGAACCCGGAACGGCCGAGGGGGGCTCGCCGGTTTCGATCGGATTGATCCCTGCGCCGCCTGCTCCCGCGCCCGAGCTCGCGGCGAGCGCGGCAGCGGTCTGGGCAGCGATGTCGGAGGGAGAATCGCTCCCCCCCGGCAGCGGCGCGGTCGAAACCTGCGGCAGTTGCATCGACTGGGTGCCGGTCAGTTCCTGCTCGCGCGCGGAATTGGGGCCGCCGAAGCCCGCGCCGCGATCATCCGGATAATCACAGGCGGCCAGGAGCCCGAGGGCCAGAATGCAGATGGCTGCACGCATGGGTGATGTCCTGTTTCTCATACGAGTTGGCAGTGAATTTACCACCATCTTTCCGGCTTGGCCACAAATCCCGCCCCGGCCTCGAGCACGAAGGCGAGATTCAGCAGATCGTCCTCGGCCCAGGGGCGGCCGATCAGTTGCAGCCCGAGCGGCAGCCCTGCGCCATCCTGTCCCCCCGGCAGCGAGATCGCGGGCAGGCCGGCGAGGTTCGCGGGCACGGTGAACAGATCGTTCTCGAACATCTGCACCGGATCGTCGCCCGTATGCGCGCCAAGCGCAAAGGCCGCCGAAGCGGCGGTCGGGGTCAGGATCGCATCGACACCGCCGGCAAAGGCCGAATCGAAATCCCCGCGCACGAGGCGGCGCAGTTTTCGCGCGCGCTCGTAATGGGAGTCATAGCATTCGGCGCTCAGCATATAGGTGCCGAACATGAGGCGGCGCTGCACCTCGTGACCGAATCCTTCGGCGCGGGTCTTGTCATACATGTCGTTCACGCTGTCGCCGGGGGCGAGCCTTGCGCGATAGCCAAAGCGCACCCCGTCGTAACGCGCGAGGTTCGACGAGGCCTCGGCCGGGGCGATCACGTGATAGGCGGGCAGCGCATATTGCGTATGGGGAAGCGAAATCTCGACCACCTTCGCGCCCGCATCCCGCAAAATCGCCGCACCTTTCTGCCAGAGCTCGTCAACCTCGCCGGTCAGGGAATCGGTGCGATATTCGCGCGGAATGCCGATTGTGCGGCCAGCGACCGAGGCGCCGAGCGCGGCTTCGTAATCGGGCACCGCGCGGTCGGAACTCGTGCTGTCCTTGGGATCGTGCCCGGCCATGGCCGCAAGCATGATCGCCGCATCGCGCACGGATTTGACCATCGGCCCGGCCTGGTCGAGGCTCGAGGCGAGCGCGATCATCCCCCAGCGCGAGCAGCGCCCCCAGGTCGGCTTGAGCCCGGTAATGCCGCAGAACGCCGCCGGCAGGCGGATCGACCCCGCCGTGTCGGTGCCGGTCGCCGCCAGGCAGAGATCCGCCGCGACCGCCGCCGCCGAACCGCCCGAGGATCCCCCGGGCGACAGCGCCTCTGTGTCGCCGCCGCGCCGCCAGGGACTGACGACCGGTCCGTGCACGCTCGTCTCGTTCGAGGCGCCCATGGCGAATTCATCCATGTTCAGCTTGCCGAGCATCACCGCGCCCGCATCGGCGAGCTTCTGCGTGACGGTGGATTCGTAATCGGGGACGAATCCTTCAAGGATGCGGCTGGCCGCCTGCGTCGGCACGCCCTTCGTGCAGAACATGTCCTTGACCCCGATCGGCACGCCGCAGAGGTCGGGCGCGTCGCCCTGTGCAAGCCGCGCGTCGGCGGCGCGGGCACGGTCCAGCGCGATTTCGGCACTGAGATGGGCAACCGCGTTCAGCGCGCCCGCCGCCTCGATGGCGGCAAGGCAGGACCGGGTCAGATCAACCGCGGTCGCATCGCCGCGCTTCAGGGTATCGCGGGCCTCAGAAAGCCCGAGCCGGTTCAGATCGTTCATCATTCCACCATTTTCGGAACGGCAAAAAAGCCCTCGCGGGCATCGGGGGCATGGGCGAGAACCGCCGTCTGGCTGTCACCCTCCGTCACCTCGTCGGCGCGCATCGCAAGGCGCTGCACCTCGGGCGCCGTCATCGGCTCGACACCGTCCACATCGGCGCTGTTCATCCGGCTGACGAAGTCGAGAACCCGGTTGAATTCGGCAAGCAGCAATGGCGCGGATTCTTCGGTGACGCGGATCCTTGCGAGCGCAGCCACCCGTGCAAGCGTGTTCTGGTCGATCGCCATGGGTGCACCCCCTGATTTCACCTGTTCCGGTCCTGCCTGTGCGTTTATCCCTCTCGCGGGAACCCCGCAAGTCTTGGCCACGCAGGTTTTCGCCCGCCGGCCCGCATTTTCGGCGGTGTGAATCCCGGGACCGGGCGTGCTACGCTGCGCCGAAATCCTGCATGTGGAGGACATGACACATGAAACTGACCTGGCTCGGCCATTCGGGCTTTCGCCTCGAGACCGGCGACCTCGTGATCCTGATCGACCCCTGGCTTTCGGGCAATCCGATGCTGCCGGACAACCAGCACGAGGCGGCGGTGCACGGCGCGACCCATATCCTGCTGACCCATGCCCATTTCGACCACATGAGCGACACCCTGCGCCTTGCGCGCGAGAACGGCATCCCGGTGATCGGGCAGTTCGATCTCATGAATCTGTGGAGCGAAACCGAAAAGATCGAAACCATCGGCTTCAACAAGGGCGGCACGATCACGCTCGACGGGATCCGGATCTCGATGGTGACGGCGCAGCATTCCTCGACCATCCAGGACGAAACCGGGCTGCGTCCGGCCGGGTCCGAGGTCGGTTACATGATCGCGGCCGAGGGGCAGACGATCTATGTGAGCGGCGACACCGACATCATGGCCGACATGGAATGGTTTGCGGATTACTACAAACCCGATATCGGTATCCTCTGCGCGGGCGGCCATTTCACCATGGACATGGACAAGGTCGCCTATATCGCCCGGCGCTGGTTCAATTTCCGCACCATCATCCCCTGCCATTACCGCACCTTCCCGGTGCTCGAACAATCCGCCGCGGAACTGGTCAAGAGCCTGCCCGGAATTGCGGTGATCGAACCGGACGTGATGCGGCCGATTCCGCTCTGAGGCCGCAATGCTGGTGCTCGAGAACATCATCAGCGACCGGGGCTCGAAATACGCGGTCGCCGGGGCGCCCTGCGAATCGGAAGACCAGGCGCGCGCCCTTCTGGGGGAACTGCGCCGGCGCAAGAAATTCGCCCGCGCCACGCACAACAGCTGGGGCCTGCTGCTGAGCGGGGCCGGACCGGTCAAGAACGACGATGGCGAAAGCGGCGCCGGGCAGGTGATCCTGCGCATGCTGGAACGCGAGGATCTGCGCGATCACCTGATCGTCGTCACCCGCTGGTTCGGCGGCAGGAACCTGGGCGGCGACCGCTTCCGCCACATCCAGGAGGCGGTGCGCATCTACCTTGAGGAACTGCGCCACTAGACGTCCGCGCGGCGACCGGCAAAGAAATCCCGCAACAGCCGTTCCGATTCGACGGCTGCGATACCGTCGTAGATCTCGGGGCGGTGATGGGCCTGCGGATGTGCAAACACCCGCGCCCCATGGGCCACCCCGCCCGATTTCGGATCCGCCGCCCCGTAATAGAGCCGCGCGATCCGGGCCGCCGCGATCGCCGCCGCGCACATGGCGCAGGGTTCGAGCGTGACATAAAGGTCATGCCCGCCAAGCCGCTCGGACCCGACCATCGCGCAGGCCATGCGAATCGCCAGAATCTCGGCATGGGCGGTCGGATCGGCCAGTTCGCGCGTGCGGTTTCCGGCCGCCGCGACCGGATGCCCGCCGGGCGAAATGATGACCGCGCCGACGGGAACCTCGCCGCGCTCTGCCGCCGCCCGCGCCTCGTCAAGCGCCGCCTGCATGTGGGACCGGAACACCATTTCGGGACGGTGCCCCGCCATGGCGGCTTTCGCAAGCCATGCGCTTGGGTTATCGCAGAGCCATGAGCACCCCTCCCCCTCCCGGCGAGCGTATCGCCAAGGTTCTGTCGCGCGCGGGCGTCGCCTCGCGCCGCGAGGCCGAACGCATGATCGAGGCCGGCCGCGTGCAGGTGAACGGGCAGCGGATCGGCAGCCCGGCGCTCAACGTCACCGGCGCGGACCGCATCACCGTGGACGGCAAGCCGCTTGCGCCGCCCGATCCGCCGCGGCTCTGGCTTTATCACAAGCCGGCGGGGCTCGTGACCAGCGCGCAGGACGAAAAGGGGCGCCCCACGGTGTTCGACAACCTGCCCGAAGGCCTGCCGCGGGTGATGAGCATCGGGCGGCTCGACCTGACATCCGAGGGGCTTTTGCTGCTGACGAATGATGGCGCGATCAAGCGGCGGCTCGAGCTTCCCTCGACCGGCTGGGTGCGCAAATACCGCGCCCGCGTGAACGGCCGCCCGCAGGACGCGGATTTCGCCCCGCTGCGCGCGGGGCTTGTGATCGGCGACGAGAAATTCCAGCCGATGCAGGTCACGCTGGAGCGCCAGCAGGGCGCGAATGCCTGGGTCACGGTCGCGCTGCGCGAGGGGCGAAACCGCGAGGTGCGCCGCGCCATGGAGGCGGTGGGCCTCGTGGTGAACCGGCTGATCCGCATTTCCTACGGGCCGTTCCAGCTTGGCGATCTGGGGCCCGGGGCGGTGCGCGAACTGCCCCGCCGGGTGCTGCGCGACCAGCTTGGCGAGGATGCGGTTCCCCGCGCCGAACCGGGCGGCCAGCGCGCGGGCACGAAGCGCCCCGGCGGGCCCCCGAACCCCCCGCCCGGCAAGGGTGGAAAGGCCCGCGCGGGCGGCACCGCACCCGGTCCGGCCCCGGCGCCGCGCGGCAAGCGGCGCACCTGATGCGATGGGCATTCTTGCATCCGCCTCTGGCAAGCGGCGGACATATCCCCTAGATCTCCCCGATATCCACGGCGGGGAGACTCATGCCATGCTTGGGCCCACGGTCCGCAAGATTGCCTATGCCGGCCTCGTCATCCTGCTGTTTGGCGTGACCAGCGGCCTCATGGGAGTCTGATCCAATGGCCGAACGATACGGCGGAAAATACAGCCCCGGACCCGCAGGTGACGATCCCCGGCCCCGCCCCCTGGCAAGGCAGCGCGATCCGGTTGGCTTTGCCGCGAATCTCATGTTTGCGCCACCCGTTCTGCTGTTCTTCGTCTCGCTGTTCCGGGGTCCGGTCGGGCTCCTGTTCGGGATCGGCGGTGCGGCGCTGCTCGGGCTCGCGGCGTGGCTTTTGCGCGGCGGGCTGCGGGCCGAGGCCGCGTTCGATGCGCGCAAGGTCGCACGCCGGCCGGCGCTCCCGCGCAAGATCATGGCCGCCGCGCTCACCGGGCTCGGGGTCTGCGCCGCCGTCGTCGCGCAGAGCGGCGGACATCTGCCCGGGGCGGCGCTTTACGGGGTCGCGGCCGGGGTGCTGCATCTTGCGGCCTTCGGCATCGACCCGTTGCGCAGCAAGACCGGCGCGGGCGGGGACGCCTTTCAGCAGGCCCGGGTTTCGCGCGCGGTCGACGAGGGCGAAGCCTACCTCGACGCCATGGGGCGCGAGATCCTGCGCGCCAATGATCGCCGGCTGGTGGCGCGGGTCGGGCGTTTTCAGGCGGCGGCGCGCGACCTTTTCCGCAGTGTCGAGGACGATCCGCGCGACCTTTCGGGGGTGCGCCGCTACATGACCGTCTATCTCATGGGGGCGCGGGATGCGACCGCGCGCTTTGCCGACATCTATGCCCGCAGCCGCGATTCGCAGGCGCGCGAGGATTATCTTGCCCTGCTCGATGATCTGGAACAGAATTTCGCCGCGCGCACGCGCCGGATGCTGAGCGAGGACCGCAGCGATCTCGGCATCGAGATCGACGTGCTGCGCGAGCGCCTGAAGCGCGAAGGCGTGGAGCCGGACTGAAACCGCCGGCGGCGGGCTGGAGAAACCCCGGGCAGGTCGATACCCGAACGAGCAAAGGACCAATGATGTCTGAAGAAATGTCCAGGGAGGCGCGACGGAGTTCCGCCGAGATCGAAGAGATCGCCGCGAAGGCTCTGCCCGAACCCGAGCCCGAGGTTCCCTCGCTGCAGGATACCGATACGGAAAAGAGCGCCGAAATCCGCCGCCGCATGAATGAAATCGACCTGCGCGACAGCGGCTCGATCATGGGTTTCGGGGCCGGGGCGCAGACCGAGCTGCAGGCGATCAGCCAGTCCATGCTGGCGGACGTGCGCAACAAGGATGCCGGTCCGGCGGGAAATTCGCTGCGCGAGATCGTGACCACGCTGCGCGGCTTTTCGGGGGCGGAGCTGGACCTGAACCGCGACCGCTCCTGGTGGGAGCGGCTCATCGGCCGCGCCACGCCGATCGCGAAGTTCACCGCCCGGTACGAAGAGGTGCAAAGCCAGATCGACCGCGTGAGCGACGAGCTTCTGAAACATGAGCACACCCTGCTCAAGGACGTGAAGGCGCTCGACCTGCTTTATGAAAAGACGCTCGGGTTCTACGACGAACTCGGGCTTTACATCGCCGCCGGGGCGGAGCGGCTGCGGATTCTGGACGCAGAGGAGATCCCGGTGCTGGCCGCCGAGGCCGATGCCGCACCCGAGGACGCGAAGGTGCTGAAGGCGCAGGCGCTGCGCGATCTGCGCGCGACGCGCGACGACCTCGAACGGCGCGTGCATGATCTGCGCCTGACCCGGCAGGTCACCATGCAGGCGCTGCCAAGCATCCGCCTCGTGCAGGAAAACGACAAGGCGCTGGTGGCGCGGATCAACTCCACCCTGGTGAACACGGTGCCGCTCTGGGAAACCCAGCTTGCCCAGGCCGTCACCATCCAGCGCAGCGCCGAGGCAGCCGGCGCGGTGCGCGCCGCGAGCGATCTCACCAACGAACTGCTGACGCAGAACGCCGCCAATCTGCGCGAAAGCAACCGCATGATCCGCGAGGAAAGCGAACGCGGCATTTTCGATATCGAAGCAGTGAAACAGGCCAATGCCGACCTTATCGGCACGATCGAGGACAGCCTTCGCATCGCCGACGAGGGGAAGGCGCGGCGCGCCGCTGCCGAACAGGATCTGGCCGCGCTCGAAGCCGAGCTTCGCGACACCCTTGCAGCGGCCAAGGGGCGCACGCAGCAGGCGGCGAACCCGCCGGGCAATTGAACCCGCGACAATGGAAAGGGCCTGCCAACCATCGTGGTTCCTGACCCGGCTCCTGCCGCCGCTCCTGCTGCTGGGCGCCTGCAGCCCGCAGCCGTCGGGGCCGTCGGTGACATCGCCGCCGACCCGGCCCGACGGGCTTGCGCAACTGGCCCGGCCCGCGGTGACCGAGCCTTCGGAGAAAAGCCGCGAGTTGCAGGATTACTATCTGCAGGTGCAGGACGACCTGCTCGCGCGGGGGTTGCTGCGCATTGACGGGGGTGGTGCGGATACGTCGTTCTCGCCCCGCGACCTCGTGCGCAATTTCGAGGAAATCGCCTTTTCCGGGGAATATTCGCGCGGCGGCGGATATTCCGCGTCGGGGGCCGGGCGCGGGCTCAGCCGCTGGTCGGAGCCGGTGCGCATCAGCACCGTGTTCGGCGCCAGCGTCCCGCTCGATCAGCGCCGCCGCGACCAGGCGGCCATCAACGGATATGCACAGCGGCTGGCGGCGATCACCGGCCATCCGGTCCAGAGCGTGCCTTCGGGGGGCAATTTCCACATTTTCATCGTCGGCGAGGACGATCGCGAACACCTCCTGTCGCGACTCGACCGGGAGGCGCCGATGATCGGCGCGACCGAACGGGGAATCCTGCGCAATCTGCCCCGATCGTTCTATTGTCTGATGCTCGCGGTCTCGAAACAGGACGATCCCCACGACTACGCCCGGGCGATCGCCCTGATCCGCTCGGAACATCCCGACCTCGTCCGCCTCGCCTGCATCCACGAGGAAATCGCCCAGGGGCTCGGCCTGCCCAACGACAGCCTTTCGGCGCGCCCGTCGATCTTCAACGACGACGACGAATTCGCCCTGCTCACGCGCCATGATGAAATGCTGCTCCGAATGCTTTATGATCCGCGTCTCAGACCGGGCATGACCGTCGAGGAGGCGCACCCGATCGCGCTCCGCATCGCGCATGAGCTCATGGATGCCACATCGTGACCGCCTTTCGCTGAAGGATCTGCATATGGGAATTCTGGACTTTCTTTCCGGCCAGTTCATCGATGTCATTCACTGGACCGACGACACCCAGGACACGATGGTCTGGCGGTTCGAGCGCTATGGCTACGAAATCAAATACGGCGCCAAGCTCACCGTGCGCGAGGGGCAGATGGCCATCTTCGTGCATGAAGGACAGATCGCCGACGTGTTCGCACCGGGGCTTTACATCCTAGAAACCAACAACATGCCGGTGATGACGTCGCTCCAGCACTGGGATCACGGATTCCGCAGCCCGTTCAAATCCGAGATCTATTTCGTCAGCACGACCCGGTTCAACGATCTGAAATGGGGCACCCGCAACCCGATCATCTGCCGCGACCCGGAATTCGGCATGGTGCGGCTGCGGGCCTTCGGAACCTATTCGGTGCGCGTGACCGATGCGGCGCGGTTCATGCGCGAAATCGTCGGCACCGACGGCGAATTCACCATGGACGAGATCAGCAACCAGTTGCGCAACATCATCGTGCAGGAGTTTTCGCGCGCGGTGGCGGCGTCGGAAATCCCGGTGCTCGACATGGCCGCGAATACCGGCGAACTCGGCAAGCTGGTGGCCGGGCGTATCGCGCCGACGCTCGAGGCCTACGGCATCACCGCGCCCGAGCTTTACATCGAGAACATCTCGCTTCCCCCGGCGGTCGAGGAGGCGATGGACAAGCGCACCTCGATGGGAATCGCGGGCGATCTCGCGGCCTATACGCAATATTCCGCCGCCGAGGCGATGACGGCGGCCGCAAGGAACCCGTCGGGCGGCGGCATGGCGGCGGGGCTGGGCGCCGGGATGGGCATGGCGATGGGCGCGCAGATGGCACAGGCCGGCCCCTGGGGCGCGGCCCCCGCCCAGGGCGCGGGGCAGAGCGCGCCGCCGCCGGCACCCCCTGCAGCATCCGGCGGCGCCGCGGCGACCCCGCCGCCTCCACCGCCCGGCGGCGATCCCGTCTGGCACCTGGCCGAGAACGGCGAGACGAAAGGCCCGTTTTCCGAAACCGACCTTGCCGGAATGGCGGCTCGGGGCGGCTTCGGGCGCGAAAGCTGGGTCTGGAAGGCCGGGCAGGACGGCTGGAAGCGCGCGGCTGAGATCGACGAGCTCGCGCCCCTGCTTGCGACGCTTCCGCCACCGCCGCCGGAAGGATAAGCGCGGATGCCCGATGTCACCATCCGGGCGGCGCAGCATCGCCGGCCGCCGCTCTCTGCACCCGATCCTGCCCGAGCGACGACCGACTGATGGCCGAGACAAGCGCCCCGCCTGCCCCGCTGGAACACCGTTTTCCCTGCACGAACTGCGGCGCCGATTACCGTTTCGATCCCGCGACCGGGATGCTGCGCTGCGATCACTGCGGCCAGACCGAGGCCATCACCGCCACCACCTGGGAAAGCGCCGGGCTGCGCGAGCTTGACCTCGAACGCGCCCTTTCGCAGGAACTGCCGGCACCCGAACTGGTCGAGGTCCGGCTGGTGTCCTGCCCGAACTGCGGCGCGCAGATCGAATTCGCCCCCGACAGCCATGCCAGCGAATGCCCGTTCTGCGCCACCCCCGTGGTCACCGACACCGGTGCCCAGCGGCGGATCAAGCCGCGCGGGGTCATGGCCTTCGCGCTTGACGAGCCGTCGGCGCGCCAGGCCATGACCGGTTGGCTCGGGCGGCTCTGGTTCGCGCCGAACGGGTTGCGCGAATTTGCCCGCAGCGGGCGGCGGATGCAGGGCGTCTATGTGCCGTACTGGACATTCGACGCCGACACGCGATCCTTCTACGACGGCGAGCGCGGGACGGTTTATTACACCACCCGCACCGTGACGCGGAACGGTCGCCGGGTCGAGGAGCGGGTCGCCAATGTGCGCTGGAGCCCCGCCTCGGGGACCGTCACGCGGTTCTTCGACGATGTGCTGGTGCTCGCCTCGCACAGCCTGCCGAAACGCTATACCGACGCGCTTGAGCCATGGGATCTGGAGGCGCTTGCGCCCTACCGGCCGCAGTATCTCGCCGGGTTCCACGCCGAGGGCTATACGGTCGATCTGGGCGACGGCTACAGCGAGGCGCGGGCGAGAATGCAGCAGGTCATCGAAAGCGACGTGCGCCACGACATCGGCGGCGACCGCCAGCGGGTGCACCGCATCGAAACGCAGATTTCCGACGCGACCTTCAAGCATGTGCTGCTGCCGGTCTGGATGGCGGCCTACAAATACCGGGGAAAGACCTATCGCCTGGTGGTGAACGGCCAGTCCGGCCGGGTGCAGGGCGAACGCCCCTGGTCGGTGGTCAAGATCCTGTTCGCACTGCTTGCGGGGGCGATCCTGCTCGGGATTTTCGCCTATTTCGGCAACCAGTAGACGGGATTCGGCAAGAAAGCGGAGAAACCATGCGTGCCCTCATCCAGCGTGTCCAGAGCGCAAGCGTCAGCGTCAGCGGCGAAACGATCGCCGGGATCGGCAGCGGCGCGCTGATTCTCGTCTGCGCCATGGCCGGCGACGACGAGGCGCGGGCCGCGCAACTGGCGGCGCGGATTGCCAAGCTGCGCATCTTCCGCGACGAGGCGGACAAGATGAACCGCTCGCTGCTCGATCTGGGCGGCGAGGCGCTGGTGGTCAGCCAGTTCACACTGGCCGCGGATACATCGCGCGGCAACCGTCCCGGCTTTTCCGGCGCCGCTCCGCCCGCGCTTGCCGAGCGGCTTTACCTGCACCTGGCAGAGCAGCTTCGCGCCGCCGGGCTGAAGGTGCAGACCGGGCGATTCGGGGCCGATATGGCGGTTTCCCTGATCAATGACGGGCCGGTCACGATCTGGCTCGATCACTGACAGGTGACGTTGCGTTGACTGCCCGGTTCAACCTTTCGGGTTGTCAGACGGGCCGAAATAGGCAACCCTTTGGGCAACAAGATCAGAAATGACGCAAAGTCACCAAGGGGGGAACTCACATGAAACAACGGATCAAGCATTACGCCCGAGCGGTGGTGCGCGGCGGCATGAGCCGGCGCGAATTCATGGGCCGCACGGCCGCGCTCGGGGTGTCGGCCACCGCGGCGAGCGCTCTTCTGGGCTCTGCCGTCCACGCCGAGGGGCCCAAGAAGGGCGGTCACCTCAAGATGGGGCTCGGCGGGGGTGAAAGCTCGAATTCGCTCGATCCGGCCCTGACGCTGAGCCAGGCGCCCTACAACGTGCTCGCGCAGATCGGCGAGACGCTGCTCCAGGTGGATTTCGACGGCGGGCTCGAGCACCGCATCGCCGAAGAGTTCAGTTCGACCCCCGATGCGAAGGTCTGGTCCTTCAAGATCCGCAAGGGCATCAAGTTCCACGACGGCAGCGACCTGACGGCCGAGGACGTCATGAGGACGATGCAGCGCCACTCGGACGAGAAGGCCACTTCGGGCGCGCTCGGCCTGATGAAGGGCATCGAGGAGATGCGCGCCGAGGGTGACGTGTTCGAGGTCACGCTGGACGAGCCGAACGCCGACCTGCCCTATCTGTTGACCGACCCGCATCTGCGCATCCAGCCGGGCGGCGGTTTCGACGATCCGGCTGGCGGCATCTTTTCCGGCCCCTACCGCATCGTGGTCAACGAACCCGGCGTGCGCCACATGATGGAGCGTTTCGAGGATTACTGGGACGATTCGCGGGGCCATTTCGACAGCACCGAAGTGCTCATCATCAATGACGTGACCGCCCGCGTCTCGGCGCTGCAGTCCGGACAGGTCGACATGGCGAACCTGATCAGCCCCAGGCTGGCCGACCTGCTGGACCGTGCGCCGGGCATGGTGCTGGAACGGACCCAGGGGCGCGGCCAGAACGTCTTTGTGATGATGGTGGACCAGGCGCCCTTCGACAACAACGACCTGCGGCTGGCGCTGAAACACGCGCTCGACCGCGAGGAAATGGTCGAAAAGATCCTGCGGGGCTATGGGACCGTCGGCAACGACATCCCGGTGAACGCCACCTATCCGCTGTTCGACGGCAGCCTGCCGCAGCGGGAATTCGATCTCGACAAGGCGGCGGAATATTACAAGAAATCCGGCCATGACGGCAGCCCGATCGTACTGCGCTGTTCGGACGTGGCCTTCCCCGGCGCCGTGGATGCGGCGCAGTTGTTCCAGCAGAGCGCACGCAAGGCCGGCATCCCGCTCGAGCTCAGGCGTGAACCGGGTGACGGCTACTGGTCGGAGGTCTGGAACAAGAGGCCCTTCTGCGCCTCCTACTGGACCGGGCGGCCGACCCAGGACCAGATGTATGCCACCGCCTATCTGTCGACCGCGGACTGGAACGACACCCGTTTCAGCAACGAGAAGTTCGACAATCTGCTGAAAGAGGCCCGCGCCACGCTGGACGATGCCAAGCGCACCGAGATGTACAATGAAATGAGCATGATCGTGCGCGACGAGGGCGGGCTGATCATGCCCATGTTCAACGATTTCCTCGATGCGCGCTCGGAACGCATCGCCGGCTGGAAGCCCCACCCCAACGCCGACATGATGGACAACTCGGCGGCGGTCTTCTGCTGGATGGCGTAAGGTGCTGCCGGTCGTCAAACTCGTTGCCCAGCGCGTCGCCCTCGGCCTGCTCCTGCTGCTGGCCACATCGCTCCTGATCTTCGGCGGCACGCTGCTGCTGCCGGGCGACGTGGCGCAGGCGATCCTCGGGCAGTCGGCGACGCCGCAGGCGCTGGCCAACCTGCGCGAGGAAATGGGGCTGAACGATCCGGCCTGGCAACGCTATCTGCAATGGCTGCTCGGCATCCTGCAGGGCGATCTCGGCACGTCGCTTTCCAACGGGCGCGATATCGCGACGCAGATCGGCGCGCGGCTCGGCAATACGCTGTTCCTCGCTTTCTGGGCGGCACTGGTGGCGGTGCCGCTCGCGATCTTTCTGGGTCTCCTGTCGGTGCGGTATCGCGACCGCTGGCCCGACAAGCTGATCTCGGCCTTCTCGCTCGCCTCGATCTCCTTCCCCGAATTCTTCCTCGGCTATGTGCTGATCTACTTCTTCGCCGTGCAACTGCACTGGTTCCCGTCGATCTCGACCATCTATGACAGCATGAGCTTCGGCCAGAAACTGCAGGCCATCGTGCTGCCGGCGGCGGTGCTGACCATGGTGATCCTGGCCCACATGATGCGCATGACCCGGGCCGCGATCCTGAACGTCATGCAGTCGGCCTATATCGAGACCGCGGAGCTGAAGGGGCTGACCACCTTCCGGGTGATCTGGAAGCATGCCTTCCCGAACGCGATCGCGCCGGTGGTGAACGTGGTCATGCTGAACCTCGCCTATCTGGTGGTCGGGGTCGTGGTGGTCGAAGTGGTCTTTGTCTATCCCGGCATGGGGCAGTATCTCGTCGATCACGTCAGCAAGCGCGACATCCCCGTGGTGCAGGCCTGCGGGCTGATCTTCGCCGCGGTCTATATCGGGCTGAACATGGTGGCCGACATCGTCTCGATCCTTGCCAACCCGAGGCTGAGGCATCCGCGATGACCAGAGCGACCCCATATCCCCCTGCCGCCGCCCGTCGCAAGGAGGGCCCCGCGTGAGGAACATCCCCATCTCCGCCCTGATCGGGATCTTTCTGACCGGGCTTTTCTTTCTGGCCGCCATATTCGCACCGCTGATCGCCCCCTACGGGATGGCCGAGATCGTCGGCGACGTCTGGGCGCCCATGTCGGCCGAACACTGGCTCGGCACCGACAGTATCGGCCGCGATCTGCTCAGCCGGATGATCTATGGCGGGCGCATGACGATCTTCATCGCCACGCTCGCGACGCTGCTCAGCTTTTTCACCGGGGCGGTGCTCGGGCTCATCGCCGCGGTGATGGGCGGCTGGATCGACCAGATCCTGAGCCGCTTCATCGACCTCATCATGTCGATCCCGACGCTGATCTTCGCGCTGGTGGTGCTGTCGGTGATGCCGGTCACGATCCCGATCCTGATCCTGGTGATGGGGCTGCTCGATTCGACGCGGGTCTTCCGCCTCGCCCGTGCCGTGGCCGTGGACATCAACGTCATGGATTTCGTCGAGGCCGCCCGCCTGCGCGGCGAAGGCCGCATCTGGGTGATCTTCCGCGAGATCCTCCCCAATGCGCTCTCGCCGCTCGTGGCCGAGATGGGCCTGCGCTTCATCTTCGCGGTGCTGTTCGTCTCGACCCTCTCCTTCCTCGGCCTCGGGGTGCAGCCGCCGCAGGCCGACTGGGGCGGGATCGTCAAGGAAAACAAGGATGGCATCGTCTATGGCGTCCCGGCGGCGCTGCTGCCGGCGCTCGCGATCTCGCTGCTGGCGATTTCGGTCAACCTCGTGGCCGACTGGGTGCTGAACCGCACCACCAGCCTGAAAGGAGGCCGCGGATGAGCGACGACACCCCCTTCCTGCGGGTGCGCGACCTCAAGATCGGCGCCACCGCCTATGCCCCCGGAGAGCCGCCGCGCTGGGTCGAGATCGTGCATGGCGTGTCCTTCGACCTGGAAAAGGGCAAGGTGCTCGGCCTGATCGGCGAAAGCGGCGCCGGGAAATCGACGATCGGGCTTGCGACGCTTGCCTATGGACGCGGCAGCATCCGCATTTCGGGCGGCGAAGTCTGGCTCAACGGACGCGATATCCTCGCCTGCTCGCGCCGCCAGTTGCGCCGGCTGCGGGGAAACGAGGTCACCTATGTCTCGCAATCCGCCGCCGCCTCGTTCAACCCGGCGAAGAAGCTCATGGAGCAGGTGGTCGAAAGCACCGTGCGCCACGGCCGCAGTTCGCGCCGCGAGGCCGAAAAACGCGCGATCGGCCTGTTCCGCAAGCTCGGCCTGCCCGATCCCGAACATATCGGCAACCGCTACCCGCACCAGGTCTCGGGCGGGCAGCTGCAGCGGGTGATGACCGCCATGGCGCTCTGCCCAGAGCCCGACCTCGTGATCTTCGACGAGCCGACCACCGCGCTTGACGTGACCACCCAGATCGACGTGCTGAAGGCGATCAAGGAAGCCATCGCCGATACCGGCGTCGCCGCGCTCTACATCACCCACGACCTCGCGGTGGTGGCGCAGGTGGCGGATGACATCATGGTGCTGCGCATGGGCGAGATGGTCGAGTACGGCACCACCGACCGGATCATCAACGCCCCCGAACAGGATTACACCCGCGCGCTGGTCTCGGTGCGCTCCATCGACCACGAGGAAAAGGCGCCCGCCGGCGATCCGGTGCTGAGCGCAAGCAACATCACCGCGCGCTACAGCGGGACGAACTTCGACGTGCTGCATGACATCAGCGTCGATGTCTATCCCGGCCAGACGCTCGCCGTGGTCGGGGAAAGCGGTTCGGGAAAATCGACGCTGGCGCGGGTCATCACCGGGCTGCTGCCGCCACGCGAAGGGCGGATCGACTTTTCCGGGCGCAGCCTTTCGCGGGATCTGAAGGGGCGCAAACGCGAGGATCTGCGCGAATTGCAGATGATCTACCAGATGGCCGACGTGGCGATGAACCCGCGCCACACCATCGGCACCATCATCGGCCGGCCGCTCGAGTTCTACTTCGGCCTCAGGGGCGCGGCCCGGCGCAAGCGGGTGAAGGAACTGCTCGACCAGATCGAAATGGGCAAGGGCTTCATCGACCGCTACCCGGCCGAGCTTTCCGGCGGACAGAAACAGCGCGTCTGCATCGCCCGCGCCCTCGCCGCCGACCCGAAGCTCATCATCTGCGACGAGGTGACCAGCGCGCTCGACCCGCTGGTCGCGGATGGTATCCTCAAGCTCCTGCTCGACCTGCAGAAAGCCGAGAACGTCGCCTATCTCTTCATCACCCATGATCTGGCGACCGTGCGGGCGATCGCCGATTCCATCGCGGTCATGTATCAGGGCGGGCTGCAGCGCTACGGGGTGAAATCGACGGTGCTCTCGCCGCCCTTCGACGATTACACCGACCTGCTGCTGGCATCGGCACCGGAGATGCGGCTCGGCTGGCTCGAAGAGGTGATCGAAAGCCGGCGCATGACCAGCGCCGGGAACTGACACCCCGCTTGCTTCCCGGAAACCGGCCGCGCCTTCTTCTGGCAGAAATATCCCCGCCGGAGGCATGAAGAGTCTTCGCCACGGCGCCCGGATGCGGCGGGCCGGCCGCCACGGGACCACCGCCAATCCGCGCGCATCACTCCGCCCAGGTCCAGTGCGTGGTGAAGCTGTCGAGCACGGCGGCAACCTTCCCCGCATCCGCGCCGCTGCGCCGGACCCGCGCCACGAGCCCCCGGCCCGGGTCTTCCTCGACCACATCGACCCGCGCCGCGAGGTCCGCGGCCATGAGCGCCTCGTCATAGACCCGCATGATCGCGCGCTTGCGCAGGGCCGGCTTGTAGATCTTGCCGACGGCGGTCTTGGGCAGATCCTCCAGGATCTCGATATGCCGGGGACGCGCCGCGCGCTCAGGCACCGTGGTCTCGCAATGCGCCATGAGCTCCTCCGCCGTGACCGAGGCATCGCGCACAAGCTCCACATAGGCACAGGGCACCTCGCCCGAATAGTCATCGGGCTGGCCGACCGCGCCGGCAAAGGCCACCGCCTCGTGGGCCAGCAGCGCCTCTTCGATCTCGGCCGGGTCGATGTTGTGCCCGCCGCGGATGATCAGATCCTTGGCGCGGCCGGTGATCCAGAGATAGCCATCCGCATCGATGCAGCCGAGGTCACCGGTGCGCAGGAACCGCCCGTCGACGATCAGGTCGCGGTTGCGCTCCGCCTCGCTGTAGACGCCGGCAAGGTTCACTCCCGGATTGGCGACACAGATCTCGCCGACCGCGCCGACCGGCATGTCGCGCGGCCCCTCCGCCTCCATGCGGATGATCCGCAGATCGGTATAGGGAAACGGGATACCGACCGAGCCCACCTTCTTTTCGCCCTCGACCGGGTTGCAGGACACAAGGCAGGTCGCCTCGGTCAGGCCGTAGCCTTCGATGATGGTGACGCCGGTCGCCTTTTCGAAGCGGCGGAACAGCTCCAGCGGCAGCGGCGCCGAGCCCGAGAACAGCTTTTTCACGCTCGACACATCCGCATCCACCCGGTGCTGCATGGTGGCGGCGATGGCGGTCGGGACGCTGATGATGAAATTGGTCTTCCAGCGTTCGTTCAGCTTCCAGAAATTGTCGATCACTCCCTCGCCGCGATACCCGGCCGGCGTCGGAAAGATCACATGCGCCCCGCCGTAGACCGCCGACATCAGGATCACGTGGCAGGCGAAGACATGGAACAGCGGCAACGGGCACATGATATTGTCGCCCGCCCGCAAAAGCAGCGTTCCGCCAAGCCAGCCGTTATAGACCACGCCGCCATAGGTGTGGCGCGCGAGTTTTGGCATGCCGGTGGTGCCGCCGGTGTGGAAATGAAACGCCACGCGGTCGCGCCCGCCGTCGTCGAAATCAAGCCCGGTCCGCTGCCGCGCGAGCATGCGGTTGAAATTGTGATAGGCCACCCCCGCCGGGCGGCGCAGGCGCGGACGGATCAGCGGAACGAGCCAGGATTTCGGCGCATCGAGATAGCGCCTGAAATCGACCTCGAGCACGGTATGCACATCCGGCGCCCCGGCCAGCGCCTGCGCGAGTTTCTGTGCGATGTCGGTCCTGGGAAAGGAACCCAGCGTCACCACCACCCGCGCGCCGGTCTCGCGCAGGATCGAGGCGATCTGTTCGGGGGCAAGCAGCGGATTGATCGGGCTGACGATGCCCGCGACCGCACCACCGAGGACGGCAAGGACCATTTCGCTGCAATTGGGCAGGACACAGGCCACGACGTCACCTTCGGTGATGCCGAGCGCGCGGAACAGGTTGGCCGCCTGGTTGACCCGGACAAGCAGTTCGGCCCAGGTGAAGGTCTCGGCCTTTCCGTCGGGCGTTGCAAACATCTGGAAGCTGATCGCCGCATGATCGGAACAGGTCCTGGCCGTGCGTGACAGCATCTCGTGCAGGGTTGCCGGAACGTCGCGTTCGCTCCACGGCATTTCATTCTCGATCGCATCGCGCCCGGCGCGGTTCACATAGGACATGGGGCCGCTCCCTTACCTTGCGTCAGAGAATGGGCAGAAATGCCGGTGCGCGCAAGCGGCCTGAGCGTTTTCGCAGACAGGACAGATGGTTATTCGGCGGCGATGCCATCCGTGAACTGAAGCCGGGCCAGACGCGCATAAAGCCCGCCCTGCGCGACCAGATCCTCATGCGTGCCGGTCGCGATGATGCGCCCGTTTTCGAGCACGACGATGCGGTCGGCCTTCTTCACGGTGGCAAGGCGGTGCGCGACGATCAGCGTGGTGCGGTCCGAACTCAGCCGGTCCACCGCCTGCTGCACGGCGCGTTCGCTTTCGGCGTCAAGCGCGCTCGTCGCCTCGTCAAGCAGCAGCACCGGCGCATTGCGCAGGATCGCGCGGGCGATGGCGATTCGCTGTTTCTGCCCGCCGGAAAGCATCACGCCGCGTTCGCCGACGTAGCTGTCATAGCCCTGCGGCAGGGCCATGATGAAGTCATGGGCAGCGGCGGCGCGCGCGGCCGCCTCGACCTCGGCATCCGACGCGTCCGGCCGGCCGAAGCGGATATTGTCGCGCGCGCTGGCGCCGAAGATCACCGGATCCTGCGGCACGAGCGCCATTTCGGAGCGGAAATCGCGCCGCGCCATCTGCCCGAGCGGCACCCCGTCCAGCAGGATCTCGCCCCGGTCGGGATCATAGAACCGCTGCAGAAGCTGGATGATCGTGGTCTTGCCGGCTCCCGAGGGCCCGACAAAGGCCACCGTTTCGCCGGGACGGATATCGAGGCTCACCCCGTCGAGCGCGGCGATTTCGGGGCGGGCCGGATAATGGAAGGCCACGTCGCGGAAGGCGATCTCGCCGCGCACCGGGCGCGGCAGCGCCACGGGCTGCGCCGGGTCGCGCACCGTGTCTTCGGCCTGCAGCAGTTCGACCAGGCGTTCGGTCGCCCCGGCAGCGCGTTGCAATTCGCCCCAGATCTCGGACAGTGTCCCGACCGATCCGGCCACCAGCACCGCATAGATCACGAACTGGACCAGCGCGCCTTCGGACATGCTGCCGCCGCGCACGTCGTTCGCCCCCATCCAGAGGATGCCGACGATCCCCGTAAAGACGAGAAAGATCACGATCACCGTCATCACCGCGCGGGTAAAGATGCGGCGGCGCGACACGTCATAGGCGGTCTCGGTCATGGTGCCGAAATTCCGGCGGCTGACGGATTCGTGGGTGAAGGCCTGCACCGTCTGCGCCGCCATCAGCGCCTCGGACGCATTGCCCGACGAGGTGGCGATCCAGTCCTGGTTCTCGCGGCTCAGCACCCGCAGGCGGCGCCCCATGGTCAGGATCGGCACGATCACCACCGGCACCAGCAGCAGCACGAGCCCCGTCAGCTTGGGCGAGGTCAGCAGCATGAGCCCGAGGCCGCCGATGAAAAGCAGCGCGTTGCGCAGCGCCAGCGAGATGGAGGACCCCAGCAGCGACTGGATCAGCGTCGTATCGGTGGTGATCCGGCTCAGCACTTCCCCGGTCATGATCTTTTCGAAGAATTCGGGGCTCATGCCGATCATGCGGTCGAACACCGCCTTGCGGATATCGGCCACCACCCGCTCGCCGAGCTTCGTGACCAGCGCATAGCGAAGCCCGGTCCCGATCGCCAGCAGCGCCGCGATCACCAGCGCGACAAGGAAATAACGGTTGAGCAGCGCGGCATCATCGGTGCGGAAATTGTCCACCACCTCGCGCACGGCAAGCGGAAGCGCCAGCGACACCGCCGCTGTCAGCACCAGCGCCAGGGTGGCAAGGATCATCAGCGACCGATAGGGGCGCATGAAGGGCCACAGCGCCACGAAGTTGCTCATCCGGCGCGAGGTCGGCCGCTCCTTCGAGTTGCCGGCCGCAATGACATCGGCCTCTTGTCGAAAGCTCGCCATCTGCTGAAGTCCTTCGCTGCCGCCAGGGATGTCGCCCTGACGCCGCTTATTCGCAATGCAGCGCTGCGGGGTCAAGCGTCGCATTGCCACGCGGGGGGATGGGACCACCGCCGGCACCACACAGTCCCGTTACCCGCAAGCCCGTCACCGCCAAAGAAGCCCTGCTACCGGGAACGGCTGGAGCGGGCGACGGGAATCGAACCCGTATCATCAGCTTGGAAGGCTGAGGTCTTACCATTACACAACGCCCGCATGCCGCGCATGAATAAGCGAGCATGCGGTCATGGTCAACATCCCGTAACGTCCGCAGGAAGCGGTTGCACGAGGGGCGGCGCGGATGCAGGCTGTATGGCGGGCACCCTGCAGGACCGGACGGATGACGGAAAGCCCCGACACCGAAGACCACGACATCATCGTCGTCGGCGCCGGCATGGCCGGGGCCTCGGTCGCGGCCGAGCTTGCCGATGCCGGGCTGCGCGTCGCCCTGCTCGAGCGTGAAAGCCAGCCGGGCTATCATTCGACCGGGCGTTCCGCCGCGCTGTACAGCCAGACTTACGGGCCGCCGCTGATCCGGGCGCTGAGCCGGGCGTCCTCCGCCTGGCTGCACGAGCCGCGGCCCGGAGCGGCCCCGGCGCCGTTCCTTCATCCCCGCGACGTGATCTATATCGCCCGCGCGGACCAGACCGGGGCGCTTGATGCGCTGCGGCGCGCCCTCGGCCCCGCGGTCGCGCCCATGGCGGTGGCGGACCTTGAATCCCGGGTGCCGCTGCTGCGCCCGGGCCACGTGGCCGCGGCGCTGGCCGAGGCATCGGCCGCCGACATCGACGTTCACGCGCTGCATCAGTTCTATCTGCGCCGCTTTCGGGCCGCCGGGGGCACCCTGCACGGCAATGCCGGGGTGCTCGGCCTTGCGCGCCACAGCGGGCGCTGGCGGGCCGACACCCCGCGCGGCGCGTTTTCGGCGCCGGTCGTCGTGAATGCCGCGGGCGCCTGGGCCGATGAACTGGCCGCCCTGGCCGGTGTGCGGCGGATCGGGCTCACCCCCCGGCGCCGCACGGCGGTTCTGGTCGAGCCGCCCCGCGGCTGCGACGTCTCCGGCTGGCCCATGATCATCGACGCCGAAGAGCAGTTCTATACCAAGCCCGAGGCCGGGCAGCTGCTGATCTCTCCCGCCGACGAAACGCCGTGCCCGCCCTGCGACGCCCAGCCCGAAGAGCTGGACGTGGCCATCGCGATCGACCGTTTCCAGGCGGCCTTTGCCATGGATCTGCGCCGGATCGAACATAAATGGGCCGGCCTGCGCAGCTTTGTGACCGACGGCGAACCGGTCGCCGGCTATGCGCCCGACTCGGAGGGGTTCTTCTGGCTGGCCGGACAGGGCGGTTATGGCATCCAGTCGGCCCCGGCCCTGGCCCGCAGTGCGGCGGCGCTGATCCGGCACCGGCCCCTGCCCGGCGACGTGCTTGACGAAGGCGCAAGCGTGGCCGCCCTGTCGCCCGCCCGCCCATCGCTCGCCGGCGGGGACGGGCCGGGGTGACGGACTCCGCTTCCCTCTCGCAAGCCCCGGACAGGCGCGCTATAGGCAGGGGAGAAACGCCCCGGAACAGACAGACGGTTGCTTCATGTCCCAGTTGTCGCCCCAATATCAGGAAATCGCGCGCTCCTCGCTGCTGCTGCGCAGCCTGCCGGCCGAACTGACCGAGGAACTTCTCGGGCAGGCCGCGTTCCGCACCGCCGAGCGGGGCGAGACCCTGTTCCTGCAAAGCGAGACCGCACAGACGATTCACGTCGTCCTGGACGGCTGGATCAAGCTTTACCGGATCGCCTCGAACGGGAACGAAGCGGTGGTGAACGTGTTCACCCGCGGCTCGAGCTTTGGCGAGGCGGTGGCGCTGCGGAACATGGAATATCCCGTCTCGGCCGAGGCGGTCACCGATTGCGCCCTGCTGCAGATCCCCTCGGCGGGATTCGTCTCGATGATGAAGCAGAACCCCGAAATGGCGGTGTCGATCGTGGCTTCGACCTTTCAGCACCTGCATGCGCTCGTGTCGCAGATCGAACAGATCAAGGCCCAGACCGGCGCACAGCGGGTTGCGGAATTCCTGCTCGACCTCTGCAGCGCGCCAAGCGGAAGCTGCGTCGTCACCCTGCCCTATGACAAGGTGCTGATCGCCGGGCGTCTCGGGATGAAGCCCGAAAGCCTGTCGCGCGCCTTTGCCCGGCTGCGCAACTCCGGCGTGCGCATCGCCCGCAATCACGCGCTGATCGAGGATGTGGAGCGGCTGCGCGATTACGCCGAAGAGGATTCGGCCGCACCCTGGAACCGCGCGCTGTGAGCCGCCTCGACGCCGTGCTTGCGGCCATCGACGCCGCCAATGCCGCCGACCCGGACCGTTCAGAAGGCGAACCGGCCGCGCGGCTTTACGGGCTCCGCATGAGCGATGAACTGTCCCGGCTTTATCCCGGCGCCGGCGAAACCCTGCGGATCGCAGCGCGCGGCCAGCATATAGAACGCTGGGTGCTTGCCCGTGCCGATTATCCCGAAGGGCGCACGGGTTACCTCACATGGCGGCGCGACCTTGCCCGGCACCACGCGAATCGGGTGGGCGAGATCATGCGCGCCCATGACTATGACGAGGACGCGATCCATGCGGCCGGGCGGATGCTGCGCAAGGAGGGGATCAAGCGCGACCCCGATGTGCAGGCGCTGGAAGATACCGCCTGTTTCGTGTTCCTGCGCCATTATTTCGCGCCGTTTTCAACGACCCAGACGCCGGACAAGCTGCGCACCATCGTCGAACGCACCGCGCGCAAGATGTCGGAACCGGCCCGCGCCCGGGTGCTTGCGGAATTCGACCTGCCAGAAGACCTCGCCGCCGGCTTCCGGGTGTGATTGCGTCCGGTCAGAGCATGACCGGAACAAGGTAAAGCCCAAGGAACAGCAGGCAGGACAGGGCCAGCCCGATGTTGAATCCGCGCGCCCAGAACGGCGCCTGCGCCAGCCCGAGATAGCGTTGCAGGATGATGCGCGCCTTGAGCCAGGCCAGGGTAAGGATCGCGACGCCGGCCGCGGCCTTCCAGTCGGGCGCGATGCCCCGGAGCGACAGCAGCGTCGAGCCGGCGCTGAACACCAGCAGGACGATCCAGGCCCGCAGCAGAAGCGCCGGTTGGCTCATCGCGCTCTTTCCGCTCATCGCCCGCCCTCTTTCCTTGCACCGTTCATTGCAGCAGATAGACCACCGGGAACAGGATCACCCAGACCAGATCGACCATATGCCAGAACATGGCGCCGGCCTCGATGTTGCGGGTGTCGTCGCGCCAGGCCACGAGCAGCAGAAGCAGAATCCCCGCCGCCACATGGGCCGCATGGAACCCGGTCAGCATGTAATAGAACGTGAAGAACGGGTGGGTTTCCCAGTTGATCCCGGCCTGCGCCTTTTCGACATATTCCGCGATCTTGATCGCCATGAACACGACGCCGAGCAGCGCCGCGCCAAGCAGCGCGAGGCGGGCGCGCAGGCGCTGGCTGTTCTCGCGCCACCAGAGCGCCATCGCCGCAAGGAATCCGCTGCTGACCAGCACCGCCGTGTTCACCGCAGCCGCGGTGCGGTTCAGTTCGTTCTGCGCCGCAAGAAATCCTTCCGGGTCGCCGATGCGCAGCGACAGGAACACCGCAAGCCCGGCGCCGAACACCAGCAGTTCGCTCACGATCAGAACCCACATCAGGAGTTCACCGGGAAGTTCGTCGAAGGCGGACGTGTCGCTCATGCCCCCACCAGTTCGCGATAAATCTGCGGCAGCGCCACGGTCAGCTTGTCCGGATGCGGGATGACCTGAAAGGCGCCGCGCCCGAACAAGCGGGGGAACCAGCTTTTCGAATGGCGGTCGATCGTGACCCCGAACACCGCGTGACCCATCCGGCGCGCCTCGCGCACCGCCATGGCGGTATCCTCGATCCCGTGGCGGCCCTCGTAATGGTCAAGGTCGTTCGGCTTGCCATCGGTGATGACAAGCAGCAGGCGCCGCTTCTTGCCCTGCTGCGCGAGCCCGGCCGAAGCATGGCGGATCGCGGCGCCGAGCCTGGTGTAGAACCCGGGGCGCAGGGCGCCGATGCGATCCTCGACAAGGCTGGTCATGGGCTCGCCGTAATCCTTGCAGGTCTGGATATAGACGCGGTCACGCTTGAGCGAGGAAAAGGCATGGATCGCAAAATCGTCGCCGCAGGCATCAAGCCCCCAGGCGAGTGCCGCGAGCGCCTCGCGTTCGATGTCGATCACCGCGCGCCCCGTGACCGCGCTTTCGGTCGAGCGTGATATGTCGAGCAGGATCGACACCGCCAGATCGCGCGCCTGCGGCTGGCTCTGCCGCCAGATGCGGTTGCTGGCGCTGCCGTTGGCGCGGATATCGACCTGCGCGCGCACCAGCGCCTCCATGTCGAGCTCCTCGCCGTCAAGGCAGGCCGGAACGATCACGCGCCCCGGGCGAAGCGCCTCGAACTGGCGCCTGACCTGCCGGATGCGGCGCAGGGCCGCCGGATCCTCGCGGAACGAGGGGATGTCCTCGCCCGGCTCGACCATGGTGGAAAGCACGCGCACGTGATCCGGGAGGTAGCTCCCGGCACGGGCGTCCCATTCGGGATAGGTGCTGACCCCGGCGAGGCGTTCGCGGTCCACGTCCTCGGGCGCGAGGTCGAGATGCAGCTTGAGCCGCGTCGCCGGCGCCTTGGAGATCTGGCCAAGCCCGATCTCGTCGTGATCATCCACCGCCTTGCGGGCGCTGTCGTCCTCGTCATCCTCGATGCGGCGGTTCAGGTTCAGGAATTCGGCCCAGCTCAGCATTCCCTCGAAGACATGGAGGATCAGGCTGTCGCGGCGGTCGGCCTGATCGGCCTTGCGGCGGCGGGCCCGCACCATGCGGGCATCCTCGGCGCCGCTCTCTTCGGGCGGGCCCTCGGTGTCGCGGCTCTCGACCGCATCGGGTGCGCTGAAGGTGAGCGCGCGCAGATCGGGCCAGAGCGGAACCGGCAGGAACGGGCGGTAATCGCGCGGCGCGACCAGTGCCGCAAGGTCGGCGCGGGCAAGCCCTTCGGCCGCCGCGGAAAGCGGCGCCGGATCGCCCAGCGCATGGCGCACCAGCCGCTCGACCAGCGCTTCCTGTCCCGAAAGACGGGCGGTCCGGCGGAAATGCAGCAGCGCCGCGCAGAGCGTCTCGTAAAGCCCGGCAAGACCGGGCGCGGATTCGAGTGTCGCCGCCACCATCGCCTGCGCGCGGCGCAGCATGGCCAGATCGGCGCGCAGCGGGTCGCGCTCGGCAAGGATCGCCGGGTCTTCGGCCGGGGCGTGGGCCGCCGCCGCCGTCAGCCAGAGATAAAGCGCGCCATTCGCCTCGCGCGTCGGAAACACGGCGAGCTTCTGCGGCAGGCGCAGCACCTCGCCGTCGAAACTGGCGCGCGGCAGGGTCTCGGCATCGGCCACCAGCCGACGGCGCCAGGACAGGCGGTGATGGCTGGTTTCGCCGCCGGTGCCGCGGATCTCGACCGCGTGGGCGCCGCCGAGACCGCGGAAAAACACTGCCAGCCGCCCCGCGATCTCGGAGAGATCGACGCTGGCCCCTTCATGCGCCTGTGGCGCACCGAGACGGCTGGCAAATTCGTGCCAGAGTTTCCCGACGGTTTCCTCGGGTTCCCATGGCTCGAATTCGATCCTGCCCATGCCGTGCCTCACCCGAAGACGGCAGTGACAAGATCAAGGAGCCCGCGTTTCACATCCGCATCGTCGGTCAGCGGTTCGATCATCGCCGCCTCGACCGCGCGGTCGACCTTCATGCCCTGGGCGATCAGCGTCGCCGCATAGACGATGAGCCGGGTCGAGACACCCTCTTCCAGATCCTGCCCCTTGAGCGCGCGCAGCTTGCCGCCAAGCCGCACCAGCGGCCGGACCCGCTCGGCATCGAGGCCGCTTTCGCGGGCGACGATCTCGACCTCGGCCTCGGGCGGCGGAAAGTCGAATTCGAGCGCAAGGAACCGCTGCCGGGTCGATGGCTTCAGGGTTTTCAGGATATTCTGGTAACCGGGGTTGTAAGAGGCCACCAGCATGAAGCCCGGCGCCGCCTCGATCTCTTCTCCGGTGCGGTCGATCGGCAGGATCCGGCGGTCGTCGGTCAAGGGGTGCAGGACGACGGTCACGTCCTTGCGGGCCTCGACCACCTCGTCGAGATAGCAGACCGCGCCTTCGCGCACCGCGCGGGTCAATGGGCCGTCGACCCAGACCGTCTCGCCGCCCTTGAGCAGGTAGCGCCCGATCAGATCGGCCGCGGTCAGGTCGTCATGGCAGGCCACCGTATAGAGCGGCCGGCCGAGCCGCGCCGCCATATGGGCGACGAACCGTGTCTTGCCGCAGCCGGTCGGCCCCTTGAGCAGCACCGGCAGGTCATTGGCGGCGGCGGCCTCGAACAGGGCGATCTCGTCGCCCTGCTCGATGTAGAAGGGGGCGGCTGCCGCCCCCTCCTTGGCTATCGTGGCGGAGCGGTTCATTCGGCGGCCACCGATGCGTCATGCGAGATGATCTCGCGCCGCGGAAGCAGCACGGCATAGAGATACATCAGCACCCCGAGCAGCACCGCGACGCCGGACCCGAAACGCATCCAGTAGAACACGCCGAGCGCATCCTGCACATCCATGTAGTAGTCGCCGATCACCCGCTGCATGTGGGTTTGGACCGTGCCGGCGAAGGTCAGGGTAAAGGTCATGAAGGCCATGCCCCCCGCCATCAGCCAGAAGGACGCCATGCTGAGCACCTGGTTATAGGGCTCGCGGTTGCGCAGGAGCGGCATCGCATAGGCGATCATCGCCAGGTTCAGGCAGACATAGGCGCCGAAGAACGACAGGTGCCCGTGCGCGGCGGTGATCTGCGTGCCGTGGGTATAATAGTTCACCCCGTGCAGCGTGTGCATGAAGCCCCAGACGCCGGCACCGAAGAAGGCGAGCACGGTGCAGCCGAGGCTCCACAGCAGCGCGGCCTGGTTCGGATGCTCGCGCCGTCCCTTCCACACCATGATGAAGGCAAAGGACATCATGGCGAAGAACGGCACCACCTCGAACACCGAAAAGAGCGAACCGACCCATTTCCAGTAACCCGGCGCACCGATCCAGAAATAATGGTGCCCGGTGCCGAGAAGCCCCGAAAACAGCGCGGTGGCGATGATGACGTAAAGCCATTTCTCGACGATCTCGCGGTCGACGCCGGTGAGCTTGAGCATCAGGAACGCGAGGATCGAGGCCATCACCAGTTCCCAGACGCCCTCCACCCAGAGGTGCACGACATACCACCAGTAAAGCTTGTCCAGCGACAGGTTCGCCGGGTTGTAGAAGGCGAACAGGAACAGCAGCGCCAGCGCCCAGAGTCCGATCAGCAAGACGTTGGTGATCGCGGTCTTGCGCCCCTGCAGCACAGTCATGGTGATGTTGTAAAGGAATATGAGCGCCCCGACCACGATGCCGATCTTGACCCAGGTGGGCTGTTCGAGGAACTCGCGCCCCTGCATGCCAAGCAGCCAGTGCCCGTGGAACAGGTCGAACACATAGGTCACGACCGCCCCGAGCGTGCCCACCACGAAGATGATGAGCTGCAGATAGGCCAGCATGGGCGAATGGATCTCGCGCTCGGCCTCCTCGGGGATCAGGAAATAGGCGGCGCCGAAGAACCCGAGCAGCAGCCAGATGATCAGCGCATTGGTGTGGACCATGCGAATGATGTTGAACGGCGCAAGCTCGGACAGCGTGTTGGGCATCACATAGACCCAGCCGGCCAGCAGCCCGATGAGGACCTGCACCGCGAACAATGCCAGCGCGACCCCGAAATAGGAAAGCGCGATTTTCTGTGTCTGGTATTTCATCTCTCTGTCATCCTCTCCGGCTCAGCCGGCCTCGTTGGGCGGCCAGCCCTGGGCATCGGTCCTGTTGACCCACAGCAGGAAATCCGAAAGGCCGCGGTATTCCTCGTCCGTCAGGTCGAAATAGGGCATCTGGCGCCGCCCCTCGATGCCGGTCGGCATGGCTTCCATCCAGCCCTTGAGAACCTCGAAGGCGGCATCGGGATCGTCCTCGATACCCCAGCGGGCCATGACGTTCATGAGCTCCGGGGCGTAATAGGCGCCCTCTCCCATGATCGTGTGACAGTTGACGCAGGCGTTGCGCTCCCACACATGCTTGCCGAGGACGACGCTTTCGGTCAGCCCCTCGTGGTCGGTGGACGTATTGACCATATAGCTGTGCGTATGCGCGGTCAGCCCGATGAAGATGACGATGAAAAACAACGAGCCGCCGAAAAAGATGTTCCGGGCCATGCTCTTTGTCATGACTTCGCGCATTGCGCTCTCCTTTGCGCTGCGTTGCAGATAGTATCGTGAATGCGTCATGAGCGTTCCGCCTGCCTTAACAAAAGTCAAGGGAAGCCGCCGAGGCCGGACGGATATTCTTCCGCCGCGTCACCTTTGGCGCGGATTTTCACCTCGCACCGTCCGCTCCGGCCGGGTGGTCGCAAGCACCGGCCCGAGCGACACCGTGAACAGGGCAAAGGCCACGGTCCAGCAGGCGCCGGACAGCAGCATGGCGCCCCATTGCCCGGCGGGCGGCAGCAGCATCGCGGCCCAGCGCAGGATCGCCGCCCCCGCGACCAGCCCGTAGGCGGCAGCAACCGGCGCAGGCGCGATCTGCTCGCGCCCGGCATGGCCCAGGATCGTGCGGCTCATGACCGCAAGCGTCATGCCTCCGATCGCCCCGATCCCGAGGACATGAAGCGCCGCGATCTCGTCGCCCAGCCCGAGCAGCGCCAGCCCCCAGAGCACGAAACCCGCGCCGAGCATGGTGACACCCATGTGCAGCGCCCAGAGAATCGGCTCGTGCCGGCTGGCGAGGGGACGCCAGAACCAGGACAGCCGCAGATGCGCGACCCCCGCCGCGACCGCGAGCGTCCCCAGCACCGAATCAGGCAGAAACAGAAGCTGCCCCGCCGGAAGGGCTGCGACCAGAAACAGCGCGGGGCGTTCGATCCAGGCCGGGCTGCGCGGCCAGAGCCGGGCACCGGCACCCGTGCGTTTCATGCTGTTGCGGGTGAAACCGGGCGTGAGCCGCCCGCCCAGCACCGCGATCAGCGCGCAGAGGCCGAGAATACCGAGCCTCAGCCCGCCAAGGGCGGTGATCGCCACCCCGTTCCACTCAAGATGAACCAGCAGATTCCCGATCCAGATCGTGGCGATCGCGGCCAGGAACACCCGGTTCTGGCCCTTGGGCCGACGGATGTCACGGGCGATGATGACCCCGGCCAGCAGCAGCAGAAAGGCAAGATCCGCAGCCGCCACCAGAACCGGCGACAGCAGCGGCGAGAACCACAGCGAAATCCGCCCGAGCAGCCAGAGCGCGAAGGCAAGCGCAAGAAACCCCTGCGGCGCGCCCCGCACGAAAGGGGGCGGCGCCATCAGGAGATAACCGCCCAGCGCGGCCACCCCGTAGCCGAACACCATCTCGTGCCCGTGCCAGAGCGGCGGCAGCGCGATCCCGTTTCCGAAGGCGGCGCTCCCGAGCATCGCCTCCGCAAGATGCAGCTCCCAGACCAGCATGGCGAAAGTGCCGAACAGGCCGGCGGCCAGGAAGAACACGCGATGACCCGCGCCGAACAGGTTCCAGAGCGGCGTCAACCTGCCACGCCGGGGGGTGCAGGTGCTGCTGCCGGCGGCTTCTGCGGGGTGCGGCTGCGGCGGCGACGGATCAGCACGGGGCAGGTGTTGTCGTCAAGCATGATGACCTGACAGCGCAGGCAAAGCACGCATTCGTTCGGGTTGATCCGCCCGAGCGGGTCGATCGCACCGACCGGGCATCTGGTCTCGCACAGCCGGCATTCGCGCCCGCATTGCGGCCGGCGGCGCAGCCAGTCGAAGATCTTGAGCTTGGCCGGAATCGCAAGCCCCGCCCCCAGCGGGCAGAGATAGCGGCAGTAGAACCGTTCGATGAACAGCCCGGCGCCGACCAGGATCAGGACGAAAAGAACGAACGGCCATGCGCGTATCATACGCATGGAAATCGCGGTCTTGAAGGGCTCCGCCTCGGCCAGGACGAGCGCGTCCTTCATCGAATAGAACGACAGGGCAAGGATGGCCACGAAAAGCGTGTATTTGATGATCCAGAGCCGTTCATGCAGCGGCGCCGGCAGGGCGATCTGGCGCAGTCCGAAACGGCGGGCGAGAAGGTTGCTCAGTTCCTGCAACGCCCCGAAGGGACAAAGCCAGCCGCAGAACACGCCCCGCCCCCAGAACAGCAGGCCAAGCGCCACGCCCGACCAGAGGGTGAAGATCACCGGCTCGATCAGAAAGGTCTCCCAGCGGAAATCCGTAAGCAGCGCATGGGCAAAGGCCACCACCTGCACCACCGAAAGCTGTCCGTTGAGCAGCCAGCCGAGCCAGACCAGCGTGAGCGACAGGAAGGCGATCCGCACCCCCATGTAAAGGCGCGCCCGGCGCACGAGCCATTCCTGCGCCAGCAGGATCAGGGTGAGCGTGCCCATCATCGCCGCCACCGTGGCGACGGCGAACCATTTGCGCTCCCAGGCCCGGACCCAGAGCGGCTCGGCCTCGGCGGGCGGGGCGAGGATGAAACCCTCCGGCAGTTCGTAAGGCAGGCGGAAGGTCAGGCCCTGTTCGCCGTCCCCGGTCGGGCGGGTTGCGGTCAGTTCCAGCGTGAAAGGAAGCGTCGGATCGAAGGCCGCGCCGCCCTCGCCTGCGCCGATCACGAACAGGCTGCGCTCCTTGAGGTCGGGCGCCTGCGGCGCGGCCAGCCGGTCGAGCCGGGTATAACCCGATTCGGCAAAATGGAAGCGCTCACCCTCCTGCACCAGGGTCAGGCGCTCGAAGACACCGCTTTTGCGCCATTCAAGCCCGCGATGCGACTGCAGTCCGCGCGAGCCGACAAACAACAGCGCCTCGCCCGGGGCAAGCGCTCCGGCCGCGATGGTATATTCCTGCTGGCCAAGGATATTGCGGCCGATGGTCGGCGGATCGGCAAGCGCGGCGAAAAGTTCGACGAAGGGCGCATCGCCCTCGGGGATGGGCGGCACCGCATCCGGCATCTGTTCGCGCGCCTGCGACAGCGTGACCTCGCCGCGCCGGATCGCCCCGGATGCCAGCAGTTCGGGCCAGTCGGCGGATTCATAGCCGACCCGGTCGATCCCCCCGCCCGCCAGCAGCCCGCGCCCCATGGCAAGCGTGCGCGCGGTGCGCAGGATCGAATCGCGAATCACCCCGGTCGAGACCGTCGCGCGCGAGATCACATCGGGGAGATCCGCTTCGGCGGCGGAACCTGCCGCCAGATCGACATCGGAAAATCCTCCCACGTAGCGAGCGATGTCGCTGTCCGAAATTCCGAGCGTCAGGATCGGTTCCGAATGCTGCATGAGCCGCGCCCCGATGATGCGCGCCTGCGGGTCGATCGCGACCAGCACGTCGAGCGGCTGGCCGGAATAGCCGGTGGAGCGCGAAAGCTCCCAGGTCGAGGCGATATGGCCGACAAGCTGTCCGCCGCGCTCGACCGACCAGCCGGGCACCGGCCCCTCCTCGCGCATGAGCACCGGCATCGGGCCGGGGCCGAACAGCGCCTCGGCAATGGCGACGGTCGGCGGGTTGGGCCGGGCCTCTTCCCCGCCCACGAAGCGCAGGTCGCGCGCCGCGAGCGGCAGCGCCGCCAGCACCAGCAGCGCGGCGGCGAACAGGAGGGCAAGACCGGAAAGGCTGCGGCGTGTCATGGGCCCGATCCTTGGCAGCGGCCGGGGATGGCGGCATTGACACAAGTCAAGGATTCGTGAGCGCGTTCCTGACAATGTTCCGATGCCTCACCAGCAAACGGAGTATATCTACATGAGACCCAAATTCGCCAGCCGGCGGATATCGCTTCTGGCAAGTGCCGCCGTTGTGCTCGGCCTTGCGGGAGGCGGTGTCTGGGCCCAGGACGATGCGACGGAGCAGGACGAATCCTCACAATCGGTCGAGGAGCAGGCCCGCGAAGACGCGCTGAAAGAGCACGCGACCACCGCCGGGGGCATGTATGTGCCTTCGATGACGACGCTTGCGGAAATCGACGTCGAGATCCCCGGGCGCAGGCCCGACGATCCGGTGATGTCCGACGAGGAATTCCAGGCTTCCACCAAGATCTACTTCGAGCGCTGCGCCGGCTGTCACGGCGTGCTGCGCAAGGGTGCGACCGGCAAGGCGCTGACCCCCGACATCACCCGCGAAAACGGTTTCGAGTATCTGCGCGACTTCATCACCTACGGTTCGCCCGCCGGCATGCCGAACTGGGGCACCTCGGGCGACCTGACCGAGGACGAAGTGGACATGATGGCGCGCTATGTGCTGCTCGAACCCCCTGCCCCGCCGGAATTCGGCATGAAGGAGATGCAGGAGACATGGGTGGTCCATGTCGCGCCCGAGGACCGTCCCACCGAAAAGATGAACGACTGGGACATCGACAACCTGTTCTCGGTCACCCTGCGCGATTCGGGCGAGATCGCCCTGATCGACGGCGCCACCTACGAGATCAAGAAGATCCTGGAGACCGGCTATGCCGTGCACATCAGCCGGATCTCGGCCTCGGGGCGCTATCTTTTCGTGATCGGGCGTGACGCCAAGATCAACATGATCGACCTCTGGATGGAGGATCCCGATACTGTTGCCGAAATCAAGATCGGCTCCGAGGCGCGCTCGGTCGAGACGTCGAAGATGGAGGGTTTCGAGGACAGATACGCCATTGCCGGGGGCTACTGGCCGCCGCAATACGTGATCATGGACGGCGCCACGCTCGAACCGCTGCGGATCCAGTCCACCCGCGGCATGACCTATGACGAGCAGGAATATCACCCGGAGCCGCGCGTCGCCGCGATCCTGGGCTCGCACTACAACCCCGAATTCGTCGTCAACATCAAGGAAACCGGCAAGATCCACCTGGTGGATTACTCGGATCTGGACAGCCTCAAGATCACCGAGGTGAACGCCGAACGCTTCCTGCATGACGGCGGGCTTGATGCGAGCAAGCGCTATTTCCTGACCGCGGCCAACGCCCGCAACAAGATTGTGGTGCTCGACACGAAGGAAGGCACGGTCGACGCGATCGTGGAAAGCGAGGGACTGACCCCGCACCCCGGGCGCGGCGCCAACATCAACCATCCGACCTACGGGCCGGTCTGGGCAACCTCGCACATGGGTGACGAGACCGTGGCGCTGATCGGCACCGATCCCGAAGGGCACCCGGACAGCGCCTGGAAGGTGGTGCAGCAGCTCGAGGCGCTGGGCGGCGGATCGCTCTTCGTCAAGACGCACCCCGAGTCCGAGCATCTTTACGTCGATGCGACGCTGAACCCCGATGCGGAAATCTCGGGTTCGGTCGCGGTGTTCAAGGTTCCGGACCTGGCCGGGGAAGAGCCCGAATTCACGACCCTTCCGATCGTCGAATGGGCCGGCATCGCCGAAGGGCAGCCGCGCATCGTCCAAGGCGAGTTCAACAAGGACGGGAACGAAATCTGGTTCTCGGTCTGGAACGCCAAGGATCTGGAATCCGCCATCGTGGTCGTGGACGACAAGACGCTCGAGATGAAGCACGTGATCAAGGACGAGCGCCTGGTCACGCCGACGGGCAAGTTCAACGTCTATAACACCCGCGCCGACGTCTATTGACGCAAAGGCACCGGCCCCGGAGGCGGCAGCCCGCCTCCGGGACTCCGATCCACCCCGAGTTCATGAAGCCCGAGGGGCCCCGAAGGAGCCAGCACATGACCCGAGGCAAGGTATATCTGATCGGCGCCGGCCCCGGCAGTGCCGATCTCATGACGCTGCGCGCGCTGCGCATGCTGAACGCGGCCGAAGCGGTGGTCCATGACCGGCTGGTGTCGCCCGAAATCCTCGCGCTCGCGCCGCGGGGGGCGCGGATGATCCCGGTCGGAAAGGCGCCGGGACATCACAGCGTTCCGCAGGAGCGCATCAACGAAATCCTTTTCGAACTGGCCACGCAGGGCCTCGCGGTGGCGCGGCTCAAGGGGGGCGATCCGCTGATCTTCGGCCGCGGCAGCGAAGAGGCCGCCTATCTCGCTGAGCGCGGCATCACGGTCGAATACGCGCCCGGCATCACCGCCGCGCAGGGCATGGCCGCCTCCTGCGGCGTGCCGCTCACCCATCGCGGACTGGCCACCGGTGTGCGCTACGTCACCGGCCACCGCGCCGCCGACCAGAGCCTGGACCTCGACTGGGACAGCCTCGCCGATCCGGAAACCACGCTCGTGGTCTATATGGGCGCGGCCAATATGCCTGAAATCGCATTGAAACTGATCCGCGCCGGCATGCCGCCCGACCTGCCGGTGATGGCCGTTGCCTCGGCCACCACACCGCGCGAAAGGCGGCTCCTGTCCCGCCTCGACCGGATCGGGCTCGATATCCGCGCGACCCCGCTCAAGGCGCCGGTCCTGTTCGTAATCGGCCATGTGGTGTCGCTCCATGCCGAATATGCAGACGTCTCCGGCGCGGTGCAGCCGGAGGGGATGGCGGCCGTTGCCGGTGAATAGGCTGCTTGTGATACTGGCGCTGCTTGGCGGCGCGGCCCGGGCGGGAGAGCCCGTTTCCGATGCGGTCGCGCTGGAACGGCTGGTGCGGCAGGACTGCGGATCCTGCCACGGCCTTACCCTCAAGGGCGGGCTCGGCCCCGACATCCGGCCGCAGGCGCTCCGGCATTACGACACCGAAACCCTGTCCGAGGTGGTGCTCGACGGCATTCCGGGCACGGCCATGCCGCCCTGGCGCCCGCTGCTTTCCGAATCCGATGCGGAATGGATCGCCGATTATCTGCTGAACGGAGAACCCGAATGAAGTTCCTTGCTCTCGCTGCCGCGCTCCTGCTCGCCCCGCCTCTGGCGGCCGAGCCGACCGGGGCGCTCGGCCTTGTGGTGGAACGCGCGAACGGCTCGCTGCTGGTGGTCGATCAGGGCAAGCGTGCCAGCCTCGGGCGCATCACCGGACTTGGCGATCTCTCCCATGCGTCGCTCGTCTATTCGCCCGACCAGCGCTTCGCCTATGTGTTCGGGCGCGACGGCGGGCTCACCAAGGTCGATATCCTCGCAAGGGAGGTCGTGAACCGCGTGATGCAGGCCGGTAATTCGATCGGCGGGGCCATCTCCGACGATGGCACGCTGGTTGCCGTGTCGAATTACGAACCGGGCGGGGTGCGCGTCTTCGATGCCGGCACGCTCGAAATGGTGGCCGACATTCCGGCCGAATCGAAAACCGTGGGCCTTGTGGACATTCCGGGGCGGCGCTTCGTCTTCAGCCTCTGGGACAAGGGCGAGACATGGATTGCCGATTTCTCCGGCGATGAGCCCGAAATCACCCGCATCCCCGGCATGGGCGAGAACCCCTATGACGCGCTCGTGACCGCCAACGGGCGTACCTATATCGCCGGGCTGTTCGGTGCCGACCACCTGAGCGCGCTCGACCTCTGGGAGGACGAACCGCAGCCGCGTGCGATTCTCGACGGCTATGCCGAGGAGCGCGATAAGCTTCCGGTCTACAAGATGCCGCATCTCGAAGGCTGGGCGCTCACCGGCGAGGAATTCGTGCTCCCCGCGGTCGGCCAGCACGAAGTGCTCTGGGTCGATGCCCGCGACTTCACCGAAACCGGGCGCACGAAAACCCACGGCCAGCCGATCTTTGCCATTGCCCGCCCCGACGGGCGGCAGGTCTGGGTGAATTTCGCGCCCCCCGACAATGACACGCTGCAGGTGATCGACACGGCCACCAAGGAGGTCATCCACGAACTCAAGCCTGGCCCCGGCGTGCTGCATATGGAATTCACCCCGCGCGGGCATGAGGTCTGGGTTTCGGTGCGCGATGCCGGCAAGGTGGTGGTCTATGACACCCAGACCCTGGAACCCCTGCGCGAAATCGAGGCCGACAACCCCTCGGGCATCTTCTTTACCGCCCGCGCGCACCGGCTGGGGCTCTGAGCGATGGAACGGATCTCCGACCCCCTCGCACAGGCGCTTCTGGACGACTGGCAGCGCGATTTCCCGCTGGTGGCCCGGCCCTTCGCCCATATGGCGGAGCGGCTTGGCGTGACCGAATCCGAGGTGATCGCCGGGCTCGGGCGGCAGATGGGCGCGGGGCGCATTTCGCGCATCGGCGCCACATGCGCCCCGAATACCGTCTCGGCCAGCACCCTCGCCGCGATCGCCGCGCCCGATGATCGCATCGAAGAGGTCGCGGCGGTCATCGGGGCCGAGCCGGGCGTGAACCACTCCTACCTGCGCGAGCACGACTGGAATCTCTGGTTCGTCGCCACCGGCCCCGATCGCGCCCATGTCGATGCGGCCCTTGCCCGTATCGGGCACCGCACCGGGCTCCGGGTGCTCGATCTGCGCCTTGTGCGCCCGTTCAACGTCGATCTCGGCTTTGCCCTGCGTTCGGGCGGAGAAAGCGCCCGGCCGGCACGCGGCCCGGTCGATCGCAGCGCATTCCGTGATTCGGATCGCCCGCTTCTGCAGGCGCTGCTGCGGGGGCTCGAACTTGTGCCGCGTCCCTGGCTTGCCCTGGCCGGTCTGCTCGGCTGCGCGGAGGAAGAGGTGCTCGCCCGCACCGCCACGCTCGTGCGCGCCGGAATCATCGCCCGGCTCGGGGTGATCGTGCGCCACCGCGCGCTCGGCTGGCGGGCGAATGCCATGGTGGTCTGGGACATGTCGCATGAGGCGATCACCACCGCCGGCCCGCTGCTGGCGCGGCAGCCCGGCATCACGCTCTGTTACGAGCGCACGACCGTAGCCGGGTTCTGGCCTTACCGGCTTTATTCCATGATCCATGCGCGCAGCCGCCCGGATGCCATGGCCGTGCTCGACCGGGTCTGCGCCCTGCCTGAATTCGGCGACATTCCGCATGTGCCGCTGTTTTCGCTGCGCTGTTTCAAACAGACCGGCGCCACGGTGCTTGCCTCGCAAAAGGAAACCGCATGATGCTCGATTCCACCGACCGCGCCATCCTGAACCGCCTGCAGGACGGATTCCCCATTGCGGCCGAACCCTTTGCCGAGGTCGCCCGCGAACTCGGCATCGCCGAAGCCGACCTGATCGCGCGCCTTCAGGCGATGAAGGACGCCGGCGTGATCACCCGGTTCGGCCCGTTCCTTGATGCGGCGGCCATGGGCGGGGCCTTCTGTCTGTGTGCCATGGCGGTGCCCGAGGCCGATTTCGACCGGGTGGCGGAGATCGTGAACGCCCGCGCGGAGGTTGCACATAATTACCGCCGCAGCCACGCGCTCAACATGTGGTTCGTGCTCGCGACCGAGACCGAGCCCGAGATCGCCCGCGTCGCCGCCGAACTGACGCAGGCCAGCGGCCACGAGGTGCTCTGCTTTCCGAAACTGCAGGAATTCTTTGTCGGCTTCCGGGTGGCGGCATGAGGGTCGACGCAACCGATCGGCGCATCATCAAGGCAACGCAGGCCGGCCTGCCGCTGGCGCCGCGCCCCTATGCGGCGGTCGCCGCCCGGCTCGGCATGGAGGAGGCAGAACTGCACGAACGCCTGCGCGCGCTCAAGGCGCGCGGCGTGATCCGGCGCATCGCGGTTGCGCCCAATCACTACCGGCTAGGTCTTGTCGCGAACGGTATGTCGGTCTGGGACGTGGACGACCAGCGCATCACGGAGCTCGGGCAGCGGATCGGTGCGCTTGATTTCGTCAGCCACTGCTATGAACGCCCGCGCGCCCTGCCGCACTGGCCCTACAACCTGTTCGCGATGCTGCACGGCACGACCCGCGAGGAGGTCGAGGCCCTGCGTGGCGAAGTCGCGGCGATTCTGGGCGACGCCTGCCGCGGCAACGACATTCTTTATTCGACCGAGATCCTGAAAAAGACCGGGCTGCGCCTGCGGCCCGAGAAAGGATGAACCGATGTTCCGCCTCTCCGAATACATGGAGCAACTGACGCACCCGACCCCGGTGCGCACACGTCGCGGCAAGGGGCCGGTCAAGCCGGTGGTGATCTGGAACCTGACGCGCCGCTGCAACCTGCGCTGCCGGCACTGCTACACCGTGTCGTCGGATGTGCATTTTCCCGGCGAACTCAGCCACGAACAGGCCATGGCGACGCTCGACGATCTCGGCGCGTTCGGTATCCCGGCGCTGATCCTCTCGGGCGGAGAGCCGCTCGACCGTTTCGACCTGTTCGAGATCGCGGCCCGCGCCCGGTCCATGGTCCGGATGCTGGCGCTGTCCACCAACGGCACCAAGATCCAGGGTGAAAATGCCGACCGGGTGGCCGAGGCCGGTTTCGATTACGTCGGCATCTCGATCGACGGGATCGGCGCCACCAATGACTGGTTCCGCGGTGTTGACGGTGCGTTCAACGACGCGTTGCGGGGCGTACGCGAATGCAAGGCACGCGGCATCAAGGTCGGGCTGCGCTTTACCGTAACGCGCGACAATCACGCGCAACTCCCGGATCTGATCCGGCTTTGCGACGACGAGGGAGTGGACAAATTCTATCTTTCGCACCTGGTCTATGCCGGGCGCGGCGACAAGCACCGCGGCGAAGACAGCGAACATGATCACACCCGCGCCGCGCTCGACCTGCTGATTGCCCGCGCCTGGGACAGCGCGCGCGGCGCCGCGCGGCGCCTCGACATCGTGACCGGCAACAACGACGCCGATGCGGTCTATTTCCTGCGCTGGGCCGAGCGGAATTTCGACGCCGCCCGCGTTGCCCATCTGCGCGACCATCTGGAGGCATGGGGCGGCAATTCATCGGGGCTGGGCGTGGCCAATATCGACACGCAGGGCAATGTGCATCCCGACACCTACTGGTCCGACTATACCATCGGTTCGGTCAAGGAGACCCCGTTTTCCGCACTGTGGACCGGAAATGACCCGATGCTTGCGCAGTTGCGCCGCCGGCCCCGGCCGCTCAAGGGGCGCTGCGGTGCCTGTGCGTTCCAGGCGGTCTGCGGCGGCAATACGCGCATCCGCGCCCTGCAACTGACCGGCGACCCCTGGGCCGAAGACCCGGCCTGTTACCTCGACAACGACGAAATCGGCATCGACGAGGCGGGCGAACGCCTGACGGTCACGCCCTTCCGCGGGAAATCCCATGATCCGGCCCATCGCTTTTTCTAGCCTGCTGCTTCTCGCCCCTGCTGCCCTTGCCGATCCCGCGCAGGATTACGGCGAACACTGCGCCACCTGCCACGGCGAGACCCGCCTTGGCGGCAGCGGTCCCGCGCTCATTCCCGAAACGCTCGGGCGGATGCGCGGCCCCGATCTGGAAGCCGTGATTGCAGAGGGGCGCGGCGCGACCCAGATGGAGGGTTTCGCGGATCGGCTGACCCCCGAAGACATCGCGGCGCTGGCCGGCTGGCTTGAACAGCCGCTCGATACGGTGCCCGACTGGACCGAGGCCGAAATCGCTGAAACCCGCGAAATGAACCCGGATTACGTTCCCACTGATGCCCCGGTGTTCGGCGGCGATCCGATGAACATCACGCTTGTGGTGGAAACCGGCGATCATCACGTCAGCGTTCTGGATGGCGACAGTTTCGATGTGCTCGACCGGTTCGAGACGCCCTTCGCCGTGCATGGGGGCCCTAAATTCTCGCCGGACGGGCGCTTTGTCTTCATCATGTCGCGCGATGGCTGGGTGCAGAAATACGACATCTGGACATTGCAGGAGGTCGGTCGCGCGCGCGCCGGGCTCAACAGCCGCAATATCGCGCTGAGCAAGGACGGCAGGCATCTGGCGGTCGCGAATTACCTGCCGATGACGCTGACCATCCTCGCCACCGATGACCTGAGCGTCGAGCGGGTCGTTCCCGTTGTCTCGCTCGGCGGGGAAACAAGCCGCGTCTCGGCCGTCTATCAGGCCCCTGAACGCAACAGTTTCATCCTCGCGCTGAAGGACGCCCCCGAAATCTGGGAGGTCATGACCGATCCCGACGCGCCCCCGATCGAAGAAGGCGACGCCGAAGAACGCGGCCTGATCCGTCGCGGCCCGCCCGAAGAGGGGCTGTTCGCGCGCCGGCGCATCGAGATTGCCGAGCCGCTCGACGATTTCTTCTTCACCCCCGATTACCGCTTCCTGATCGGCGCCGCCCGCGACGGCGGGCGCGGCGTCGTGGTCAACCTGAATGTCGGGCGCGAGGTGGCGGAACTGCCCCTGCCCGGCATGCCGCATCTCGGTTCGGGGATCTCGTGGATGCGCGACGGGCGGCGGGTCATGGCCACGCCGCATCTGCAGGAGGCACGGCTTTCCGTGATCGACACGCAGGACTGGTCGGTGCTGCGCACCATCGACACCGCCGGCCCCGGTTTCTTTCTGCGCAGCCATGAAAATTCGCCCTATTTCTGGGCCGACGTGTTCTTCGGGCCGAACAAGGACGCGGTGCATGTGATCGACAAGGAAAGTCTTGAAATCGTCAGGACATTGCGCCCGGTTCCCGATGCCACGGCGGCGCATGTGGAATTCACCCGCGACGGGCGCCATGCGCTGCTGTCGATCTGGGAGGACGAGGGCGCGGTCATCGTCTATGATGCCGAGACACTTGAAGAAATCCGCCGCCTGCCGATGCGCAAACCTTCGGGAAAATACAATGTCTGGAACAAGATCACCTTTTCCGAAGGCACCAGCCACTGACCGCCGCACCGATATGGTGCTGGTCAGCCACGGCCAGCCCTCCGATCCCGCACCGGCCGAGCAGGAGCTTGCGGCGCTGGCCGCAGAGGTCGCGGCGCTCCTGCCCGGCCACCGGGTGCTGAGCGCAACGCTCGCGGCACCGGGGACGCTGGAGGCGGTGCTTGAAACCTGCGCGGGGGTGCCGTTGGTCTATCCGGTCTTCATGACCGATGGCTGGTTCACGCAGGCCCGGCTGCCGGAGCGCATCGGCGCCCGTGCAGCGCGGCTCCTGGCGCCGCTCGGGCGCGAGGCGGGACTGCCGCGCCTGGCCCGCGACCATCTGGCCGGGGTGCTTGAGGCAAAAGGCTGGGAGGCCGCCGAAACCACGCTGCTGATCGCGGCCCACGGTTCGGGTCGCAGCCGCAAATCGGCCGAGGCGACCCATGCCTTTGCCGAGGCGCTCGGGCAGCTTGCCGGGTTCCGGGACATCCGGGCCGGATTCATCGAGGAGCCGCCCTATATCGGCGATCTGGCCTTCGAGGTGCCACCGCAGAGCATCTGCCTGCCGTTCTTTGCGGCAAGCGGCGAACATGTTACCGATGATGTCCCCGAGGCGCTCGACCTTGCCGGATTTCAGGGGCCGCGCCTTGCGCCGCTGGGCACCCTTTCCGGCATCGCGGCGCTGATCGCCGAGCGGCTGGGCACGGAACTTTCCGAGAGGAGCACGACCTGAATGGCTGAAGATCGCGCGGTGCCACGGTTCGAGCGGCTTTATGCGCTCCTGTTCATCCCCACGGCAGGGGCGGTCGCGATCAACCTTTTCATGCTGGCGCTGATTGCACGGGCTTTCGGCTGGCCATCGCTGTCGCCCAACATGACGCTGCTGCTGTCGGTGCCGATCGCCTTGCCGGTCAACTGGGTGGCCACGCGCTGGATTCGGGGCCTGATCCGCAAGGCCGAGGAAACCCGCTGATCCCGCAGGCACCCGAAAGGAAAACGCCCCGCCATTCGGGCGGGGCGCGGTATCAGGTACCGGATAGGGTCACTCTTCCGAATCGGAATTGTCGTCTGCGCCGTCGGGCTCATCGCCCGAATGGTCCGCTTTCACGGCGGCGGGGTCGGAAAACTGTTCGAGGTAGGCGATCACGTCGTCACGGTCTTCTTCTTTCTTGAGCCCGGCAAAGGCCATCCTGTTCTTGGGGACATAGCCCTTCGGATCCGCAAGATATTCGTGCAGATGCTCGTCGTTCCAGACCATCCCCTCCTCGCCGGCTTCCGTCATGGCGGCGGAGTATTTGAAGCCCTCCACGGTGCCGGCGGTGCGGCCGATGATGTCGTTCAGAACCGGGCCAGTGGGGGTGCTCCGGGCATCGTCCCCGACCTGGTGACAGGCCTGGCATTTCTTGAAGACTTTCTCGCCCTTGTCCGCGTCGCCGGCGGCAAGAGCGGGCGTCGCCAGCGCAGCCAGCGCGACAACCCCGATGAAAGACCGTTTGAACATGGTTTCCTCCTCATTTTCGGTCCGGCACAACGCCGGACGAGCAACACCCGTCATCATATCCCGGCGAAGCTGGGGCCGGGATATGCATACACGTTATGGTCATGCAGAACACCTCTGACGGCGGGATATTTGGTTCAACAGCCGCCACTGTCCAGTGGTTTTCGCGTAACCGGCGGCAGGCGTGGCCATTTTACGCAGTCTGCCCGCCGGCTCAAGACCCATGGCCGACATCCGCCATCAGGCGCGCGACATCGAGCATGCGGCACGAGAAACCCCATTCGTTGTCATACCAGCCGAACACCCGCAGCAGCCCCCCGGCGGCCAGCGAGGTTTCGCGCCCGCACATGATGACCGACTCGGGCCGGGCGCGCAGATCGGTCGAGACGAGCGGCTCCGTCGTCCAGCCGAACACCGGGCTTTGCCGGGCTGCCTCGCGCAGCAGGTCGTTCGTCGCCTCGACACTGGCCGGCTCGCGCGTCCGGATGATGAGGTCCACCGCCGAAACGCTCGCGGTCGGCACCCGCACCGCATGGGCCGCGATACGCCCTTTCAGCGCGGGCAGGATCCGCCCCAGGAGCTTGTCGGCGCTGGTGGTGGTCGGCACCATGGACAGGGCCGCCGCGCGGCTGCGTTCGAGCGGCCCGCGCGGCTTGTCCACCGTCGGCTGGCTGCCGGTGTAGCAATGCACCGTGGTGATGTGACCGCTTTCGATCCCGAAGGCGTCGTCCAGCAGCCGCGCCAGCGGCGCCAGCGCATTGGTGGTGCAGGAGGCGTTCGAAACGATGCGCTGCCCGGCGAGTTCGCCCTCATTCGCCCCGAGCACGATGGTCCGGTCCGCCTCGGAGGACGGCCCCGAAACCAGCACCGACTGCGCCCCGGCAATCAGCCCCCGCTCGGCCACGGCACGCTTTCCGGCCATGCCGGTGCATTCGAGCACGACATCGACGCCGCCGAGGTCGAGCGCGGACAGATCCTCGACACCGTGGAAGGGAATCGCGCGGCCATCGACCACAAGCGCGCCCTCGCGCGTCTCGACCGTTCCGGGCCAGGGGCCATAGATGCTGTCGTAATGGAACAGATAGGCGCAGGTTTCGAGCGTCTCGATCTCGTTGATCAGCACCAGCTCGAAATCATCGCGCTTGAGAAGCAGGCGCAGGATGGTGCGCCCGATCCGTCCGAATCCGTTGATCGCCACCCGGGGTCTGATTGCCTGTGTCATGGGCCGCTCTCCTTGTTAGCTGCGCCTTCCTGCGCGCGCCGGGCGGGGCGATGCAACCGCAATCGGCACGACGCAACACCGCCGGCGGGCCGGCGCGGGCGCAGATTCGCGATCCGTTTCAATGCTGGGCGCGCAGATAATCCATGACCGCCGGGCGCACCGAGGTCTCGCCCGCGTCGCGCGCCGCCTCCATCACCGCCCGCAATTCGCCAAGGTCGGTGCGCAGCAGCAGGCTCTTGACCGGGCCGATCGAGGACGGGCGCATGGACAGGGCGCGGAAGCCGATGGCGGCAAGGCAGATCGCCTCGATCGGGCGGCCGGCATCCTCGCCGCAGAAGGACAACGGCGTATTGCTGCGCAGGCAGCGCCCCACGATCATCTCCAGGAAATCCAGATAGGCGACGCTCAGCGTGTCGTAGCGGCGGCGCACCCGCTCGTTCTCGCGGTCGGCGGCAAAGAAGAACTGCTTGAGATCATTGCCCCCGATCGAGAGGAATTCGACCTCCTGGAAGAAACGCTCGGGCGCCCAGGCCAGCGAGGGGGTTTCGAGCATGGCGCCGACCTCGACCGAGGCCGGCAGCGCGTGGCCGAGGCGGCGTTCGATGGCGAGGGTTTTCTCGACCTCGCCGCGCGCGTCGCGATATTCCTCGTACTGGCTGATGAAAGGGAACATGATCGCCAGCGGCCGCCCACGGGCACCACGGATCAGCGCCTGAAGCTGCATCCGCATGACGCCGCGCTTGTCGAGTCCGATGCGGATCGCGCGCCAGCCGAGCGCCGGGTTCGGCTCGTCGGCGGGCTTCATGTAGGCCAGCACCTTGTCCGAGCCGATGTCGAGCGTGCGGAACACCACCCGTCGGCCCAGCGCCGCGTCAAGCACATGGGAATAGGCGCGGGCAAGCTCGGTGCGGCGCGGCATCGTGTTGCGCGCAAGATACTGAAGCTCGGTGCGGAAAAGGCCGACCCCCTCGGCGCCCGAACTCTCGAGCGAGGGCAGATCCGCCATCAGCCCGGCGTTCATGGTCAGGGCAATCCGCGCCCCGCAGCGCGTGACCGCCGGCTTGTCGCGGATCGAGCGATAGCGTTCCTGCGCCTTGGCGTTCATCGCGATCTTGTCGCGAAGCGCATTGACCACGGTTTCCTCGGGCCGCAGATGCACGACCCCCTGGTCGCCATCAATCATGATCTGGTCGCCGTTAATCGCCTCGACGACGATGCCTTCGGCCCGCACGACGAGCGGAATGGCCAGCGCCCGGGCAACGATGGCCGCGTGACTGCCGACCGATCCTTCCTCGAGCACGATGCCCCGCAGCGACCGGCCATATTCCAGAAGCTCGGCCGGGCCGATATTGCGCGCCACGAGAATGGCATCCGCCGGGATCTCGGCATCGCTGTCGACTCGGCTCTGCCCCGTCAGCAGGCGCAGCAGCCGGTTCGAAAGGTCGTCAAGATCGCTCAGCCGCTCGCGCAGATAGGCGTCCTGCACCTGCCGCATGCGCGCGCGGGCCTCGGTCTGTTCCTTTTCGACCGCCCCTTCGGCGCTCAGCCCGGCGGCGATGTCGGCCTCCATCCGCCGCAGCCAGCCCTTGGAGTTCGCGAACATGCGATAGGCTTCGAGCACCTGGATCTGTTCCTGGTCGCCGCTGCGGTTGCGGGCCAGAAGCTGGTCGACGCTGACCCGCAGCTTGTCGACCGCCGCGTTCAGCCGTTCGATCTCGGCGGCCGGATCCTCGGCGATCAGATTGGTCACCACCACGCGGGGCTCATGCAGCCAGACATGGCCCTCGGCCGTGCCCTCCTGCCCCGAGAGGCCGCGAATCAGAACCGCCTGCTTGTGGCGCGCGGGCAGTCCCGTGCCATCGCCGACAAAGGCGCCAAGCTCGGTCATCTCGGCCAGGAGCATGGCCACGATTTCCAGCGCATAGACCTCGTCGGCGGTGAACTGCCGCGCCTCGCGCGACTGCACCACCAGCACCCCGAGCCGCTCGCCCACCCGCTGGATCGGGATGCCGAGAAAGGCGCGGAACGCTTCCTCGCCGGTTTCGGGAACATGCCGGAAACCCCAGACCGATTGCGCATCAAGGGTGTTGATCGGCTTGCCGCTGCGCGCGACCCGCCCCACGAGCCCCTCGCCGATGCGCAGCCGGGTGCGATGCACCGCCTCGCGGTCGAGCCCGACCGTGGCGCAGAGTTCGAGCGTCTCGTTGTCGCGGAACAGATAGATCGCGCAGACCTCGGCACCCATGCTGTCGGCAATCAGCGCCGTGATCTGGTCAAGCCGCGCCTGCCCGGCCACTTCATGCGCCATGACATCTCGCAGGCGCACAAGCAGCTTGCGACTTTCACTTTCAGTGCTTTGCGGCATGGCCCCCGATCGCGGTTCTTGCAGCGGCACCGGACCGGAGCTCAGGCAGCCTTGTCCAGTTCGAAGGCATCATGCAGCGCCTGAACCGCAAGTTCCATGTATTTCCGTTCGATCAGGACGGAAATCTTGATTTCCGACGTGGTGATCACCCGGATATTGATGCCCTCGTCCGCCAGCACCCGGAACATCTTGGCAGCCACCCCCGATTGGCTGCGCATGCCGATGCCGACCACCGAGACCTTGGCCACGTCACGGTCGAGCGCGAGTTCGCTGAAATTCACCGCGCCGCCGTCCCGCAGGGAAAGCATGGCCTTCTCGGCCCGTTCGACCTGGGCGATCGGGCAGGAAAAGGTCAGGTCGGTGCGGCCGTCGGCGCTGATGTTCTGCACGATCATGTCGACGTTCACGCCCGCTTCGGACAGCGCGTTGAAGATCGCCGCGGCCACGCCGGGGCGGTCGGCCACCGAAAGCAGCGTGACCTTGGCCTCGTCGCGCGAACAGGCGACACCGGCGACAACATTCGATTCCATGATTTCCTCCTCGTCGCAGACCAGTGTTCCGGCGCTGTCGCCCGGCTCGTCGAAACTGCTCAGCACCCGCAGCCGCACCTTGTTGCGCATGGCAAGCTCGACCGAGCGGGTCTGGAGCACCTTGGCCCCGAGGCTCGCAAGCTCCAGCATCTCCTCGAAGGCGATGCGTTCGAGCTTGCGCGCCTTCGACGTGATGCGCGGATCGGTGGTGTAAATCCCGTCGACATCGGTATAGATGTCGCAGCGTTCGGCCTCGAAACAGGCGGCGAAGGCGACGGCCGTGGTATCGCTGCCGCCGCGCCCCAGCGTCGTGATGCGCCCCTCGGCGCTCACCCCCTGGAAACCGGCGATCACCGCGACCTGCATGCCCTCGTCGAATTTCGCCATGAGGTTGTCGGTCGGAATGTCCTCGATCCGGGCGGCGGAGTGAACCCCGGAGGTGCGCACCGGCACCTGCCAGCCCTGCCAGCTTCGCGCGGGGACTCCCATCTCCTGCAGGGTGAGCGCGAGCAGCCCCGCGGTCACGTTCTCTCCCGAGGACACCACGGCGTCGTATTCGCGCGCGTCGAACATGGGCGAGATTTCCTCGACCCAGCCGACCAGCTCGTTGGTGCGCCCGGCCATGGCCGAGACGATCACGATCACCTTGTAACCCTTGGCGACCTCGACCCCGACCCGCTTGGCGGCCCGGCGGATCCGGTCGGGATCGGCGACCGAGGTGCCGCCGAATTTCATCACGAGTATGGGCACGCGGGCTTTGCTCCCTCAAGGCGGCATTCCGCCCCGCGTCATAAGCGAGCACCCCGCCAAGAGCAAGCGAGTCGCGCGCTGCGGTCAGTTCGCGTCGCGGTGGATACGGAACGGAAGCGGGGCGATCTCGACCCCGTCCTCGATCAACTGGCGGGCGTCATCGGGACGCGCCTCGCCATAGATGGCGCGCGAGGGGGCAGAGCCCTCGTGGATCGCGCGCGCCTCGGCGGCAAAGGACAGGCCGACGTAATCGGCGTTTTCCTCGACCCGGCGGCGAAGTTCCGCAAGCGCCTTTTCGCGCTCATTCGCAGGTTCGCTCAGCGGGCGCTCGATCTCCCGCGCGGCGGGTGCGGTGCTGACCCTTGGGGCCATGATCGCCTTCTCCACCGATCCGCCACCGCAGACGGCGCAGGAAATGCGCCCGCTCCGCGCCAGCCGTTCATAGGCCTCGGCAGACTGGAACCAGCTTTCGAACGCGTGGCCGTCGGAGCATTTCAGGGCATATCGGATCATGAAGGGTTCGCCTGTTCTGACTGTTCAGGATATTGCAAAGCACCCGGAGTTCAACGGCTCACGACAGGGCACCCGGATCGAACCCGCCGATGATCTGCGCCAGCGCCGCTTCCCTGACCCGCAAGGCGGCCTCCGGCAGAGAAAACCAGTCACGCCGGCGCTGGCCCTTTTCGGGGAAATCCTCCCGCAACTCGCCGACCCGCACCGGATAGACCATCACGAGGCAGGGCACCGCCGCCCCGTCCGCGACCTTCTTGGTATAGGAATAAAGCCCGAGGCATTCCTCTGCGGGCGTGCCGATCACGCCGGCTTCTTCCCAGGCCTCCTGCGCGGCAGAGGCGGCCGGCGTCATCCCGTCCATGGGCCAGCCCTTGGGCACGATCCAGCGCCCGGTGCCGCGCGTGGTGATGAGCAGGATCTCCGGCGCATCGCCCTGCAGCCGCCAGCAGAGCGCGGCGAACTGGCTGCGCACGTCGCTCTTGTGACAGGCATTCAGAGAAATGGGCAACTGCCGGATCATCGGATCATAACCCTTCGGGGCGTTTCGTGCCACAGACCGGTAAATATTCAATATATTCGGGAAACCGGGCCCGGGCAACGGTCCGGCCGCTTCGGCATCTATCTGAGCGCCGGGCGCATCCGCATTTCGAGCCGGGCGACAAGCTCGTCATGCGGGACGCCGGAGTTGATCGCAAGCTGGCGCAGGCCGAAATGCACATGCGCAACCTGCTGGTAATAATTCGTATAGACATAGTTGGACGTCGCCCCGGCGAGCGCCCCGAGCACCGGCACCGACTGCGCCGCGAGCTTCTGGCCAAGCACCGCGGCAAGGCGCGGCGCGACCGTGGCGATCATGCGCTGGATATTGCCGCCCGTGAGCGCAAGGCGCAACGACAGGAACCCCGTGTCCGCCCCGTCATCCATCGCAAGCGGGCCGGCCGCCGCAAAGACGCGCATGCAATCGAATTTCACGTCTTCGGCACCCGGGTCGAACCCGTATTCACAGGCCACGCCCTGAATCGCACGCAGCAGCACCGTGGTCGTGACAGGAAGCTCAACCAGCGCCGCCGGAAAGCCGCCAAAGCCGCCCGCCGCGCCGAAAGCGGTGGTCACGGCCGTATTCACCCAGGGCCGCTGATCGGGCAGCCGCTGCCGCGACCGGTCGGCCGTGTGCATGGCCAGCCGCAACGCCTGTTCGGTGGCGCGGTCGAGCTGCGCATGCACGCGCTCCGGCAGCCGCTCGAGAAGGCCCTCCGCCTTGGAGCCAAGCAGGTTCAGCAGTTGCAGGCCGATCCCCGAGGCACCCCGGTAACGCGCCGCCAGAAGGTCGAGTTCGGCCTCGATATCGACGGGCTCGACGGTGGTGATGTCGTTCATCTGCCTCTCCTCATGCGGCTCAAGGCAAGATTGGTCCGCCGGCCCGGAATTTCAATGACAAGATGAATCCCAGCGCTCGACCGGACCCGCGATCCCGTCCCAGCCACCCTTGGCAAGGGCAAGGCCAAGCACCCGTTCCGGGTTCGTCGGCGGCGGCATGAGCACCCCGTCGAGGCGCGTGAAACCGAAGCGGCTGTAATAGGGGGCATCGCCCACCAGCATGACCCGGGTCCAGCCAAGCCGGCGCGCCACGCCCAGCGCATGGCGGATCAGCGCCCCGCCAAGCCCCTCGCCCTGCCGGGTCGGATGCACCGCGACCGGACCGAGCAGCAGCACCGGGCGGCCCGCGACCCGCACCGGCCAGAAACGGATCGCCCCCGCCAGCACCCCGCCCGCGTCGCGCGCCACCAGCGAAAGCTCGGCCAGCGGCTCGATCCCGTCGCGCAGGCGATAGGAGGACAGCGCCTCGCGGCCCGGCGCAAAGCAGAGGTCGAACAGCGCTTCGACCTCCCACCAATCAGCGGCTGTTTCCGGCTGCAGCTCGACCACCTGCCCGCGCATCCCTGCATGTCACCAGACGCGCCTAGCACGGGTGCGCCGCCACGGCAAACCGCTGACCGGCAGGCGCCGCATCACCGCAACACCGCGCCCGGATTCATGATGCCCATGGGGTCGAGCGCCGCCTTGATCGCGCGCATGGCATCAAGGCGCACGGGGTCGCCATAACGCTCCAGCTCGCGCACCTTCAGCCGCCCGATCCCGTGTTCGGCGCTGATCGAGCCCCCCATCTCATGCACGAGATCATGCACCGCATGCATGATCTCTTCGCGCCTTGAATCGTATTCCGCCCGGACATGTCCTGGTGGCGGGAACACGTTGTAATGCAGGTTGCCGTCGCCGAGATGACCGAAGCAGTTGATCCGGTAGGCGCCCGGCCGCCCGATCCGCGCGGGTGCCGCGGCAATGAACCCGGCCACCGCCCCGAGCGGCAGGGAAATGTCATGGCTCGAGATCGAACCGATCCGCCGATTCGCTTCCGGGATCGCCTCGCGCAGCGCCCAGAGCCCGGCCCGCTGCGCCTCGCTCCGGGCGATCACCCCGTCGCTCACGAGCCCACGCGCCTGCGCGGCAGCGAACAGGTCCTCGAGCGCCAGTTGCGGATCATGCCCGGCGGCAAGTCCGAGATCAACGAGCACCGACCATTCCGGCGGCGGCGCGATCGGCTGGCGCAAGTCGGGGAGCGTCTCGGCCAGGAACGCGAGGCTCTGGCGATGGATCAGTTCAAACGCGCTCACCCCCTCGCCCAGCCGCTCCCGCGCGAGCCCGAGAAGGTCGAGCGCCGCTTCGGGCGAGGCCACCACCAGAAGCGCGGTGCCCTGCCCCGACGGGATCGGCGCAAGCTTCAGCGTCGCCGCGGTGATCACCCCGAGCGTGCCCTCGGCCCCGATCAGCAGGCCGCGCAGATCATAACCCGTGTTGTCCTTGCGCAACCGGCTGAGCCCGTTCCAGACCCGCCCGTCCGGCAACACCGCCTCGAGCCCGAGACAAAGATCACGCGCATTGCCGTAACGCAGCACATTCACCCCACCCGCATTGGTGGACAGGATCCCGCCGAGCCGCGCCGATCCGCCCGAGGCAAGCGACAGCGGAAACAGCCGCTGCGCCGCCGCGGCGGCCGCGCGCAGATCGTCAAGGATCACCCCTGCCTCGGCAATCAGCACGTTTTCGAGCGGACAGACCCGGCGGATCCGGTTCATGCGCTCAAGCGACAGGATCAGGGGCGCCGGCGCATCGGGCTTCACCTGGCCACCGACAAGCCCGGTGCCGCCGCCATAGGGCACGACCCCGACCCGCGCCTGCGCCGCCGCGGCAATGATCGCGGCGACCTCGCCGCTCTCGCGCGGGCGCGCGACCAGGCCGCCGCGGCCGTGAAACCGCCCGCGCGGCTCTTCCAGGATCGCCCCTTCGGCCGGGCGAAGATCGAGCCGGGGCAGCCGGGCCCGTAAAGCGTCGGCAAAATCCCGGTCGGCATCCCTCAGTGTCATGTCGGCTCCTTTCCGCCCCCGGTCCTTCTTCTGGCCAAAAATATCCCCAGGGGGAATCGCCGCAAGGCGATCGGGGGCGGGACGCCCCCGGGCAAGGAGTCATCCGACGGCCATCGCCTGCGTTGCCGGGCCGGTCACCGCTCCTGCCCGCTCGTGGTCCGGCCGCGGCGGTCGTGGCGCAGCGCCGCGTAAAGCACGTGATTGCGCCAGCGCCCGGCGATCTGAAGATAGGCCTGCGCGACGCCCTCGTATTTGAACCCCGTGCTTTCCAGCAACCCGCGCGAGGCCACATTCTCGGGCAGGCAGGCGGCCTCGATACGGCTCAGGTCCAGCCGCTCGAACGCATGATGAACCAGCGCATTGATCGCCTCGCGCATGAATCCCTGCCGGGCATGGGTCTGGCCGGTCCAGTAGCCAAGCGTTCCCGCCTGCGCCGGGCCGCGGCGGATATTGTCGAGCGTGATCGCACCGATCAGCACGTCATCCTCGCGGCGCAGCAGGAAAAGCGGCACCGCCGTGCCGTTGCTGATCGACCGATGCGCCCAGTAGACCCGGTTGGCAAAGGCCTTGCGGTGCAGGTGATCGTCCGACCACGCCGGTTCCCAGGGCACGAGGAAATCGCGGCTCTGTTCGCGCAGCGCGCTCCAGGGGCGGAAATCCGAATGGACCGGCGGGCGCAGCGTCAGCCGTTCGGTCTCGATCCGGAACCTGCGGCGCCCGAGGATCATCGCACCGCCATCAGGCCGCCCGCCGCCGCTGCAAGGCGGCGAAATCCGGCGCGCCCGACACGGGCCCGTAAAGGGCAAGCGCCGCCGGGGCCTCGGCAGCGAGGCGGGCGGCGAATTCGCGCACGTCGCCCGTGGTCACCGCGTCGATCCGCGCGATGATGTCCTCAAGCGGCTGCACCTCGCCCCAGATCTGCACGAGCCGCGCCAGCCGTTCGGCGCGGTTGCTCGGGCTCTCGAGCCCCATGAGCAGCCCGGCCTTCATCTGCGCCCGCGCCCGCGCGACTTCCTCGGGGGAAATATCATCCGCCGCGCGTTTCATCTCGTCGATGGTCACATCCACGAGTTCCGAAATTCCCTCGGCGCTGCTGCCGGCATAGATCGTCGTGGCGCCCGTGTCGTCATAGGATCCGGCTTGGGCAAAGATCGTATAGCAGAGCCCGCGGCGCTCGCGGATCTCCTGGAACAGCCGGCTCGACATGCCCCCGCCGAGCACGCAGGCATGGATCTGCGCCGTATAGACCGATTCATCGCGATAACCCGGCCCCTCGAGCGCCAGCGCGAAATGCGCCTGTTCCAGCGCCTTCTCGCGCCGGATCTCGCCGCCGGTGAACCGCGCCGGCAGCATGATACCGCGCGGGCGCGGGGCCATGTGGCCGAATATCTCCTCGGCGGCGCGCACCAGCGCATCGTGATCGACCGCACCCGCCGCCGACAGGATAAGTTCACCCGGTCCGTAATGTTCGGCCACGAATTCCAGCAGATCCTCACGCCCGAACCCGGCAACCCGCGCCGGCGGGCCGAGAATGGGGCGCCCGAGCGGCTGGTCGCCGTAGCTCTGCTCCTGCAGCCAGTCGAAGATGACATCGTCGGGCGTGTCGGCGCTCTGGCCGATTTCCTGCAGGATCACGCCGCGCTCCACCTCGATGTCACTGGGCGTAAAAACCGGGTTGAGGATGATGTCGCCCAGCACGTCGAGCGCGAGCGGCACGTCTTCCTCCAGCACGCGGGCATAATAGGCGGTGGTCTCGCGGCTGGTATAGGCGTTGATATAGCCGCCCACATCCTCGATTAGTTCGGCGATCTGCAGGGCGCTGCGCTTTTCCGTGCCCTTGAAGGCCATGTGCTCCAGGAAATGGGCGACCCCGTTCTGTTCGGGGCGCTCGTGGCGCCCGCCGGCGGCGATCCAGATGCCGATGGCCGCCGAGCGCAGACCCGGCATCGGTTCGGACACGACCCGGAAGCCGTTCGCAAGTTCGGTGACCTCCACACTCACCTCTGCACATGCTCCCTGATATGGGCCTTGAGCGCCCCGAGATCGTTGCCGATCCGGGTGACCCGCTCGGGCCGCTCGAAAAGATCCTGCATATGTGCGGGCAGCGGCGGGCGGATACCGCTTGCCTGCTCGACCGCATCGGGAAACTTGGCCGGATGCGCGGTGGCAAGGGTGATCATCGGCACATCGGGATCGCGCAGTTCCTCGGCGACCTTCACCCCGACCGCGGAATGAGGGCAAAGCAGTTCGCCGCTTTCCTCGCGCACACGCCGGATCGTGGCGAGGGTCTCCTGCTCGCTCGCGCGGCCCGAATCGAACTGCTCGCGCAGATATTCGAGCGCCCCCTGGCTGACGTCGAAACCACCCAGCGAAAGCTCTTCCATGAGCTGCGCCACCGCTTTTCCGTCGCGGCCATAGGCATCGAACAGCGCCCGCTCGAAGTTCGAGCTTACCTGAATATCCATCGAGGGGCTGATCGAGGGCACGACCTGCCCCTTGTGATAGCCCTGCCCCGAAAGGCAGCGATGCAGGATGTCGTTCTGGTTCGTCGCCGCCACCAGCCGGTCGATCGGGAGCCCCATGCACCGCGCCACGTGGCCGGCAAAGATGTCGCCGAAATTCCCCGTCGGCACGGTGAAGGACACCGGGCGATGCGGCGCACCAAGCGAGAGCGCGGAAGAGAAATAATAGACCACCTGCGCCAGCACCCGCGCCCAGTTGATGCTGTTCACCCCGGCAAGGCGCACCTCGTCGCGGAAGGCGAAATCGTTGAACATGGCCTTGAGCGCGCCCTGGCAGTCGTCGAAATCGCCATCGACGGCGAGGGCGTGCACATTGGCCTCGGCGGGCGTGGTCATCTGGCGGCGCTGCACCTCGGAGACGCGCCCGTGCGGAAAGAGGATGAACACATCCACGTTGTCGAGCCCGCGGAACGCCTCGATCGCCGCCGAACCGGTGTCGCCGCTGGTGGCGCCGACAATGGTGACGCGTTCGCCGCGCCGCGCCAGCACCGCCTGGAAAAGCTGGCCGATCAGCTGCATGGCGAAATCCTTGAACGCCAGCGTCGGCCCGTGAAAGAGTTCGAGCAGGAAATGATTTGTATCAAGCTGCACCAGCGGCGCCCGGGCCACATGATCGAAACCGCTGTAGGCGCGGGCAATGAGGTCGGTGAGTTCGGATTCGCCAAAGCTGTCGCCGATGAACGGCGTCATGACCCGCAGCGCCAGATCCTCGTAGGACAGCCCGCCAAGGGCCGCGATTTCGGCAGACGTTAGCTGTGGGATCGCGGCCGGGACGTAAAGCCCGCCATCCCGGGCCAGCCCGGTCAGCATGGTGTCGTCAAAGGGGAGTTCCGGCGCGGCGCCGCGTGTCGAGATATATCTCATCGCCTCAACCTGTCTTGCGGGCGCGGCTGCGCCACAGAAGAAGAATGCTCATTCCGGCCCAGATCGCTGCCAGCGAAAACCAGGTGACGGCATATTGCAGATGATCGTTCGGAATGCCATGCGCATCCACCGGCAATGGCCGGATTCCGGGATCGGTCGCGCTGCGGGCCACCAGCAGAACCGGCTCGGTATCAAGCGCGCTGGCCATCGCCGGCACGTCCCGCGCATACCAGATATTGGCGTCGATCTCGGCCTCGGGCGTGAAGCTGTCGGTCTCCTGGGGCCAGTGCAGGTTGCCGGTGACGGTTGCCGGGCCCGGTTGGCGCGGCTGGTCCCTGTTTTCGCTGCGCACGAATCCGCGGTCGATCAGGATGCGCCGGCCGCCGCGGGCCGCATCATCGGTCGCGGCATCGACCAGAAAGGGCGCGATGATCCGATAACCCGCGCCGGCATCCCGGGTCGAGACCAGCACGTGAATCTCGCCCGCCTCGATGGTGCCGGACAGCCTGACCGGCAGATACCTGTCGCGCTCCGGGTCGGGATCGGCCGGCAAGGCGGCGGGCGGCGCGGCGATCCGGCTTTCGATCTCGGCCAGGATCTCCTGTTTCCAGGCCAGCCGCCGGACCTGCCAGACCCCGAGCCCGGCCAGCAACGCGGTGCCGACGGTGCCGAAAATGATGAGGATAAGGATGCGCCGCATGGATCAGCCGGATTCCCCGCGGAAATTCATGAAAAAGGCGCGCGGCAATCCGCGCGCCTGTTCTCGTGTTACGTCCCGGACGCGGTTTTTCAACCGGAATCGTCCGGGTCAGGTCAGCATGGCCGACGCCCAGATGTAGATCGAGAAGAACAGGAACAGCCAGACCACATCGACGAAATGCCAGTACCAGGCCGCGGCCTCGAGCCCGATATGGCGCTCCGGCGTGAAATCGCCCTTGATCGCGCGCACCAGGCAGACCGCAAGGAAAATCGTGCCGACGATCACGTGAAAGCCGTGGAAACCGGTGATCATGAAGAAGTTCGAGAAATACTCGCCCCCGCCGAAGGTCCAGCCGTGATGCAGCAGAAGCTCGCCGTATTCATAGGCTTGCAGCCCGGTGAAGGCGATCCCGAGCACGATCGCGATCGCCAGCCCGGTGATCAGCCCGCGCCGGTCGTTTTCATGCGCAAGCGCGTGGTGCGCCCAGGTCACGGCACAGCCCGACAGCAGCAGCACCAGCGTGTTGATCAGCGGCAGGTGAAAGGCATCGACGGCAAAGATCTCGGGCTGTTCGTATTCGGTGCCCGGATAGGTCCACATCGGGTAAAGCGCATGTTTGAAGAACGACCAGAACCAGGCCGCGAAGAACATGACCTCCGACGCGATGAAGAGAATCATCCCGTAGCGCAGGCCGATGCGCACGACCGGCGTGTGATCGTTGGTGCGGCTTTCGCGCACCACGTCGGCCCACCAGCCATACATCGTGTAAAGCACGCCGACCACGCCCGCCCAGAACACCCAGGGTGTTATCGAGTGCATGTAGAGCACACCGCCGAGCAGCATGACAAAGCCGGTGACCGCGCCGAGAAACGGCCAGATCGACGGCGGCAGGATGTGGTAGTCGTGGGTTTTCGCGTGTGCCATGTTCAGTTGTCCCTCACCTTTCGGCGCATCTTATTTCAAAGCGATCCCTTGTCGTCCTGCACCGCGGCGTAATCGTCGGGCAGGTCGATTTCGTAGAATGTATAGGAAAGAGTGATCTTGTGAACGTATTTTCCCTTGCGGTCGGTGACGATCTCCGGGTCGACGTAGAATGTCACCGGCATCTCCACCCGCTCTCCCGGCTGGAGAACCTGTTCGGTGAAGCAGAAACATTCGATCTTGTTGAAGAATCCGCCGGCCTCGTAGGGAAAGACGTTATAGCTGGCCTGCCCCGCGACGGGATGATCGGTCGGGTTGTAGGCCTCGTAGAAGGCAAGCCCCGTCTCGCCGATCTTCAACTCCATCTCGCGCTGCATGGGGCGGAAGGTCCAGGGCATGTTGCGGTCAAGCGATCCGTCGAAGCGGACCTTGATGGTCTGATCCAGCACCTCTTCCGACCCCGCCTCGACCTTGGCGGTGGTTCCGGCAAATCCCGTGGTGCGGCAGAACCAGTCGTAGAAGGGAATGGCCACCCAGGCCATGGCCGCCATGAAGACGACAGCGCCGACAAGCATGAGCGCGGTCTTTTTTGGTCCCTGCATGGTTACTCCGTCACCTGTTCTTCTGCCGGCACGTCCGCCGAAATATCCGCCGGCGCCTCGTCGAAACCGCCGGTTGCGATCTTGACCACCGTCATGCCGAAGATGATCACGATAAAGGCGGCCAGCACCAGCCCCAGCCCCATATTGCGGCCGCGCCGGCGGCGATGCAACTCGTGCGTGACTTTCGGAAGGCTCATCCCCAGCCCCCCAGCCCCCAGTGCGCGAGCAGGGCCTCGGCGAGAATCGCCCCGAAATGAAGGAACAGATAAAGGAGCGACAGGCGGAAGAATCCCCGTTCGACCGCGAAGTTGTCGCCTTCGGACATGGTCTCGTCGCGGCGCCAGATGCGGAATGCCCCGCGCAGGAAGGCAAGGTTCAGCACCAGCGCAAGCGCCATGTAGACCGGCCCGCCGATCGCCGTGAACCCGGCGGCAATGGAGAGCGCGGCCAGCAGCACCGTATAGATCAGGATATGCCGCCGGGTGGCCCGGCGCCCGTGGGTCACGGTCAGCATCGGCACCCCGGCATCGTCGTAGTCGTTGCGCATGAACAGCGCGAGCGCCCAGAAATGCGGCGGTGTCCACATGAAGATGATCGCGAACATGAGCCAGGGCTCGACCGCCATGGTGCCGGTCGCCGCCAGCCAGCCGATCACCGGCGGAAAAGCCCCCGCAGCGCCGCCGATCACGATGTTCTGGGGCGTGATGCGCTTGAGCCAGATCGTGTAGATCACGACATAGAAGAAGATGGTGAAGGCGAGCATCGCCCCGGCCAGAAGGTTCGTCGCAAGACTCAGCATCAGGACCGAGATGCCGGCCAGTGCGAAGCCGAGCGCGCGCGTGTCCTCCTCGCTGATCTTGCCGGCGGGAATGGGGCGCTTGCGGGTGCGGCGCATGAGGCGGTCGATATCCGCATCCCACCACATGTTGAGCGCCCCCGAGGCGCCGCCGCCAAGGGCAATGAACAGGATCGCGCAGAAGCCGATCACCGGGTGCACCGGGACGGGTGCGGCCAGCATGCCGACCAGCGCCGTGAACACCACCAGCGACATGACGCGGGGCTTCAGCAGTTCAAGGAAATCCCCGAACTGCGCCTCGCCCTCCTGGGGGCGGGCATCGACGCCCGAATCATAGCCGATGTCGCTCATCGTCTGCTCCTGCAGGGGCGGGCGGCGCCGGAACGCGCCGCGCCGGTCCCGTTCCTATCGTGCGGCCACCTGGAAATCGCGCGGCTGGCCGGCGAATTCTTCCTGGGCCTCGTCGAGCCAGCGCTCGTATTCCTCTTCGCTCACCGCCCGGACCGTGATCGGCATATAGGCGTGATCCTTGCCGCAGAGCTCGGAACACTGGCCGAAATACAGCCCCTCGTCATCGACCTTGAACCACAGTTCGGCAAGGCGCCCCGGAACGCCGTCCTGCTTGACCCCGAAGGAGGGCACGGCCCAGGAGTGGATCACGTCGGAGGCCGTCACCTGCATGACCACCACCTTGCCGACCGGAACAACCACCGCGTTGTCGGTCGCCAGCAGGTATTCGTCGTCCTCATAGCCGTTCTCGGCTAGTTCGTCCCGGCCGAGCATGAAACTGTCGAAGCCGAAGTCGTGATCGACGTATTCGTAGCTCCAGTACCACTGGTTCCCGGTCACCTTGATGGTGATGTCGCCGTCGGGAATCTCCTGCTGCTTGAACAGGACCGGCAGCGAGAAGGTGCCGATGAACATCAGGATCAGGATCGGAACCACCGTCCAGGTGATCTCGAGCGGGGCGTTATGTGCGAACCGTGCCGGCACCGGGTTGGAGCGGCTGTTGTAGCGCAGGATCGCATAGATCAGGAGCACCGTGACCAGCACGCAGATCCCGGTGATGATCACGAGGATCAGCCAGTCGAGCCATTGCTGATCGCGCGCAAGTTCGGTCGCCGCATGGGGAAAACCCATTGCGCCGGACATGGGCTTGCCGATGATTTCGGGTCGCTCCTGCGCAAAGGCCGGCAGCCCGCCCAGAGCGGCGAAGAGCGCGGTAAATGTGAAAGTCTTCTTCATTTCATGTCCTGACCGATTGATCTCTGTCCCGTGTCTGGCCCGTATGGCGGGCGGGGCCGACACGCAATTTGCGCCGCCCCGTTGTCATCGGCTCCATTAGTAATCATGTTCGTTACGTCAAATAAAGGCTTCTGATGATGTCACCATGACGTTTTTTTGATCTGCATCAAGTCCCGAGGCTGCTTCCCATGGCCGAATCGCCGTTCCGACCCTTTGAACACGACCTTCCGCTGGACGAGGCTCTCGCGGTGCTGCGCGATGCCACGAGCGGCGCCGATGACGGGGAGATCTTTGCCGAGCGGCAGCGCTCCGAACTGCTGAGCTTTGACGACGGGCGGCTGCGCAGCGCCAGCTACAACGCCGCCGAGGGGTTCGGGCTGCGCGCCGTGCGCGGCGAGGTGTCTGGTTACGCGCATTCGACCGAACTGTCGCTGCCGGCGCTGCGCCGCGCCGCCGAAACCGCGCGCCTTGCCGTCGGCGACGGGGGCGGAACATGGGCCGATGCCCCCCGCGCCACCAACCAGCACCGCTATGGCGATGCGGATCCGATCGACGGCATCGCCTTTCCGGTCAAGATCGACACGCTGCGCGAGATCGACGCCTTTGCCCGCGCACTCGATCCGCGTATCGTGCAGGTCTCGGCAACCATCGCCGCATCGCTGCAGGAGGTCGCGATCCTGCGCCCCGACGGGGTGCATCTGCGCGACACCCGCCCGATGAGCCGGGTCAACGTCTCGGTCATCGTCGAGGAAAACGGCCGGCGCGAAAGCGGTCACGCGGGTGGCGGCGGGCGCATCGGGCTCGGGGGGCCGATCTCGGCCGGCGACTGGCAGGACAAGGCGCGCGAGGCGCTGCGCATCGCGCTCGTCAACCTGCGCGCCGAGCCCGCACCGGCCGGCGTGATGGAGGTCGCGCTCGGCCCCGGCTGGCCCGGCATCCTGCTGCACGAGGCGGTCGGGCACGGGCTCGAGGGCGATTTCAACCGCAAGGGTTCGAGCGTCTTTGCCGGGCTCATGGGACAGCGCGTCGCCGCGCCCGGCGTCACGGTGGTGGACGACGGCACCATTGCGGACCGGCGCGGCTCGCTCACTTTCGACGATGAGGGCACGCCCTCGCGGCGCAACGTGCTGATCGAGGACGGCATTCTCGTCGGGCTGATGCAGGACCGCCAGAACGCGCGCCTGATGGGGACCGAGCCCACCGGCAACGGGCGGCGCGAAAGCTTTGCCCATGCGCCCATGCCCAGGATGACGAATACCATCATGCTCGGCGGCGATGCCGATCCGGGCGACATCGTGGCCGGGATTGGCGACGGGATCTGGGCGGTCGGATTCGGCGGGGGGCAGGTGGACATCACCAACGGCAAGTTCGTCTTTTCCTGCACCGAGGCCTATCGCGTCAGGAACGGCCGGATCGGCGCCCCGGTGAAGGGCGCGACGCTGATCGGCGACGGGGCGACCGCGCTTCGGCATATCCGCGCGCTCGGCAATGACATGGCGCTCGATCCGGGAATGGGCAACTGCGGCAAGGCCGGCCAGTGGGTGCCGGTCGGGGTCGGCCAGCCCACGGTGCTGATCGACGGGCTGACGGTCGGCGGTTCCGCCACCTGACCGCGCCGCCTGGAGCCGGGGATTGGGCGAACGGGGCCGGCCGCGGCACGGCGCGCCGCGCCTTCCCGTTCGGGTTCACGATCCGTTAACCTTTCCCGCGCTAGACAGGTCCGGCAATCAGGCGGAGTTACGGATGATCGAGGGACAGTTTTCTTCCAGGCCCCCCCCACTCCCACCGATGGCCGACGAAGAAAGGTTTTCGTGGCTTCGCCTGTTGCGCTCCCGCCGCGTGGGGGTGGCCACGTTCCACCGCCTGCTGGCCGAATACGGCAGCGCAGAACAGGCACTTGCCGCTTTGCCCGAAATCGCCCGCGCGGCGGGAGTCCCCAATTACGAGATCTGTCCCCCGGGCGTGATCGAGGCCGAAATCAGGGCCGCGCGCGCCGCCGGGGCGCGGCTTCTGTGCCTGAACGACCCGTTTTATCCCGCCGCGCTTGCCGGCATTGACGAGGCCCCGCCCCTGCTCTGGGCGATCGGCCGGATCGACCTGCTGGGGCGGGCTATGCTTGCGATCGTGGGGGCGCGCAACGCCTCTTCGCTCGGCACGCGGATGGCGCGCGGCCTTGCGCGTGAACTTGGCGTGCAGGGCTTCGTCACCGTCTCGGGGCTGGCGCGCGGCATCGACGCCGCCGCCCATGGCGCAAGCCTCGACAGCGGAACCATCGCCGTGGTGGCGGGCGGGGTCGATACGGTCTATCCGGCAGAAAATGCCAGGCTGCGCGAGGACATCGCGCGCGAGGGGCTCATCCTGTCCGAACAGCCCATGGGCATGGCGCCGCAGGCGCGTCATTTCCCGCGCCGCAACCGGATCATCTCGGGGCTCGCGCAGGGGGTGGTGGTGGTCGAGGCGGCGGCGAAGTCCGGCAGCCTCATCACCGCGCGCGATGCGCTGGATCAGGGGCGCGAGGTGCTGGCGGTGCCCGGCCACCCCTTCGACGCCCGTGCCGCGGGCTGCAACATGCTGATTCGCGACGGTGCGCAACTGGTCCGCAACGCCGCCGACGTGATCGCCGCCGTGGCCGTGCAGCCGGCGGCGCCCGCCGCCGCCGAAGCCCCGCAGGAAGAAACCCCGCAGGAAAAGACCGCAATTCCTGCGCCCCCGCCGCCACGGCGCAGCCTGCGGGAAACCGCGGCCCTGCACCGCGCGATTCTTGCCCGGCTCAGCCCCTCGCCCCTGGCCGAGGATCAGTTGATCCGCGACATGGCCATGACCGCCGGCGAACTTGGCGTGACGCTTGTCGATCTCGAGATCGAGGGGCGGATCCAGCGCCAGCCGGGCGGGCTCATCTCGCTTGGGCGATAGCCACCCGCCTGCCCGGCGCGGATGATTGCGGCCCGGCGGGCGCCGGGCGCAGCGACCACCCCGAGAAAGATCCGGGGCGATCCGGGCCGAAAATACGGCGCATTGACATTCCCGCCAGCGCTCCACACATGTGGGGCAAAATTGCTCGCGGTATGTCCACCGCAGGAGGTCAGCCACTAAATGCCCGTCGTCATTGTCGAATCTCCGGCCAAGGCCAAGACGATCAGCAAATATCTCGGCCCGGGCTATACGGTTCTGGCATCCTACGGCCATGTGCGCGACCTGCCGGCCAAGGACGGCTCGGTCGAGCCGGACCAGGATTTCGACATGAAATGGGAGGTCGCGGGCGACAGCCGCAAGCATGTGAAGGCGATCGCCGATGCGCTGGCCGAGGACGGCGAACTGATCCTCGCCACCGACCCCGACCGAGAGGGCGAGGCGATCAGCTGGCACCTGCAGGAGGCGCTGACCAAGCGGCGCGCGCTGAAGAAGGACACGCCCGTTTCGCGCGTCACCTTCAACGCCATCACCAGGGATGCGGTGACGCGGGCGATGGAGAATCCCCGCCAGGTGGACATGCCGCTGGTCGAGGCCTATCTCGCCCGGCGCGCGCTTGACTATCTGGTCGGCTTCAACCTGAGCCCGGTGCTCTGGCGCAAGCTTCCCGGCGCGAAATCGGCGGGGCGGGTGCAATCGGTGGCGCTGCGCCTGATCGTCGAGCGCGAGATGGAGATCGAGGCCTTCCGCGCCCGCGAATACTGGAGCGTGAAGGCACTGCTTTCGACGCCGCGCGGCCAGGAATACGAGGCCCGGCTCACGGTTCTCGCCGGCCGGAAGCTCGACCGCTACGACATCGAAAACGCGACCCAGGCCGAGCTGGCCGTGCAGGCCATCACCAGCCGCGACCTTGCGGTGAAATCGGTCGAGGCGAAACCCGCAAGCCGCAACCCGGCCGCGCCCTTCATGACCTCGACGCTCCAGCAGGAGGCCAGCCGCAAGTTCGGCATGGGCGCACGCCAGACCATGAGCGCCGCCCAGCGCCTCTACGAGGCCGGGCACATCACCTATATGCGGACCGACGGCATCGACATGGCGCCCGAAGCCGTCCATGCGGCGCGCGATGCGATCCGGGCGCGCTTTGGCGACGATTACGTTCCGAAATCGCCGCGGATGTACAAGAACAAGGCCAAGAACGCCCAGGAAGCGCATGAATGTATCCGCCCGACCGTGATGGAAAAGGATGCGGCGGCCTTGCGCCTGTCCGACCCCGACCAGCGCCGGCTTTACGATCTGATCTGGAAGCGCACGCTGGCCTGCCAGATGCAGAGCGCCCGGATCGAGCGCACCACCGTCGATATCGCCAGTGGCGACGGCGAGGTGGAACTGCGCGCAACCGGGCAGGTGATGCTGTTCGACGGGTTTCTGCGCATCTACGAAGAGGGGCGCGACGACAGCGACGGCGCAGAGGATGAAAAACGCCTGCCCCAGATCGCCGAGGGCGAGCCGGCCGAAAAGCGCGGCATCACGCCGGAGCAGCATTTCACCCAGCCGCCGCCGCGCTTTACCGAGGCGACGCTGGTCAAGCGCATGGAGGAGCTCGGCATCGGCCGGCCCTCGACCTATGCCAGCATCGTCACCACGATTCAGGATCGCGGCTATGTCCGCAAGGACAAGAACCGCCTGTTCCCCGAGGACAAGGGGCGGCTGGTGACGGCATTTCTGGAAAACTACTTCCGCCGCTATGTCGGTTACGATTTCACCGCCGCGCTCGAGGATCAGCTGGATCACATCAGCGCCGGCGACGCCGATTACAAGGAAGTGCTCGCGAGCTTCTGGCGCGATTTCTCGGCCGCGATCGCGGAAACCAGCGAATTGCGCATCACCGAGGTGCTGGAAAAGATCAACGAGGTGCTGGAGCCGCACCTGTTCCCCCCGACCGGGGACGGCAGCGATCCCCGCCTCTGCCCGCATTGCGGCAAGGGGCGGCTGTCCATGCGCACCGCGCGGTCGGGCGGGGCCTTCATCGGCTGCTCGAACTACCCCGAATGCCGCTATACCCGCCCCTTCGGCCCGCCGGGCATGGAAGAAGACAGCGCGATCCCGCCCGAAGGCAAGCTTCTTGGCCATGACGAGGGCGATGCGATCCGCGTCTTCAAGGGCCGTTTCGGCCCCTATGTGCAGCGCGGCGAGGCGACCGAGGACAACAAGAAACCCCCGCGCCAGTCGATTCCCAAGGACTGGTCGCCCGAGGAGATCGAGCTTGACCGCGCGCTCATGCTGCTGTCGCTGCCGCGCCCCATCGGGCCGCATCCCGACGACGGGGTGATGATCTGGGCCAATATCGGCCGTTACGGTCCCTATCTCAAACATGCCGAAAGCACATCGGAACGCGGCGGAACGAATGCCAATCTCGAAAACATCGACGAGGTGTTCACCGTCGGCATGAACCGCGCCGTGCAGCTTCTGGCCGAGAAGGTCGCAAGCCGCGGCGCGCGCGGACGGGGCGGCAAGACGCTGCGCGAACTGGGCGAACACCCCGAGGCCGGCGGCGCCATCAGCCTCATGGATGGCCGCTATGGCCCTTATGTCAAATGGGGCAAGATCAACGCGACCCTGCCCAAGGACACCGCACCCGAGGCCGTGACCGTGGAGATGGCGGTCGAACTGATCGCGGAAAAGGCGGCGAAATCGGGCAAGAAGGCCCCTGCGGCGAAAAAGGCCCCGGCCAAGCGCGCCTCGACCCGCAAGACGGCGGCCCCGAAAAAAACGGCGGCGAAAACGGCGGCAAAAAAGACCCCGGCCAAGCAGACGGCGGCCAAGGCCACGACGAAGAAGGCTGCGGCCGGTTCGGGCGAGGGCTGAACCGGCCGCCGCGCCCGGCATCCGGTTGACACCGTTCCATGGCGGCGGCACGATCACCGTGACCGCATTTCCAGGGGGTGATCCATGAAGAAGGTCTATGATACCGCGGCCGAGGCGCTCGACGGGCTGTTGCATGACGGCATGCTGATCGCGGCCGGCGGCTTCGGCCTTTGCGGTATTCCCGAACTGCTGATCGCGGCGATCCGCGATGCGGGCACAAAGGATCTGACGGTTGCCTCGAACAACGCCGGGGTGGATGATTTCGGCCTCGGCGTGCTGCTCCAGTCGCGCCAGATCCGGAAGATGATTTCCTCCTACGTTGGCGAAAACGCCGAATTCATGCGCCAGTATCTGAGCGGCGAGCTTGAACTCGAATTCAACCCGCAGGGCACGCTGGCCGAACGCATGCGCGCCGGCGGCTCCGGCATTCCCGGTTTCTATACCAGGACCGGCGTCGGCACGGTGATCGCCGAGGGCAAGGAGCACAAGGAATTCGACGGCGAGACCTATGTGATGGAACGCGGCATCGTTGCCGACCTTTCCATCGTCAAGGCATGGAAGGCCGACGACACCGGCAATCTGGTGTTCCGCAAGACCGCGCGCAATTTCAACCCGCCGGCGGCCATGTGCGGGCGCGTCTGCGTGGCCGAGGTCGAGGAAATTGTGCCCCGCGGCAGCCTTGACCCCGACCATATCCACCTGCCGGGCATCTATGTGCACCGCCTGATCCAGGGCGAACACGAAAAGCGCATCGAACAGCGCACCACCCGCAAGCGTGAGGAGGCGTGACCATGGCAAAGGATGCCACCGTTGCCGGCAAGGGCTGGGACCGCAACCAGATGGCCGCCCGCGCCGCCGAAGAGCTTGAGGACGGCTGGTATGTGAACCTCGGCATCGGCATTCCGACGCTGGTCGCGAATTACGTCGGCGACAAGGACATCACCCTGCAATCCGAGAACGGCATGCTCGGCATGGGGCCCTTCCCCTACGAGGGCGAGGAAGACCCCGACCTCATCAACGCCGGCAAGCAGACAATCACCGAACTGAACCGCACCGCCTATTTCGACAGCGCCACCAGTTTCGGCATGATCCGGGGCGGCAAGATCGCGGCGGCGATCCTCGGCGCGATGGAAGTGTCCGAAAGCGGCGACCTCGCCAACTGGATGATTCCGGGCAAGCTGGTCAAGGGCATGGGCGGGGCGATGGACCTGGTTGCCGGCGTGCCGCGCGTGATCATCGTCATGGACCATACCAACAAGCACGGCGAGCCGAAACTGCTCAGGACATGCACGCTGCCGCTCACCGGCGTCGGCGTGGTCAGCCGCATCATCACGAACCTCGGCGTGCTCGACGTGGTCGAGGGCGGGCTGAAGATCGTCGAGACGGCCGAAGGCGTGACCGAAGACGAAATCCGCGCCGCCACCGAGGCGACGATTGTCTGAGGCGTTCACCATCCGCCATCAGGCGGACGATGCGCGGGGGCGCTATTCGATCGACCTCGGCCCCGCGCAGGCGGAACTCACCTATCGGGTTCTCGCGCCCGACCTGATCTCGGCCGATCACACCTTCGTGCCGCCGGCCATGCGCGGAACCGGGGCCGCGGCGGCCCTTGTGGAACGGCTGGTCGCGGATGCCCGCGCCGATGGCCGGCGCATCCGTCCGCGCTGTTCCTATGTCGAGGCCATGCGCAGGCGTCGCCCCGAATGGGCGGATGTGTTCGCACCCTGACCCGGGGGCATCAGTTCATCGCCACGAAGACGCAGCCATCGCTCACCAGTTGCGGGCGCGTCTGGCACAGCCCGCTTGCCACCCGGAACGCCGCCAGAACCTTCGGCACGTAATCGCGCGTTTCGGCAAAGGGCGGCACGCCACCGTAACTGCGCACGCTCCCCTCGCCCGCGTTGTAGCCCGCAAGCGCAAGGATGGGGTCGTTGTCGAACTCCCCCAGCAGCCAGTCGAGGTATTTGACCCCGCCGGCGATATTGGATTCGGGCACGAAGCTGTCGGCGACGCCGAACCGCCTGGCCGTCGCCGGCATCAGCTGCATGAGACCCTGCGCCCCCGCATGGCTGACCGCATCGCTGCGCCCCCCCGATTCGACCGCGATCACCGCCAGCACGAGCGCCGGTGAAACTCGCGTGCCGATGGTCGAGCGCAGGATGTCCCCCCCGCGGGTCCGCGCGATATCCTGTAACTGCTGCAGGCGCGGCGCCCTGACCCGGTCGGACGCGGCGAGCACCGAAAGCGCCGCATCAAGCCGCCCCGCCCCGGCCCTCGCACGCCCCGGCGGAATCTGTTCCCAGAACCATGCGTAATGCCCGATGGGGGTTTCGCTCAGCGGCCCGAGGGGCGATTCGACCCATGGCTCGGGCTCCGGGCGCGGGATGATGGGCCCGGGCTTTTCGTTCGGGTCGATCTGCACCGTGATTCGCCTTGTCGTTCCCGGCGCGGGGGGCTTGATGCGTTTTGCCGAAAAGTCGCGGTACACCACCGGCTCCGCCCGCGGACGGTCAGGCGCCGCGGCCGGTGCGCTGCTGACCGGGGCCGGTTTTTCGTCCGACACGTCCACCATGACGAGGCGCTGCACCTCGGCCCTGGCCCCCGGCTGCGGGACAACCATCAGGGGAATCACCAGAGCCCAGAGCGCCGCCCTGCGCAGATACCGCTGCATACTCGATACTCACTGCCCGTTCTTTTGGTCGAGCCTTTCCCGAATCGGGGCGCATGACCAGTGCAGAGCGATGATTCATGGCAGATTTGCCGCAATTGCGGCCCTGCGGCCTCGCCATTCCTGCGTTATTGGTAAAATCCGGGTCAATTCCCGCAGGGAATCGGCCTGTTCCCGATCAGTATTACCAAAAAGTTAAAATTGGGCAGCGAAATCCTTTTTCTGCCCAATTTCTGCCACCGCTCGCCGGCTAGATGCACTCATACCGCACAGGCCACGGCCCATTCGGAACATGAGGGTTCGCAGGCAGCGCGGTCGGCAAGGCAGTTTCATTATCTGGAAAGGAAAATATCATGATCAAGTTCTTCAAGCGCTTCGGCAAGGACGAAGACGGCGCCGTCACGGTCGATTGGGTGGTGCTGACCGCCGCCGTGATCGCCCTCGGTGGTGTGGCTTATACCGGCATCAGCCGGGGCACGAACTCGCTTTCGGGTGCTGTCGGGGACTCGCTCGACAATGCAACGGTCGCAATGCCCTATAACAACTGATTTCGGACCATGATCGAAATCCGCACAAGGCCGCGCCGTGTTCCGGCGCGGCCTCATTCTTTGGTGGCCCGTGACCCGCAAAATTTGCCCGGTCTTAATCTTTCGCCTGCATGACTCGAATCCGAAGACCACGAACCCGATGGAAATGACCCTATGCGTGCAATTTTCGGCCTGGTGCTGATCGTCGGTATCGCCCTTGCAGGCGGTGCGGTGGTGATGGCGAAAAACTATCTCGCCGGCATGGAACAGGCCCTGCAGGCGGAACGGCAGAAGGATTCGGTTCCCACCACCACCGTCATGGTCGCGACCCGGGCGCTGCGCTATGGCGAGCCGCTGACGCAGGACGCGGTGCGAATGGTGCGCTGGCCCGTGGATGCCATCCCCGAAGGCGCCTATCCCGATCCGGGGACGCTTTTCCCCGCCGATGAAAGCCGCGAAAGGATCGTGCTGCGCGCCATCGAAAAGGACGAAGCCGTCCTTGCGCCAAAGGTCACGGCGCCGGGAGAAGATGCGGGAATCACCTCGCGCCTTGCGAGCGGGACGCGCGCGCTTGCGATTCGCGTTGACGTGACCTCGGGCGTTTCCGGCTTTCTGCGCCCGGGCGACCGGGTCGATGTCTACTGGACCGGGACGCCGCGCGATTCCGAGGGCGACGTGACCCGCATGATCGAGCCCGGCGTGCAGATCGTGGCCGTGGACCAGAGCGCGAACAGCGACATCGACACGACCATCGCCCGCACGATCACCGTGGCCGTGCGGCCGGAACAGGTGGCCGCGCTCACCCTCGCGCAGAACACCGGAAAGCTGACGCTCGCGCTGGTCGGCATCGACGACGGCAACCCGGCCGAGGGCGGCCCGATCGAGATAAACCAGCGCGCCCTGCTCGGCCGCGGCGCCGCAGAGCCCGCACCACTGCCCCGCAGCGAAAAGACCTGCACCATCCGCACCAGAAAGGGGACAGAGATCACCGACGTGACCATTCCCTGCACCAACTGACCACCCCCCGCCCGCCCCGCCCCACCGGTATCGGCCCCGAGGGAAGGCCGGCTTCGGCCCCGCGGCGCGGAGCGGTCTTGTTGCCGATTATCCACAGGGACCGGAGGTTGAGCATCCCGCCGGCTTGGCAGGCGTGCGGAGAGCGCGCAGTATGCATTCAATTGGGCGAAAAGACCCCAAGTGTAATGCGTATGCGAGAAGGCAGGTTTGATGAGTGTGGGTATTTTCGTGAGGACGGCCCTCGCGGGCTGGGTATTGGCGCTTTTCGCGATGTCGGGAGCAGCCGGCGCACAGGGCCTACGGGAAGTGAAGCAGGGCATCGCCTCCACCCTGGAGGTGCCGATGAACCGGGCCGTGGTGGTGGAAAGCGACACGCCCTTTGCCGAACTGACCATCGCCAATCCGGGCATCGCCGATATTTCGTCGCTTTCCGACCGCAGTATCTACGTGCTCGGCAAATCGCCCGGCCTGACGACCATGACCCTGCTTGATGAATCGGGCACGCTGATCACCAATGTCGATGTGCGGGTGGCCGCCGATGTCACCGAATTCAAGGAACGCCTGCGCCAGATCCTGCCCGGCGAACAGATCGAGGTGCGCACCGCCAATGACGGGATCGTGCTGTCGGGCGTGGTCTCCAGCAGCTCTCACCTGCAGCGCGCGCTCGATCTGGCCGAACGCTATGCGCCGGATCGCGTCTCGAACCTCATGAGCGTCGGCGGGGTGCAGCAGGTGATGCTGAAGGTCCGCTTTGCCGAGATGCAGCGTTCCGTCTCGAAATCGTTGAGTTCCTCGATCGGGCTCAACCATTCGCCGCATGGTTCGGGGCTGAGCGGCAGCGCCGGCACCGGCACCACGAACACCTCGGGCGGGGTTGCGAACAGCCTCTCCGGCAACATTCCCGGCAGCAACGAAAACGTCGGCGCGGTGCTGTTCGGTTTCAATGTCGGGGCGGTGCAGGTCGGGCTGCTGCTCGAGGCGCTCGAACGCAAGGGGGTCGTGCGCACCCTGGCCGAGCCGAATCTCACCGCCCTCTCCGGCCAGGAGGCCAAGTTCCTCGCCGGCGGCGAGTACCCGGTGCCGGTGGCGCAGGAAGGCGGGGTTTATTCGGTCGATTTCAAACCCTTCGGCATCCAGTTGAATTTCGTTCCCCGCGTGGTCGACAAGGATTTGATCAATCTGGAACTGAACGCGGCCGTGTCGGCCATCGACCGCAGCAACGAAAGCACCGTGAACGGCGCCAGCATCGTCTCTTTCACCCGGCGCGAGACCTCGACCACGGTCGAGATGCGCGACGGCGAGAGCTTCGCCATCGCCGGGCTGATCGAGGACCAGTTTCTCGACAATGCGTCGCAACTGCCGTGGCTTGGCGACGTGCCGGTCCTCGGCGCACTGTTCCGCAGTTCGGATTACCGCCGCAGCCAGACCGAACTCGTGATCATCGTTACCGCCCATCTCGTGACCCCGACCCGCGGCGAGGCCTTCATGCTCCCCACCGACCGGATCAGCCCACCAAGCGAAGCGGACCTGTTCCTGTTCGGCAAGACGAGCCGCAACCGCTCGGCAGCGGCGGGAGAGGTCGCGCGGCAGGGATTCAGCGGCTCCTACGGCTATGTAATGGATTGAGGACCGGTCAGATGTCGAAAGTTTTCGCAATCCTGAAATCGGCCACCGCCACCGCCATCGCGGCGACGATTACGGCGGCCCTGCTGGCGGGCTGCGCGCAGGAGGCCGGCCAGATGCTGGACGGGGGGTCCTTTGGTGATGCCACGCTGAACAACACCGAGATGATGAACGGCGAGCGGCAGTATACCGTGCAACTCGCCCGGCGCTTCGCGCAGGAAGTGCCGGCGACCGTGCATTTCGCCTTTGACAGCGCCGCACTCGATGCCGAGGCGCGCCGGATTCTCACTCTCCAGTCGGGCTGGATCCGCCAGTTTCCCGAGGCCCGCTTCCGCGTCTACGGCTTTACCGATCTCGTCGGCAGCGACGCCTACAATCGCCGCCTTGGCCAGCGCCGCGCCGATGCGGTGGTCGCTTTCCTCACGTCGCAGGGCATCAGCCGCGCGCGGCTCGAGGGGGTGGTGTCGCTGGGCAAGACACGCCCGGTCGTGAACACGCCCGGCCCGGAACGGGCCAACCGCCGCGCCATCACCGAAGTGACCGGCTTTGTCGCGCGCCATCCGACCCTGCTCGACGGGAAATATGCCGAGGTGATCTATCGCGAATATATCGCGAGCGCCGTTCCCGCCGGAGCCGTCGAAGAAGCCAGCCCGCAGGATCTGGCAACGCAGTGAGCGGCGCGGGCGGGATCCGCTGATCGTTCGCGTTTTCCCCACAATCGGAGCTTTTCAGCCCCAATATTGCCGCAGTTCCCCGGGAGATTTCCTCGCACGGGCCAGGCGCCGGTTTCTTGGCGCAGTCCGCTCAGGCAATTTCCACTATCGCCGCGGGGCATCGCCCGGGGCGACGCTCACGGCCGGGGACAAGGCAATGGACGAACAGCAGCCTCAGGCGGATCCGGATCCGTTCCTCGCCTGCACGATCAGCCGCGATATCCGGCGATTCGATCTTCTGATCGAGGATATGGAGTCCGTCATGGGGCCGCGCTGGGGCGAGCTCGGCTTTACCGAGGCGCTGTCGTTCCTCGACCAGCCGGAGGCCGGCAACCTGCAGTTCGTCGCGATCGCGGTCGGCCGGGAGGACGAGGCCGACCTTTCTCTCGCCGGCGCCGTCGCGGCCCGCGCCCGGGCCCGCGGCATCGGCGTGATCCTGATCGCGGCCGAGCTTTCGCCCGCCGCGCTCCACCGGCTTCTGCGCAACGGGGCCGCCGAATTCATCCCCTATCCGCTTCCCGAGGGAGAATTGCAGGACGCGGTTGCGCGCCTGCGGACGGCAGCGCCGCAGGCGCCGCATGACACCGCCAACCCCCACAGCCTGCACCCCGGTTCCACCCGCGAAGGGGCGGTGATCGTGGCGCAGGGGCTGGCCGGCGGCGTGGGCGCGACGACGCTCGCCACCAACCTCGCCTGGGAGCTTGCCCTGCTGTCACCGGAGGATGCGCCGCGGGTCTGCCTTGTCGATCTCGGGCTGCAGTTCGGCTCGGTCTCGACCTATCTAGACCTGCCGCGGCGCGAGGCCGTTCTCGACGTGCTGATGGACATGGCCCAGATCGACGAGGACAGCCTCGGCGCTGCGCTGACGAATTACGGGGATCGCCTGCAGGTGCTGACCGCCCCCGCCGATCTGGTGCCGCTCGACCTCATCACGCCCAATGATGTGCAGCGGCTGATCGACATGGCCCGGCAGCATTTCGATTACGTCGTCATCGACATGCCGCAGACGCTCATGCAGTGGTCCGAAACCGTGCTGCACGCGGCCCATGTCCATTTCGCGCTGATCGAGCTCGACATGCGCTCGGCCCAGAACGTGTTGCGGCTGAAACAGGCGCTGCAGGCCGAGGATCTGCCGTTCCACAAGCTGCGCTTCGCCCTGAACCGGGCCCCGCGGTTCACCGATCTGAACGGCCGCAGCCGGGTCCGTCGCATGACCGAATCACTTGGCATCAACATCGACCTGCTGCTCCCCGACGGCGGAAAACAGGTCGCGCAGGGCTGCGACAACGGCACGCCGCTGGCCCGCTCGGCAGCCCGCAACCCGCTGCGCCGGGAAATCATGAAACTCGCCCGTTCGCTCCATGCCATCGGGCAGGGTGCCGAAAAGGCCGCATGAAGAAAGGGGCAGGCCGTGTTCTCGCGCTACAGGAAACCGACGCCGCAACAGCCGGCAGCAGCACCTCCGGCGGAGCCGCCGACGGGGCCGACCGCGACGGGCGGCCCGCAGGCGGGTGCAGCGGCCATGCGGCCGCGCACCCCCTCGCCCGAGGCGGCAATGGGCCCGGCCCGCACGGCAGAGCCCTTTGCCGCGGACAAGGGGCGCCGGCGGCGGGAGCGCATGGCCGAACTCAAGCTCGATCTGCACCGCGCCCTGCTCGACAACCTGAACCTCGCCGCGCTGGAACATGCGAGCGAAAAGGATCTGCGCGCCGAGATCGCGGCCATCGCCGGTGAAATCCTCGACGAAAAGGGCATCACACTCGGCCGCGAAGACCGCCAGCAGCTCAACAGCGAACTTTATGACGAGGTCACGGGGCTCGGTCCGCTGGAGACGCTGCTCAAGGACGATTCCATCAGCGACATTCTCGTGAACGGGCCGCATCAGGTCTTTGTCGAGCGCGGCGGGCGGCTCGAACTCAGCGACATCGGCTTCAAGGACGAACGCCACCTGCTGCGCATCATCGACAAGATCGTCTCGGCGGTGGGGCGGCGGGTGGATGAATCCAACCCCTATGTCGACGCCCGCCTCGCAGACGGGTCGCGGTTCAATGCCATGGTTCCCCCGGTCGCGGTGGACGGCAGCCTGGTTTCGATCCGCAAGTTCCGCAAGGACAAGCTCGGCATCACGGACCTCGTGCGCTTCGGGGCGTTTTCGGAGGCCATGGCCGCCTATCTTGAGGCCGCTGTCGCCACCCGGCTCAACATCATCGTCTCGGGCGGAACCGGTTCGGGCAAGACGACGACGCTCAATGCGCTTTCCTCGTTCATCGACCACACCGAACGGATCCTGACCATCGAGGACACGGCCGAACTGCAGTTGCAGCAGATTCACGTGGGCCGCATGGAAAGCCGCCCGCCGAACGTCGAGGGCAAGGGCGAGGTGAGCGCGCGCGATTGCCTCAAGAACGCGCTGCGGATGCGCCCCGACCGCATCATCGTCGGCGAAACCCGGGGCGAAGAGGTGATCGACATGCTTCAGGCCATGAACACCGGGCATGACGGTTCCATGACCACGATCCACGCCAACAGCGCCCGCGATGCGGTGTCGCGCCTTGAAAACATGATCGCCATGGCCGGGATCGAGATGCCGATCAAGGCGATGCGCAGCCAGATCGCAAGCGCCGTGCACCTGGTGGTCCAGGCCAGCCGGCTTCAGGACGGAACGCGCCGCATGACCTCGATCACGGAAATCACCGGCATGGAGGGCGACATCATATCCATGCAGGAGATTTTCCGCTTTCAGCGCACCGGCCTTGCGCCCGACAACCGGATCATCGGGCATTTCACCGGCACCGGCGTGCGCAGCCATTTCTCCGAACGCTTCCGCATGTGGGGCCATGACCTTCCGGGTTCGATCTATGATCCGGTCCAGCCGGGGCAGTTCTGATGCAGATCGGTTTCGGACCCGTCCTCTACGGATTGATCTTTGTCAGCGTGCTGGTGCTGGTCGAGGGCATCTATCTTGTCGCCTTCGGCCGCTCGATCAGCCTTAACAGCCGGATCAACCGCCGCCTTGAAATGCTCGACAAGGGGGCGCGGCGCGAAGAGGTGCTGGAACAGCTGCGCAAGGAGATCGGCCGGCATTCCCGCGCCCGCACCATCCCGTTCTATTCCCTGCTCGCCGAGCGGGCGCAGAAGGCCGCGATCGCCTTTTCACCGCGGCAGCTCATCCTGATCATGGCGGGGCTGAGCGCGGTGGCCATGATCGGGCTCAGCCTGCTGACAGGGGCCGAACTGCCGGTTCGCGTCGCGACGGCGCTGGCAATGGGTATCGGCGGCGTCTTTGTCTGGGTCAGCTTCCGGGCGAAAAAGCGCATGGCCCTCATCGAGGAACAGTTGCCCGATGCGATCGAACTGATCGTGCGCAGCCTGCGGGTCGGGCATCCGTTTTCTTCGGCCATCGCCATCGTCGCCGACGAGATCGAGGATCCGCTCGCCACGGAATTCGGCGTGATTGCCGACGAAAGCGCCTACGGGCGCGACGTGGGCGAGGCGCTCAAGGAAATGGCCGAGCGGCTCGACATGCAGGACATGCGCTTTCTCGCCGTCGCGGTCACGATCCAGCAGCAGTCGGGCGGCAACCTGGCCGAGATCCTGGCCGGCCTGGCCAAGGTCATCCGCGCACGGTTCCGCCTGTTGCGGCGGGTCCGCGCCATCACCGCCGAGGCCAAGTGGTCCGGCAAGTTCCTGTCGGCCTTTCCGTTGTTGTGCCTGCTGTTCATCACCGTGAAGGATCCGCATTACTATGACGAGGTGATCGACCATCCCTGGTTCATCCCCGCCTGCTTCGTGGTCGGGATCCTGCTCTGCCTCAACCTGGTCGTCATGCGGGTTCTGACCAACATCCGCGTTTGAGGGGAATGCCATGGACCTTGCGAACCGCGTCTCTGCCCTGCTGACGGATCTGCTCGGGCCGCTTGGGCCGTTGATCGCGCTTGGCGGATTCGGGGCGCTGCTGATATTCGTCACGCTGCCGCTCATGCTGCTGCTCCGGCGCGAGGATCCGCTGAAGAAGCTGCAGCGCACCACCCGCGAAGCCGCGCCGCGGCGCCCGCAAAAGGAATCCCTGCGCCAGAACGGCCGCAGCGAGCAATTGCAGCGCTTTGCCGGGTTTCTCGAGCCGAAGAACGAAAAGGAACTCAGCGCGATCCAGCTTAAGCTGCGCCAGGCCGGGTACCAGTCCCGCGATTCGGTGCGCCTGTTCCATTTTTCGCAGTTCGCGCTGGGGATCGCCGGGCTCGGGCTCGGGCTGCTCTACGCCTTCGGCCTGTCCGAGGCGGCGGGCCATGACATGCAGATGCGCCTGCTTTATGTCGTCTTTCTGGCTGGCGCCGGGTATTTCCTGCCGCGGTACTGGATCACGCGCCGGATCGCCACCCGCAAGGACCAGATCATCCGCGGCTTTCCCGATGCGCTCGACATGCTGCTGGTCTGCATCGAGGCCGGGCAGTCGCTGGATCAGGCCATCGTCCGCGTGGCGGCCGAACTGCGCACCGCCTATTCCGCGCTTGCGGAAGAATTCGAGATCGTCGCCTACGAGATGAAAGCCGGAAAGGACAAGGCCACGGTGCTGCGCGACATGGGCGCGCGCTGCGGCGTCCCGGATATTTCCTCCTTCGTCACGGTGCTGATCCAGTCGGCGAGCTTTGGCACCTCGATCGCCGATGCGCTGCGCGTCTATGCGGCGGAAATGCGCGACAAGCGGGTGATGCGCGCGGAAGAGGCGGCAAACAAGTTGCCAACCAAGATGACCCTCGCCACAATGATGCTGACGGTGCCGCCTCTGCTGATCATCCTGGTCGGGCCGTCGGCCAACAGCATCGCCAATCTGGGTAACATGGGCAACTGACAGGATGTTTCGGCGTGACCGGGGCGGAAATCGGCGGGTTGGCCGGCTGGCATGGCCGCTGCTGACCCTATGCCTCGCGGCATCGGGCTGCGGAGCCGGCTTTTTCCCGGGCAATGCCGGGCGTTTTGCCGATACCGGCCCTTTCGCGCCCGGCACGGATCCGAAAGGCGCCGCCGTTGATGGCGTTACGGTGGGCAACCGCCTGATGGCTGCGGGCGAGCACGAACTTGCGCTGCGGGCCTTTACCCGCGCGGCGCTCGATCAGGGGATGACCGCCGAGATCACGGGCGGGCTCGGCACCGCCAATCTCGGGCTCGGGCGGCTCGGCCAGGCCGAACCGCTGCTGCGCCGCGCGGTCGAGATGGAACCCGACTGGCCCGAGGCGTGGAACAACCTCGGGGTTCTGCTGATGGAACGCGGCGCGACGGGCGAGGCGGCGCTGACCCTGCGCAAGGCCTATGCGCTCGACAGCGGCCGGACCGATTCGATCCGCGAAAACCTGCGCCTTGCGCTCGCAAAGCGCGACGCATCTGATAAGACCGGGCCGGAGGCGGCCGGCTATATATTGATGCGGCAGGGCAGCAGCCAGTATCGTATCAGCCGGGCGCCGTGACGGGGACAGCGTGAAAAGCGCAAAGCGCTGAATGTTTGACGAGTGGAGTTGTTGATATGTTTCGGTTGTTCACGGGCCCGCTGGCCCTCGGCTGTCTCCTGATCCTCGCCGCCTGCGCCGACAAGGGGGAACGGGCGGTCGACGAGGCATTCGCCGACCTCAATGTGATCGACGAAAGCAACCTGAGCGATGTCATGCTGACCGTTGCCGATCCCTCCGAGGCGGTCAGCTATTTCCAGCGCGCCACCCGTGAAAAGCCCGACCGCATCGACCTGCAGCGGGGGCTCGCCCGCTCGCTGACCCGCGCCAGGCGCAACGCCGAGGCGGTCTCGGCCTGGAGCAGGGTCACCGCGATGCCGGGCGCGAACGAACAGGATTCGGTCGACCTTGCCGATGCGCTGATCCGCGGCGGCGACTGGGACCGGGCAAAAAGCACCCTGAACGGCATCGCCCCGACCTTCGAGACCTTTCAACGCTACCGGCTCGAAGCCATGGTCGCCGATGCGAACAAGGAATGGGCCAAGGCCGACAGCTTTTACGAAACCGCCGTCGGGCTGACCACGCAAAGCGCCGGAGTGCTGAACAACTGGGGTTATTCCAAGCTGACACGCGGCGCCTATGGCGATGCCGAACGCCTGTTCGCCGACGCGCTGCGCCAGGATCCGACCCTGTTCACCGCAAAGAACAACCTGATCCTCGCACGCGGCGCCCAGCGCAACTATACCATGCCGGTGTTTCCCACCACCCAGACCGAGCGGGCACAGCTTTTGCAGACGCTTGCGCTCACGGCGGTGAAACAGGGCGATGTGGAGACCGGCAAGGGGCTCCTGCGCGAGGCCATCGCCACGCATCCGCAGCATTTCGAAGAGGCGGTGCGCGCCCTGCGCGCGCTCGAGGCCGGCTGATCCATGCTGGTCGAGGCCAAGGCCGCGTTCTGGTTCCTGCCCTTCGTGCTGCCGATCTGCTGGCATGCCGCCTATACGGATCTGCGCGAGATGCGCATCTCCAACCGCTCGGTGCTGCTGCTTGCCGGGGTGTTCCTGCTGATCGGGCCCGTGGTGCTGCCGCTGGCGGATTACGGACAGGGGCTGGTGCAGATGGCCGCGATCCTCGCCATCGGCTTTGCGCTCAACGCGGCGGGGGCGGTCGGGGCGGGCGATGCGAAATTTGCGGCTGCCGCCGCCGGATTCATCGCGCCCGGCGATCTGCGGTTCCTGCTGGCGCTGCTCGCCGCCATGCTGCTTGCCGGCGTCGCCACCCACCGCCTTGTCCGCAGCACGGGGCTGCGCGATCTGGCACCCGGCTGGACCAGCTGGGAGCGGAAGCGAAAGTTCCCGATGGGGCTCAGTCTCGGGGGAACGCTGGCACTTTACCTGATCCTCGGGGCGCTGCTCGGACAGTGATATCCGCGCGCCTTTACCGGATCGAAAGACCCATGCGCGAGCATCAAGACGATTCGCAGCTACAGGGCTCGTCCGATGAATCTCCCGCTCGGTCCGTCTCTGGCCCCTTCCCCGCCGCGCAAGCTGGCGGAGATGCGCCTTTCGACAGTTCTCATGCGCGACATCGTTCTCAAGACGATGTTCCGCAAGAACATCGAATCCGTTGCCATACTCGCCCGGGCGATCTGCCTGCCCCTGCCGATCACGCAGGAACTTCTGGACATTGCCCGCGGTCAGAAGCTGATCGAGGCAATCGGCCATCGCGGCGGCGAAACGACCCGGGAAATGGGCTATCGCCTGACCGAATCGGGCCGGGCACGGGCCCATGATGCACTGGCGCAGTCGGCCTATTTCGGCGCCATGCCCGTGCCGCTCGGCCAGTATTGCGATCAGGTCAAGCGGCAGTCGATCCGCCGCCTTCAGATGAGCCGGTCCCGGCTGGAACAGGCGATGGCGCATCTCGTCCTGCCGCCCGGGCTGCTCGACCAGCTTGGCCCGGCGGTGGGGGCCGGGCGTTCGGTGCTGCTGTACGGCCCGCCCGGCAACGGCAAGTCCAGCATTTCGAACGCGATCCGCGATGCGCTCGGCGATCACATCCATGTTCCGCGCGCCATCGAACATGCCGGGCAGGTGATCCCGATTCATGATCCGATCGTACATGACCAAGTGCCGGAGGCCCCGGACGACCCGCTGGCGCTGCGCCTGAGCCGGCATCGCGACAGCCGTTACCTGCTTTGCAAGCGGCCCTGCGTGATTACCGGCGGCGAACTGACCCTGTCGATGCTCGACCTGACCTATGATCCGATCGCACGCACCTACCAGGCGCCGCTGCAACTGAAATCGACCGGCGGCATCTTCATCGTCGATGATCTGGGCCGCCAGGCCGATTCTCCGCAGGCGCTGATCAACCGCTGGATCGTACCGCTCGAGGAGGGGCGCGATATCCTCACCTTCCAGTCGGGCGAAAAGTTCGAGGTGCCCTTCGACACGCTGGTGATCTTTTCCACCAACCAGCACCCGGGCGCGATCTTCGATCAGGCGGCATTGCGGCGCATCTTTTTCAAGATCCGCATCGACGGACCGGGGCGGGCGGATTTTCTCAGGATCTTCTCGCAGATCGCGCGGCAGAAGGGGCTGCCGCTCGACGAGGTGTCGCTTCTGCATCTGCTCAAGGTGAAATATCCTATGATCGGCAACGTCTATGCCAGCTACCAGCCGGGCTTCCTGATCGACCAAGTGATCTCGATCTGCGATTTCGAGGGCATCCCGCGGCAGATGAGCCCCGAACTGCTGGACCGCGCATGGAGCAACATGTTTGTCCAGGGCAATGATGCTCCGCCCTGACGGCCACCGCCGCGCCGGAGCGGCGCCAGCAAAGGGGATGTTTGCGCGAAAGCGGCCCTGCACTCTTTCGTTCGCCGGCGAATCCCCTATGCTCGGCGGCAAACATGCAGAGGCTCGGAATGACGCGCGAGATCGACTACGGAAACCTGATGCACAGGGCCATGCGCGGCCTGATACGATCCGTGCTGGAGGATATCGCCGCCCATGGCCTGCCCGGCGCACATCATTTCTTCATCACCTTCGACACGGGCCATCCCGACGCGGCGCTCGCCGACTGGCTGGCCGAGCGTTACCCCGGCGAGATGACCGTCGTGCTGCAGCACTGGTACGACAATCTCGATGTCGGGGAAGACGGGTTCGCTGTAACGCTGAATTTCGGCGATTCGCCCGAGCCGCTCTATATTCCCTATGATGCCATCAAGACCTTCGTCGATCCCTCGGTCGAGTTCGGCCTGCGCTTCGAGAGCACCACGGACGACGACGAGGACGACGACGAAGAACCGGCCGAGGCGATCAACACCGACCATGCCCGCGACAGCGACGAGGACGGCAACAAGCCCGAGGCCGAGATCGTCTCGCTGGACAGCTTCCGGAAATAATCCCCTTTCCAACCCTGTGCCGACACGCCCGATTGCCCTGAGCGGCGCCGGGCGCTAGAGCGTTATGCAACGCAGCGACAGAACGGAGATCAGAGATGGCAGCGACCCGGACGGAAACCGACAGTTTCGGCCCGCTGGAGGTGCCGGCGGACAGATACTGGGGCGCGCAGACGCAACGCTCCCTGCAGAATTTTCCGATCGGCTGGGAGCGCCAGCCCGTCGCCGTCTTCCGCGCGCTCGGCGTCATCAAGAAAGCCTGCGCCCAGGCCAACATGGAGCTTGGCCGGCTTGACGAAACCCGGGGCAAGGCGATCATCGAGGCCGCGGGCGAAGTGATCGAGGGCCGGCTCGACGATCATTTCCCGCTGGTGGTCTGGCAGACCGGATCGGGCACGCAGTCGAACATGAACGCGAACGAGGTGATCTCGAACCGCGCGATCGAGATCCTGGGCGGCCGGCTCGGCTCGAAGGATCCGGTGCATCCGAACGACCATGTGAACATGGGCCAGTCCAGCAACGACACCTTCCCGACCGCCATGCATATCGCCACCGCCACCACCGCGCGCGATGTCCTGCTGCCGGGGCTGGAAAAGCTGAAGGCCGGGCTCGAAGCGAGGATCCGCGATTTCGACGGCATCATCAAGATCGGCCGCACTCATACGCAGGACGCCACGCCGCTGACCCTTTCGCAGGAATTTTCGGGCTACGTTCACCAGGTCGACATGGGAATCGCGCGCGTGCGGGACGGGCTCGGGCGGATATACGAGCTTGCGCAAGGCGGGACCGCCGTGGGCACCGGGCTCAACACCCCGCCGGGCTGGGCGGAAAAGGTCGCCGCCAACATGGCCGCGATCACCGGCCTGCCCTTCGTCACCGCGCCGAACAAGTTCGAGGCGCTGGCCGCCCATGACGCGATGGTGGAAATCTCGGGGCATCTCAGGACCGTTGCGGTCAGCCTCTACAAGATCGCGAACGACATCCGCCTGCTCGGCTCCGGGCCGCGCTGCGGGCTGGGCGAACTGATCCTGCCCGAGAACGAGCCGGGCAGTTCGATCATGCCGGGCAAGGTGAACCCGACGCAATGCGAGGCACTGACCCAGGTCTGCGTCCATGTCATGGGCAATGATGCGGCGGTCGGCTTCGCCGGCTCGCAAGGGCAGTTCGAGCTCAATACCTACAAGCCGATGATGGCCTATAACGTGTTGCAATCCATGCAGCTTCTGGGGGACGCGGCGAGCGCCTTCACCGACAACCTGATTGCGGGGCTGCGCGCCGACCGCGACCGCATCGAACGCCTGCTGCATGAATCGCTCATGCTGGTGACGGCGCTTGCCCCCGAGATCGGCTATGACAAGGCGACCGAGGTGGCAAAGACCGCCCACAGGAACGGCACCACCCTGCGCGAAGAGGCGATCCGCCTCGGTTTTGTCGATGGCGAGACATTCGATCGCGTGGTGCGCCCCGAACTGATGGTTGGCCCCCGCTGATGGCCGAGGTCGTGAACCTCAACCGCGCCCGCAAGCAGCGGGCGCGGGCGGCGCGAAAGCAGCGTGGTGACGAAAACGCCATGCGTTTCGGGCGCGGCAAGGCCGGGCGTGCGCTCGACCATGCGCTGCAGGACCGCGCGGCGCGGGCGCTTGACGGGCATCGGCTTGAGCAGGATCACGCCGGCGATCACCCTGCCCGGCGCCGGTCCGGCGAGGAACGGCCCGAAGAATGAGCCGGCCCCGCAAACGTTCGCTCACCCTGCGCGGCCACCGGACCTCGGTTTCGCTCGAGGATGAATTCTGGACCGCGTTTCGTGAAATCGCCGCCAAGGACGGCCGGGCGATAAACGACCTTGCGGCCGAGATCGACGCCGCGCGCTCGCCCCACTGCGGCCTTGCCTCGGCAATCCGCCTCTTTGTCCTGAGCCGGCTGCGCAACTGACAGGTTCGCCGCCCGCCGGTCTCAGGCGATATGTTCGAGCCGCGCCCCCTTATGCAGCGCAAGGGCGCGGTCGATCGCCGTTTGATCCGTCATGCTGCAGAAGGCGGTCGAGAGCGCATCGGCAAGTGCGGCCGTGCCTGCGCTGACCGAAACCAGCCGGCGCGCCGTGGTCGGCCGGCCGGTTGCCGGGTCGATGATATGGCCGACCCGCCCCTCGGAATCGAGTGTCGTGCCAAGCGGCGCCGATGTCGCCAGCGCACGGTCATCCAGCACGAGACGCCCGACGAGTTCGCCCTCCGGTGTGGCGATGCCGGCCTCCCACGGCCCGCCGCCCGGGCGCTCGCCGCGCGCCACGATTTCGCCCATGTCGATCAGTACATCGCCCAATCCCTGCGCCCGCAGCAGCGCCGCGATCCGGTCGGTGATATAGCCCTGCGCGATACCGTTCAGCGTGAGCCCCATGCCGGGCCTGGAAAATTCGACCAGATCCGGCGCGAGGCGCAGATCCGCCCAGCCGACATGCGCGCGCGCCGCTTCGCGCGCCCCCTCCTCCGGCCGGCCCCGGCTTTCCGCATAGGCCGCCCAGAGCGGCTGGACGGTCGGATCGAAGGCGCCATCGGTGCTGGCATGGACCGCGCCGGCGAGCGTCAGCAGTTCCAGCATCTCCGCCGGCGGTTGGGCGAGGTGCCCGTCGCGGTTCAGCCGCACCAGCGCTGAATCGGGGCGGTAAAGGCTGAAGATCGCCTCGAGCCGCGCAACCTCTGCCTCGACCTTGCGGAACACATCCTGCGCGGCGGCGCCTTCGAGCCCGGCCAGCTTCATCGTCGCCCCGGCGCCCAGCGCCGTTCCGCGCCATTCGGCCACCGGAAGCTGTGCCTGTGCAAACCGCGGCATCAGCGGCAGGACCAGCGCGCTTGCGGAAATCGTCAGAAAGCGGCGGCGGTTCAGGGGGCGTGTCATGACGGCTCCTCCAGTTGCATGTCCAGATCGACGGGGGCGAAAGCCGCCTCGGGCGGAACCTCGTCGAGCGGCATCGCTCCGCCCCCGTAACGGGCGATGAAGGCCTCCGCATCCTCGACCTTGGCAAAGGGCACGATCTCGGGCGCGCCCATGCCGCCGCGCACCGGGGCGCCGACGACAAAGACGGCATCGGTGGCGTCGATCCAGTTCATCGCGCCGGGTTCGCTCCATGCCTTGGCCGCGCCCATATCGCTGACATAGGTGGCGGTGATCCGCGCGTCGCGTTCGGGTGCCTTGAGATAGGCAACCATGTCGCGCACCTGCGCAAAGAACAGCGGATCGGGATAACCCTCAAGGTGGATCTGCCCCTTGGGCCCGCCATGTTCGGCGATGTTCATCTGGCAGAAATGGGCAATCGTTTCCTCGTTGAAGGCAACCGGATCCGGCATCTCCGCGTCGTCTTCGCGGCAGGCGGCCAGCAGGAGGACCAGCAGCAGCGCACGCTTCATGGTTCGACCCTCGCCAGTGCAAGCCGCGCAAGCCCGAGCCCGATCAGCGGCCAGAGCAGCGCCGAGAGCGGCGCCGCCCAGACCGGCAGGCCCTTGGCCGCTCCCGCCATGCCCGAGGCAAGCGCAAGGTTTTCTGACGCGGCGAAGTTCCAGAGCCGGAACGCATCCGCCGGATTCGCCATCATGAGCCAGGGGAAAACCCGCTGCGTGAACGTCCCGCCCGCATCCAGCACCACCGCCCCGAGCAGGCCGAGGTCGTAAAGCACCACCAGGACCAGCCAGGCCCCCGCGGCAAGGCCGGCCGCGACGGTGGCGCTGCCCGAAAGCGCCGAAAGCGCATAGCCGATGGCAAGGAACCCCGCGCCAAGGATCACGGATGTCACGATCAGCCGCAGGAGCGCGATCAGGCTTTCACCGCTCGCATCGCCCATGGCCGCGGCCACAGCGCCCGCGGTGCCGAAACCGACGGTCATGGCAAAGGCCAGCGCGCCGGTATGGGCAAGGAATTTTCCAAGCAGCAGTTCGGCGCGGCTGACCGGATAGGACAGCAGAAGCGCGAGGCTGCCGCGCTCGGCCTCGCCCGCGACGGCGTCGAACGCGATCATGAGCGCCAGCAGCGGCGCGAGATAGACCGAAAGCGTGGTCATCGACGCCACCGCGACCGTCAGCAGATCGACCCCGAGCGTTCCCGTCGGCGCGCTGCCGGCAAAGGTGAGCGCGAGCGCGAACAGCACCATGATCAGCGTCGCCACGAACACCCAGCGGTTGCGCAGCGCGATCCGCGCCTCGGTCGCGGCCACGGCGAGGATACGGGTGATCATTGCGCCTCTCCCTCTGAATAATGGCGGTAGAGTTCTTCAAGGCGCGGCGCGATCACATCGACATCGAGCACCCCATCGCCCAGCGCCGCGATCCGGCGCAGTTGTTCCATCTTCTGCGACGGCGGGCAGACCAGATCCACCCGCGCTCCGTTCATCCGCGTGCCGTCGAGCTTGGTCGCGATCAGGTCGGCGCTCTCCCGCGCCGCCTCGACCCGGATGCGGATCGGCAGGCGGGCGGTTTCGGTCAAGCGCGCAAGCGTGTCGTCCGCGACCACTTCGCCCCGGCGCATGATGGCGATGCGATCGGTGCGGGCCTCGACCTCGGTCAGGGAATGGCTGGCGATCAGCACCGCCGTGCCCTGCCCGGCCAGTTCGTCGATGATGGCGTAAAGGTCGTGGCGCGAAATGGGATCAAGTCCGCTGGTCGGCTCGTCGAGCAGCGCAAGCTTCGGGCGCCCGAGCAGCACCTGCGCAAGCCCGAGCCGCTGGCGCATCCCCTTGGAATAGGTGCCGATGCGCCGGTCGGCCGCCCCGGCCAGCCCGACCCGTTCCAGCAGCGCGGCGCAGTCGTTGCGGCCGACACCGGCAAGGCGCGCAAACAGCACGAGCTGTTCGCGCCCGGTCAGGGATTTGTGAAAGGCAACCGATTCCGGCAGATAGGCGATCTTGCGGCGTGCCTGTGCGCTTCCCGGCGCGGCGCCGTCGATACTGATCCGCCCCCCGCCGGTGCGGGTCAGACCAAGGATCGCCTTCATCAGCGTGGTCTTGCCCGCGCCGTTGTGGCCAAGCAGGGCAACGCGCTCTCCCGCCGCCACGTTCAGGTTCACGCCGCGCAGCACCTGCGCTTTGCCGCGCCATTTGTCGATGTGTTCGATGGTCAGGATGTCGCACATTATCCCTGGCCTCCACCTTCGGGGATCACGGCTGCCGGCGGGCGCATCAGCGGCGCGCTGTCCTGCACCCCGCCCGGCAGCAGCGCCGGAAAGGCCGACTGCGACCAGCGGACAAGCTGCATCGCCGGCGAGCCGAGCAGCAATTTCGCCGCCGGCTGGGTCCAGAGCACGTGATCCATGCTGTCATTGGGACGATACGGCATGTCGGCGATGCCGTCGCCATCCACGTCATAAGCGGCGAAATCGCTCCAGTAGTTGCCGCGCCCGTCCTCGGACCACTCGACCCAGGTGGTCGCCACATATTTCACCTGGTTGCGATTGCCGATGAACGCGTTTTCCGTGACCGTGTTGCGCTCGGACCCGGCGGTGAAATGGATGCCGATGCCGCAGCCTTCAAAGCGGTTTCCCGAAATCAGGTTCTTGTGGGCGTTATAGACGAACAGGCATTTTTCCTGCACGTTCTGCACGATATTCCCGGTGATCTCGGCATGGTTGGCATAGTTCAGCAGCACCCCGTGTTCGCGGTCGTTCCGCGAAAGGTTGTCGCGCACCCGCACCCGGTCCGAGAACATGATCGCATAACCAAGGTCATTGCCGATCGAGCGGTTTCCCGAGACCTCGGAATTGTTGGCGTACATGTAATGGACGGCAAAGCGCAGGTCGCGGAATGTGTTGTCGCGGAAGCTGTTCTGCTTCGACGTGTTGATGAAGATCCCGTCGCGCCCCCACATGATGTCATTGCCGACCACCTGCGCGCCCGGCGCGTTCCAGACATAGACACCGTTGCCGCGCCGGTTCATGTGCCGGTCGCGCCGGCCGCGGATGATGTTGTCCTGCACGATCGACTCCTTCGCGCCGTGAATATCGACGCCATAGAGATTGCCGAGCAGGACGTTGTTCTCGACCACCGCACGATCCGCGGTCTTGGTCAGTTGCACACCGGAATCAATGGTTTCGTGGCTCGATCCCGAGCCGCTGATGATCAGCCCGCGCACGACCACATCGGGGCCGGTCACCGTGATGGTGCTGCCGTCGCCGGTTCCCTGCAGCGTGGCGCGGCCGCCCCCGTCGAGCGTCACGGGGTGATCGAGCACAAGCGATTCACGGTAAATACCGGGGCCGAGGCGCAGCGTATCGCCCTCGTCGGCCCCGGCAAGCGCCGCCGCGATGGCCCCCTCGCCCGGACTCACGTCGATCACCGCCGCCGCCCCGAAGGACGGCAGCAGGACCAGCGCACCAAGAGCAAGAAGGCCGCGCATCGGCTCAGGCCTCCGCCGGTTCGACCAGCATGCGGCCGCGCATTTCCATGTGCAGCGCATGGCAGAACCACTGGCAGTAATACCAGTGCACGCCCGGACGGTCGGCGGTGAAGGTGACCGAGGCGGTCGCCTGCGGCCCGACCTCCATGGCGACACCATAGTTGTTGATGGTGAAACCGTGGGTCAGGTCGTCGATGTCGTCCATGTTGGTGATATAGACGGTCACTTCGTCGCCCTGTTTCACCGTGAACTTTTCAAGGCTGAACTGCGGCGCCACCGAGGACATGTAGACCCGCACCTTGTTGCCGTCGCGGATCAGCTCGTCATGGCCCCAGTCAAGGTCGACCCCGTCGGCCTCGGCCTGCTTGCGGGCCTCCTCGAACATCGGATCCTCGCGGTCCCAGACATCCACGGGGTTGATGATGTCGGCACGCACGATGGTGACGTCATGGGGCTCGGCAAAGGACGGCCCGTCATGCACGAGCTTCATCTCGTCGCCCGAAATGTCGATCAGCTGGTCGTTCTCGGGCTTGAGCGGCCCCACGTTCAGGAACCGGTCTTTCGAGAACTTGTTGAGCGACAGCAGCCACTTGCCATCGGCATCCTTGGTTTCGCCCATGGAACTGTGGTTGTGGCCCGGCTGATAATGCACGTCGAGCTTCTGGATGATCGGATCCACGTCCTCGCCTGCATGGGCACGGATCGCGGCGTCGATGTTCCATTTGACGATCTGGCTGTCGATGAACAGCGTCGTGTAGGCGTTGCCGCGGCCGTCAAACGCGGTGTGAAGCGGCCCGAGCCCAAGCTGGGGTTCGGCGACGATGGCGCTGCTCGGGTCGGCGTCTTCCTCGAACAGCGCATCGAGCTTGCGCACGTCGATCACCGAACAGGTGGGCGAAAGCTTGCCTGCGGCGATGACGTAATTGCCGTCGGGCGAGGTGTTGCAGCCATGCGGGCTGTTGGGAACCGGAATATAACGGGTGTATTTCTTGTTCTGCCCCTTGCGCCCGTCGATCACCGGCACGCCGTTCAGCACCTCGACATCGCCGGATTCGACACCTTTCTCGATCTCCTTGACGTTGAAAACGACGACGTGGTTCACCTCCTGCTCCGACATCTCGGCCAGGTTCATCCCGTTCTGGTCGTTATAGCTGGTCGAGAAGAAGTATTTTCCCTGATAATCGGTCGAGGTGTTGTCGAGGTTGCCCGAGACGATCACCTGCCAGGCGACCTTCATCTCGTCACCGTCCACGGCGGTGAAGAAGCTCACGTATTTTTCCGGCTCGTCCAGCACCGAACCGTCGTTGACGATCGGCGTCTCGAATTCGCCGTTGCCGATGACATAGCCGGTGCGCGGGTAGCGCTGCACCCGCAGGCCGTGGATGGTGGCGGCGTTCGGGATCTCGATGATCTTGTCGCATTTCATCACGTCGCAGCGGATCCGCGCGATACGCGTGTTCGCCTTGTCGTTCACGAAGATGTAACGCCCGTCATAGACGCCGTCGGTAAAGGACATGTGCGGGTGGTGCAGGTCACCGTTGTCGTAGGTTTTCTTGCCCTGCTTGGCGAGGAACTCGCGGGTCTCGGGCAGCAGGCCTTCGGTCAGCACCTTGAGCGATTCATTGGTCTGGCCCCAGCCCGTGGCCGAGCAGCGGTTGAACACCGGAATGCGCACGAGTTCCCGCATGGTGGGGAATCCGAGAATCCGCACCTCGCCGGTCTGGCCGGACGAGGCGATGCAGTAGTAATCGTCAAGCTCTCCGGGGGCGAGCTCGAATTTCTGGCCGTTCGCCTGCGCGCTGGCGCTGCGGGCGCCGAGCATGGTGCTTCCGACTCCGGTCGAGGCCAGCACCGCTCCTGTGGCGGTTGCGCCGAGCATGCCGCGTCGCGTCATGACCAGCTTCTTGAACTTTTCGGACATTGGTTTGACTCTCCTATTCCTGGTCGGGCTTGTGAAGCGGCTCAACCGGCCGCCCCTTTCTGAAGTAAATCGTCGCTCACCTTTCCGACCGAGGCGCGGCGGCGCAGCCGTCGGATGACCACCGGGCATTTGACCGGCGACTGATAAAGCACCTGGCAATGCAGGCAGTGGATACATTCGTTGGGGTTGATCTCGCCCGTGGGGTGGATCGCCTGCACCGGGCATTCGTTGGCGCAGGTCTGGCAGGGATTGCCGCATTCCTTGTAGCGGCGCAGCCAGTCGAACATGCGGATCCGGGCCGGAATGGCCAGAGCCGCGCCCAGCGGACACAGATAGCGGCAGTAGAACCGTTCGATGAACAGGCCGATCACCAGCAGCACCAGCGCATAGACGACGAAGGGCCAGTCGCGCAGGAACTTGAGGATGATCGCCGTCTTGAAGGGTTCGACCTCGGCCAGCCGCTCCGAAAGCGTGACCGAATAGAGCGAGGCCCCGAACAGCCCGAGGAACAGGATGTATTTCACCGGCCAGAGCCGCTCGTGCAGGCTCCAGGGCAGGGTCCATTGCGGCACCTTGAGCGCCCGGGCGATCTGGTTGCTGAGTTCCTGCAGCGCCCCGAACGGGCAGAGCCATCCGCAATAGGCCCCCCGGCCCCAGAAGATCAGCGAGGCGGCGACCGCGAACCACTGGATGAACACCAGCGGGTCGAGCAGGAACGCATCCCAGGTAAAACCGCTGCGCAGCGAAGCGCCTAGCGCGATCAGGTTCACCACCGAAAGCTGCGCCGTCGCATACCAGCCGATGAAGAACAGCGTCATGGTCAGGAACGACATGCGCAGCCAGTAGAACAGCCGCTCGTGCCGGGTGATCTGGAACTGGAAGAAAAAGCCCCCCGTCAGCGCCAGGAGCATCGCCACCAGCACGCCGATCTCGACCGCGCGATCCTTCCAGATGCGCTGCCAGAGCGCGCGCTTGGCGGCGGCCTCTTCCTCGCTGACCTCGAGCGCGGTGGCCGGGGTCTCGACCGTGACCGGCGTCAGATAGTCCTCGGGCAGGCCATAGCCCAGATTGAAGGTCAGGAATGACTTGTCGACGGGTCCGACCTCGCGCGATACCAGAAGCTCGATCTCGAACGGCTCGGTCGGGTCGAACCCCTCGTCGGCGCGGATCTTGAACAGGTCCATCTCGCGGAAGCGCGGCGCATCCGCCGGCGCGAGCCGGCTAACCCGGCGGTGCTGCCGGTCATGGAAGCGGATCGTCTGGTCGCCCTGGTGCAGGCTGATGCGATCGAAAATGCCCCCGCGCACATAGCCCGAGCCCTTGAAGGAATACCGCCCGCTTCCGGTCACGAGTATCGCCTGCTCGCCCTCCTCCAGCCAGTTGGCAAGGTTGCGATAGTCGTTTTCCGAAAGCAGCGCCTTGCCGATCGCCGGCACGCTGACCAGCGCCACATTCATGTCGACAAAGCTGTCGTCCGGCTCGCCCCGCTCGGGCCGGGCGGCGGCGCGCTCGTCGCCGGTTTCCTCGAAGGCCTCATTGATCTGTCCGACATCGAGCGTGAGACGGCGAACGGTGCCGTCGCCAAGAAGCTCTTCCCAACTGTCGGGGGCCTCGGCGGAAAGGTCGATTTCACGCTCCGGCCCCGCGGCGGTGCCCGATGTCGAAAGCCCGCCCAGCCCCAGCGTCCGCGCAACCCTGACCCCGGCCCGCAGAAGCGAATCGTCGATCACCCGCACCGTTACGGTCGCACCCGAGATGATATCAAGGTCATGGGCCACCTCGCCCGCCGCCTGCGCCTTCAGATCGGTGCCGGTGTAGCCCCGGATCATCGTCACGACCTTCGATTCCGGGATGCCGATCAGCACGATGGGTTCACCATGTTCGACAAGCTGGGCGCCGGTGATGACCGCATCGGGCGACACGGCAGCGGCGACATGGATCGGCCGCCCCGAATAGCCGGTGGTGCCGACGAAATCGGACGTGACGAAGACCCAGCCGATGGTGTCGCTGCCCTTGAGCAGCGGCGCGACCGGGGCGTCCTTGCTGACCGGGCCGATCCCCGTCGCATCGGGTGCGAGTTCGGTCGGGTCGATACGCGGCATCAGCCGCTCGAGTTCGCTCGCGCCAGCCGGCAGCATCGACAGCAGCAGAAGCGCGAGGACCGCGATGCAGTAACGAATGGCCGGAATCGGTTCTCGCAAGTGAGCTTCTCCAATCTTCTTGCCGGTGCGGCTTGTCGTTGGCGTCTTCCTAGTTGTCGTGCCCCGCTGTCGCCTTGACCGAAATCAACCCTGCGCCCTCCTGCCGCAGCCGCACGTCAACGTGACCCCGGCCGGGTTCCCGCATCGCCCCGAGCACAGGGAACGCACCTCAAAGCGCGCTGCGTCTCAGGTGATCGGCTCGCGGCTCGCGCCGAGCGGCAGAATGATGCGAAAGACCGTACCAGTCTCGCTCGTGCGTTCAAGTTCCAGCCGCCCGCCATGTCCGCGCACGAGTTCCGCCGCGATCGCGAGGCCAAGCCCGGTGCCCCCCTTGCGCGCACCGCCCTGAAACGGGGTGAACAGGTTTTCCTGCGCCTTGCGCGGCAGCCCGGGGCCGGTATCGGCGATGCGGATCACGCAGTTTTCGCCCTCCTCGCGCGCGGTGATGGTGATCATGCCCCCGGTTCCACCCTGTTCGATCGCTTGCCGGGCATTGCGCACCAGATTGGCAAGCACCCGCAGCAACTGTTCGGGATCGGCGCGCAGCATCATCCCGACGGGGACATCGGCAACAAGACGGATGTCGGATTGTTCCGACATCGCAAGGCGTTCGCTGTCGAAAACGTCATCGACGATCTCGCCCAGGTGCAGCCGCAGCAGACGCGGCGGCGGTTCTTCGGCCCGGCCATAGGCCAGCGTCGCCTCGGTCAGGTTCACCGCGCGGGTGATCGAATGGACCAGCTTGGGCGCAAGGCGGCGCACCGCCGGATCCTCGCTGCTGCCGATGCGGTCGACGATCAACTGCGCGCTGCTGAGGATGTTGCGCAGATCATGGCTGATCTTCGCCACCGCCGCGCCAAGCTGGGCCAGCCGGTCCTTCTGCCGCAGCGCCTGGGTGATCCGGGTCTGCATGGCCAGCATCGCCTCTTCGACCTCGCGCAGTTCGGTCAGGCTCGAACTCGGCTGCACCAGTCCGCGGATGTCCTCGGGGGCGGCGGCATAGCGGCGCATGGTCTCGACGCCGCCCCGGATCGGGCGCAGCAGGAACCGGCGCACGGCGATGAACAAAAGCAGCGCGGTAAAGAACGACGTGACCGCCGAAAGCAGCAGGATGCGCAGCCCGTATTCGATCATCGCCCGGCGCAGGGGCGCGGTCTCCATGGTGATCTCGATCAGAAGGCCCGCCTGCCGCACCGGCGCGTCGATGACCCGGATAATGCGGTTTTCCGGCGTCATCAGCACCAGCATGGCATCGCGGATCAGCGAAAGGGTGCCCGGATCGCGCAGGTCATAGGTGGCCGAGATCGGCTTGGGCAGCGGCGAATCAAGCGCAAGCTGGCGCACCTCGTTGCGGCGGAGTACGACATTGAACACCTCGGCGTTCTTCAGCAGCTCGGCCTCGAGCGAACTGTCCAGTTCAAGCTGCGGATCGGCCAGCAGCGCAAGCGAGGCGATCTGCGCCCGCTCGAGCCGGCTGCGCAGGTAATCCTCGCGAAAGCGCGACACCGACGGCACGAAGATCAGCACCTCGGCCAGCACCACGAAAACCGTGGTCAGGATCAGGAACCGGCCCGAAAGGGTGTTCAGCATGTCGCCTCTTATCAGGTTGTTCCCCGCGCGCGGCTGATCACAGAGGTAGCAGACTGCGGCACCGGATTACAGAGTCCGCCGCATCGCCCATGGCCGCGGGGTGGCGTCCGCCTGCCGCGATCGGCGCCCGTGGCGCGCCGCGGCGATCAGGGCCCCGAAAGACGCCGGAAACATGGCACAGGGTTTGACTTGCGCCCGGCGGCGGCGTAAGTGACGGGACTCGAAACACCCTCATTCCGGGAGGCGGATCCGCCGTTCCCGGTCGAACCATTGGAGACGGAGCGATGAAACGCACCTATCAGCCCTCGAATCTGGTCCGCAAGCGCCGTCACGGTTTTCGCGCGCGCATGGCCACCAAGGCCGGGCGCAAGATTCTGGCCGCCCGCCGCGCCCGTGGCCGGAAGGTTCTGAGCGCCTGAGCCGGACGGCCGGGACATGACCCATCAGCCGGCAGCAGAGGCAACCGCGACCGCCCCGGCGGCGATCGCGCCGTTCCGTGCTGCGGCACACCCGACCATCACCGTGCTGACCCGGCGCGCCGATTTCCTGCGCGCCGCACGCGCCCGGCACCATGCCCGCCCCGGCATGATCGTGCAGGGCCGCAAGCGTCGCGCGCAAGAGCCGGCGACCGGCATCCGGGTCGGGTTCACCTGTTCGAAAAAGGTCGGCAATGCGGTGGCCCGCAACCGGGCCAAACGGCGCCTGCGCGAGGCCGCCCGGCAGATCCTGCCCGAAGCCGGCAGATGCGGCTGGGATTATGTCCTGATCGGACGGCGCGACGTGACCGCGACGCGCGCTTTCGAGGCGTTGCTTGACGATCTGCGCCGGGCGCTCGCGTCCCTGCACGGAAGCGACCCGCGCGAGCCGCACGAGGACAGCCCGGCCGGGTCCGCTTGATGAGCCCGCTGGCCCGGATACTCGCCCTGCCGGTGCGGGCCTATCGGCTGCTGCTTTCGCCATGGGTCGGGTTCAACTGCCGCTATCAGCCGACCTGCAGCGCCTATGCGCTCGAAGCACTTGAAACCCACGGTGCGTTCCGGGGCGGCTGGCTGGCGCTGCGGCGCATTGCCCGCTGTCATCCGCTCGGCGGCTGCGGCCACGATCCGGTGCCGCCGCCCGCGCCCGCGCGCGCATCCCTGCAATCGCACCCCGACAAAGGAGCAAAGCGATGACATCCGCCTATGTCCCCCCCGAAGTCTGGACCTGGGAGCAGGAAAAGGACTCGGGCGGGCGGTTCGCCAGCATCAACCGCCCGGTTGCCGGGCCGACCCATGTCAAGGCGCTCCCGGTCGGGACGCATCGTTTCCAGCTGTATTCGCTTGCCACCCCGAACGGCAACAAGGCCGCGATCATGTTCGAGGAACTGCTCTCCGCCGGCCATTCCGCAGCCGAATATGACGCCTGGCTGATCCAGATCGGCGACGGCGACCAGTTCTCCAGCGGCTTTGTCGAGGTCAATCCGAACTCGAAGATCCCGGCGCTCATGGATCACGGCACCGAACCCCCGACGCGGGTGTTCGAATCCGGCGCGATCCTGGTTTACCTTGCCGAGCAGTTCGGGGCCTTTCTGCCGCAGGACGCTCCCGCCCGCACCGAATGCCTGTCGTGGCTGTTCTGGCAGATGGGCAGCGCCCCGTTCCTGGGCGGCGGTTTCGGCCATTTCTATTCCTATGCGCCGGAAAAGCTCGAATATCCGATCAACCGCTATGCGATGGAAGCCAAGCGCCAGCTTGACGTGCTCGACCGGCATCTGGCCGGCAGCGCATATCTCGCGGGCGATGCCTACACCATCGCCGACATTGCCACATGGCCCTGGTACGGGCAGCTTGTGCTTGGCCGGCTTTACGATGCCGCTACCTTCCTTGATGTGGAAAGCTATGAAAACGTGCTGCGCTGGGCGCAGGAGATCGACGCCCGCCCGGCCGTGAGGCGCGGCTGCATGGTGAACCGCACCTCGGGCGATCCGGCGGAGCAGTTGCATGAGCGTCACGATGCCTCGGATTTCGAGCTGCGCACCGAAGACAAGCGCGACGGCGGCAAAGCCTGACGCAACGGGAACCAGCACAACCGGACGGAAAGATCATGCAGCGCAGGCCGGAAGATTCCGCCATCCATCCGCTTTTCGAGGGGGCGCCGGCCACCACCGAATTCCGCAAGCTGCGCAAGCGCATCGTGCGCCAGACCCGCGAGGCGATCGACCAGTATGCCATGGTCGATCGCGCCGCGGACGCGCCCCGCGCGCGCTGGCTGGTCTGCCTTTCGGGCGGCAAGGACAGCTATACGCTGCTTGCGGTGCTGCATGAACTGCAATGGCGCGGCCTGCTGCCGGTGGACCTGCTGGCCTGCAACCTGGATCAGGGTCAGCCCGGATTCCCGGCCACGGTGCTGCCCGATTTCCTGCGCAAGACGGGCGTCCCGCACCGGATCGAATATCAGGACACCTATTCGGTGGTGGTCGACAAGGTGCCGCAGGGGCGCACCTATTGTGCGCTCTGCTCGCGGCTGCGGCGCGGGAATCTTTACCGGATCGCGCGCGAGGAAGGCTGTTGCGCGGTGGTGCTCGGGCATCATCGCGACGACATCCTTGAAACGTTCTTCATGAATCTTTTTCACGGCGGGCGGCTGGCCACCATGCCACCCAAGCTGTTGAACGAGGCCGGCGATCTTTTCGTCTTTCGGCCGCTCGCCCATGTGGCCGAGGCCGACTGCGACCGCTTCGCCCGCGCCATGGGCTATCCGATCATCCCCTGCGATCTCTGCGGCAGTCAGGACGGGTTGCAGCGCCAGCAGGTAAAGGCGCTGATCGACCAGTGGGAAGCGAACCGCCCCGGCCGCCGGCAGATCATGTTCCACGCGCTCATGAACATCCGGCCAAGCCATATGCTGGACCCCGGCCTGTTCGATTTTGCCGGCCTCATGCGCCAGGCAGAAACGGGGGATACGGGAGATACGGGGCAAATTAATGAAAATGCTGCGGAAATTCCGGTCTTGCGTTAAGATCCCGGTGACGATCGGATCCTAGCCTCGTCCCCGACACCCATGTTGTCGAGGAAAGGTGCCGCCATGACGTTCTTCGCCGGTCCGATGACCAGCAATCGGTTGCGGCCCCTGTCGTTTCTTGCGGATCCGCTGCTGCTCGCCTTTCTGCCGGCGCTGATCCTCGGCGCCTACTGGATCGGCGGCGAACGGGCGCTGCTGCTCAGCGCGCTCGGCGCTCCGCTGATCGTCGCCGTGCGGCTTGCCCTGCGGCCGCCCGGGACACTGATCCTCCGCGACCGGGTGACGGGTTTCCTCCTTGAGGACGGGTTCGATGCGGCCTTGCGCGATCTTTACGCCGAAACCGGGGAGAGCGGGCTGCGTTCCGCCTGTTTCGCGCTGGAACTCGGCGATCTTTCCGATCTTCGCGCCCTCCACGGCGAGGCGGCGGTCGATCTCGCGCTCGCGCGTTCGGGGGAACGGATCCTCTCGGCGCTGCGCGACGGCGATCTGATCGCGCGGCTCGGGGACAACCGCTTTGCCATCGCGCTCATGCCCGGGCATCAGCTTGACCTTGAACTCTGCATCCAGCTTGCCGGCCGGCTCCAGACCGCGGTGGAAGAGGCGATCGCGCTCGATGGCTGTTCGATCCACCTGTCCTGTTCGATCGGCTTCTGCCTGCGCAGCCGCGCCCCGAGGGGCGATGCCGACGACTGGTTTGACGCGGCAACCGCCGCGCTGGAGGAGGCCCGGCAGGGGGGCAACTCGGCGATCCGGGCCTATGCGCCGGACATCCAGCGCAGCACCCGCCTGCGGCACGACATGCAGAATGAGGTGACCCATGCCCTCATGAACGGACAGATCCTGGCCTGGTTCCAGCCCCAGATCTCGACCGACACCGGCCATATCACCGGTTTCGAGGCGCTCGCCCGCTGGCAGCACCCGTTGCGCGGCATGATTGCGCCCGACCGTTTCCTGCCGGTCCTGCTGGAAACCGGCCAGATCGAGCGGCTTGGCCACATGATGCTGCGCCATGCGCTCATGGCGCTGCGCGGCTGGGACCGCGCCGGGCTGAACATCGCGCGGGTCGGGGTGAATTTCACCAGCCGGGAGTTGCGCAATCCCGACCTGGCCGACCGCATCGCCTGGGAACTCGACCGCTTCGATCTGGCCCCCGACCGGCTCGCGGTGGAGATCGTCGAGACCGTCGCCAGCTATGCGCCGGACGAGGTCGTGATCCGCAACATCGCCCGTCTCGCCGAACTCGGCTGCGCGATCGATCTTGACGATTTCGGCACCGGCCATGCCTCGATCCGCCGGCTTGCGATCTCGCGGATCAAGATCGACCGCAGCTTTGTTTCCCGCATCGACCGCGACAGCGGGCAGCGCCGTCTTGTCGCGGCGATCCTCTCCATGGCGCAGCAGCTGGAGCTCGAAACCCTGGCCGAAGGGGTGGAGACGCCGGGCGAACATGCGCTGCTTGCGCAAATGGGCTGCGACCATGTGCAGGGCTTCGGCATCGGCCGCCCCATGCCGTTCGAGCAGACCTTCGACTGGATCGCCGCGCATGAACGCTCGATCGTCGCCGTGCCCGCGATCAGGACCATGGCCGGCCCGGAGCCGCGCGGGCCGGATCCGTTCCGGGCCGCACCCCCATAAGCCCGCAAAAGGGGGAATCTGCTTGACGTTTGGGGCCACACTCGTTTGAACCCCATCTGTCATTGCATGCACCAGGTGGCCGTTCCCTCATGGACGACAAGAACAAGAACCTCATCCTCGCGACAGCGCTCTGCCTTCTCGTGATCATCGGCTGGTATTTTCTTTTCCCGCCCGAGAAGCAGGCTCCGTCACCCGAGCCGGCCACGAACACGCAGCCCCTGGCGGACCCGACCCCCACAGCCGAGGAACCCGCCCCCGAAACCGTGACCGCGACCGGAACGCCGGATTCGCAGCAGCCCGGGCGCAACCCGGCGGACGAACCCCGCGTAAAGGTCGATACCCCCAATCTCGTCGGGTCGATGTCGCTGATCGGCGGACGCATCGACGACATATCGCTGCGCAAATACCACACCGGTCTCGACGACAGTTCCCCGATCGTCGCGCTGTTCGAACCGACGGGAAGCGATGCGCCCTATTACGCGGTGCACGGATGGGCGCCCGGCGGCGGCCTGACCGCGGCGGACGTGCCGGGGTCCGACACCGAATGGCAGGTTGAAAAGGGCGAGGTCCTGGGCGTTGACAGCCCGGTCACGCTGGTTTGGGACAATGGCAAGGGGCTGACCTTCCGCCGGGAGATCTCGGTGGACCGCAACTTCATGCTCACCATCACCCAGTCGGTCGAGAACAATTCCGGCGCCACCGCAAGCCTGGCCCCCTATGGCCTGCTGCGCCGCCACGGGAAGCCGACGGAACTCAAGAATTTCTTCATCCTGCACGAGGGCATGATCGGCGTCGCCGACGGCAAGCTTTCGGAAGTCAGCTACAAGAAGATGGCCGACCTGCCGGAAAGTGGGGGCGACATCCGCTCCGAAACCACCCGCGTCGAAAGCAATGGCTGGATCGGCTTTACCGATCATTACTGGATGTCGACGCTGATCCCGCAGCCGGGCGCGTCCTTCCGCTCGGTCGCCCGCTACGATCCGGGCCGCGACATCTATCAGACCGAAGCGGTGCTGCCCACGGTCAGCGTCGGCGACGGCGCGACCGAAACGGTCACCACCCGGCTGTTCGTCGGCGCCAAGCAGTGGGAAACCCTGCGCGACTATGAACGCGACGGGATCGCGGATTTCATCAACAGCATCGACTGGGGCTGGTTCTTCTTCCTGACCAAGCCGATTTTCTGGCTGCTGCACCACCTGCACCAGCTGATCGGCAACATGGGCATCGCCATCATCAGCCTGACCCTCATCATCAAGGCGCTGCTGTTCCCGCTGGCCTACAAGTCCTACGTGTCGATGGCGCGGATGAAGGAACTCCAGCCGCAGATGCAGAAGCTGAAAGAAGCCGCCGGCGACGACCGCCAGAAGCTGCAGCAGGGCATGATGGAGCTCTACAAGAAGGAAAAGGTCAATCCGGCGGCCGGCTGCCTGCCGATCCTGATGCAGGTTCCGATCTTCTTTTCGCTCTACAAGGTGATCTTCGTCGCCTTCGAACTGCGCCACGCGCCGTTTTTCGGCCCGTTCCAGGATCTGAGCGCCCCGGACCCGACCTCGATCTTCAACTTCTTCGGCCTGTTGCCCTGGGGCGCGCCGGAGCCCGGCACGCTGATGGCGACGATCTTCATCGGCATCCTGCCGCTTCTGCTCGGGATTTCCATGTGGCTGCAGCAAAAGCTGAACCCGGCCCCCGCGGACCCGACGCAGCAGATGATCATGGCCTGGATGCCCTGGGTGTTCATGTTCATGCTGGGAACCTTTGCCAGCGGGCTGGTCCTTTACTGGATCACGAACAACACGATCACCTTCTCGCAGCAATACGCCATCATGCGGCTTCAGGGCTACAAACCGAACGTTTTGGGCAATATCCGGACCGGCTTTTCGCGCAAGGCCAAGGCTGAAAAGAAATGATCATCGCACAGCGCCCGGGCGCGGCACCGGGCCGGGGCGCTCGTGATCGCAGCGCATGGACAACGCCATGGTGATGCCCTTTCCGCTTGCCGAAGACCCCGACGAGGCGATGCTTGCGGCCGGAAGCCGGATGTTCGCGGGACCGGTCGATTTCCTCAAGGGCGTGGTGGCCATGGACGGCCTGCCCGCTGCCGACCGGGTCGAGGTCTGTTTTGCCGGGCGCTCAAACGTGGGCAAGTCGAGCCTGATCAACGCACTCACCGGGCGCAAGAGCCTCGCGCGGGCCTCGAACACGCCGGGGCGGACGCAGGAGATCAACTTTTTCACCGTTGGCGACAGCCATTACATCGTCGATCTGCCGGGATACGGCTATGCCAGTGCGCCCTTGCCCGTGGTGGAGAAATGGCAGCGTCTGCTGCGGCGCTACCTTTCCGGGCGGCCGACCCTGCGGCGCGTCTTTGTCCTGATCGATTCCCGCCACGGCATAAAGAAGGTCGATCAGGAGATACTCGCCCTGCTCGACAGTTCGGCCGTCACCTTCCAGGTCGTCCTGACCAAGATCGACAAGCTCCGCAACGATGCGGAGCGCGAGCGCGTCCTCACCCAGGTGCGCGGGGCGCTGGCGCCGCATCCGGCGGCCTTTCCCGAACTCGTGCTGACCTCCTCCGAAAGGGGGGATGGAATCGCGACATTGCGCAGTATAATCGCGAGCCTCGCCTGACAGCGGCCGCCCGCCGCATCTGCCACCGCCCGAAACCCGAACGGACCCCGCATGAAGACCAGAGACCAGAGCCGCAACTGGATCGCCGCCGCCAAGACCCTGTCGAGCGCCCTTCCCTATCTGCAGCGCTATGATGGCGCCACGGTGGTGATCAAGCTTGGCGGCCATGCCATGTCGAGCGACGAGGCGATGGACCTTTTCGCGCGCGACGTGGTGCTGATGCAGCAGGTCGGCGTGAACCCGGTGATCGTTCACGGTGGCGGCCCCGCGATCAATGCCATGCTGGAGCGGCAGGGGGTCACCTCGCAATTCGTGAACGGGCGGCGCGTGACCGACGCGGCCACGATCGAGGTGGTGGAGATGGTGCTCTCGGGCCTCGTCAACAAGCGCATCGTGCAGGCGGTGAACCGTCAGGGCGGAACGGCGGTCGGGATCTCGGGCAAGGACGGGGGGCTGATGACCGGTGTGATCACCGATCCCGCGCTCGGATTCGTCGGCACGCCGGTCGAGATGAACCCCCGGCTGCTGCATACGCTGTTTGCCAGCGACATGATCCCGGTGATCGCGCCGGTCGGCGCCGGCCCCAATGGCGAGACGCTGAACATCAACGGCGACAGCGCCGCCGGCGCCATTGCCGCCACGCTCAAGGCCGATCGCCTGTTGCTGCTGACCGATGTCGCCGGCGTCAAGAATGCCGACGGCGAGGTGCTGACCGAACTCACGGCCGATCATATCCGCCAGTTGACCGAGCAAGGCGTGATCACCGGCGGCATGATCCCCAAGACCGAGACCGCGCTCGAGGCGATTGCGGGCGGCGTGCGGGCCGTGGTGATCCTGGACGGGCGCGCGCCGAATGCCTGCCTGCTCGAACTTTATACCGAGCACGGGGCGGGAACGCTTATCCGCCCCGACACGCGATGAGCACCGCCCCGCTTTACGACGACATCGAGCGGACCGCCCTGGCCGAGGGGCTGATCGTGATGGGGGCCCTGCATCCTGCCCGCGTGGAAGCCCGCGGCGTGGATCACGGCACGCTGATCCTGCTTGGCGCCGGCCGGGACTTCTGGACAGCCTTTTCCGCCGCGCCGGAGGCCGGTGACGGCGCGCCCGATCCGGTCGATCGCTGGTCGCTGCGGGTGGTCGGGGCGCTTGCGCGGCGTTTCGGCGGACAGGCGCTGTTTCCCTTCGGCGGGCCGCCCTATTCGCCCTTCATCGACTGGGCGCTGCGGTCGGGGCGCGCCTTTTCAAGCCCGGTCGGAATGCTCGTGCACGATACGGTCGGGCTCATGATCTCGTATCGCGGTGCCCTGCATTTCGGAGACGAGATCGCGTTCCCCGCGCCGCCCGCCGGGTCGCCCTGCACGACCTGCGTCGAAAAGCCCTGCCTTGACGCCTGCCCGGTCGGCGCCCTGGGCGCAGGGCACGGCTACGACCTTGACGCCTGTCACGGCTATCTGGACAGCGACCCGGGCCGCGACTGCATGGAGCGGGGCTGCGCGGTGCGCCGTGCCTGCCCGCTGAGCGCCGGCGCCGGACGATCCGAGGCGCAGTCGGCGCTCCATATGCGGGCGTTTCACAAACCGCCCGCTCAGCGGAACGGCGGCGCGTAAAGCAGCCCGCCATCCTTCCACTGCGCGTTCAGCCCGCGCGGCAGGCCAACCGGGGTTTCCTCGCCGATGTTCTTGGCGAAAATCTCGCCATAGTTGCCGTTGACCTTGATCGCACGCACGGCCCAGTCCGCATCCAGATCGAGCATCCTGCCAAGGTCGCCCGCATTGCCCAGCAGGCGATTGATCTCGGGGTTGTCGGTGCCTTCGGCCATTTCCCTGATATTGGCCGAGGTGATTCCGTATTCCTCGGCAGCGATCAGCGCGAAAAGCGTCCAGCGCACCAGATCGCCCCATTCGCCGCCGTCATGGCGGATCATCGGGCCGCGGGGCTCTTTCGAGATCAGTTCGGGCAGCAGGACGTGATCCGGCGAATTGCGGAACGTCGCCCGCGTTGCGGCAAGGATCGAGGCGTTGCCGGTATAGGCCTCGCATTCGCCGTCGAGATATTTCTTCTGGGCGTCAAGGCTGCTTTCGGCAAGGACCTTGTCATAGTCCATGTCGTTCAGATGAAAATAATCGTCGAGCGCAAGCGCATCCGCCGTGCCGGAGCGCACGCAGATCCGCGCGCCCTCGAGATCGCGGACCGAGGAAAACCCGCGCTCCTTCGGCACCATGAACCCTTGCCCGTCGTAATAGGTGACGCCCGCGAAATCGAACTTGTCGCCGACATCCCGGGCGAACGACCAGGAGGTGGTGCCGACCAGCAGGTCGATCCGGCCGTCGGCCAGTTCGCCGAAACGGTTTTCCGCCGAGGTCGGAATGAAGTTCACCGCCATCGGATCATCAAGAATGGCCGCCGCCAGCGCGCGACAAAGCGCCACGTCGAACCCCTGCCAGACGCCATTGGTGTCGGGAGCGGCAAAGCCCGGGATACCGGGCGCGGTCTCTCCGGTGCCTCCCTGCACAACGCCGCAGTTCAGCGCAGCCCGCTCGCGAACCCGGTCCAGCGTGGCGGCTTCCGGCGCGTCGGCATCTTCCGAAAGTCCGCCCTTTTCCAGCAGGCCAGTCACGAAAGACGTGTCGGATTCGCCCGGGGTGCTTTCGGCAGAAGCATTCGTAACCAGCAAGGCCACGAAAACCGCGCCCATGAGTGCGGATCGTCCCATCTTGACCTCATACACCGGCCCCGTTTCCCGGAGCACTCTGCTCGGCGCATTTCCGGTTCGAGCCGGATTATGCCACGCCTCATGATATTATTCGCCAGAGTGTGGTCGGATTCATCAAGCAAGGTCAAGGCTTAGATCATCGGCGAATGCCCTCTGCGACGCTTTTGCAGGGCATTTGCGGCGCAGGTTCAGCACATGTCGAAGAAATCCCGTGCGTGCCGGAATGCCGCCTCCCGCATGGCTTCGCGCGCGATCTCCTCGGAATCGGCGCCCCATTGCGCCTGCTGCCAGTGTTCATCCACGAGCGAGCGGCGCCAGATATCATCGGCATCGCGCCAGTCGAGCGCCGCCGCCAGGCCGAGCACCAGCGATCCGGTGAGGCTGACAAGATCGTGAAGCGCCGCCAGCCGGAACGCATCATAGCCGTGCACCCGCCCCGAAAGCGCATCGAGCGCCGCCTGCGGCTGCGGCGCATGGATGACGCCCGTCCGGGGTTCAAGCGCGGCGCCAAGCGTCTCGGCCGCCCAGAACAGCGGCGGATCCCATGCCTCGCTCTGACGGCGGACCAGTTCCTCGGGCGCCTCGGCGCGGTAACAGAGAAGATCCGCATCGCCATACGCGGCGATGAGCGCGGCCACCTCCTCGCGCTGCACCGCCACCTTGTCGATGGCGGCATTGGCGCTTCGGGTGACCGGCATGGTCAGCGGCGCGATGATATCGCCCTGCGCCGCCCATTCGCCGGCGATCGCCAAGGCCATGCGCCGGGTCGGCACCAGCAGCGGGCGTTTCGCCGGCGTGTTCACCCGTCGCCCGTCAAGCTCGATCAGATAGCCGTCCGGCGCCCCGGTCACGGTCGCGTTGTCCCAGAACCGCTTGCGCGTCCAGCCGCCGCTCATGACTCGTCCGCCGCGAAGGGATCCTCGGGCACGTCCTGCTCGTCCCACTGGAACAGCTGCCATGTGCGGCGCATATGATCGGGAAGCGGCGCCACGACATGGAGCGGCGCTCCCGTCACCGGATGTTCGAGGCTGATCGCCCGGGCATGGAGATGCAGCTTGCGGCTGACCTCGCCGCCCAGTTGCGCCCCCCAGCCATCGCCCGGGTTGTCCTGCCCGGAGCCGCCGTATTTGCCATCCCCGATGATCGGATGCCCCAGTTCCGCCATATGCGCGCGCAACTGGTGGGTGCGGCCGGTGACCGGCACCAGCGCCATCCAGGCGCAGCGGCGCGCCGCCGCCGTCAGCACCGCGTAATCGGTCACCGCATGTTTCGCACCCTCCGTAGCGGGCACCATGTCGGGAAGGATGCAGCGCATCTTTTCGCCCTCGCCGCCCGGCCCGTGCCCGCCGGCCTTGACCAGACCATAACGGATCGTTCCCATTCGCGGCATCGGCACCCCGGCGACGAGCGCCCAGTAGATCTTGCGCGTGCGGCGATCGCGGAACCGCTGCATCAGGGCGGCGGCGCTCATCCGGCTGCGCGCGAGCAGAAGCACGCCTGAGGTATCCTTGTCGAGCCGATGCACGAGGCGCGGCGGTTCGTCCCGGTCGAACTGCAGCGCCGGAAGCAGCCCGTCCACATGAATCTCCTGCCCGCTGCCCCCCTGCACCGCAAGCCCCGCCGGCTTGTTCAGCGCGATCACGTGGTCGTCGCGATGGATCACGCAGGCGCGGATCATCTCCGCATCGGCCTCGCGGATCCGCATCGTCGCCGGCGCCGGCGCCGGGCGGCGGTCGGCGGCGGGGAGCGGCGGGATGCGCACTTCCTGCCCCTCTGCGAGGCGGGTCGCCGGCTTGACGCGGCCGCCATCGACCCGCAGTTCGCCCTTGCGGCAAAGTTTCTCGATACGCCCCTGGGTCACATGCGGAAACATCCGCCGCAGCCAGCGGTCGAGCCGCTGATCGCTCTCGCCCGCGCGGACCCTGATCCGCTGCACCCCACCGCTCATGACAGCACCCCGCGCGACAGCACAAGGCCAAGCGCCAGCGCGCCCAGCGACAACCCGACCGAAAGAAGAACGTAAGCCATGGCCTCGAACAGGGCGCCGCGCTCGATCAGGGTGATGGTTTCCAGCGAGAACGACGAAAACGTGGTGAACCCGCCAAGCAACCCGACCGCCACCAGCGGGCCGAGATGGGTCAGGCCCCGCTGCGCCGCCAGCACGACGAACACGCCCATCAGGAACGAGCCGAGGATGTTCACCCCCATGACGGCAAGCGGAAAGTCCTGCGGCCCGGTCAACCGGAACACGGCGACCCCGGCAAGATAGCGCAGCATTGCGCCGACGGCGCCGCCAAGCGCAACGGAAGCGAGCGAAATCATCATGGCGAGGATGTCGCGCGGGCGCCGCATCGAGTCAAGATGCCGCGCACCCGTATCAGGTATCGCGCTGGCTGCGCAGCCTTGCGAAATACTCCACCCGCTTCTTCAGTTCGCGCTCGAATCCGCGTTCGACCGGGGAATAGAGCACCGGGCGTTTCACGTCCTCGGGGAAATAGTTCTGCCCCGAAAAACCGTCCTCGGCATCGTGGTCATAGGCATAGTCCTTGCCATAACCCTGGTCCTTCATGAGCGAGGTCGGCGCGTTCAGGATATGCTTGGGCGGCGGCGCGCTGCCGGTCTTGCGGGCAAGTTTCCGTGCCGCCTTGTAGGCGACGTAACCCGCGTTCGACTTGGGTGCGAGGGCCAGATAGGCCACCGCCTGCGCCAGCGCCAGTTCACCCTCCGGGCTGCCGAGGCGCTCGAACACTTCCCAGGCATGAAGGCAGAGCGTCTGCGCCTGCGGATCGGCAAGGCCGATGTCCTCGATCGCGATCCGCGTGATGCGGCGGGCCAGATAGCGCGGATCCTCGCCGCCTTCGAGCATGCGCGCCAGCCAGTAAAGCGCCGCGTCCGGGTCCGAGCCGCGCACCGATTTGTGCAGGGCCGAAATCAGGTTGTAATGTTCGTCGCCCGACTTGTCGTATTTCGCCGCGCGCCGCATCAGCCGCGTGGCCAATGCCTCGGCGTCAAGGGGGGCGTCGGTTTTCCAGGCCATGACCTGCTCGATCAGGTTGAGCAGCGCCCGCCCGTCGCCGTCGGCCATCTCCTGCAGGGCCTCGCGCGCCTCGCCGGTGAGGGGCAGCGCACGGTCCAGTTCCCGTTCGGCACGCTGCGTCATGAGTTCGAGATCGGCCAGCCCGAGCCGCTCGAGCACCAGCACCTGCGACCGGCTGAGCAGCGCGGCATTCAGCTCGAAAGACGGGTTTTCGGTGGTGGCCCCGACCAGCAGGATCGTGCCATCCTCCATATAGGGCAGGAATCCGTCCTGCTGCGCCTTGTTGAACCGGTGGATCTCGTCAACGAAAAGCAGCGTTCCCTGCCCGTTCTGCACCCGGATCCGGGCCGCATCAAACACTTTCTTGAGGTCGGCAACGCCGCTGAAAATGGCACTGATCTGCACGAAGTGAAGGTCGCTCGCGTTCGCAAGCAGCCGCGCGATGGTGGTCTTTCCAACCCCGGGCGGCCCCCAGAAGATCAGATTGCCAAGCTGCCCCGCCGCAAGCATGGCGCCAAGCGGCGCCTCGGGGCCAAGCACCTGCTGCTGGCCGATCACCTGTTCGATGCTCCGGGGCCGCAGCCGGTCGGCAAGCGGGCGATTGGGCGCCGGCGGCGCGGCCTTCGGGTCGCTGTCGAACAGATCGGCCATCAGAGTCGGAACCGCAGTTGCAGCGGCTGGCCGCGGCGCAGCACGTCCATCACCATCCAGCGCCCGCGCGCCTCAAGGGCCCGGGCTGCGGCCGCGCTGGTCTCGACCGGGGCCCCGTTCACCCGGGCAATCACATCGCCCGTGCGCAGGCCGGCCCGGGCACCATAGGGGCCGGGCTCGGTCACGATCACGCCCTGCGTCGAAAGTGGCAGGTCGAGCCGCGCGATCAGCGCCGGATTGACCCGGGCGAGCGCAAGCCCCGGCAAGGCACTGTCGCGCGGCAGGCGGCGCTCGTCCGCCTCCGGCGTCTCGGGCGGGCGGATCATGGCCACATCGGCCACCTGTTCCCTGCCCTCGCGCATATAGGCGACATGCGCGCTGGCGCCGACCCCCGCCACCGACATGCGGAACAGCATCTCGGAGGGCGAATCGACCGGCTGCCCGTCCACATGGGTGACGACGTCGCCAACCTGCAGGCCGGCACCGGCAAAGGGGCTTTCCGCGTGCAGATCCGAGACCAGCACACCGCCCGGCACGGAAAGGCCGAGCGAGGCGGCCATGTCGGCCTCGACCGGCTGGCCCGTCATCCCGGCCCAGGGCCGCTCAAACCGTTCGTTCCCGGCGCGCGCCTGCTCCACGAATTGCCCGACAAGGTTCGAGGGAATGGCGAAGCCGATCCCGTTCGACCCGCCCGAACGGCTCAGGATCGACGTGTTGATGCCGATCAGCGCCCCGTTCACATCGACCAGCGCGCCACCGGAATTGCCGGGGTTGATCGGCGCATCGGTCTGAAGAAAATATCCCCGCACCTGCCCCGTCAGCACGCCGGATCGCGCAAGCCCGGAAATGATGCCGCTGCTTACGGTCTGTCCGACGCCGAAGGGATTGCCGATCGCAAGCACAAGCTCACCCACCTCGACCCGGTCGGAATCGCGCAGCGCGAGATGCGGCAGTTCCTCCGGCACGTCGAGCTTGAGCACCGCAAGGTCCGATTCCTCGTCGCCCAGAATGACGCGCGCGCCGAATTCGCGCCGGTCCTTCAGCACCACGCGGATGTCGGTCGCGGCGCCGATCACGTGATAATTGGTCACGACGATTCCGTCGCCCGAAAGGATTACGCCCGAGCCAAGCGAATTCTGCACCTGCGGCCGCATCTGGCCGATATCGCCGAAAAATTCGCGAAAGAACGGGTCGTCCATGAAGGGGCTCTGACGCGTGGCAATGATGCGGCGGGCGTAGATGCTGACCACCGCCGGCGCGACCTCCTTGACCACCGGGGCAAAGCCAAGCCCGATCTCGGCCCGGTCCCGCGGCACGCGCGCCTCCGCATGGGCCGGCACGGCGGGCACGGCAAGGCCAAGCATGAGCGCGGCGGTCAAAGGGCGGATCAGGCGGGTCATGGTCAAGAGATATGCGAGGCGACCCCGCAGATTGCAAGCGGTCGCGCAGCCGGACCGCAAGAATGAAAACCCCGCCCGGATGGGGCGGGGCTGACGCTCCGTGCCGCTCTGGCGCGGGCTCATTCGTCGGCGTCGGCCTCTTCGGCAGCGACGCGGGCCTTGTCGGCCGCGCCCTTGGCGTCGCGGTCGCGGTCCACGAATTCGATGATCGCCATCGGCGCCATGTCGCCGTAGCGGAACCCGGCCTTGAGCACGCGCACATAGCCGCCGTTGCGCTCCTTGTAGCGGGGGCCCAGCACCTCGAACAGCTTGGCCACATGCTGATCCTGCTTGAGCCGCGATGCGGCCTGACGGCGCGCATGCAGGTCGCCGCGCTTGGCCAGGGTGATCAGCTTGTCGGCGATCCGGCGCAGTTCCTTGGCCTTGGGCAGGGTGGTCTTGATCTGTTCGTGTTCGATCAACGACCCGGCCATGTTGGCGAACAGCGCGCGGCGATGTTCATGGGTGCGGTTGAGGCGGCGGTATCCGCTTGCGTGACGCATGATGTCGTTCCTTTTGCAGGGTTATGCTTTGTCTGGCGGCCGATGCGCGCCGGCCGCTCTCCTTGGGGCAGATGCCCGGTTGTTCCCCGGATCAGCCGGGCATTGTTTCCAGGAATGCGCTGTTCAGAACGCATCCTCGAATTTCTTGGCCAGTTCCTCGATATTCTCGGGCGGCCAGTCCTCGACCTCCATGCCGAGGTGCAGCCCCATGCTCGAAAGCACTTCCTTGATCTCGTTCAGCGACTTGCGGCCAAAGTTCGGCGTGCGCAGCATTTCGGCGTCGGTCTTCTGGATCAGATCGCCGATATAGACGATGTTGTCGTTCTTGAGGCAGTTGGCCGAGCGCACCGAAAGTTCAAGCTCGTCCACCTTCTTGAGCAGCAGCGGGTTGAATTCGAGCCCGTCGTCCTCTTCCTGGCGCGTGGCGCTTTCCGGCTCCTCGAAGTTGACGAAGATGCTCAGCTGATCCTGCAGGATGCGCGCGGCAAAGGCCACGGCATCGTCGGGCTTGATCGAGCCGTCGGTCTCGACCTTGAGCGTGAGCCGGTCGTAATCCAGCACCTGCCCTTCGCGGGTCGGCTGCACGTCATAGCTGACCTTGCGGACCGGCGAAAAGATGGCGTCGATCGGGATAAGGCCGATCGGCGCATCCTCGGTGCGGTTGTTTTCGGCGGCGACATAGCCCTTGCCGCTGGTCACGGTCAGTTCCATGAACAGTTCGGCGCCGTCATCAAGGTGGCAGATCACGTGTTCGCGGTTCAGGATCTCGATGCCGTTGCTTTCGCTGATGTCGCCCGCGGTCACGACGGCCGGTCCCTTGGCGCTGATCGAAAGGCGCTTGGGCCCCTCGACTTCCATGCGCAGCGCCACTTCCTTCAGGTTCAGGATGATGTCGGTGACATCCTCGCGGACCCCGGCGACGCTCGAGAATTCGTGCAGCACGTTGTCGATCTGCACGGCGGTGATGGCCGCACCCTGCAGGCTGCTCATGAGCACGCGGCGCAGCGCGTTGCCAAGCGTAAGGCCGAAGCCGCGCTCCAGCGGTTCGGCCACCAGCGTCGCCTGACGGGCCGGATCTCCGCCCGGCCGCAGGTCGAGCTTGTTCGGCTTGATGAGTTCGGCCCAGTTCTTGTGGATCATGTATCCCTCCATACCTGCCCGTATCCCATGTCCAGGAAGATGCGGACGCCCGAGGTTTCAGATGGCGGGGCCCCGCCGCACGGCGCGGCCCCTGGCAAGAATGGCCGTCCTCAGACGCGGCGGCGTTTGGGCGGCCGGCAGCCGTTATGGGCGATCGGGGTCACATCGCGGATCGAGGTGATGTTGAAACCGACCGCCGCCAGCGCGCGCAGCGCCGATTCGCGCCCGGAACCCGGCCCCTGCACCTCGACCTCGATGGTCTTGACGCCATGTTCCTGCGCCTTGCGCCCGGCATCCTCGGCCGCCATCTGCGCGGCGAAGGGGGTCGATTTGCGCGATCCCTTGAATCCCATGGTGCCCGCCGAGGACCAGGAAATCGCATTCCCCTGCACGTCGGAAATCAGGATGGTCGTATTGTTGAACGAAGAGTTCACATGCGCCACGCCGGCGGCGATGTTCTTGCGTTCGCGGCGTTTCGTGCGTGTCTTGTCGCGTGCCATTGTCCGCCCCCCTTATTTCTTCTTGCCGGCGATGGGCTTTGCGGGCCCCTTGCGCGTGCGTGCGTTGGTATGGGTGCGCTGCCCACGAACCGGGAGGTTGCGGCGATGGCGCAGACCGCGGTAGCAGCCGAGATCCATGAGACGCTTGATATTGATCTGGGTTTCGCGGCGCAGATCGCCCTCGACGGTGAAATTCGCGTCGATATGTTCGCGGATCTGCAGGACTTCGCTGTCGCTCAACTCGTTGATGCGGCGAGCCGGGTCGATGCCCACGGCCTCGCAGATGGCTTCGGCGCTCGCGCGGCCGATCCCGGTGATATAGGTGAGGGCGATGGGAACCCGCTTGGCTGTCGGGATGTTTACGCCGGCAATACGTGCCACGTGTCGCTTTCCTTTCGTTGCGGGTCCGTAATGCCAGACCCTTTTTTCACAACGCCGGTGCAGGGAAGCCCCGCGATCCGGCCACGCTTTGGATGAGGTGATCCGGCCGCGCGCAGGGCGCCGCCAATGATTCCCGCCGAGATAGCGCTAGCTATGGGGAACTGTCAAGGCCGTCAACCCCCGGCAGACAGTCCGGGCGACAGCGCGGCAGAGCGGCGTCAATGCCGCGCTACCGGCGTGTCGGGCTGCGGCGCTGCCGTTTCTTGTCGCCCCCGCGTCCGCGCAACTGGGACCGTTCGATCAGCCCCTCATACTGATGCGCAAGCAGGTGGCTCTGGGCCTGCTGGATCGTATCCATGGTGACGCTCACCACGATCAGCAGCGAGGTGCCGCCGAAATAGAAGGGTATCGCGAACTGGTCGCGCAGGATTTCCGGCATCACGCAGACTGCGGCCAGATAGGCCGAGCCGAGCACAAGCACCCGGTTCACCACATATTCCAGATACTCGGCCGTCTTCTTTCCGGGGCGGATGCCCGGCACGAAACCGTTCTGGCGCTTGAGGTTGTCGGCCACGTCGTTCGGCTTGAACGAGACGTTGAACGTGTAGAAATAGGTGAAGAACACGATCATCGCCACGAAGAACAGCAGATAGAGCGGCTGCCCCGGCCCGAAGAAGGCCAGCAGCCAGGACATGACCGGCCCGGTTGCCGCACCCGAGGAAAAGGTCGAGATCGTCGTCGGCAGCAACAGCAGCGACGAGGCAAAGATCGGCGGGATCACCCCCGACGGGTTGATCTTGACCGGAAGGTGCGACGATCCGCCGTCATACATCTTCATGCCGACCTGCCGGCGCGGATACTGGATATGGATCTTGCGCAGCGCACGCTCCATGAAGACGACGAAAGTGATGATGGCAAAGACGCCAAGGATCACGCCGACAATGATTGCGGGGCTGATCGCGCCCGACCGGCCCGACGCAAGGAACTGCGCCAGCGCCGCCGGAATCTCGGCAATGATGCCGACGAAGATGATCAGCGAGATACCATTGCCGATGCCGCGCTGGGTGATCTGTTCGCCCAGCCACATCAGGAACATGGTGCCGCCGACCAGGGTGATCATGGTGGACAGGCGGAAGAACATGCCCGGATCGGTCGCCAGATCACCGGCCTCGAGGCTGACCGCGAGCCCGTAGGCCTGCGCGGTCGCGAGCGCGACGGTGCCATAGCGGGTATATTGCGTGATCTTCTTCTGGCCCTGCTCGCCTTCCTTCTTGAGCTGCTCCAGCATCGGAACCATGGAGGTAAGCAGCTGCACGATGATCGCGGCCGAGATATAGGGCATGATGCCGAGCGCAAAGACGCCCATCCGCCCCAAGGCTCCGCCGGTGAACATTGACACCATGCCGCCGATGCCCTGCCCGGCCCCTTCCATGAACTCGCGCAGGGCCGCGCCGTCGATTCCCGGCACGGGAATGAAGGTGCCGATCCGATAGACGATCAGAAGACCCAGCGTGAACAGGATGCGGTTGCGCAGGTCGGTGGCCTTGCCGAGCGCCGCCCAGCTGGTGTTGGCGGCCATCTGCTCTACTGCTGATACCATGAGGCGCTTTCTCGAAGAAGGTCGCCCGCGACCCGGTTTCCGGCGCGGGCGATTTCGGTGAGTTGCAGACTATGTAGGCGACGCGGGCGTCGCTCACAAGCCATTATTCGGACGTATCGGCCGCCGCTGCCGCCGCTGCCGCCACCTTGAGCGAACCGCCGGCTTTCTCGACCTCGGCAATCGCGGCTTTCGAAGCCCCGGTGACCTCAAGGCTCAGCTTTGCCGAAAAATCGCCCTTGGCCAGAACCCGGACGCCATCCAGCCGGCGCCGCACCGCGCCGCTTGCCACCAGCGCATCCTCGGTCACGGGCGCGCCCGAATCGATCTTGCCGGCATCGACGAATTTCTGGATCGTGCCCAGATTGATCACCGCATAGCTCTTGCGGTTCGGCTTGTTGAAGCCGCGCTTGGGCAGACGCTGATAGATCGGCATCTGGCCGCCTTCAAAGCCCTTGATCGCCACGCCCGAACGGGATTTCTGGCCCTTGATGCCGCGCCCGCCGGTCTTGCCGAGGCCCGACCCGGCACCGCGGCCGACGCGCTTCTTGGTCCGGCTCGCTCCGGGATTGTCGCGCAGTTCGTTCAGTTTCATGTCGCTTCTCCTCTGCCGGATGCGGCCCCCAAGCGACGGGAGCGGCCGAACGCGGCGTTACATGTCTTCGTCAGTCATCGGCGGGCAGGGTGCCGCGCCGCTTGCCATGTATCGCCGGCAGCGATCCTTGGCAAGCGGTTGCAGCGGCCTGTTCGCGCCGAAAACGGAGCCACCGTGCTGCTACGCGGGCTCCGGCCAGACGAAATCGGGTTTCAGACCGTCATAGACCGGCAGTCCGTCGTCGGGCTTCGGATAGCCTTTGGTTTCGTCCCAGAAGGCGTGATAGGTGACCTTCGGGAAATTCGCGTCGTCAAACCCCATCAGATTGGGCACCTCCACCCGGATCCGGCGCTGTTTGTCGTCGACCATCAGGGGCGAGCCGCACTCGGCACAGACGCAGAGCTCAAGTGGCCCGTCGGGATTGTCCTTGTTATAGGGCATCCTCTTCATGCGGTCGGAATGGTCCACCGTCACATCCGCATATCTGAAAAAGGCACAATGGGTCGATTGCTGACCCGTCACGTCCTTGCACACGTTGCAGTGACATTCATGATTGTCATAAGGCTCGGCATCGGCGGACACTTTCACATGTTCGCAACCTCCAACATACTTTGCAGCCATGGTGTTTCCTCCGTGGTTCGCGCCGGCCTTCGGGGCCGCGCCCCGCACCGGCAGGCCTGGCCTGATTACCACGAAATCGTTGGCGGACAAAGACCGGATGAGGATTCCCGCCCCGCCACCGGGCGGCGTCACTCGACCGGCGGCTCCGCCGGCGGGGGTGCGCCCGATTCCGCGCCTTCCGGCGCCGTCACGAAACCGACGAGCCCCACGGTCCGGTTCGGCCCCCACTTGCGATATTTCAGCATGCCGTTCACGATATAAAGATCGCGAATGTCATAACGGCCCCAGGCCTGATCGTCCGCATCGCGGATGCGGATATAACCGGCCTTCGCTCCCGGTCGACCGGCGGAATAGACGAAATAATCCTCGTCCGCGTATTGCGCCATGTCGGCCATGATCGCATCGACGCGGTCGTAATCGGTTATGCGCTCGTCGACGAGGAAATAACATGCGCCTTCGAGCGCGCCGATCCCGACCGCGGCCGCGGCGGCGGCGGTAACGGTCGCCGGCGCGGCGATGATCGCGCCCACCGTGCTGAGCACGCCGCTGCCGCCGATGATGCTGACGGCGCCGGCCGCGGCCGAGCCCGCCGCGGTCGAACTGAGCAATGACGATCCGGTGACGGCATGGGTCAGGGTATAGACGCCGGCTTCGCCCATGCTGCGGCCGGCCCCGGACAGCGCGGCCCTGCCGCCATCCGAAATGGCAGTCCCGGCGCCGCTCAGAAATGTGCTTGGGCGGTATTGGCAGGCGCCTGCATGGGCGGCCCCGGCCATGACCGCCAGGCTGGCGGCGATCAGCAACGCGTGGCGCATCAGCCTATCCAATGCAAACGCATCAATGTTGCCCCCCCGCAAGGCGGGAAGGCAGTCTCATTCGCACGGCAGGCGTCAGCCGCGCTCCTCGACGATCTCGACGAGATGCGGGATCGCGTTGATCATGCCGCGCACGCTGGGCGTGTCTTCCAGCTCGCGCGTGCGGTTCATCTTGTTCAGTCCGAGCCCGATCAGCGTCTGGCGCTGCTTGGCGGGGCGGCGGATCGGCGAGGCGATCTGCCGGACGACGATGGTCTTGGCCATGGGTCTCAAGCCTCCTCGGCAACCTGATCGGAACTCTGCGCCGATTCATCGCGCCGGGGCAGGATGTCGGCGACCTTCTTGCCGCGGCGCTGCGCCACGGAACGCGGCGACGCCTCGAGCCGGAGCCCGTTCATGGTGGCGCGGATCATGTTATAGGGGTTCTGCGTGCCGATCGACTTGCTGACCACATCCTTGACGCCCAGCATCTCGAACACGGCCCGCATGGGACCGCCGGCGATGATGCCGGTCCCTTCGGGCGCGGTGCGCATGATGATCCGGCCGGCGCCATGACGGCCTTCCATGTCGTGATGCAGGGTGCGGCCCTCGCGCAGCGGCACGCGGATCATGCTGTGGCGCGCGGCTTCGGTCGCCTTGCGGATCGCCTCGGGCACTTCCTTGGCCTTGCCCTTGCCGAAGCCGACGCGGCCCTTCTGGTCACCGACCACCACGAGCGCCGCAAAGCCGAAACGCTTGCCGCCCTTCACGGTCTTGCTCACCCGGTTGATCGCGACGAGGCGATCGGCGAATTCCGGGGTCTCGTCGCGGTCGCGGCGCCCTCCCCGGCGGTTGTCTTCTCTTGCCATGTCGCTCTCCTCAGATCTTCAGGCCGCCGTCACGCGCGGCATCGACCAGCGCCTTGACCCGCCCGTGAAACAGAAAGCCGCCCCGATCGAAATAGGCCTCGTCGACACCGGCCGACCTGGCCCGTTCGGCGATGGCGCTGCCGACCTTGGCAGCGGCCTCGACGTTGTTCTTGCCCACGACGCCGAGCGCCTTTTCCAGCGTCGAGGCCGACGCCAGCGTCACGCCCTTCACATCGTCGATCAGCTGCACGCTGATGTTCTTGCCGGAGCGGTGCACGCTCAGGCGCGGACGCCCGGCATTCACCTTGCGAAGCTTGTTCCGAACGCGCAGACGGCGTTTGAGGAACATGGTTCTCGTGCTTTGTGCCATTGCCTTTTGCGTCCTTACTTCTTCTTGCCTTCCTTGCGGAAGACGAACTCACCCTTGTAGCGGATGCCCTTGCCCTTGTAGGGCTCGGGGCGGCGCCACGCGCGGATATTCGCGGCCACCTGGCCGACCCGCTGCTGATCGATTCCCTCCACCGCGATCTCGGTCTGCTTCGGTGCGACGATGGTCACATCCTCGGGCGCGTCAAAATTGACGTCATGGCTGAAGCCGACGTTCATCTTGAGCGTATTGCCCTGCATCTGCACACGATAGCCGACCCCCTCGACCTCAAGCTCGCGCTTGAAGCCGGTGGTGACGCCGGTGACGAGGTTGGCGATCATCGAGCGGCTCATGCCCCACTGCTGACGCGCGCGCTTGGACTTGCCGCGCGGCGTCACGGTGATCGCGTTGTCCTCGACCGTGATGGTCACATCGTCGGTCGCGTTGAAGCTGCGGGTGCCCTTGGGCCCCTTGACCTCGACGGTCTGGCCCGAGACGGAAGCGGTGACACCGCTCGGCAGCTCGACCGGTTTCTTGCCAATTCGAGACATCGGGCCCTCCTCAGAACACGGTGCAAAGAACCTCGCCGCCAACATTCTGGCTGCGGGCATTTGCATCCGACATCACCCCTTTCGAGGTGGAGATGATCGAAACGCCAAGACCCTGGCGCACGCTGGGGAGATCCTTGACGTTCATGTAGACGCGGCGGCCCGGCTTGCTGATGCGCTTCAGCTCGCGGATCACCGGGGTGCCGTCGAAATATTTCAGGCTGATTTCCAGCGCCGGGTGCCCATCGCTCCCGGTCATGGATTCATAGCCGCGGATATAGCCCTCGTCGGCCAGCACATCCAGCACCCAGGCGCGCAGCTTGGACGCCGGCGTGATCACGGTGGACTTGCCGCGCATCTGGGCGTTGCGGATGCGGGTGAGCATGTCTGCGATCGGATCGTTCATGACAGTCCCTCCCTTACCAGCTCGATTTCACGAGGCCGGGGATCATCCCGGCCGACCCGAGATCGCGCAGCGCGATCCGCGACACCTTGAGCTTGCGGTAATAGCCGTGCGGGCGTCCGCTCAGTTCGCAGCGATTGTGCAGCCGCACGGGCGAGCTGTTGCGCGGCAGCTTGGCAAGCTCGAGCCGCGCCTTGAAGCGCTCTTCCATGGGGCGGGTTTCGTCATTCGCGATCTCTTTCAGCGCGGCGCGCTTGGCGGCATACCTGCGCACCAGTGCCTGACGCTTCTTTTCGCGTTCGATCATAGATTTCTTGGCCATGGTGTTCCTCTCCGCGCTCAGGCTCTGAAGGGCATGTTGAAATGCTTCAACAGCGCCAGGGCTTCGGCGTCGGTCTGCGCCGTGGTGGCGATCACGATATCCATCCCCCAGGTTTCATCGACCTTGTCGAAGTCGATCTCGGGGAACACGATGTGTTCCTTGAGGCCCATGGCGAAATTGCCCCGGCCGTCAAAGGACCTGGCCGAAAGGCCACGGAAATCGCGCACTCGCGGCAGGGCGATGGTGACGAGACGATCAAGGAATTCGTACATGCGGCTGCCACGCAGCGTCACCTTGGCGCCAAGCGGCATTTCCTCGCGCACGCGGAAACCGGCGATCGACTTGCGGGCGCGGGTGATGACGGCGCGCTGACCGGCGATCAGGCTCAGGTCGTCCTGCGCCGATTTCGCCTTCTTGCTGTCGCGCACCGCCTCGGCGCCGCAGCCGATGTTCAGCACGATCTTGTCGAGCCGCGGGATCTGCATGTCGTTCCGGTAGCCGAACTCTTCCTTGAGCGCGGGCTTGATGCGCTCCTGGAATTCGGCCTTGAGGCGCGGGGTGTAGGTTGCGGAATCAAGCATCGATCACGTCCCCCGTGGTCTTGGCATAACGCACCTTGCGCTCGCCCTCGACGCGGAACCCGACGCGGGTCGGCTTGCCGTTCGCGTCGAGCAGCGCGAGATTGCTGAGGTCGATCGGCATCGACTTCGGGATCCGGCCGCCGGGGTTGGTCTGGCTCTGGCGGGTGTGGCGGATGACGGTGTTCACACCCTCGACCACGGCCTTGCCGGCTTTGGGGTCGACCGACGCGATGGTGCCTTCCTTGCCGCGGTCGCGACCGGTCAGCACGATCACCTTGTCACCCTTGCGGAGTTTCGCAGCCATGTCACAGCACCTCCGGGGCCAGCGAGATGATCTTCATGAAGTTCTTGGCCCGCAGCTCGCGCACGACGGGGCCGAAGATCCGCGTTCCGATCGGCTCGTTGTTGTTGTTGAGGATGACCGCCGCGTTGCGGTCGAAGCGGATCGCGGAGCCGTCCTCGCGGCGCACTTCCTTGGCGGTGCGCACGACGACGGCCTTGCGGACATCGCCCTTCTTGACGCGCCCGCGCGGAATCGCTTCCTTGACCGAGACGACGATGATGTCGCCTACCGAGGCGTATCTCCGCTTGGAGCCGCCCAGAATCTTGATGCACTGAACACGGCGCGCGCCGCTGTTGTCAGCAACATCCAGATTGGTCTGCATCTGGATCATTGGGTCTCTCCCGACCTTTGGGGCAGCGCATCAGCGGCTGCGCCCCAGGGTTTCGCTCGAGCCGGAAAGTGGTGTCGGCCTAAGCCTCCAGCACCTCCCAGCGCTTGGTTTTCGATCGCGGCGCACATTCGATGATGCGCACGATGTCGCCGATCTTGTATTTGTCGGCCTCGTCATGGGCGCGATACTTCTTCGACTTGCGGATGGTCTTGTCCATCAGCGGGTGCTTGAAGCGGCGCTCGACCAGAACGGTCACGGTCTGCTTGTTCTTGTCCGAAGTCACGGTGCCTTGAAGAATACGTCTGGGCATCTTTCGGCCTCCGTCACTCTGCGGCCGCTTGCGCGGCCTTCTGGTTGAGAATGGTCTTGATCCGCGCAATGTCGCGGCGCGCGCTGCGGATGCGCGCGGGGTTCTCGAGCTGCCCCGTGGCCTGCTGGAAGCGCAGGTTGAAGTTTTCCTTCTTGAGGCGGATCAACTCGTCACGAAGCTGATCGGGCGTCTTGTCACGCAGTTCGCCGGCGTTCATCGCCATGGTCCTTTCCACATCACCAGCGGGCCCGCTCTTGCCGAGCGGTCACCCCGAATCTGGTGGAGATCACATCATCCGCTGCCCATACGCCGCATCGCGCGGCAAGGCAAGCAGCTTACCAGTCCTCGCGCACCACCACGCGGGACTTGAGCGGCAGTTTCATCGCAGCCAGCCGCAGCGCCTCGCGCGCGATGTCTTCTTCGACACCGTCAAGCTCGAACATGATGCGGCCCGGGTGGACGCGGCAGGCCCAGAAATCGACCGAGCCCTTGCCCTTGCCCATCCGCACCTCGGCCGGCTTGCCCGAGACCGGCACATCCGGGAAGATCCGGATCCAGATCCGGCCCTGCCGTTTCATGTGGCGGGTCATGGCGCGGCGCGCGGCCTCGATCTGGCGCGCGGTCACCCGCTCGGGCTGAAGCGCCTTCAGCCCGTAGGTGCCGAAGTTCAGGTCGCTGCCGCCCTTGGCCTCGCCATGAATGCGGCCCTTGTGCTGCTTGCGGAACTTGGTTCGTTTCGGTTGAAGCATCTTTCCGTCTCCTTACCGGCGGGGGCCGCCGGCGCCACGGGGCGCGGGGCCGTCCTGAAGCTCCTGCGCCCGGCGATCGCGCGCGGACGGGTCATGCTCCATGATCTCGCCCTTGAAGATCCAGGTCTTGATCCCGATGATCCCGTAGGCGGTTTCGGCCTCGACATGAGCATAGTCGATGTCGGCGCGCAGCGTGTGCAGCGGCACCCGGCCCTCGCGATACCATTCGGTGCGGGCGATCTCGACACCGCCGAGGCGGCCGGCGAGGTTGACCCGGATACCGAGCGCACCCATGCGCATGGCGTTCTGCACCGCACGTTTCATCGCCCGGCGGAACGACACCCGCCGCTCGAGTTGCTGCGCAATCGATTCACCGACCAGCTGCGCATCAAGCTCGGGCTTGCGCACCTCGACGATGTTGAGGTGCAGCTCGCTGTCGGTCATGTTGGCGATCTTCTTGCGAAGCGCCTCGATATCCGCGCCCTTGCGGCCGATGATGACCCCGGGACGGGCGGTGTGGATCGTGACGCGGCACTTCTTGTGCGGACGCTCGATGATGATGCGCGAGACGCCGGCCTGCTTGCATTCCTTGCGGATGAATTCGCGGATCTTCACGTCCTCGAGCAGCAGATCGCCGAAATCCTTGGTGTCGGCATACCAGCGGCTGTCCCAGGTGCGGTTCACCTGAAGGCGCATCCCGATCGGATTGACCTTGTTTCCCATCAGACTTGCTCCTCGACTTGGCGAACCTTGATCGTCAGCTCGGAAAACGGCTTGGTGATCCGGCCGAACCGCCCACGCGCCCGCGGGCGGCCGCGCTTGAGCGTGAGGTTCTTGCCGACCCAGGCCTCGGCCACGATCAGCTCGTCCACGTCCAGATTGTGATTGTTCTCGGCATTGGCAATCGCGGACTGGAGGCACTTGCGCACGTCACCCGCGATCCGCTTGTTCGAGAAGGTCAGATCGTTCAGGGCGCGCTCGACCTTCTTGCCGCGGATCATCGCCGCAACCAGGTTGAGCTTCTGCGGGCTGACGCGCAGCATGCGCAGCTTTGCCATCGCCTCGTTATCGGCAACGCGGCGGGGGTTCTTTTCCTTGCTCATGGCTTACCTCCGCTTCGCCTTCTTGTCGGCGGCATGGCCGTAATAGGTCCGCGTCGGCGAATATTCACCGAACTTCTGGCCTATCATGTCCTCGCTGACCGACACGGGCACGTGCTTCTTGCCGTTGTAGACACCAAAGGTGAGGCCGACGAACTGCGGCAGGATGGTGCAGCGCCGCGACCAGATCTTGATCACTTCGCTGCGGCCGGATTCGCGGGCTGCCTCGGCTTTTTTCAGCACATAGGCATCGACGAACGGACCTTTCCAGACGGAACGTGCCATGGTCAGCGCCCCTTCTTCCGGGCGTGCCGTGCTCGCAGGATGAGCTTGCCGGACGCCTTGTTGCGGTTGCGGGTGCGGGCACCCTTGGTCGGCTTGCCCCAGGGGGTCACCGGATGGCGCCCGCCCGAGGTCCGGCCCTCACCACCACCGTGGGGGTGATCGACCGGGTTCATGGCGACGCCGCGCACCGAGGGGCGAATCCCCTTGTGGCGCATCCGGCCCGCCTTGCCGAAGTTCTGGTTCGAGTTGTCGGGGTTCGAGACCGCGCCGACCGTGGCCATGCATTCCTGGCGCACGAGGCGAAGTTCGCCGCTGCTGAGCCGGATCTGCGCATAGCCGCCGTCGCGGCCGACGAACTGCGCATAGGTGCCGGCGGCACGCGCGATCTGGCCGCCCTTGCCGGGCTTCAGCTCGATGTTGTGAACGATGGTCCCGATCGGCATGCCGGAAAACGGCATCGCGTTCCCGGGCTTGATATCGACCTTCGCCCCCGCAATCACCCGGTCGCCCACGGCAAGACGCTGGGGTGCGAGGATATAGGCGAGTTCGCCATCGTCATAGCGCAGCAGCGCGATGAAGGCGGTGCGGTTCGGGTCATATTCCAGCCGTTCGACAACGGCGCCGACATCGGTTTTCCGGCGTTTGAAATCGACCACGCGATAAAGACGCTTGGTGCCGCCGCCAATGCGGCGCATCGTGATCCGTCCGGTGTTGTTGCGGCCGCCGTTCCGGGTCAACCCTTCGGTGAGGGTCTTTTCGGGACGGCCTTTCCACAGTTCCGAACGGTCGATCAGAACCAGCCCACGCTGGCCCGGCGTCGTCGGCTTGTACGACTTGAGTGCCATGCTTTCTGTCTTCCGTCAGCAGATGCGAGGCCCGGCGGCCTCGCGAGAGTTCCGGCGGGTTGCCCCGCTCTGAATATCGGGCCGCGAATGGCCCGGATGGCTTTGCAACCCCGAGGGTCGCGCGCGATGACCGTGCCTATTAAAAGCCGGTCGTCACGTCAATCGTGTTTCCCTCTTCGAGGGTGACATAGGCCTTTTTCACGTCCTTGCGGCGGCCCTGCTGGCCCCGGAACCGCTTGACCTTGCCCTTGGTGATCGTGGTGTTCACGGCCTTCACCTTGACGTCAAAGACCGATTCCACCGCGTCGCGGATCGTCGCCTTGTTGCTGTCGATCGCGACCTCGAAGACGACGGTGTTCGCCTCGCTGGCCATGGTGGCCTTCTCGGTGATCACCGGCTTGCGGATCACGTCGTAATGTTCGGGCTTCGCGCTCATTTCAGCCGTGCCTCCAGTGCTTCCAGCCCCGCCTTCGTGAGCACCAGGGTGTCACGGCGCAGGATGTCGTAAACATTCGCACCCGCCGAGGGCAGAATGTCGAGCCCCTCGATATTGCGTGCGGCGCGGGCGAATCCCTCGTGGACCTCGGTTCCGTCGATGATCAGCGCCCGCTTCCAGCCGAGCTTGGCCACCTGCTTTGCCAGCGCACCGGTCTTGCCATCGGATTCCGCCGCCTCGATCACCACGATCTCGCCGGCCTTCGCCTTGGCGCTCAGCGCATGAAGCAGGCCGAGCCGGCGGAACTTCTTGGGCAGGTCATGGGCGTGGCTGCGCGGGGTCGGGCCGGCATAGACGCCACCGCTGCGGAAGATCGGCGCCGAGCGGGCGCCGTGGCGGGCGCCGCCGGTGCCTTTCTGGCGATAGATCTTGCGGGTCGAATAGCTGACCTCGGAGCGGGTCTTGACCTTGTGCGTGCCGGCCTGGGCGCGGGCGCGCTGCCAGCGCACGACGCGGTGCAGGATGTCGGCCCGGGGCTCGAGCCCGAACAGAGCGGCGTCGAGCTCGATATCGCCGACCTTGTCACCGTCCAGTCTGATGACGTCGAGTTTCATTCTTCGCCTTCCTTCTTCTCGGCGCCGGCATCACCGTCTCCGGCCTGCTCGGCGGCGATCTCGGCCTCGGCCTCCTTGAGCGCCTCTGCCTCGGCAGCGGCCTGCTCCTCGGCAAGACGCTGTGCTTCGGCTTCCGCCTCGGCTGCGGCGGCGGCCGCGGCCTCCTCGGCTGCCTTCGCGGCGGCCTCGGCGTCGGATCTCAGCGCCGCGGGCAGAACGGCCCCCTCGGGGAACGGTTTCTTCACCGCATCGCGGATCGTCACCCAGCCGCCTTTCGATCCGGGCACCGCGCCCTTGACCATGATCAGGCCGCGCTCGGAATCGGTGCGCACCACCTCGAGGTTCTGGGTCGTGACCCGCACCGCGCCCATGTGACCCGCCATCTTCTTGCCCTTGAACACCTTGCCGGGGTTCTGGCACTGGCCGGTCGAGCCGTGCGAGCGGTGCGAGATCGACACGCCGTGCGTGGCGTGCAGCCCGCCGAAATTGTGCCGCTTCATCGCACCGGCAAAGCCCTTGCCGATGGTGGTGCCGGCGACATCCACATATTGCCCCGCGAAATAGTGATCCGCGGTGATTTCCTCACCGACCTTGATCAGGTTCTCGGGATCGACGCGGAATTCGGCGATCTTGCGGCGCGGTTCCACGTTGGCGGCGGCGAAATGGCCGCGCATGGCCTTGCTGACCCGCTTCACGCGGGCGGTGCCGGCACCAAGCTGGACCGCGGTGTAGCCGTCCCGCTCCGCCGTGCGCTGAGCCACCACATGCAGCCCGTCAAGCTGCAGCACGGTCACCGGGATCTGCTTGCCGTCCTCAAGGAACAGCCGGGTCATGCCGACTTTTTTTGCGATAACGCCAGAGCGCAACATCTGTCTGCTCTCCTCGCTTACGATTGCAGCCTGATCTCGACATCCACACCGGCAGCGAGGTCGAGCTTCATCAGCGCGTCCACGGTCTGGGGGGTCGGATCAACGATATCCAGCAGGCGCTTGTGCGTGCGGATCTCGAACTGGTCACGGGATTTCTTGTTGACGTGCGGGCTGCGCAGAACGGTGAATTTCTCGATCTTGTTCGGCAGCGGAATCGGGCCACGCACCTTGGCGCCGGTCCGCTTGGCGGTGTTGACGATTTCCAGCGTGCTGGCATCCAGCACGCGGTAATCGAACGCCTTGAGCCGGATACGGATGTTTTGGCTTTGCATGTCTTCAGTCTTTCAGGCGCATTGTGATTGGAGAAGGAGCGACGCCCGGCGCCGCTTTCCCGGACCCGACTGGCGCGCGCTTGGGGCGCGCGCCATTGGCGGTTACTTGATGATCTTCGACACCACGCCGGCGCCGACCGTACGGCCGCCTTCGCGGATCGCGAAGCGCAGGCCCTGCTCCATCGCGATCGGCGCGATCAGCTCGACCTCGAACTTCAGGTTGTCGCCCGGCATCACCATCTCGGTGCCCTCGGGAAGCGTCACCGTCCCCGTCACGTCCGTCGTGCGGAAGTAGAACTGCGGGCGGTAGTTCGCGAAGAACGGCGTGTGCCGGCCGCCCTCTTCCTTGGTCAGGATGTAGGCCTCGGCCTCGAACTGCGTGTGCGGCGTCACCGAGCCCGGCTTGCACAGCACCTGGCCCCGCTCCACGCCCTCGCGGTCCACGCCGCGCAGCAGCGCGCCGATGTTGTCGCCCGCCTCGCCGCGGTCCAGCAGCTTGCGGAACATCTCCACGCCCGTGCAGGTCGTCTTCTTGGTGTCGCGGATGCCCACGATCTCGATCTCGTCGCCCACGTTGATCACGCCGCGCTCCACCCGGCCCGTCACAACCGTGCCGCGCCCCGAAATCGAGAACACGTCCTCGATCGGCATCAGGAACGGCTGGTCAACCGCGCGCTCCGGCGTCGGGATCCACTCGTCCACCGCCGCCATCAGCTCGCGGATCGCGTTCTCGCCGATCTCGGGATCACGCCCTTCCAGCGCCGCAAGCGCCGAGCCCTTGACGATCGGAATGTCGTCGCCCGGGTAGTCGTAGCTGCTCAGAAGCTCGCGGATCTCCATCTCCACAAGCTCGAGAAGCTCCTCGTCGTCCACCTGGTCCACCTTGTTCATGAACACGACCATGGTCGGAATCCCGACCTGGCGGCCCAGCAGGATGTGCTCGCGCGTCTGCGGCATCGGGCCGTCCGCCGAGGACACCACCAGGATCGCGCCGTCCATCTGCGCCGCGCCCGTGATCATGTTCTTCACATAGTCCGCGTGGCCGGGGCAGTCCACATGCGCATAGTGGCGGTTCTCGGTCTCGTATTCCACGTGGCTCGTCGAAATCGTGATCCCCCGCGCCTTCTCCTCAGGCGCGCCGTCGATCGCGTCATAGGCCTTGAAATCACCAAAATACTTCGTAATCGCCGCCGTCAGCGTCGTCTTCCCGTGGTCAACATGACCGATCGTGCCAATGTTGATGTGCGGCTTGTTACGTTCAAACTTCGACTTTGCCATGATGGCCTCCTGTTATCTCTCGGGTGGCGGGATGGCCCCTTCCGGCGCCTGCCGGAAAGGGCCTGCCGCCGGACTCATGCGTATTTCGCCTGGATTTCGTCGCTGATGTTCTGCGGCACCGGGTCGTAATGATCGAACTGCATGGTGAAATTCGCCCGTCCCGAGCTCATCGACCGCAGCGTGTTGATATAGCCGAACATGTTGGCCAGCGGCACCATGGCGTCGATCATGATCGCGTTGCCGCGCGGCTCCTGCCCGGTGACCTGCCCGCGGCGGCTGGTCAGGTCACCGATGATGCCGCCGGTATATTCCTCGGGGGTTACCACCTCGACCTTCATGATCGGCTCGAGCAGCTTGGCCCCGGCCTTGCGCATGCCTTCGCGCATGCACATCCGCGACGCGATCTCGAAGGCAAGGACGCTCGAGTCCACATCGTGGAACTTGCCGTCCACCAGCGCCACCTTGAAGTCGATCACCGGGAAGCCCGCGAGCGGGCCGGAATCCATCACCGACTTGATGCCCTTTTCCACGCCCGGGACGTATTCCTTGGGCACGGCGCCGCCGACGATGCGGGATTCGAAGGAGTAGCCCTCGCCCGGCTCGGTCGGCGCGATCTCGAGCTTGACCTCCGCGAACTGGCCCGAACCGCCGGTCTGCTTCTTGTGCGTGTAGGTGTGCTCGACCAGCTTCGAGATCGTCTCGCGATAGGCCACCTGCGGCGCACCGATGTTGGCCTCGACCTTGAATTCGCGCTTGAGACGGTCAACCAGGATGTCGAGGTGCAGTTCGCCCATGCCCTTCATGATGGTCTGGCCCGATTCGATGTCGGTCTCGACCCGGAACGACGGATCTTCGGCCGCGAGCCGCGCAAGGCCCTGGCTCATCTTTTCCTGGTCGGCCTTGGTCTTGGGCTCCACCGCGATCTCGATCACCGGATCGGGGAAGGTCATGGTTTCGAGCACGACCGGAGCCTTGGGATCGCAGAGCGTATCGCCGGTGGTCGTGTCCTTCAGCCCGGCCAGCGCGATGATGTCGCCGGCAAATGCCTCGTCGATTTCCTCGCGGTTGACCGAGTGCATCATCATCATGCGGCCGATGCGCTCTTTCTTGCCCTTGGTCGAGTTCTGCACCGTGTCGCCCTTTTTCAGGACGCCGGAATAGATGCGGGTAAAGGTAAGCGAACCGACGAAGGGGTCGTTCATGATCTTGAAGGCAAGGCCCGAGAACGGCATCGAATCATCGGCGCGGCGCGCGATGTTGCGGGTCTCGGTCTCGTCATCGGGCGCGAAGCCCATGTAATCGACCACGTCGAGCGGGCTCGGGAGGTAATCGACCACGGCGTTCAGCAGCGGTTGCACACCCTTGTTCTTGAAGGCCGAACCGCAGAGCACCGGAACGAAGGAAAGCGACAGCGTGCCTTTGCGGATCAGCTTGCGCAGGGTCGGGATGTCGGGCTCTTCGCCCTCGAGATAGGCCTCCATGGCGTCGTCGTCCATCTCGACCGCGGTCTCGATGAGCTTGCCGCGCCATTCCTCGGCAGTGGCCTTGAGGCTGTCGCGGATCGGGCCGCGGGTCCAGCTTGCGCCAAGGTCCTCGCCCTTCCAGATCCACTCTTCCATGGTGACGAGATCGACGATGCCCTCAAGCTCGCTCTCGGAGCCGATCGGAATCTGGATCGGGGCCGGGGTCGCGCCGGCGCGGTCCTTGATCATCTTCACGCAGTTGAAGAAATCGGCGCCGACCTTGTCCATCTTGTTGACGAAGACGATGCGCGGCACCTTGTAGCGGTCGGCCTGGCGCCAGACGGTCTCGGTCTGGGGCTCGACGCCGGCGTTGGCATCGAGCACGGCAACCGCACCGTCGAGCACGGCAAGCGAGCGCTCCACCTCGATGGTGAAATCGACGTGGCCGGGCGTGTCGATGATGTTCATGCGGAACTTGGTGTCGGACGTGCCTTCGCGCGTCGGATCTTCCTGCCACTGCCAGAAGGTCGTGGTCGCGGCCGAAGTGATGGTGATGCCGCGTTCCTGCTCCTGCTCCATCCAGTCCATGGTGGCAGCGCCGTCGTGGGTCTCGCCCAGAACATGGCTCTTGCCCGTATAGAACAGGATCCGCTCGCTGGTCGTGGTCTTGCCGGCGTCGATATGCGCCATGATACCGAAGTTGCGATAGTGATCGAGCTGATAGTCACGTGCCATGATCGAGTGCCTTCTGGAAAATCGTCGGGGTCGCCGGTGGGGTTACCAGCGGTAATGGCTGAAGGCGCGGTTGGCCTCGGCCATCTTGTGGATGTCTTCGCGCCGCTTGACCGCAGCACCGCGCGATTGCACCGCGTCGAGCATCTCGGCCGCGAGGCGTTCTTCCATGGTGTGTTCATTGCGGGCCCGGCTGGCCTTGATCAGCCAGCGGATCGCCAGGGCCTCGCGGCGTTCGGGGCGCACCTCGACCGGAACCTGATAGGTGGCACCGCCCACGCGGCGCGAGCGGACCTCGACGCTGGGCTGGATGTTTTCGAGCGCCTCGTGGAAAATCTCGATCGGGGAGCGCTTCACCCGCTGCTCGACCCGGTCCATGGCGTTGTAGACGATGCTTTCCGCGACCGACTTCTTGCCATCGACCATGAGGTTGTTCATGAACTTGCTCAGAACCTTGTCGCCATATTTGGCGTCAGGCAGAATTTCGCGCTTTTCCGCGGCGTGACGACGAGACATCTCGCTCTCTCCTTATTTCGGACGCTTGGCGCCGTATTTCGAACGGCGCTGCCTGCGGTCCTTGACGCCCTGGGTGTCGAGCACACCGCGCAGGATGTGGTAGCGCACACCCGGAAGGTCCTTGACGCGACCGCCGCGGATCAGCACCACGGAGTGCTCCTGCAGGTTGTGGCTCTCGCCGGGGATGTAGGAAATCACCTCATAGCCGTTGGTCAGACGCACCTTGGCCACCTTCCGCATGGCCGAGTTCGGCTTTTTCGGCGTGGTGGTATAGACCCGCGTGCAGACACCGCGTTTCTGCGGGCACTGCTCGAGGTGCATCGACTTTGATCGTTTGACTTTCGGCTGCCGCGGCTTGCGGATCAGCTGCTGGATCGTTGGCATTCCGGTTCTTTCCCCGTCTCAACAGCACATCGGTGCACGCATCGGCGTGCGGGTTCAATCTGGCGTCCTGCCATCGGCAATCGGCCTTACGCCCCTGCTTCCAGCGACGCCAAAAAGCCGCCTTCGCCCCTTGCCCAAGGAACGACGCGGTGGGTATCCAGAGGATCGGGCCGTTTTACAGACCGGATCTTGACCACTTCAATTCTGAAGCCGGCAAGGGAGAGTCCCCGCAGCCGGGATAGCCGGCGTATAAAAGGAGTCGCGGGGAGTGTCAACCGTCCGCCCGGCCGGAAAATCCGGGGTTCTTCCGAAATCCGCAGCGAGAGCGAGACCGGGGCCCCGCACTGTCAGCGGGCCGGCTGATCGCCCCCGATCGCGTCTCCGATTCCGCGCCCGATCGCCTCGAGTTCAGAGATGCCGAAGCCGAAGCGGTGCCGCAACTCGGCCTCGATCGCGTCGGCATCCATCTGTCGCGTCAGGCCCATCTGCGCCGGGTCCGATTTGTTGTCGCGGTGGATCGTGCGGATGAAGGCCGGCTCGGAAATATCGGTGAAGGTGCTGAAATGCTGGGCATATTTTCGGTGATTGAAGCGATAGGGGTTGTGCGGAAAGCCCGCCGGCGCCACCAGTGCCGCCCCGGTCGACAGCGGCGCGCGCTCGGTGGTGTCGAAAACTTCGGTCTCCCGCCCGGCGGCGCGCAGATAAAACCCGCGGTTCTGCGCAATGATGAACGGGGTCTGCGGGCCAAGCACCGGAAGCAGCCCCTCCGCGAGCCGGCGCAGGCGCGCGATGAACCCGCGATCCAGCGCATCGTCATCGTCAAGCCGGAACATGACCCGGTGGCCCGCCCCCTCCAGCGGAACGGATTCGTATCCGCGCCGCAGCAACCCGTAATGCCGCCCCTCGCCAACGGCGCGGAAATGCAGATTCGGATAGGGTTCGAGAATCGCCCGGAGCCGCGAGCGGAACCTTTCGGGCATGGCGCGCGCGGTCAGCACCACGGCGTCGAAATCCGGGTCGCTCTGGGCCACGAGCGACGGCAGGCACAACCGCTCGAACAGGTGAAAACGCAGCGCCATCCGCTCGGGCGAGAAAAGATGCGCCGCCACCGCCTCGAGCGAATCGAAACGCTCGGTGTTGTAGGTTGGCGCCAGGATGGAAAACCGCAGGAGCCCGACGATCCTGATCCGGTCGGTCATGCGTTCCTCCCCCGCGCGCCCGGCACCCTCTTGTGACAACTGCCCCCGCGCGGTTGCGGCGCGGGGGCAGTCCGTTTGCGTCAGGCCGCCAGTCGGCGGATCACTCGCCGCTGTGCGGCATGTCCATCAGGTCGGCCGGGTCCGTGACCGGCTCCGCACTGTCATCCGGCGCGGCGAGCGCGGCGGCAGCCTCGGCCTCGGCACGGCGCACCGAGATCACCTTGTTGTCACGCTCGGCGGCAATGCGGCGGATGCGCCGCATGGCGCCGCCGGTACCGGCAGGGATCAGGCGCCCGACGATCACGTTCTCCTTGAGCCCGACAAGCTCGTCGCGCTTGCCGTTCACCGCCGCCTCGGTCAGCACCCGGGTGGTCTCCTGGAAGGAAGCCGCCGAGATGAAGCTGCGGGTCTGCAGGCTCGCCTTGGTGATGCCAAGCAGGATCGGTTCGCCCTGCGCCGGGCGGTTGCCCTTGGCAAGCGCCTTCTCGTTGGCCGCGTCGAACTCCTGCTTGTCCACATGCTCGCCCTTCAGGAGCGTGGTATCGCCGCTGTCCTGGATCTCCCACTTCTGGAGCATCTGGCGGACGATCACCTCGATGTGCTTGTCGTTGATCTTGACCCCCTGGAGCCGATAGACCTCCTGCACCTCGCGGACCATGTAATCGGCCAGCGCCTCGACCCCCATGATGGCGAGGATGTCATGAGGGGCCGGGTGGCCGTCCATGATGTAATCGCCCTTGTGGATGAAGTCGCCTTCCTGCACCGGGATGTGCTTGCCCTTCGGCACCTTGTATTCCACCGGCTCGAGGCTGTCGTCCGCGGGTTCGATGGTGATGCGGCGCTTGTTCTTGTAGTCGCGCCCGAAACGCACATAGCCGTCGATGTCGGCAATGATCGCGTGATCCTTGGGCCGGCGCGCCTCGAACAGTTCGGCCACCCGCGGCAGACCCCCGGTGATGTCCTTGGTGCGGGCACCCTCGCGCGGGATCCGCGCCACCACGTCGCCGGCCTGGACCTGCGCGCCGTCCTCGGCCGAAAGGATCGCATCCACCGACATCGGATAGGTGACCGGGTTGCCGGCGTCGTTGCGGACCGGCTCGCCATCCTCGTCCACGAGGATGATCTCGGGCTTGAGCTCGCTGCCGCGCGGAGCGATGCGCCAGTCGACCACGATCTTCTGGGTCATGCCGGTGGCGTCGTCGGTCTCCTCGCGCACGGCGATGCCGCTGAACAGATCGACGTATTTCACCGTGCCGGCCTTTTCGGCGATGATCGGCAGGGTGTAGGGATCCCATTCGAACATCTTTTCGCCGCGCTTGACCTGGTCGCCTTCCTTGAAGAACAGGCGCGTCCCGTAGCCGAGCTTGTGGCTCGCGCGTTCCTCGCCGCTCTCGTCCCGGATCACCAGCTTCATGTTGCGGCCCATGACCAGCACGTAGCCCGCCGAGTTTTCAATCGTCTGCGCGTTCTCGTAGCTGACCACGCCCTCCTGGTTCGCCTCCATGAAGGATTGCTGCGCGCCCTGCGCGACCCCGCCGATATGGAAGGTGCGCATGGTCAGCTGCGTGCCGGGCTCGCCGATCGACTGGGCGGCGATGATGCCGACCGCCTCGCCGGTGTTCACCAGCGTGCCGCGGGCCAGATCGCGCCCGTAGCAGGTGGCGCAGATGCCGTCCTCCGCATCGCAGGTGAGCGGCGAACGGATGCGCGCCGACTGCACATGCAGCGCATCGGCCGCGTCGGCCATATGCTCGTCGATCAGGGCCCCGGCCGGGATCAGCACATTGTCGGTGCCCGGCTCCAGCACGTCGTCGGCCGCCACGCGCCCGAGCAGACGCTCGCCCAGCGTGGCAATGACCTCGCCGTCGTTGATGGCGGGGCTGACGGTGATGGCGCGGTCGGTGCCGCAATCGTTCAGGCGCACGATGCAGTCCTGCGCCACGTCCACCAGCCGCCGGGTCAGATAGCCCGAGTTCGCCGTCTTGAGCGCCGTATCCGACAGGCCCTTGCGCGCCCCGTGGGTCGAGTTGAAGTATTCAAGGACGGTCAGCCCCTCCTTGAAGTTCGAGATGATCGGCGTCTCGATGATCTCGCCCGAGGGCTTGGCCATCAGGCCGCGCATGCCGCCGAGCTGCTTCATCTGCGTGACCGAACCCCGCGCGCCCGAATGGGCCATCATGTAGATGCTGTTGGGTTCGAGTTCGGCGCCGTTCTCGTCGGTCTCCACCGCCGAGATCGAGCTCATCATGGCCTCGGTCACCCGGTCGTTGCACTTGGACCAGGCATCGACGACCTTGTTGTATTTCTCGCCCTGGGTGATGAGCCCGTCCATGTACTGCTGCTCGAAATCCTTCACCTGGCCACGGGTCTGTTCGACGATGTCCCACTTCCGCTCGGGAATCACCATGTCGGCCTTGCTGAAGGAAATTCCGGCGCGGAACGCCTCGCGGAAGCCGAGCGCCATGATCTGGTCGCAGAAGATGACGGATTCCTTCTGGCCGCAGTAGCGATAGACGGTGTCGATGACCTGCTGCACCTCCTTCTTGCGCAGAAGGCGGTTCACCAGATCGAACGGCGTCTTGATGTTCATCGGCAGGAGCGCCCCCAGCCGGACACGGCCCGGCGTGGTCTCGTAACGCTTGATCGTCTCTTCGCCGTTCTCGTCAAGCTGGGTCACGCGCGCGGTGATCTTGGCGTGCAGGTGCACCTCGCCCGCGTCGAGCGCGTGCTGCACCTCTTCGAGCGAGCCGAAGACCTTGCCCTGCCCCTTCATGCCTTCACGCGCCAGCGTCACGTAATAAAGGCCAAGCACCATGTCCTGGCTCGGCACGATGATCGGAGACCCGTTCGCCGGCGAGAGCACGTTGTTCGTGGACATCATCAGCACCCGCGCCTCGAGCTGCGCCTCGAGGCTCAGCGGCACGTGCACGGCCATCTGGTCGCCGTCGAAGTCGGCGTTGAAGGCCGAACAGACCAGCGGATGAAGCTGGATCGCCTTGCCTTCGATCAGCGTCGGCTCGAAAGCCTGGATGCCGAGCCGGTGCAGGGTGGGCGCGCGGTTCAGCAGCACGGGATGCTCGCGGATCACCTCGTCCAGGATGTCCCAGACTTCGGAGCGTTCCTTTTCGACCAGCCGCTTGGCCTGTTTCACGGTGCTCGACAGGCCCTTGGCCTCGAGCCGCGAATAGATGAACGGCTTGAACAGTTCCAAGGCCATCTTCTTCGGCAGCCCGCACTGGTGCAGCTTGAGTTCCGGCCCGGTGACGATGACCGAACGGCCCGAAAAGTCCACGCGCTTGCCAAGCAGGTTCTGGCGGAACCGCCCCTGCTTGCCCTTGAGCATGTCCGACAGCGATTTCAGCGGGCGGCGGTTCGCACCGGTGATGACGCGGCCGCGGCGGCCGTTGTCAAAGAGCGCATCCACCGATTCCTGCAGCATCCGCTTTTCGTTGCGCACGATGATGTCGGGCGCGCGCAGTTCGATCAGGCGCTTCAACCGGTTGTTGCGGTTGATCACCCGGCGATAGAGGTCGTTCAGGTCGGAGGTCGCGAAACGGCCCCCGTCCAGCGGCACCAGCGGGCGCAGTTCGGGCGGAATGACCGGAATCACGGTCATCACCATCCATTCCGGGCGGTTGCCGGATTCGAGGAAGGCCTCGACGACTTTCAGCCGCTTGATGATCTTTTTCGGCTTGAGCTCGCCGGTCGCTTCCTTGAGGTCCGCGCGAAGCTGTTCGGCCTCGGCCTCGAGGTCGATGGCGGCCAGCATCTCGCGGATCGCCTCGGCACCGATATTGGCGGTGAACGCATCGGCGCCATAGGCGTCCTGCGCGTCCATGTATTCATCCTCGGACAGCATCTGCCCGTAGGACAGATCGGTAAGCCCCGGCTCGGTCACGACGTAGTTCTCGAAATAAAGCACGCGCTCCAGATCGCGCAGCGTCATGTCGAGCATGAGGCCGATGCGGCTGGGCAGCGATTTCAGGAACCAGATATGTGCAACCGGCGCCGCCAGTTCGATATGGCCCATGCGTTCGCGCCGGACCTTCTGCAGCGTCACCTCGACGCCGCATTTCTCGCAGACGACGCCCTTGTATTTCATGCGCTTGTACTTGCCGCACAGGCATTCGTAATCCTTGATCGGGCCGAAGATGCGCGCGCAGAACAGCCCGTCACGCTCGGGCTTGAAGGTGCGGTAGTTGATCGTTTCCGGCTTCTTGATCTCGCCATAGGACCACGAGAGGATCCGCTCGGGGCTGGCGAGCGACATGCGGATCTCGTCAAAGGTCTTGATCGGCGCGACCGGATTGAACGGGTTGTTGATCAGTTCCTGGTTCATCTTGATACCTCGATTATAGACGGGGAGGGCAGCAGGCGGGCGCGGTCATGCCGCGCCCCGCCACGGGCCGGAAACGCGGGACAGCCCCGCTGGCACCGGCCGGCTATTCGCCTTCCTCCGCATCCAGGAGTTCCATGTTGAGGCCGAGCCCGCGCACTTCCTTGACCAGCACGTTGAAGCTTTCCGGCACGCCGGCCTCGAAGTTGTCCTCGCCCTTGACGATCGACTCGTAGACCTTGGTGCGCCCGGCCACGTCGTCGGATTTGACCGTCAGCATCTCCTGCAGCGTGTAGGCGGCGCCGTAGGCCTCGAGCGCCCAGACCTCCATCTCGCCGAACCGCTGACCGCCGAACTGCGCCTTGCCGCCGAGCGGCTGCTGGGTGACGAGGCTGTAGGGCCCGGTCGAGCGCGCGTGGATCTTGTCGTCCACAAGGTGATGGAGCTTCAGCAGATATTTCATGCCGACCGTCACCTTGCGCGCGAACTGCTCGCCGGTGCGCCCGTCGAACAGAACCTCCTGCCCCGAACTGTCGAAACCAGCGCGCTTCAGCGCATCGTCCACATCGGATTCCTTGGCGCCGTCGAACACCGGTGTCGCGATCGGCACGCCGCGGGTCACGTTGCGCGCTGCTTCGACAAGGTGGTCCTCATCCATGCCGGAGATGCCTTCCTCGAAGACGTCCTCGCCATAGGCATGGCGCATCGCCTCGCGCACGGGACCGAGATCGCCGGAGCGGCGGTAATCCTGCAGCGCCGCGTCGATATCGAGCCCGAGACCGCGCGCGGCCCAGCCCATGTGCGTTTCAAGGATCTGGCCGACGTTCATCCGCGACGGCACGCCGAGCGGGTTCAGGCAGAAATCGACCGGGGTGCCATCCGAAAGGAAGGGCATGTCCTCCATCGGCACGACCTTGGACACCACGCCCTTGTTGCCGTGACGGCCGGCCATCTTGTCGCCGGGCTGGAGCTTGCGCTTCACCGCGACGAAGACCTTGACCATCTTCATCACGCCCGGGGGCATGTCGTCGCCACGGCGGACCTTTTCGACCTTGTCCTCGAAACGGGCATCGAGCGCGCGTTTCTGCGCCTCGTACTGCTCGTTCAGCGCCTCGACGATCTTGGCGTCGCCCTCTTCTTCCAGCGCCAGTTGCCACCACTGGCCGCGGCTCAGCCCGTCAAGCAGATCCTCGGTGATCTGGCTGCCGGCCTTCACCCCGCGGGGGCCTTTGACCGCGGTCTTGCCGAGGATCAGATCCCGCAGGCGCGCATAGATGTTGCGGTCGAGAATCGCGAGTTCGTCATCGCGGTCACGGGCAAGGCGTTCGACCTCCTCGCGTTCGATCTGCAGCGCGCGCTCGTCCTTTTCCACGCCGTGGCGGTTGAAGACGCGCACTTCGACCACGGTGCCGAAATCGCCGGGTTTCACCCGCAGCGACGTGTCGCGCACATCGCTGGCCTTTTCGCCGAAGATGGCGCGCAGAAGCTTTTCTTCCGGCGTCATCGGGCTTTCGCCCTTGGGCGTGATCTTTCCGACCAGAATGTCGCCCGGCTCCACGTCGGCGCCGATATAGACGATGCCGGCCTCGTCGAGGTTGCGCAGCGCCTCTTCGCCCACGTTCGGAATGTCGCGGGTGATTTCCTCGGGGCCAAGCTTGGTATCGCGGGCTGCCACCTCGAATTCCTCGATATGGATCGAGGTGAACACGTCGTCGCGGCTGATGCGCTCGGAAATCAGGATCGAGTCCTCGAAGTTGTAGCCGTTCCACGGCATGAAGGCGACGAGCACGTTCTTGCCAAGGGCCAGTTCGCCCATGTCGGTGCTGGGCCCGTCGGCGATCACCTCGCCCTTCCGGACCTGCTGGCCGACCTTCACCAGCGGGCGCTGGTTAATGCAGGTGTTCTGGTTGGAGCGCTGGAACTTGCGCAGTCGATAGATGTCGACGCCGGCATCGCCAAGCTCCAGATCCTCGGTGGCGCGGATCACGATCCGCTGCGCATCAACCTGGTCGATCACCCCGGCGCGGCGCGCCATGATGGCGGCACCTGAATCGCGCGCGACGACCTCTTCCATGCCGGTGCCGACCAGCGGCGCCTCGGCCCGCAGCAGCGGCACCGCCTGACGCTGCATGTTCGAGCCCATCAGCGCCCGGTTCGCGTCGTCGTTTTCAAGGAAGGGGATCAGCGCCGCCGCAACCGACACCAGCTGCTTGGGCGAGACGTCGATCAGATCGACGCTGTCCACCGGCGCAAGCGTATAGTCCCCGGCCTGACGGGTGTTCACGAGTTCGTTGATGAACCGGCCGTCGTCGCTCAGGGTCGCGTTGGCCTGGGCGATGGTGTGGCGCATTTCCTCGGTGGCCGAGATGTAATGCACCTCGTCCGTCACCTGCCCCTCCTTCACCACGCGATAGGGGGTTTCGATGAAGCCGTACTTGTTCACCCGGGCAAAGGTCGCAAGGCTGTTGATCAGGCCGATGTTCGGGCCTTCGGGCGTCTCGATCGGGCAGACGCGGCCGTAATGGGTCGGGTGCACGTCGCGCACCTCGAACCCCGCGCGCTCGCGCGTCAGCCCGCCCGGCCCCAGCGCCGAAAGCCGCCGCTTGTGCGTGACCTCGGACAGCGGGTTGGTCTGGTCCATGAACTGCGAAAGCTGGCTCGAGCCGAAGAACTCGCGCACGGCGGCCGCCGCCGGCTTGGCGTTGATCAGGTCCTGCGGCATCACCGTGTCGATCTCGACGCTGGACATGCGCTCGCGGATCGCGCGCTCCATGCGCAGCAGACCGACCCGATACTGGTTCTCCATCAGTTCGCCGACCGAGCGCACCCGGCGGTTGCCCAGGTGGTCGATGTCGTCGATCTCGCCCCGGCCGTCGCGCAGATCGACCAGCGCGCGGATGCAGGACACGATATCCTCGCGGTCGAGCGTGCGCTGGGTGTCGGGCTTGTCGAGGTCAAGGCGCATGTTCATCTTGACCCGGCCGACGGCGGAAAGGTCGTAACGTTCGGCGTCGAAGAACAGCGTTTCGAACAGGGCGCTGGCCGATTCCACGGTGGGCGGCTCGCCCGGACGCATGACGCGATAGATATCCATGAGCGCGGTTTCCCGGTTCATGTTCTTGTCCACGGCCATGGTGTTGCGGATGTAGGGGCCGACCGTCACGTTGTCGATGTCGAGCACCGGAATGTCCGTGATGCCCGCATCCAGAAGCTCCTTGACGGTGCCGCCGGTCAGTTCGCCGTCCTTGTCATAGTCCAGCGTGAGCTCGTCCCCCGCCTCGACATAGATGGCGCCGGTTTCCTCGTTGATGATGTCGCGCGCGACGAACTTGCCGTCGATATGATCGAAGGGCACGAGAAGATCGGTCACCTTGCCTTCGTCGAGCAGCTTTTTCACGAGGCGCGGCGTGACCTTCTTGCCGGACTCGGCGATCACCTCGCCGGTGGCCGCATCGACCAGGTCATAGGTCGGGCGGGTGCTGCGCACGCGCTCGGGAAAGAACGGCGTGACCCAGCCGCGGTTCTTTTCCAGCCGGTAGGAAACCGTATCGTAATAGGCATCCATGATGCCTTCCTGATCGAGCCCGAGCGCATAAAGCAGCGTCGTCACCGGCAGCTTGCGCCGGCGGTCGATCCGTGCGTGCACGATGTCCTTGTGGTCGAATTCGAAATCGAGCCAGGAGCCGCGATAGGGAATGATCCGGCAGGCGAACAGAAGCTTGCCCGAGCTGTGGGTCTTGCCGCGGTCGTGGTCGAAGAACACGCCGGGGCTGCGGTGCATCTGGCTGACGATCACCCGTTCGGTGCCGTTGACGATGAAGGTGCCGTTCGGGGTCATGAGCGGCATGTCCCCCATATAGACATCCTGCTCCTTGATGTCCTTCACCGATTTGGCCCCGGTGTCCTCGTCGACATCAAAGACGATCAGGCGCAGCGTGACCTTGAGCGGCGCGGCATAGGTCATGTCGCGCTGCTGGCATTCCTCGACATCGTATTTCGGCTTTTCGAGCTCGTATTTCACGAATTCGAGCACACTGGTCTCATTGAAATCCTTGATCGGAAAGACCGACTGGAACACGCCCATGATGCCTTCGCCGTCGGTCGGCTGGGGCTGGTCGCCGGAATCCAGGAACAGGTCGTAACTGGCCTTCTGCACCTCGATCAGGTTCGGCATCTCCAGCACTTCGCGGATCTTGCCATAGAATTTGCGAAGGCGTTTCTGGCCAAGGAAGGATTGCGCCATGTCAGGGGTCACCTTTTCAGTTTCTCACCGGACAGGAAAACCGTCGGGCCTCGGCTTCCTGCCCATCCGAGAGGGCGGGTTCGGATCAATTCATGATCGCCGTCCCGGCCGGCGATCTCCCGATCCTGCGAACCTCGCCTGGGAAAACGCCCCTGCAAGGGGGCCCTTTCGCAGACAGGTTCGGCCGGAACCGGATATGCTCCGGTTCCAGCCCTTGTCTCATGCGCCACGCAGGGCACGAATATCCGGCTCAGGCCAGTTCGACCTCGGCACCGGCTGCTTCCAGCTTGCCCTTGATCTCTTCGGCCTCCTCCTTGGGAGCGCCTTCCTTGATCTTGCCGCCGGCCTCGACCAGTTCCTTGGCTTCCTTGAGGCCAAGTCCGGTGATGGCGCGGACTTCCTTGATCACGTTGATCTTGGACGAACCGGCGTTCTTGAGGACGACGTCGAATTCGGTCTTTTCCTCTTCGGCTGCGCCGCCGGCGTCGCCGGCAGGGCCGGCCATCACCACCGCACCGCCTGCAGCGGGCTCGATGCCGTATTCGTCCTTGAGGATGGTTTTCAGCTCTTGTGCTTCCAGCAGGGTCAGACCGACGATCTCTTCTGCCAGTTTTTTCAGATCAGCCATTCTATCAGCTCTTTCCGTTTGCTCTATATGTGTCCCGGTGCCGCGGTTTCAACCATCGGCCGGTCTTGCGTTGCTCAGGCGGCCGCCTTGTCCTCGATGGTGGACAGGATGGACGCGATGTTGCTTGCAGGTGCGCCAATGGCCCCGGCGATGTTCGAAGCGGGTGCGCCGATGCTGGACACGATCTGAGCGATGAGCTCTTCGCGCGACGGCATCTTCGCCACGGCCTCGACTCCGGCCTGGTCCAGAGCGTTCTCGCCCATTGCCCCGCCAAGGATCTGGAACTTCTTGTTGTCCTTGGCAAAACCCGAGGCCACCTTGGCGGCGGCAACCGGGTCTTCGGAATAGGTAAGAACGGTCATGCCCGAAAGGAGCGATGTGATCGATTCACATGGCTTGCCCTCAAGGGCGATCTTGGCGAGCCTGTTCTTGGCAACACGCACGGATCCGCCTGCTTCGCGTGCGCGGGCACGCAGATCCTGCATCTCGGCAACTGTCAGACCGACGTAGTGGGCAACCACCACGACACCAGAGCTTTCGAAGATCTGGCCGAGTTCCTCGACCACTTTCTCTTTCTGGGCTCTATCCACAGTTTCACTCCAAAAATGGGGGTTTCCCCCCGGCTCTCGTTTTGCCCCGGCAGTGCGGGACATCGGGTCCGGTTCAGGGTCCGGAGCCAAAATCACCCGAAGGCATTTGTCTCGTTTCCCATCTCGGGAAGGAATTATTCACCCCGTGCGACCTGGCGCCCGGTGCGAACCCTCCGTCTCGGACAGGACAGGGCCGTTTCCGGCCCTGCCGACCGCCAGCATCCGCGATTTCCCGGATGCTGGCGGATTCCTCATGGCCGGAACATCCCGGCCGCGACCCATGGAAGGCGGAAACCGCCCTCCGGGGATCATCACTCGGCGGTGGCCTCGGCCACGTCCAGGGTCACGCCGGGGCCCATGGTCGAGCTCAGCGCGATCTTTTTCATATAGGTGCCCTTGGCGCCCGTCGGCTTGGCGCGGGCAACGGCACCGATGAAGGCACGCACGTTCTCGGCCAGTCTGGCCGCGTCGAACGAGACCTTGCCGACACCGGCATGGATCACCCCGGCCTTTTCGACCTTGAACTGCACCTGACCGCCCTTGGCATCCTTGACCGCCTGCGCGACATCCATGGTGACGGTGCCGACCTTGGGGTTCGGCATCAGGTTGCGCGGGCCGAGCACCTTGCCCAGCCGTCCGACGATCGGCATCATGTCGGGCGTGGCGATGCAGCGGTCGAACTCGATCGTGCCGCCCTGGATGGTCTCCATCAGGTCTTCGGCGCCGACGATATCGGCCCCGGCCTCTTTCGCCTCGTCGGCCTTGGGGCCACGGGCAAAGACGGCGACGCGCACGTCCTTGCCGGTGCCGTTGGGCAGCCCGACCACGCCGCGCACCATCTGGTCGGCATAGCGCGGATCGACGCCGAGGTTCATCGCGATCTCGACGGTTTCGTCGAACTTGGCGCTGGCGGCCCCCTTGATCAGGGCGATCGCCTCCTCGACCGAAAGGTTTTCCTTGCCGGCGAAGGATTCGCGGGCCGTGCGGATACGTTTTCCAACTCGTGCCATCTTACTTCACCTCGATGCCCATGGACCTGGCCGAGCCAAGGATGATCTTCATTGCGCCCTCGATGTCGTTGGCGCTCAGATCCTGCATTTTCGCCTCGGCGATCTCGCGCACCTGCGCGACGGTGACGCTGCCTGCGGTGCCGCGCCCGGGGGTCTTGCCGCCCGACTTGAGCTTGGCCGCCTTCTTCAGGAAATACGCCGCCGGCGGCGTCTTGATGTCCATGGTGAAGGACTTGTCCTGATAGTAGGTGATCACGGTCGGACAGGGCGCGCCCGGCTCCATGTCGGCGGTGCGGGCGTTGAACGCCTTGCAGAATTCCATGATGTTGATCCCGCGCTGACCCAGGGCAGGGCCGACGGGCGGGCTCGGGTTGGCTTGCCCTGCAGGAACCTGCAGCTTCAGCGAGCCGACGATCTTCTTGGCCATGGGGCCGTCTCCTCTTTCTTCTCACCGGCGGAGCCTGCTCCGCCCCCGCCCCCGGAACGCGATCCGGTGGCTGATGTCGCGTGGTGCGGCAAGCGGCACGCGTGCCGCCGGCCTCCCACGAATGATCGGCACCCGAAGGCACCTTGCGGGATCCGCCCCCGCCTGCTTCGCCTCAGGCCTGTTTGGTGACCTGGGTGAATTCCAGCTCGACCGGCGTTTCCCGGCCGAAGATGGTCACGGCAACCTTGAGCCGCTGGTTTTCCTCGTCCACGTCCTCGACCAGGCCATCGAAATCCTCGAACGGCCCGTCGTTCACCTTGACCTTTTCGCCAACTTCGAAATGGATCAGCGTGCGCGGGGCTTCCTCGCCCTCCTGAACGCGGTTCAGGATATGGTTCACCTCGGCATCGCGCATCGGCATCGGGCGCCCCTGGGGGCCGAGAAACCCGGTCACGCGGTTGATCGAGTTGATCAGGTGATAACCCTCGTCGGACATCTCCATCCGCACGAGCACATATCCCGGCATGAAGCGGCGCTCCGCCTTGACCTTCTTGCCGCGGCGCACCTCGATCACCTCTTCCGAGGGCACGAGAACCTCTTCGATCTGGTCGGACAGGCCGCGTTCGGCCGCCGAGGCGCGGATCTGCTCCGCAACCTTCTTCTCGAAGTTCGAGAGAACGCTGACCGAATACCACCGTTTCGCCATGATCCCTGTCGCCCCTTGTCCAGCTCGGCCCCGTGATCTGACGCCGTTTGTCTTTCTTGCCACAGCGGGCAAAAGCCATCATCGCCTGAATGAAAAGCGGCGCGCGGCACGAATCACCACACGCCCGCATCTGGCTGTTGTCCTGCCCTAACCTGCCCGCCTGCTCAGATCAAGGGGCCGCGGCCTCACATCTAGCTGAAGAATCCGAGCAGAAGCTGCAGTCCGCTGCGGATCGCAAGGTCGATCAGCGCGAAGAACACCGCCGCGAGCGCCGCCATGACGAACACCATGACGGTGGTCAGAATCACCTCGCGCCGCGTCGGCCAGACGATCTTGGAGATCTCGGCACGGGTCTGCTGGATGAACTGGATCGGATTTCCCAGGGCCATGGCGGTTCGTCTTTCGGTGCTTGTCGGCTTGCGGCCGTAACGGTCTCGGGCGGCGATGCGGGCCGCAACAGTCCCGGCGAATGGTCGCGGCGCCGGACGTCATCGGGATAGCCGTCCCGCGGCCCGGTTTCAAGCCGCTTCCACGACCTGGAACGCCATCGCCTGCCCTGGCCCGTGACGGCGCCGCCGGCTGATCCGGCATTGCGTCATGTTATTGCGTCATGTTCTGGCAGGGGTTGAGGGACTCGAACCCACGACCTTCGGTTTTGGAGACCGGCGCTCTACCAACTGAGCTAAACCCCTGCGACGCGCTCTCTCCTATTGGAGCGGCGCGCGATACTCAAGCGGAATCTCCCCCGCGCAGCCGCCTGGTCCGCCCCCGCAGGCAGGGCCCGCAGCGCAGGGAAACATTGCGCCGCCGCCGGTTTGCGGTATGAGAGGCCCCCGCAACAACCGGTCAGGAACGAGGATCATCGCGTGAGCCTGCGAAAGAAGATTGCGAACAGCGCCTGGTTCAACCGGTCGGTCGAGGGGCTCGTCGCCGGCTGGATCCGCCTGAGCGGCGGCACCACCCGATGGGAGCGCACGGGGTTCGGGCCGCTGCACGAACTGCTGGGCAGCGGCGAGCCGGTCATCATGGTTCTCTGGCACCAGAACCTGGCGATGGCGCCCTACATGTTCGACCTTTCCAGGGGGCCGCTCTGCACGCTCACCTCGGCGGCGCGGGCCGGGCGGCTGGTCGGGCAGGTGCTGGCCCGCTTCGGCTTCGACACCGTGCCGATGTCGCTCGACAAGCGTCACGTCACCCTGTCGCGCGCGGTGCTGCGCAAGATCCACGAAGGCAAGTCGATCGGCATCGCCATCGACGGGCCGAACGGTCCGGCACGCAAGGCCTCGGCGATCCCCCTGATGTGGGCGCGCACCTCGGGCTGCCGGATCTTCTGCGTCTCGTATTCCGCGCATCGGGCGATCCGGCTGCCCACCTGGGACCGCACCATCCTGCCCCTGCCCTGGACGCGGGGTGTCATGCTCTGCCGCGAGTGGGAACAGGCGGTGCCGCGCAAGGCGGGCCCGGAACAGATCGAGGCCCTGCGCCTCGATCTCGAAGCGGCCCTGAACGACGTGGCCGACGCCTGCGATCGCGCCACCGGACAGCTACCGCGCCAGCCAGACAACTGAAGCCTGATGAACCACTGAAGCCCGAATCATGAAAAACCCGCCGGCCGAAGTCGGCTGGCGGGGAATTTCACAGCCGGGGCTGCCCGGCCCGGCGGGCCCGGCGCTTATTCGCGGTTGCCGAAAAGCTGCAGCAGGAACATGAACATGTTGATGAAGTCGAGATAGAGGCTCAGCGCGCCCATGATCGCGGCCTTGCCGAGCCATTCCTGATCGGCGGCCTGGGCATGGGCGATATACTCGGTCTTGATCCGCTGCGTGTCATAGGCGGTGAGCCCGGCGAAGATCAGCACGCCGAGGATCGACACGGCGAACATGATCGCCGGCGACTGCAGGAACAGGTTCACCAGCATCGCCACGACCAGCCCGATCACCCCCATGACCAGGAAGGTGCCCATGCCGGAAAGATCCTTCTTGGTCGTGTAGCCGACCAGCGACAGCCCGGCGAAGGCGATCGAGGTGATGAGGAACACGTTGGCAATCGAAAGCCCGGTGAAGGCCACGAAGATCCACGCCATCGACAGGCCCATGACCGCGGCGAAGACGTAGAAGAACAACTGCGCCCCGGCGGCCGACAGGCGGTTCAGCGCGGCACCGAAGGCAAACACCATGATGAGCGGCGCGAACATGACGATCCAGCCAAGGATGTTCGGCCGCAGCGTGACCGGATCGCGGAAGATGGAGAGAAGCTCGGGCGAGGTCCCCACGGCCCATGCAACCAGGAAGGTCAGCAGCGTGCCGACCGACATGGTCGCGTAGACCTTGTTCATGTGCGCGCGCAGCCCCGCATCAATTGCGGCACTGCGCGCCCCCACCGCTCCATGGGTGGCATTCCGGAGTGTGTCGAATCTGGCCATATGTCGTTTCTCCATGCTGGCAATGCGGGGGCGGATCCTGCCGCCGCTGGCTTTGCAGTGAATATCGGAGAGGAAAGGGCTCAGTTCAAGGCGGAATTCCGCTGTTTGCGGCATATTTTCGTGAGTGTCCCCCGATGGATGCGACAAGATGTCCCGGCCGGGGCCGTCCGGGTGTGATCGCGGATCCGGGCGCGGCGCTCTGAACCTGCGGGGGAAACCTGCCGGGGCGGGCCGGTCTTGACGGCGGGGACGAGGGGCGCTGCCCCTCGCGCTCCCCGGGATATTTCCGGCCAGAAGATGGCCCCGGGGACTCGGGGTGCTGGCGCGCGGTCATGTGCCCGGACCGCGTCCCGGATGGCGATCCCGACCGGTTCAGGGGCAGATCACAACCTTTCCGGTCGCGGTGCGGCTGCGCAGGAGTTCCAGCCCCTCGGCCGCGCGATCGAGCGGCAGGACATGGCTCACATGGGGCCGGAGGCGGCCCGCCTCGTACCAGTCGAGCAGCCGCTCCATGCTCGCGCGCAGCACCTCGGGCCGCGCCTTGAGCAGACCGCCGATGTAGAGCCCCATCACCGTCAGGTTCTTCACAAGAAGGTGATTGGCCGGGATCTGCGGCACCTCGCCGCTGGCAAATCCGATCGGCAGGATGCGTCCTTCGGGGCGGCAGGCCCGGAAGGCCGCCTTGAACACCTCGCCCCCGACCGCGTCATAGACCACATCGACCCCGCCGAGATCGAGAAGTTGCCGGCGCAGATCGCCGCTGTCGGCCTCGATCAGGTGATCGGCGCCGGCCCTGCGGGCGACCTCGAGCTTGTCCGCGCCGCGCGCATGGGCGATCACCCGCGCCCCCATGAGCTTGCCGATCTCCACCGCCGTGAGCCCGACCCCGCCGGCGGCCCCGGTCACCAGCAGCGTTTCGCCCGGCTGCAGGCGCGCACGGTAATCCAGGGCCAGGTGGCTCGTGCCGTAGGCGATCTGGAAGGCGGCGGCATGTTCGAAGCTCATGACCTCGGGAATGGGGATCGCCCGCGCGGCCTCGAACACGCCGCGCGTGGCCAGACCACCCTGCCCGCCATAGATCATCACGCGATCGCCCGGCGCGAATCCCTCGACACCCTCGCCCAGCGCGCGAACCGTTCCCGCCGATTCGAGCCCGAGCGTGAAGGGCGGCTCGGGCGTATCCTGATAGTTTCCCTTTACCATCAGCAGATCGGCAAAATTCAGCCCGCAGGCGCGAATGTCGATTTCGATCTCTCCGCGGCCGGGTGGCGCCAATGTCACGTCGCGCAGTTCCGGCTCTGCACCCGGGGCCGTGACCTGATATGCTCGCATGATGTTTCCTTTCACGGCTGGCTACTTACGCGAACCTGTCCGGCAGGGAAAGCCGCAGGTTTCGCGGTCGCGATGCGGGCGCCCTTTTGCCGGCATGACCGCAGGTTCACCATGTCTGCCACCGGGCGACAAGCGGCACTCCGCACAACCTGCGGCAACATTCAGCCGACCCCGGACAACTACATTGATAAATAGTTAACGGAGCCGGATAGTCATAATCAGGTGACCAGAATACGCGGATGCGTGCAGTTCCGGCGCGATGCGGGGCGGGCAGCAGATGTCCGGCCGGCCGCAGCGGTGCGGGAACATATCGGACAAGAGAGGAGTGCACCACATGAGCCACCCCGTAGATGTGCATGTTGGCAAACGCGTGCGACATCGCCGCTGGCTGATCGGCATGACGCAGCAGCAACTCGCCGAACAGGTCGGGATCAAGTTCCAGCAGATCCAGAAATACGAGACCGGCGCGAACCGCATCAGCGCCTCGCGTCTGTGGGACATCGCCGATGCGCTTGAAGTCCCGGTCAGCTTTTTCTTCGAGGGGTTGAAAGAGACCGGCCAGGGCGCCCGCAAGAGCGATGTTCCCGACGACCTGATCGGCGACAAGGAGGCGCTCGACCTCGTGCGCTCCTATTACTCGATCCCCGAACACCAGCGCCGCCGCCTGTTCGACCTGGCGCGGGTTCTGAGCGACGACGCCGCCTGACCGGCCGCGGCCCGGTCCGCCGTGCCGGCTTGCGCAAGGCGACGCAAGTTGGCACATGGCGGACCATGACGAACCAGCTTTCAGACCCCGCCGCCCATGACCGCACCCTTTCCGACGTCGAGCTGGCCCACCGGCTCGCCGATGCCGCGGGGGATGCGATCCTGCCGCATTTCCGGCAGCCGGAGCTGTCGGCGGTGAACAAGCTTGCCGCGCCCGGTGCCAGCGGCTTCGATCCGGTGACGGCAGCGGATCGCGCGGCCGAAACCGCGATGCGCGAGATGCTGGCCCGCCACCGGCCGGACGATGGCATCTGGGGCGAGGAATTCGGCCGCATCCCCGGCACCAGCGGCCGGGAATGGGTGCTGGACCCGATCGACGGCACCCGCGCCTTCCTGAGCGGAGCGACCACCTGGGGCGTGCTGATCGCGCTGGGGGCCAGTAGCGGCCGGCCGGAACTCGGCATCATCGACCAGCCCTATACCGGCGAGCGCTTCATCGCCACCGATGGCGTTGCACAGTTGCAGGCCCCGCGCGAGGAGCGCCGGCTTGTCACCCGCTCCACGGCGGCTCTTGACCGCGCGATCCTGTTCTCGACCTTCCCGGGCATCGGCACCGCGGATGAGCGCGCCGCGTTCGACCGCGTGAGCGCGCGGGTGATGCTGACCCGCTTCGGCATGGATTGCTATGCCTATGCGCTGCTCGCCGCCGGCCATATCGACCTCGTGATCGAGGCCGGGCTCAACGCCTATGACATCCAGGCCCCGATCGCCCTGATCGAGGCCGCCGGCGGGATCGTGACCGACTGGGCGGGCGCGCCGGCATGGGGCGGAGGACAGGTGCTTGCGGCGGCCAATCCGCGGCTCCATGCGGCGGCGCTCGACCTGCTGCGGGCGGGCGACTGACGCAGCCGGCGGAACGCCGCTTTCACCGGGCATGCGGGGCTGTTATACACCGCATCATGAGTGATCACGACATCGACACGGAAAAGGCAGCGGCGCGCAAGGCGGCCCATGCCCGACGGGCCGAGGCCCACGCCCGCTCCGAACCGGACGCATCGCGGCTGCTTGCCTCGACGCTCGCCGAATACCGCGGCCTGCCGCTTTCGGGCTATCTCGCGATTCGCAGCGAGATCGACCCGCTGCCCGCCATGAGCGAGGCCGCCGCTTATGGTCCGGTCGGGGTGCCGGTGATCCCCGGGCCGGCGCAGCCACTGAAGTTCGCCCGCTGGACGCCGGAGACGGAGCTCGTCAAGGGCACCTTCGGGGCAATGGTCCCGGCCGATCCCGAATATTTCGAGCCCGAAGTCGTGATCGTGCCGCTTGTGGCTTTTGACGCGCGCGGCGGGCGGCTTGGCTATGGCGGCGGCTTCTATGACCGCACACTCGAGCTTTTGCGCTCGCGCCGCCGCACCATTGCCATCGGATTCGCCTATGACGAGCAGCAGGCGGGCTCGATCCCGCTCGAACCGACGGATCAGCCGCTCGACCTGCTGGTGACGCAAAGCCGGATCCTGCGGTTCTAGGAAAAGCGGCAAACACCCCGGAACTGGCGAACCGCTCCGGGGCGGATCACGTGCAGCCGCCGGCATGAAAGCTGCTCTCACCGTTCCCGCGGGACATGAACGACCGCGCCCTGCCCGCGCTAGCTGGCGTGGCCGAAGCGCCGGCGATATTCTCCCGGGGTCAGCCCGATGAAACGGGCAAAGATCTTGCGGAACGCGCCCGGATCGGCATAGCCGACCTCCCAGGCGATCTGTTCGACCGTCTTGGCGCTGAACTGCAACAGTTCGCAGGCCCGGCCGACGCGCAGCCGCTGCCCGTATTCCGAGGTCGTCATGCCCGTCGCCGCGCGGAAGCGGCGCAGGAAGGTGCGCCGCTCCAGCCCCGCCTTCGCCGCCAGCCTTTCCAGCGAAATGTCCCGGGCCTCGGTGTCCTGCAGCCAGCGCTGCACCGCGAGCACGGCAGCATCGCCATGCCCCGTCCGGGGCGAAAAGATACGGTAATAGCGCTGTTCCCGCCCCGGCGGATCGACCAGCAGGAAGCGGGCGGTCTGGGTCATCACCTCGGCCCCTCGCAGCCGCTCGACCAGGCGCAGGCAGAGATCGGTCCAGGACATGACGCCGCCCGCGGTCAGGATCTGCCCGCCGTCGATCAGCAACCGGTCCACATCGACCGGCACATGGGGAAAACGGGCGCGGAACTGGTCTTCCAGGAACCAGTGCGTTGTCGTTGGCCGCCCGTCCAGCAGGCCGGTTTCCCCCAGCAGGAACGCACCGGCACAGACCGAGGCCAGGATGGTGCCGGCGGCATGACGATCGCGCAACCAGTCGAGATAGGGCGCCGCGATCGCGGCTGTGGCGGGTGAATCGAGGCTGGGCGGCAGGATCAGGACATCGGGCCCGGTTTGCGTGGGGGGATGGGTCTCGTGGACACGGCGCGGCGGGCCGTCCTCGGTCTCGATGCGCCAGTGGCTGACGGCGATCCGGTCCTGCCCCTGCGCGATCCGCGGGGCCGAAAACCGGTTGGAGACGATGAAAAGGTCTGTCATCGCGAGGACCGCGGACATCTGCACCCCGGGATAGATCAGGATCCCGACCTCTGCCTTAACGGCCATTTGTCACTATTGCCCTCGATTATGTCGATACCGCCAATGGGCATAGGGTGTTGCCCTGCATATTGTCCAGTCAACGCAATCTGAGCAGCCAAAGAAAGGGCAAGCCATGAGCAAACGCGCCATCGTGGTCGTCGATCTCCAGAACGATTACTTCCCCGGCGGAAAATATGAACTTGTCGGCATCGACAAGGCCGCCGCGAACGCCGCCCGGGTGATCGAAGCCGCCCGCAAAAAGGGCGACCGGGTGATCCATGTCCAGCATATCTTTCCCAGCCCTGATGCGCCCTTCTTCGCCCCCGATTCCGACGGTATCGCGATCAACCCGGTCGTGGCCCCGCACGAGGGCGAGACGGTCGTGGTCAAGAATTATCCAAACTCCTTCCTCAAGACCGACCTGAAGGACATTCTGGACGCCGACGGCGTCAGCGATGTCGTGGTCGTCGGCGCCATGAGCCATATGTGCATCGACGCCACCACCCGCGCCGCCAGCGATTTCGGCTACAAGACCACCGTGATCCAGGATGCCTGCGCCACCCGCGACCTGGAACACGAGGGCGTCACCGTCCCGGCGGCCTCGGTCCATGCGGCGATGATGTCGGCGCTCGGCTTCGCCTATGCGACGATCACCGATACCGATGCCTACATCGCGCGGTAGTCGCCCTGGCCGGCCCGGTGATGGCCGCAATCACCGGGCGCCCGCATAAACGACACCCGTCGGCCGGGGCACCGGCAATGCCCCCGGCCGATGGCGCATCGGCTTGCGACGCCAGGTGCGCCGGCCATGCGCCGGTGCCGACGCCCGAAAATGCCCAGAGCTATCCCTACACGCCGCAGGAACGGCGGATCATTGGCATGTAGGACGAAAGCGAAAGTCCGGATTGGGCTTTCGCCGCCTGTCGCGTCGTTAGGGAAATTCACGCGGCCGCAGCCGGCCGCATCTCGGTTTCATCTATACAGCAGAACCGGTATTTTCACCGACCTGATCATCGCCGTGGTCGTGGAGCCGATAATGAGGCTCCTGATCCTGCCATGGCCATAGGCGCCCATCACCAGAAGGTCGAACCCCTCTTCGGAAACCAGCTTGTTCAGGGCGTCTTCGACTTCACCCGTCGCGATGCGAGAGGACGCCGTGATACCGGCCGCATGAAGCGTCGCGACCGCTTCACCTGCCACTTTTCGCGCATGCGTACTGTCCTGCGCCGCAGTGAGCACGCAGACATCGAGATCCGCGAAAACAGGGCTGGCCGCCATGCGCTCGATTGCGACCTTGGCGCTTGCGCTGCCATCATAGGCCACGAGAACCTTCGAAATTGGGCGGAATTCCCGCGATGCCACGAATACCGGCACCCTGGAGCTGCGCACGATCCGTTCAAGGTTCGACCCCAGGTGACCCGAGGCGAAATCGGCCCCTTCCCCGCGCTTGCCGATGATGATTGCACGACTTTCGTCTTCAAGCTCGCGAACCGCTTCCAGAAGATCACCCTTCTTGAGACGTAGAGTCACATCTGGAATCCCGTCTTGCTCGAGGATCGCTTTTGCATCTTCCAGAATGGCATGGCCCTTCGCCTGGGCAAGCTTTGCGCGCTGTTCGTCCAGCGCGGAAAGCTCTTCCAGAAGTGCGGTTCTGGCGCCCAGACCCAGCGCACCCGAAAAATCCGCCGTAACCGCGCCTTCGCGGCGGCCCAGAACATGCATGGCCTCCACGCCGGCGTTGAGCCTGCGCGCGATCCATGCCGTATGCCGGCAGACACTCCTGGAATAGGCCGAGCCGTCCAGCAATGCCAGTATCCTGCACATGATGGTCCTCCCTCAAGGCCCCGCCAACCCGTCGAGCGCACCGGGCCTGTCATGAATGGCAAGCTTGTCGACGAGCGTTTCAGACGCCTCGTTCATGCCGATCACCTGGACTTCGACACCTTCGCGGCGGAACTTCAGAATTGCCATGTCCAGCGCCTGAACAGAACTGATATCCCAGATATGCGCGCGGCTCACGTCGATGGTGACGCGATCCAGAACCTCGCTGAAGTCGAAGGCATTCGCAAAATCCTCGGCCGAGCCGTAGAAAAGCTGCCCTTCAAGCACATATGTCCGCTCGCGCCCGTCATCCGAAAGCGTCGAGGACATGCGGAACAGTTGCGCAATCTTCCCTGCAAAGAAGATCCCTGACAGCAGCACGCCGACCAGAACGCCAATGGCAAGGTTGTGCGTGTAGACCACTGTAACAACCGTCGCGATCATCACGATAGAGGACGAACGCGGATGGACTTTGAGGGCCTTGATCGAGGACCAGGAGAACGTCCCGATGGAAACCATGATCATGACGGCAACCAGCGCCGGCATCGGGATGCGGGCGACAAGATCACCCAGCCCCACGACGAGGGTCAGGAGCACGACGCCGGCTGTAAAGACCGAAAGCCGGCCCCGCCCCCCGGATTTCACGTTGATGATCGACTGGCCGATCATGGCGCAGCCTGCCATGCCGCCGATGAACCCGGTGCAGGTGTTTGCAATGCCTTGACCGATGCACTCCTGGTTCCGGTCGGACCGGGTGTCGGTCAGGTCGTCCACGATGTTCTGTGTCATCAGGCTTTCCAGCAGCCCCACGACGGCAACCCCGAGGGAATAGGGAAAGATGATCAGCAGCGTTTCAAACGTCAGCGGAATATCCGGGATGAGAAAGACAGGCAGCGTATCGGGCAGCGCGCCCATATCGCCCACGGTCCGCACGTCCCAGCCCAGAGCGACCACCAGCGCCGTCAGCACGACGATCGTGACCAGCGGCGAGGGCACCGCGGTGGTGATGCGCGGGAACAGATAGATGATGGCCAGCCCCGCGGCCACCAACGCGTAGGTAAGCCATGTGACTCCGGGATTGCCGGGATTCAGTTCGGGCAGTTGCGCCATGAAGATCAGGATGGCGAGCGCGTTCACGAAACCCGTCATGACGGATTTGGACACGTAACGCATGAACCGTCCGAGCTTCAGAAGACCGGCCCCGATCTGCAACAGTCCCGCCAGAACGGTGGCTGCCAGCAGATACTGAAGCCCGTAATCCTTCACGAGCGTGACCATCAGCACGGCGGTGGCTGCCGTTGCGGCCGAGATCATACCCGGGCGCCCGCCAGTAAAGGCGATCAGCACCGCAATGGAAAAGGAGGCGTAAAGACCCACCTTGGGGTCCACGCCGGCGATGATGGAGAAGGCGATGGCTTCGGGAATCAGGGCCAGCGCCACGACGATACCTGCAAGGATATCGCCGCGAATGTTACCGAACCATTGCTGTCGGTAATCGGAAACTGAAATCATGTGAACAGTCCAATACCCTATGTCGAATGCCTCTTCCGAGACGATCCGGCATTGCAGTTTGGGCTTGTCTTAAGGGTTATCCGGCGGATCAGCGGCCGGAAGAGCCACCCGGGCTTTCACCGGGTCCAGACGTTATCGAAGGTGCGTAAACCCTACCGGCAGGAAGAAATCAACCGCTATCGCTGCTGTTCGCATCGCGTGGCCGGGCCACTTGCCGCGTGGCAGGGCCTCGCGCGGCGGATGCTGGTAAGACGTTGCCCTCTGGCGGCGGGGAAATGCCGCGGCACCCGGCATGTCGTGACCCGAACGGCAAATGCCTGACTGGCGACAATGGCCGATCTGGTCGGAGTGAGAGGATTCGAACCTCCGGCCCCTGCCTCCCGAAGACAGTGCTCTACCAGGCTGAGCTACACTCCGACACGAGGCGTGGGATAGCCCCACGAGCGGAGGCTGACAAGAGCGATTTTCGCGGCCGGCCGCGGAAGGACGCCCGCTTGCCGGCCGGTGGTCACACCACCGAAACGCCCGGCGCGCCGCTGCTTTCGCGGACGGTTCCGACCGGGGCCGCCTCTGCGAATCCGGCGCGCGCGAACAGCTCCATCACATCGCCCAGAACCTCGGGCCGGCAGGAGACCAGCAGCCCGCCGCTGGTCTGCGGATCGCTGAGCAGCGCCTGGTCCGCCGCGGCAAAGCCGTCGGGCAGCGTTACCCCCGTGCCATAGCTTGCAAGGTTGCGCCCCGACGCACCGGTCACGATACCCTCGGCCGCAAGCGGGCGGGCAGTTTCGAAAACCGGCACCGCCTGCCAGTCGATATGCAGGTCGCAGCCCGATCCCCGCGCCATTTCAAGCGCATGACCGCCCAGCCCGAAACCGGTCACATCGGTGATCGCATTCACCCCGTCGAGCGCGGCCAGATCCGGCCCCGGCCGGTTCAGGCGGGTCGTGCTCGCGATCAGTTCTTCATAGGCCGCCTCGCTCAGCACGCCCTTCTTCAGCGCCGCCGAGAACACGCCGATCCCGAGCGGCTTGCCCAGCACGAGGCAATCCCCGGGCCGCGCGCCGCTGTTGCGCTTGATGCGATCCGGGTGGACCAGTCCCAGCGCGACAAGGCCATAGATCGCTTCGACCGAATCGATTGTATGGCCACCGACGACCGGGATGCCGGCTTCGCGGCAGATCGTGGCCCCGCCTTCGAGGATCCGCCCGATCGTGACGGTGGAAAGACGATTCACCGGCATGCCGACCAGCGCCAGCGCCATGATCGGCGTGCCGCCCATGGCATAGACATCCGAAAGCGCATTTGCCGCCGCGATACGGCCGAAATCGAAAGGATCATCCACGACCGGCATGAAGAAATCGGTAGTGGCGATCAGCGCCTGTTCGCTGTTCAGCCGATAGACCGCGGCATCGTCCGAGGTTTCGAGCCCGACCAGCAGGTCTTCGGGAACGGGCATGGCGGCGGTATTGCGCAGGATCTCGGACAGCACCGCCGGCGCAATCTTGCAGCCGCAGCCGCCGCCGCGGGACAGCGAGGTCAGGCGCGGTTCGGCATCGTGTTCCGTGGTCTTCATGGCGGTTCCTGTCATGAATTCGGGCCCCGCCTGCAGCGGGCCGGTCGCGGGCAGTCATAGACCCGCAAAACCGGAAGGCGCAAGATCATGGCGCCTCCGCGCCAGGCCGGCAGGGCGCCCTAGACTTCGGGCACGAGTTCCCGCTGCCGGGGCAGGAATATGGTCAGCAGGCCGAGCAGCGGCAGGAACGAACAGAGGTGATAGACGAAATCTATCCCCCGGCGGTCGGCAATCACCCCGAGCACCGCCGCGGCGATTCCCGCCATGCCGAAGGCGAGGCCGAAGAACATGCCCGCCACCATGCCGACCCGGCCGGGGACCAGTTCCTGCGCAAAGACCACGATGGCCGGAAAGGCCGAGGCCAGGATCACCCCGATCATGATCGACAGCGCCCCGGTCCAGAACAGGTTGGCATAGGGCAGCATGAGCGTGAACGGCAGCACGCCGAGGATCGACACCCAGATTACCGTGAGCGATCCGACCCGGTCGCCGATCATGCCGCCGATCGCAACGCCCAGCGCCATCGCCCCGAGATACAGGAACATCATCAACTGCGCCGCCTGGGTCGAAAGGTCGAACCGCTCGATCAGGAAGAAGATGTAATAGCTCTCCATGCTGGCGATATAGATGTTCTTGGTAAAGACGAGCAGCGTCAGGATCACCAGCGCCCAGACCACCCGCCGCCGCGAGAGCTGGATCGTGGGCCGCGTGCGGGTGGCCGCCTGCCGGCGCTGGAGCCGGGCATACCAGTGGCTGACACGCGACAGGATCATGATGCCGAGCAGCGCCGCGATCGAGAACCAGACGATGCTGCCGCGACCAAAAGGCACGACGATGAAGGCCGCGAGCAGCGGCCCGACCGAGGTGCCGAAATTGCCGCCGACCTGGAACAGCGACTGCGCCATCCCGAACCGCCCGCCCGAGGCAAGCCGCGCCACGCGCGAGGCTTCGGGGTGGAACACGGAAGAGCCGAGCCCGATCAGCGCCGCCCCCGCCAGCAACAGGGAATAATGATGCGCGCTGGCCAGCAGGATCAGCCCGACCATGGTCGATCCCATTCCGATCGGAAGCGAATAGGGAAAGGGCCGGCGGTCGGTCGCAAGCCCGATCAGCGGCTGCAGCAGCGATGCGGTGAAGCGAAAGGCAAAGGTCATGAGCCCGATCTGCCAGAACTCCAGCGCGAATTCGTCGCGCAGCAACGGATAGATCGCCTGCAGAAGCGACTGGATCACGTCGTTCAGCATGTGACACATGCTGATGCCGAGAATGATCAGCCAGGCAGTGCCTTCCTGTTTCCGACTTTCGGGGTTGGTCATGAAGCTCCTCATTGACCGGAACGCGACCATGGGCCGCGCACCCGGTTCCCGAGGCGGCAAGCGGCGGGACGGAAAACATCACCGCCCCGCCGGCCGCTCATTCGTTCCAGGCGCGGTCGCCCTGTTCGTCGCGCACCCGTGTCGGCAGTCCGATCCGGTCAAGCACGGTGAAGAACGGCTTGGGATCAAGATCCTCGACGTTCTTCATTTCCTTCGCGTCCCATGGCCCCTCGGCGATCAGCAGGGCCGCGGCCACGGCCGGAACCCCGGCGGTAAAGGAAATCCCCTGGCTGCCGATCTCGGCATAGGCTTCCTCGTGGTCGGCGACGTTATAGACAAAGACCTCGACCTCCCGGCCATCCTTCACGCCCTTGACCAGATCACCGATACAGGTCTTGCCGGTATAGCCGGGCGCAAGGCTCGCCGGGTCGGGCAGAACCGCCTTGACCACCTTGAGCGGCACCACCTCGAGCCCCTCGGCGGTGGTCACGGGATGCTCCGACAGCAGGCCAAGGTTGTTCAGGACGGTGAACACGTTGATGTAGTGATCGCCGAAGCCCATCCAGAAACGCACATCGGCATCGGGATAGCGCGCCGCGAGACTGTGAATCTCGTCATGGCCGCAGAGATAGGCGCGCCGTGTGCCGACGACCGGCAGATCCCAGTCGCGCCCGACCTCGAACATCCTGTTTTCCTGCCACTTGCCGCCCTGCCAGGTGTAGACGGTGCCGGTGAATTCGCGAAAGTTGATCTCCGGGTCGAAGTTGGTCGCGAAATAGTGGCCGTGGCTGCCGGCGTTCACGTCGACGATGTCGATGCTTTTCACCTCGTCCATGAATTCATCGACGGCAAAGCGGGCAAAGGCGTTCACCACGCCCGGATCGAACCCGGCGCCAAGGATCGCGGTCACGCCACGCTCGGCGCAGATGTCGCGTTTCTTCCATTCGTGGTTCGCATACCAGGGGGGCGTTTCGCAGATCTTGTCGGGTTCTTCATGGATCGCCGTGTCGATATAGGCCGCGCCGGTCTCGATACAGGCATCGAGCACCGTCATGTTGACGAAGGGCGAGCCGACATTGATCACGATTCCCGCGCCGGTGTCGCGGATCAGCCGCGCCACCGCCGCGCTGTCCATGGCGTCGATCCGATGCGCCTGCAGCACCCCGTCCGCGAGTTTCAGCGCGGATTTCTCGCGCACCGAATCAAGGATCGCCTCGCATTTGAAAAGCGTCCGGCTGGCGATATGGATGTCGCCCAGAACATCGTTGTTCTGGGCGCATTTATGCGCCACGACCTGCGCGACACCGCCCGCGCCGATGATGAGAACATTGCGTTTCAATCAAGTAACCCCCTTGTCCCTGAAGGTTGCATCACGAGAGAGCAGCGGCAAAATCCGCATAGGTGAAATCGCGCACGCTGTGCAGGGTTCCATCGAGCTCGCGCAGCACGATCGCCGGCATCGCAACCCCGTTGAACCAGTTTTTCTTGACCATGGTGTATCCGGCCGCGTCCTCGACCGAAAGCCGGTCTCCGACCCGCAGCGGCGCCGGAAAGCGGAAGGTGCCGAACACGTCCCCGGCCAGGCAGGACTTGCCGCAGATCATCCATTCCTCGGGGCCCTCATCGGGGCGCATCTTCGCCGATTCCCGATAGATCAGCAGGTCGAGCATATGCGCCTCGATCGAGGCATCGACCACGGCAAGGTTGCGCCCGTTGTAAAGCGTGTCGAGAACGGTGACCTCGAGCGTCGTCGAATTGGTGATCGCGGCCTCGCCGGGCTCCAGATAGACCTGCGCGCCATATTCGCCGGCAAAGCGCCGCAGGCGCTCGGCAAGGCGCTCGATCGGATAGCCCTCGCCGGTGAAATGGATGCCCCCACCCAGACTGATCCACTCCATGCCCTTGATGACATGGCCGAACCGGGCCTCGATCCTCGACAGCATGGCATCGAACCGGTCGAAATCCGCGTTCTCGCAGTTGTTGTGGAACATGAGCCCGCTGATGCGGTCGCGGTTCCGCTCGATCACCTTCGGGTCGTGCTCGCCCAGCCGGCTGAAGGGGCGCGCCGGGTCGGCCAGATCGAAATCGCTGCTCGAAACGCCGGGATTGACCCGCAGGCCGCGGATATGGCCGCGGCTCGCGGCGTCGAAGCGGTCGAGCTGGCTGGCGGAGTTGAAGATGATCTTGTCGCTGTTCGCCAGCGCCTCGTCGATCTCGTGATCGGCCCAGGCAACCGAATAGGCGTGGGTTTCGCCCGGAAAATGCTCGCGCCCGAGCTTTACCTCAAAGAGCGAACTCGACGTGGTGCCGTCCATGTACTGCGCCATGAAATCGAACACCGACCAGGTGGCGAAACACTTGAGCGCCAGCAGCGCGCGTGCGCCCGACTGGTCCCGCAGCCACGCGATCTTTTCCAGATTGGGCAGCAGGCGGGATTTGTCGATAAGGTAGAACGGCGTCTGCATGGCGAATCCCGGCCCCTGGAACGCATGAAAATCGCCCTATAGAGCCTCAACCACCCTGCTGCAAGCACCCTGTCCGCCGGTCCGGCGCCCGGCCTGCCGGGTTCTCAGAAGGCGTTGAAGGTGATGGTGGTCACGGTGCGCTCGATATCCTCGATCGTCAGCAGGTGATCGTTGATATACTTGCCGATGTCTTCGTTCGGGGGAACGTAGAGCTTCATCAGCAGGTCATAGTTTCCGCTCGTGGAATAAAGCTCGGAATGGATTTCGCGCAGGGCGATGTCCTCGGCCACCTTGTAGGTGGTGCCGGGCTTGCAGCGGATCTGGACGAAGACGCAGGTTGTCATGGAATGCTCCGTAAGCGTCGGGACCGGGCGCAGGCTGACACGGGCGGCGCGCCCTTGCAATCCCTGCCGGACCTGCCCCTGCCGGAACTGCCGCACCCGCGGCGACATGGCGGAACGTGCCGACTGGAAAGCGCCGCCCCCCTGCTGTAAGCAGGCGCAAACCGCGAAGGAGGGCGCGCCATGCGCAAGGGCCGGATCAGCCGCAAGACCGCCGAGACCGAAATCAGCGTCGAGATCGACCTCGACGGCAGCGGCACCTATGACAACGCGACCGGTGTCGGTTTTTTCGACCACATGCTCGACCAGCTTGCGCGCCATTCGCTGATCGACATGACGGTGCGCGCCAAGGGCGACCTGCATATCGACGATCACCACACGGTCGAGGATACCGGGATCGCGCTCGGCCAGGCGCTGCGGGCGGCGCTTGACGACAAGCGCGGCATCAACCGTTACGGCTCGTGCCTGCTGCCGATGGATGACGCACTGGTGCGCGCGGCGCTCGATCTTTCCGGGCGGCCCTATCTGGTCTGGAACGTCGATCTGCCCGCATCCCGGATCGGCACCTTCGACAGCGAACTCGTGCGCGAATTCTTTCAGGCATTCGCGACCCATGGCGGCATCACGCTGCATGTCACGGCGCTCGACGGGATCAACTCGCACCACATCGCCGAGGCCACGTTCAAGGCGGTGGCGCGGGCGCTGCGGGTGGCGGTAGAACCCGACCCGCGCCGGTCGGACGCGGTGCCATCGACCAAGGGCGCGCTCTGACGCGCCCTTTCTTCCGGCCAGCAAGTGAAAGGGCCTGCGGATGATCCTTTATCCCGCGATCGACCTCAAGGACGGACAGGCGGTGCGCCTCGTGCAGGGCGAAATGGAGCGCGTGACCGTCTTCAACGACGATCCGGCCGCACAGGCGCGCAACTTTGTCGAGGCGGGTTGCGAATGGCTCCACCTCGTCGATCTGAACGGGGCCTTCGCCGGCGAGCCGGTGAATGCCGCCTCGGTCGAGGCGATCCTCGCCGCCACCGATGTGCCGGCGCAGCTTGGCGGCGGCATCCGCGACATGAAGACGATCGAGACCTGGCTCGCCAAGGGACTCGCGCGGGTGATCCTCGGCACGGTCGCGGTCGAGAAACCGGATCTCGTGCGCGAGGCGGCCCGTGCGTTTCCCGGGCGGATCGCGGTCGGCATCGACGCGCGCGAGGGCCGCGTTGCCACGCGGGGCTGGGCCGAGGAAACCGACGTGCTGGCGACCGACCTCGCGCGGTCCTTCGAGGATGCGGGCGTGGCCGCGATCATCTATACCGACATCCTGCGCGACGGGGCGATGAAGGGCCCGAACGTGGATGCGACGGCGCATCTTGCCCGCGCCGTCTCGATCCCGGTCATCGCCTCGGGCGGCGTGTCGTCGCTGGATGATCTTGTCGCCCTGCGTGACTGCGGGGTTGCGCTTGACGGCGCGATTTCGGGCCGGGCGCTTTACGACGGTGCGCTCGACCTCGCGGCGGCGCTCGCAACGCTCAGGGGCGGCACCTAGGCCGCAAGCGGATGCGTTTGGGCGGGCCCCTCATCCCGCGCGAGCGCATCGCGCTCGAAGGTGATCCAGACCTCCCCGTCCGGCCCGGCCTCGATTGTCGCGTCGAGCACGATCCCGGCGCGGTCCGAGGGGCGCGGCCGGAACCGGACCCATCCGCCCTCCGCATCAAGCACCTGCGCACCGTTTTCCTTCAGCGCGCAGGTCAGCATGCGCAGGCTGCTGCGCGCATCAAGGTCGGAACGCAGCGCCTCAAGTTCCGCCGTGGCGGGGTTCGCCATCACGGCAAGGGCGGTATCGGTGATCAGATCCTTCATGGCTGCTCTCCTCAATCTGCTTACGGGTGAACGCATATCGGAGCGGGCGAGTTCCGGATGAGCCGGCAAAGCCAATTGCGCGATGCCCGGAAAACGCATAAACCGGCGCCGAAAGGGGCACTCCATGCATGATATCACCCGAAAGATTCGCATCATTCCCTGCCTCGACATGGCCGGTGGCCGGGTCGTCAAAGGCGTGAACTTCGTCGATCTCGTGGACGCGGGCGATCCGGTCGAAGCCGCCCGCGCCTACCAGGAAGCGGGGGCGGACGAGCTCTGCTTTCTCGACATCAACGCCACCAATGAAAACCGCCCGGCCATGCTCGATGTGGTGCGGCGCACGGCCGAAGTGTGCCACGTTCCGCTGACCGTCGGCGGCGGGGTGCGCAGCGCCGAGGACGTGCAGGCGCTGCTGGACGCAGGCGCGGACCGGGTGTCGCTGAACTCGGCGGCCGTGAACGACCCCGACCTGGTGGCGCGCCTCGTCGAGCGATTCGGCGGCGAGCGGATCACCGTCGCCATCGACGCAAAACCGGCCGGCCCCGGAAAATGGGAGATCGTGACCCATGGCGGACGCAAGAGCACCGGCATGGACCCGGTCGAATTCGCCCGCACCGTGGCCGCGAAAGGGGCTGGCGCGATCCTGCTGACCTCGATGGAGCGTGACGGGACGCGCGAGGGATTCGACCTTGCGCTGACGCGCGCGGTCGCGGATGCGGTCGACCTGCCGGTGATCGCCTCGGGCGGTGTCGGCAATCTCGACCACCTGGTGGACGGCGTGCGCGAGGGCCATGCCAGGGCGGTGCTCGCGGCGTCGATCTTTCACTTCGGTGAATACACGATCCGGCAGGCGAAGGAACATCTTGCCGCTGCGGGACTCCCGGTAGACCTGCCGTGACGGTGCTGGACGACCTCTGGCGAACGATCGAAACCCGCAAGAGCGCCGATCCCGATACCAGCTGGACCGCGGCGCTGCTGGCGCGCGGGCCGGAGAAATGCGCCGAGAAATTCGGCGAAGAGGCGATCGAGGCGATCATCGAGGCCACGCGCGGCGACCGCGACGCGCTGGTGTCGGAGGCGGCGGATGCGCTTTATCATCTGCTGGTCATGCTCGCGTCGCGCGATGTGACGCTTGATGCCGTCCTTGCCGAACTCGGGCGCCGGCAGGGGCTCTCGGGCCTTGCGGAAAAGGCCGCGCGCCGCAATCCCTGACCGAAGAAAAGGGCGCCCAAGGAGAACCTTGAGCGCCCAGTACGGAACGAGGGACAGTGATGTATCCACGAGGGTTCCGGCCCCGTGGTGAAACATCATCTAATACCCCTTCGAGAAAGAAAAAGGGCGCTCGCGGATGTGTGATCAAAATCCCGCTTACGGCCTATCATGCCTCTTGCCGACGCGGAATTCGGGCGCCTTCCGACGATTCTCACGCCCGGCTGCCTACCCTCTCCCGCCAGTCCGCATGGTGGCGTAAAGCGAAATCGCCGCCGCATTCGACACGTTGAGCGATCCGAACCCGCCGGCAGCCGCGATCCGCACCAGCTGATCCACCGTCTCGCGGGTGCGCGGCCGCAGCCCCGGCCCCTCGGCCCCGAGCACGAGCGCGACGGGCTGGTCGCCCCGCCCCTCGAGCGCGGCCTCGATAGTCATGGGCGCCTCGCCGTCAAGGCCGAGCACGAGATAGCCCATCTTCTGCAGGACGAGTATCGCATCGGAAAGGTTGCGCACGCGGATATAGGGCTGCCGCTCGAGCGCGCCGCTCGCGGCCTTGGCCAGCGCGCCGGTCTCGGGTGCGGCGTGGTGGCGCGTTGCGATCACCGCCCGCGCGCCCAGCACCTCGGCCGAGCGCAGGATCGCCCCCACGTTATGGGGGTCGCTCACCCGGTCGAGCAGCAGCAGACGCGGCGATCGGGTTCCCGGCGCGCAGACCTCCTCGAGCGAGCCCCAGGCCAGCGGCCGCACCTCGAGCGCCGCGCCCTGATGCACCGATCCCGGATCGAGCGGCGCGGCAAAGCGGCGCGGATCCGCGATCTCGGGCGTGATGCCGGCCGCGCTGATCGCACCGGCCAGCCGGTCCTGCGCATTCGGGGTCACCACCAGGCGCAGTTTCTCGCGGCGCGGGTTCAGCAGCGCATCGCGCACCGCGTGCAGCCCGAACAGCCACACGGTCTCGGCCGCGGAGGCGCGCTTTTCACGCTCTTTCCTGATGATCCACTCGGGTTTTCTGGTCTTTGCGCCCACGTCTCCGCTCCTGCTTCCGCGTCGCGCCGGCCGGGGGACCGGCCTGCGGGTTTTTCCAGTTGACGCCCCAGATGGCCGCTTGTAAGCACGCCTTGGCCTCGGGCGCAACGTGCCCGTTGCCGCAAGATATGGGCGACAGGCCGCAAGGTGTGGCAGGGGACTGTAAATCCCTCGCGGAGACGCACGCCTGGTTCGATTCCAGGGTCGCCCACCATTTCTTCCGAAAAATCAGGCCGCAGCGCCACGGTGGCGTGCTGGCGCATCCGGTAGCCGCCGATTCACGGGTCCGCTGGGCAGCCGGCCGGCCGGGCCGGTGCCGGTCAGATGTCGATCTCGTTGCTTTCCGGGGCTTTCAGCGGCGGTTTCGGCATGCTGCGGTCCGGCTTGTCATCCGGTTTTTCGGGAAGTTTCGGCGCATCGGGCTTGCGGCGGATGATGATGTCGCCGTTCGGCAGGATCTCGGGCTTTTCATAGGCGCTCCAGTCCTTGACCTGCCCCAGCAGATCCTTGAACGCGGGCCCCATCTCGGACAGGAAACTCTGCATCGCAGGGCCGAATTCCTCGGTCAGGCTGCGCAGGCTTCTCACCGCGGGGGAGACCTCGTCGTTCAGCCCCTTCAGGAACAGTTCGATCCCGCGCTCCATCAGGCTGCGCCCCTGCTCGGGGTCGCGCTCCTGCGCGGCGAGCGGCGCGGCGGCAAGGGAAAGACAGGTCAGAAGAGCGATTACGTGACGCATGCCCGATCATATAGGCAGAGCGCGCGGGCGATCAATGAAAAGGCGCCTGCGACGGCGCGGATTGCGGCCGCGGGTTGAGACGCGCATCAGGCGCTCTGGGCCTCGATCTCCCGCCAGGCTCGGTTGATATCGACCAGCCGCTTGCCCGCGAGCCGGATCGCCTCGCGCGGGACGCCTCGTGCGATCATGCGGTCGGGGTGGTTTTCCCGCACCAGTCGGTGCCAGACCTTGCGGATCTCGGGAAGCGGCATATCGGGCGGCACGCCGAGCACCGCATAGGGATCCGGCGCGGAATCGGGTGCGAAACGGGCACGGAGCGAGCGGAACTCGGCCTCGGAGAGGCCGAATATCCGGGCCACATCGGACAGGAAACTGTCCTCGGCGGCATGATAGTCGCCATCGGCCAGCGCGATGTGAAACAGCCCCTCCATGAGGTCGCAGAGCATCGGATGACTGCCGGAAAACATCCGCGCGATCTTGCGCGCGTAGGCGCGGTAGCCGGCAATATCCTGCCGCGCGAGGTTGAACACGCGTGCCGCGCCGGCCTCGTCCTCGGGCGCGATCAGGAACACCTCGCGGAAGGCCGCCACCTCGTTGCGTGTCACGCGACCGTCGGCCTTGGCCATCTTGGCACCAAGCGCGATCACGGCAATGGCAAAGGCCACGCTGCGTTCGGGGCGCTGGCGCAGGCGCTCGAACACCGAACCGAGGCTTTCGCCGTTGCCGAGCGCCGAAAGCGCATCGAGAATTCGCGACCAGAGAGACATGCGCCCTTCTAGCCGCTCAGCGCGCCGGTGTCAGCGCCAACCACGCCGTTCCGTGCACCGCCCGCGTCAGAAGAACCAGACGAACCCGGCCCAGAGCGCGGCAAGGATCGTCGGAAAGGCGGTCGCCGCAGACCCGAGCGCGCGCAGGAAGGGCGAGACATGCGCGCCGATCCAGAACACGAGCCGCGCCGCCAGGAAGCTGCCGCCGAGCGCAAGAGCCAGCGCCCCGCCCTGCACCATGGCCACGAGCGGCCAGAGCAGCAGGGCCAGAACCGCCTGCGCGGCGGTATCGTTCAGCACCCGCAGGTCGGTGTCCCCGCGGCTGCCGGGCGCCATCATGAGATCCGCGCCCTGCCGCCCGAAAGCGCGCCGCAGGCCGACAACGCCGAGCAGGAGCGCAATGGACAGCGCCGGGCCCAGCCAGGCACCCGGCAGCGCCACCGGCGCCGCCAGGTAACGCAGCCCGGCGGCTTGCATCCCGAACACCAGCACCAGCGCCCAGACCACGCCCAGCGCCGCGCCAAGCCAGATCTGCGTGCGCGGCCTCATCAGCTCCGTGCCTGGCGGATCAGCCGCAGGATGTCCTGCGCCGCCGTCGGGATATTGGTGCCCGGGCCGAAGATCGCAGCGACCCCCGCCTTCTGCAGGAAATCGTAATCCTGCTGCGGGATCACGCCGCCGCAGATCACGAGGATATCCTCGGCACCGGCGGCCTTCAGCGCCTCGACAAGCTGCGGCGCCAGCGTCTTGTGGCCGGCAACCTGGCTCGAAACGCCGATCACGTGCACGTCGTTGTCGATCGCATCCTGCGCCGCCTCTTCGGGGGTCTGGAACAACGGCCCCACATCCACGTCAAAGCCGATGTCGGCAAAGGCGGTCGCGATCACCTTGGCACCCCGGTCGTGACCGTCCTGCCCCATCTTGACCACCAGCATGCGCGGCCGGCGGCCCTCGTCCTGCGCGAATTCCTCGACCGCCTTCTGGATCGCGGAAAAGCCCTCGTCGCCTTCATAGGCCTTGCCGTAAACGCCCGAGAGGGTCTTTACCTCGGCGCGGTGGCGGCCGAATTCCTTTTCCATTGCCATGCTGATCTCTCCAACAGAAGCGCGGGCCCGCGCGGCCTCGACCGCCGCGGCAAGCAGGTTGCCCCCCTCGCGCGCGCGGCGGGTGATCTCGTCAAGCGCCGCCTCGCAGGCTTTCGCGTCGCGGCTCGCGCGGATCTGCTCCAGCCGCGCGATCTGGCTTTCGCGCACCTTGACGTTGTCGATGTCGAGAATGTCGAGCGGGTCTTCCTTGTCCTTGCGATACTTGTTGACGCCGACGACGACCTCTTCGCCACGGTCCACCATCGCCTGCCGGGTGGCGGCGCTTTCCTCGATCCGGAGCTTGGGCATGCCGCTTGCGACCGCCTTGGTCATGCCGCCCATCTCTTCGACTTCCTCGATCAGCTCCCACGCCTTTTCGGCAAGGTCATGGGTGAGCCGTTCGATGTAGTAGGAGCCCGCCAGCGGGTCGATCACATTGGTGATTCCGGTCTCTTCCTGCAGGATCAGCTGCGTGTTGCGCGCGATCCGGGCCGAGAAATCAGTCGGCAGTGCGATCGCCTCGTCCAGAGCGTTGGTATGGAGCGACTGGGTCCCGCCCAGCACCGCGCTCATGGCCTCGTAAGCGGTGCGCACGACGTTGTTGTAGGGATCCTGTTCCTGCAGGCTGACGCCCGAAGTCTGGCAATGGGTGCGCAGCATCTTCGATTTCGGGTTCGTGGCGCCGAATTCGGTCATGATGCGATGCCAGAGCAGGCGCGCCGCGCGCAGCTTGGCGATCTCCATGAAGAAATTGACCCCGATCGCAAAGAAGAACGACAGCCGCGGCGCGAAATGATCCACCTCGAGCCCCGCATCCAGCGCCGCCCGCACGTATTCGCGCCCGTCCGCCAGCGTATAGGCCAGCTCCTGCACGAGGTTCGCACCGGCCTCCTGCATGTGATAGCCGGAAATCGAGATCGAGTTGAAACGCGGCATCTCGTTTGCGGTATATTCGATGATGTTGCTGACGATCCGCATGCTGGGTTCCGGCGGATAGATATAGGTGTTGCGGACCATGAACTCCTTGAGGATGTCGTTCTGGATCGTGCCCGACAGCACCGAGCGGGAATGGCCCTGCTCTTCGCCGGCGACGATGAAGTTCGCCAGCACCGGAATCACGGCGCCGTTCATGGTCATGCTGACGCTGACCTGATCCAGCGGGATGCCGTCGAAGAGGATCTTCATGTCCTCGACCGAATCGATCGCAACGCCGGCCTTGCCCACATCGCCCACCACGCGCGGGTGATCGCTGTCATAGCCGCGGTGGGTCGGCAGATCGAAGGCCACGCTCACCCCCTGCTGACCGGCCGCGAGGTTGCGGCGGTAAAAGGCGTTCGATTCCTCGGCGGTCGAATAGCCGGCATACTGGCGGATGGTCCAGGGACGCCCGGCATACATGGTCGCCTTTACCCCGCGGGTATAGGGTTCGAGCCCCGGATAACCGCCAAGGTGCCCGACGCCCTCCAGATCCTCTTCGGTATAGAGCGGCTTGACCGGGATGCCCTCAAGCGTCTGCCAGGTCAGATCCTCGAGCGGGCGGCCGCGCAGTTCCTTTTCGGCCAGCGCCTGCCAGTCCTTCTTTTGGGTCATGGTATTCTCTTCCTCTTTTCAGGTCGCTGCCGGACAGGCACCTGCCTGTTGCCGGAGGGCATTCATGCCCGTCCGTTCCCGGGCAGACGTGCGAAAGGTGCGAAAACAGCGGTCGCATTCGGACCGGGCATGTTTATATTCTGGCTGTCAGGAGTGCTCATGAAAAACATATTATTGCTTGTCCTTGCCTTGCTGACCCCGCAGGCCCTCCATGCGCTCGACGCCGGTGGGGATGACGAAACCGAACTCATCCGCCCGGCCGGGGAAAACGACCTTGCCGAATTCCTCTGGGTCGCGCGGCCGATCATCATCTTTGCCGACAGCCCGTCGGATCCGCGCTTTCTTCAGCAGATCGAATATATCGAGGCCGATTCTCCGGCGCTGCTCGCGCGCGATGTGGTGGTGCTGACCGATACCAATCCGGGCGCCCGCCTGCCCCTGCGCCAGCAACTGCGCCCGCGCGGTTTCATGCTGGTGCTGATCGACAAGGAGGGCGCCGTGACCCAGCGCAAGCCCCTGCCCTGGAGCGTGCGCGAGATCACCCGCGCGATCGACAAGACGCCCGAGCGCCGCCGCGAGATCGACGAACGGCGCGGCCGGCACTAGGGCATCAGGCGATGATGAAGGCGCGGCGCCCATGGGGGGTTACTCGAACTCCATGATGATTTCATCGACGGCGAGGCTGTCACCCGCTGCCACATTGATCGCGCTGACCACGGCCTTGCGTTCGGCGCGCAGCACGTTTTCCATCTTCATCGCCTCGACGGTGCAGAGGCGCTGCCCTTCCTGAACCTCGTCGCCCACTTCGACATCGACGTTCACGATCAGGCCCGGCATCGGACAAAGCAGCATCTTCGATGTGTCGGGCTCGACCTTTTCCGGCATCAGCGCGGCCAGTTCGGCGGCCCGCGGCGTGCGCACATGCACGTCAAGATCGGCGCCCCGGCTGCGGATGCGGAAACCGCTGCTGATCGGGCCGACCTTCAGCACGAGTTCCTCGCCGTCGACATCGAAAACGCCAAGCTGGCACCCCGGGGTCCAGTCGCTGGCGACGCGATGCGCGGTCCCGTCGGCAAAGCGCACCGTCGCGCCGGCCCGGTCGGCATCGACCACCGTCGCGTAATCCTGCCCCTGGAGCGTCACCACCCAGTCGCGGCCGACCTTGCGTTCGTGGTTGTCCATCCGCCCCGAGACGCGCGCGCGCCGGATTTCGACCACGCGGTGCATGGCAGCGGCCGCGGCGGCGATCCGCCGCAGTTCCGCGTCGGGCAGTTCGACCCCCTCGAACCCTTCGGGGAATTCCTCGGCGATGAAGGCCGTGGTCATCTCGCCGGCGATGAATTTCGGGTGATCCATGACCGCCGAAAGGAACGGAAGGTTATGGCCGATCCCCTCGACCTCGAAACTGTCGAGCGCCACCCGCATCTGCTCGATCGCCGCTTCCCGGGTCGGCGCCCAGGTGCAGAGCTTGGCGATCATCGGGTCGTAATACATGCTGATCTCGCCGCCCTCGTAGACGCCGGTATCGTTGCGCACCGCCGCCTCGCCGCGTGGCGCGTCGCCATGCCATCTGTCGTTTTCCGCAAGCGGGCCGGCGGCGATTTCCTCGGGCGGGCGGTAGCGCGTGAGCCGCCCGATCGAGGGCAGGAAGTTGCGATAGGGATCCTCGGCATACAGGCGGTTCTCGATCGCCCAGCCGGTGAGGGCCACGTCTTCCTGCGCAAGCGCCAGTTTCTCGCCATTGGCGACGCGGATCATCTGTTCCACGAGATCGACCCCGGTGATGAGTTCGGTGACGGGATGTTCGACCTGAAGGCGGGTGTTCATCTCGAGGAAATAGAAGTTCCTGTCACCATCGACAATGAATTCCACCGTGCCGGCGCTGGCGTAGCCGACCGCCTTGGCCAGCGCGACCGCCTGTTCGCCCATGGCCCGGCGGGTGGCCTCGTCAAGGAAGGGGCTCGGCGCCTCTTCGACCACCTTCTGGTTGCGGCGCTGGATCGAACATTCGCGTTCGCCCAGATAGACGCCGTTGCCGTGCCCGTCGCACAACACCTGAATTTCGATGTGGCGCGGCTGGGTGACGAATTTCTCGATGAAGATGCGGTCGTCGCCAAAGCTGCTCGCGGCCTCGTTCTTCGACGACTGGAACCCCTCGCGCGCCTCCTCGTCGTTCCAGGCGATGCGCATGCCCTTGCCGCCGCCGCCGGCGCTGGCCTTGAGCATCACCGGATAGCCGATCTCGCGGCTGATCCTGACGGCTTCTTCGGCGTCCTCGATGATGCCCATGTAGCCCGGCACGGTAGAGACGCCGGCCTCCTTCGCGATCTTCTTCGAAGTGATCTTGTCGCCCATGGCCTCGATCGCGCCAGAGGGCGGGCCGATGAAGGCGACCCCTTCCGCCGCGAGCGCCTCGGCGAATTTCGCGTTCTCCGAAAGGAACCCGTATCCCGGATGCACCGCTTCGGCCCCGGTCGCGCGGATCGCCTCCATGATCTTCTCGATCACGATATAGGACTGGTTCGCCGGCGGCGGGCCAATATGCACGGCTTCATCCGCCATCTCGACATGCAGCGCATTGCGGTCGGCATCGGAATAGACCGCGACGGTCTTGATACCCATCTTGCGGGCGGTCTTGATGACCCGGCAGGCGATCTCGCCCCGGTTCGCGATCAGGATCTTCTTGAACATGGATCGTCCTTCGGCTGGATTTGGAAAAAGCGCGAAAAGCCGCACCCGGCGCCTCTGCCGGATGCGGCCTCATTCGATGAGAATATGTCGTTGCCCCCTGCGCGAGGCAGGGTCAGCCTGTTGCGGTTGCGCGCGTGATCAGCACTTCCGGCCGGGGCGGCTCTGGCAATACAGCGTGTTGCCGGCGGCACCGATGGCTGCGCCCGCAAGAAGGTTGCCGTCCAGAACGGCAGCCGTCGCCGCACCTGCACCGGCGCCGATGACAGCCTGTTGCCCCATTGTGTCGCCGCAGGCCGTGACAGTGGCCATGGCGGCAAGAAGCGCTCCGATTTTGACGAGACGCATGATCCTGCTCCTTTGTTGAGAAACATGCCCACCAGCACAACACGTAATGCGGGCATCCGGTTCCATGACGGATATAGCCGGATCGGCCCGGAACCGGCAAGGCGCCACGCAGGGCGGGCAGCGGAAAGAGCGGGCTTTTGCCTTGCCGCACGGGCGAGAACCGCACGGACCGGCAGCAAGAAAAAAGCGGGCAGGACGGGCAACGAGGCCCGATCCCACCCGCGTAAGGAAGGGGTACGGAATAGATGGTGTGTAGCAGGCACCCGAAGCCGGATGTCGCCCACGGCGGCCACCGTGGCGCCGTTCACGTCCGGTACCAAGCGGGATCGCCCGACATGATCGCGGTCGGCCGGATGCCGCCGGTTTTTCGCGGCCGCCTGCGGATAAATGCCGAGCATCACCGGAAGACCTCCGGGAAAGCGAGTCGTGCCACCGGTACGTCGATGCGCAGGCGCGCGTCATAGCTTTCCGGGTCGAACGGATCTTCAGCGGCGATCACCTCGCGCCCGAACAGCCACCCGAGCCGCCCGGCATCAAGATTGCCCCGCACGAACTCCGCCTCGCCGAAATGCTCCCAGAGCGCAGCCATGAACGCCAGGTCGGCGCGGCGATCCTCGGGGCGGCGGTCGGCATGGCGCCGGCGCGCGACCAGCGGGGTCGCGCCCTTCGGATTGGCGCGGCGGATGAGGAACTGGAAATCCGTTCCCGAAAGCCGGCTCGGGAAGCCGCGATGCTTCAGCATGGCATCGCCCCCGTCGCCGGAGGGCCGTGAACCGGGGCCGGAGGTGTTCCCGGCCCCGCGGAGGCGTAATCAGTATTTGCTGGTGTAGACCGGCTCGGACGAGACCGGGCTGGACACGACCGGCTCGGCCGGCTGCTGTTGCTTGCTGCATGCGGAAACGGCCGCAGCGAACGCAACCAGACCAACGACTGTGACGATTTTTGCCATCGGAGGCTCCTGACTGTCGGTTTCAAGGACGCAGGGCCAAACGACCCTGCCTGCCCCTCGGGGGGCAGGGTTGATGCGACACAACCGCGCGTGACCATAGCCGAATTCAAGGGGCCGGCAACTATTCTTGTGCGGCAAACCGAAGATTTTGCCATAAGGGGCACCGGGCACACATTTTCGCGCAACATCTTCAGAGTCCTTCCCAGATGCAATCAGACGATTGGGGAAGAAAGCTTTCAAAAAGCTGCGCAATTCCGGAAGCGGGCTCACCGAAAGGGGTTTCGATTTCGGAAAAGGAAATCACGATGCGCGCGGGGTCGAGCCCGTAGGCGGCCATATAGGGCAGCGCCACCTCCTTGCAGAGAAACGCCGTGTCGGCGGCAGAGTCCTCCGCATCCGCCGCCCCCATTTCAGGGGCAATGAAACGAAACCGCAGCCAGAGTTCGCCGGGCGCATCATCCGTCAGCACCTCGTGCAGCTCGACCGGCTGGCCGGACGGCACGGCATAGGGCCCGGAAGCCATCGCCGCCGGTGCCGCCAGCAGAACCGCCAGGACCGCCGCCGTCGAGACAGCGGAAGCCGCAACCGACACCAGCGCGGACGCCGAAGCCGGGACAGCCGTCAGAGCGGAATATTGTCGTGCTTTTTCCACGGATTGCTCAGCTTCTTGTTGCGCAGCGAGGCAAAGGCGCGGCAAACGCGCTTGCGGGTCGAGCGGGGCTGGATCACCTCGTCGATAAAGCCGCGCTCGGCCGTCACGAAGGGGTTGGCGAAGCGTTCTTCATAGCTCGCGGTATGCTGCGCGATCTTTTCCGGGTCGCCAAGGTCGGCACGGTGGATGATTTCGGTCGCGCCCTTGGCGCCCATCACCGCGATTTCCGCCGTGGGCCAGGCATAGTTGAAATCGCCGCGCAGGTGCTTGGAAGCCATCACCACATAGGCACCGCCATAGGCCTTGCGGGTGATGACCGTGACCTTCGGCACCGTCGCCTCGCCATAGGCATAAAGCAGCTTGGCCCCGTGCTTGATGACGCCGCCATGTTCCTGACCGGTGCCCGGCAGGAAACCCGGCACGTCGACGAAAGTGAGGATCGGAATTTCGAACGCATCGCAAAAACGCACGAAACGCCCGGCCTTTCGCGCCGAATCGATGTCAAGGCAGCCGGCAAGCACCATCGGCTGGTTGGCGACGACCCCGATGGTGCGCCCTTCGAGCCGGATGAAACCGGTAATGATATTCTTGGCGAATTCGGCCTGGATTTCGTAGAAGCTGCCCTCGTCGGCGACCTTCTCGATCAGTTCCTTCATGTCGTAGGGCGTGTTCGCATTGCTCGGAATGAGCGTGTCGAGGCTCGGCTCGATCCGGCCGGGATCGTCGAAGAACGGACGGATCGGCGCCTTGTCGCGGTTGTTGAGCGGCAGCAGGTCGATCAGCCGGCGCACCTCGGCCAGCGCCTCGACGTCGTTCTCGAACGCCGCGTCGGCCACGCTCGACTTGCGGGTATGGGTCGAGGCCCCGCCGAGTTCCTCGGCGCTCACCACCTCGTTCGTCACCGTCTTGACCACGTCGGGGCCGGTCACGAACATGTAGGACGTGTCCTTCACCATGAAGATGAAATCGGTCATGGCCGGGGAATAGACTGCCCCGCCGGCACAGGGCCCCATGATGACGCTGATCTGCGGCACGACGCCGCTGGCCATGATGTTGCGCTGGAACACCTCGGCATAGCCGGCAAGGCTGGCCACGCCCTCCTGGATCCGCGCGCCGCCCGAATCGTTCAGCCCGATCACCGGGGCGCCGTTCTGCACCGCCATATCCATGATCTTGCAGATTTTCTGCGCATGGGTTTCCGAAAGAGAGCCGCCGAAGACGGTGAAATCCTGGCTGAACACATAGACCATGCGCCCGTTGATCGTGCCCCAGCCGGTAATCACCCCGTCCCCGTAGGGGCGCTGTTCGTCCATGCCGAAATCGGTGCAGCGATGGGCGACGAACATGTCGAATTCCTCGAAACTGTCGTCGTCGAGAAGCAGCTCGATCCGCTCCCGCGCGGTGAGCTTGCCGCGCCCGTGCTGGGCGTCGATGCGGCGCTGGCCGCCGCCGAGCCGCGCCTCGTGGCGGCGATCTTCGAGCTCCTGCAGAATGTCTTTCATGGCATAGGCCCCCTGTTCGGTTTGCGCGCACATTATGCGGAGGCCGCACGGAACCAAAGGGGAAATGGGCAAATTTGCAAATTCATGCAAATCAGGATATTGCAAATCGCAAATATGCAAATTACACAACCGCGGGCGCTGCCGCCCAAGCCCGGACCGCAGCCACCGCGGGAATGCCAATGGCCGTTCAGAAACTCTATGCCGGTGCGCGGCTGCGCGAGATGCGTGGCCAGTTCCAGCTGACACAAAAGGATTTCGCCGCCAAGCTCGGCGTCTCCCTGCCCTATCTCAACCAGATGGAAAACAATCACCGCCCGGTCAGCACCACGGTGGTTCTGGCGCTGGCGCGCGAATTCGGCATCGACGTGACCGAACTGTCCACCGGCGACAGCGAACGCATGGTCAGCGATCTGCGCGAGGCGCTGGCGGATCCGGTGTTTGCCGATGCGATGCCCCCGCTCGCGGACCTGCGGCTTGCGGCATCGAACGCGCCGGCGCTCGCGCGGGCCTTCATCGAACTGCACCGCGCCTACCGCCAGACCCACGAGCGCCTTGCCTCGCTCGATGAGGCGCTGGGGCGCGAGGATACCCGCCTGCAGCCGAGCCCCTGGGAAGAGGTGCGGGATTTCTTCCATTACTGCGACAACTATATCGACGCGGTCGACCGCGCCGCCGAAAGCTTTGCCCAGCGCGCCGGGCCCGACATCCGCGCCGGAACGCTGCGCCATCTCGCCACCAGCGGGGTGAGCGTCGTCTTTGCCGAGACCGGCCGGCTGCGAAGCTATGACGCGGAAAGCCGGGAATTGCGCCTTTCGGCCCGCACCGCGCCCTCGACCCAGCTGTTCCAGATGCTGCTGCAAAGCGCGCTGCTGGATCAGGACAAGCTGCTCGAGGCAACGCTCGACCTTGCCCGGTTCCAGAGCGATGCGGCGCGCTCCATCGCCAAGCTGGGGCTTGCCAACTATTTCGCCGGCGCGGCGCTCATGCCCTATGGGGCCTTTCTCGAGGCCGCCGAAAGCTGCCGTCACGACCTCGAGATCCTCGCCACCCGTTTCGGCGCCTCGATCGAACAGGTGGCGCACCGGCTTTCGACGTTGCAGCGCCCCGGCGCCAAGGGGATCCCGTTCTTTTTCGTACGCGTCGATCAGGCCGGCACGATCACCAAGCGCCACAGCGCCACGCGGCTGCAATTTGCGCGCTTCGGCGGCGCATGCCCGCTCTGGAACGTGCATCGCGCCTTTGAAACGCCGGGGCGTTTCCTGCGCCAACTGGCCGAGACGCCGGACGGGGTGCGCTATATCATCCTTGCGCGCAACGTGTCCAAACCGGGCGGCACATGGGGCGCGCCGGTGCGGCGCTATGCGATCTCGCTTGGCTGCGAACTGCGCCATGCCTCGTCGCTGGTCTATGCCGATGACCTTGACCTCGGCAATACCGCGGCTTTCGAGCCGATCGGCATTTCCTGCCGCATCTGCGAGCGGACCAATTGCCATCAGCGCTCGGTGCCGCCGCTGGAGCGGCGCCTGTCCATCGACGCCAATGAACGCGGCGTGCTGCCCTACCGGATCGAATGAGGCACCGGTCAACGCCTAGCGCTGCGAGATTTCCCAGTCCGGGTTGATCCAGGGCTCGTCATTGGCACGCGGCAGCGGCGCGCGCTCCAGCAGATGATCCGACATCTTTTCGCCCACCATGATCGAGGGTGCGTTCAGGTTGCCGTTGGTGATGCGCGGAAAGATCGAACTGTCGGCGACGCGCAGGCCCTGCACGCCGATCACGCGGCCCTCGGGATCGACCACCGCATCCGGATCGTCGGCGCGACCCATGCGACAGGTGCCGCAGGGGTGATAGGCGCTTTCCACGTTGTCGATGAGGAAGGCATCGAGATCCTCGTCGCTCTGCAGCGCGCTGCCCGGCTGGATCTCGTGCCTGATGTAAGGCGCGAACGCCGGCTGGGCGAAGATTTCGCGGGTCAGGCGGATGCAACTGCGGAAATCTTCCCAGTCGTCGGGATGCGACATGTAGTTGAACCGGATCACCGGCGAGTCCGCCGGATCATTGCTGCGCAGGGTGACGCTGCCGCGGCTTTTCGACCGCATCGGCCCCACATGCACCTGGAACCCGTGCCCCTCGGCCGCGGCCTGCCCGTCGTAGCGCACCGCGATCGGCAGGAAATGATACTGGATGTCCGGGTATTGCACCCCGGCGCGGCTGCGGATGAAGGCGGCGCTTTCAAACTGGTTCGACGCGCCGAGCCCCGACCTGGTCAACAGCCACTGCAACCCGATCCGCCCCTTGCCGAACAGGTTCCAGTGCTTGAACAGGGTGATCGGCTGGCTTGCGGCCATCTGGATATAGATCTCCAGGTGGTCGTGCAGATTGGCGCCGACGCCGGGACGGTCGGCCAGCACCTCGATCCCGTGTTCGCGCAGCTGCATCTGCGGGCCGATTCCCGACAGCATCAGCAGCTTGGGCGAATTGATGGTGGATGCGGCAATCACCACTTCGCGGTTCGCGCGGATCACGCGGCGCGTGCCGCCCAGGTCGATCTCGACCCCGACCGCGCGCCGGTCCTCGAACATCACGCGGGTCGCGAGCCCCCGCACAAGGGTGCAGTTGCCGCGCTTCAGCGCCGGGCGCAGATAGGCATTCGCCGCCGACCAGCGCCGCCCGTTCCAGACCGTCTGCTCCATCGGGCCGAAGCCCTCCTGCTGGCGCCCGTTATAGTCGCCGGTGACCGGATAGCCGGCCTGCTTCCCCGCCTCGACGAAAGCCGCGAAAAGCGGGTTGCTGCGCGGCCCGCGCGTCACATGCAGCGGTCCGTCGCTGCCGCGCCATTCGGGATCGCCGCCATGGCCGCCGCTGTGCCAGCTTTCCATGCGCCGGAAATAGGGCAGCACATCGGCAAAGGCCCAGCCGCTCGCGCCCGTTTCCTCCCAGTGGTCGTAATCGAGCGCATGGCCGCGCACATAGACCATGCCGTTGATCGAGGACGATCCGCCGATCACCTTGCCGCGCGGGCAGACCAGCCGGCGCCCGTTCAGATGCGGTTCGGGCTCGGAGACGAAGCCCCAGTCGTAGCGCGGCATGTTCATCGGATAGCTGAGCGCCGCCGGCATCTGGATCAGGGGCCCGGCGTCGGAGCCGCCGTATTCGATCACGATGACCGAAGCGCCGGCCTCGGACAGGCGGTAGGCCATGGCGCTGCCGGCGCTGCCGGAGCCGATGATGACGAAATCGGCGCTCTCGGTGCCCTTGCTCATGTGTCGTTCCCCTTTCACGTTCGGGGCCGGAAACTTCATGCCTCCGGCGGGGATATTTCCGGCCAGAAGAAGGCCCTTACTCGCCCCGCGGGAAGCGTTGCGCCTCTTCCAGCGTGTTCAGGTTCATGTGGTTGCGCATGTAGCGTTCGGATGCCCGCTGCAGCGGCTGGTAATCCCAGGGGTAATGCCCGCCCTGCCGCAGGGCCTCGTAGACCACGCGGCGGCGCGCCTGGCTGGCCCGCACGTCGGCGTCGAAACGCGCGAGATCCCAGCGCCGGTCGCTTTCGGCGCGCAGCGCCGCAAGGGTTTCGGCATGGGCCGGGTCGGTCGCCAGGTTGACGGCCTCGTCCGAATCTGTGTCGAGGTCGAAAAGCTGTTCGGGGTCGGCGGCGCAGCGGATGTATTTCCAGCGTCCGCGCCGCAGGCATACCATGGGGGCGACCGAGCCTTCGGCTGCGTATTCCATCGCGACCGGGGCCTCGCGCGCGGCGCCCCGGGCCAGCGGGCCCAGATCGCAGCCATCGGTCCAGGGCGCGATGTCGTCGAGGGGGACGCCGGCGAGCGCGGCAAGGGTCGGCGTCACGTCAAGGGTCGACACCGGGGCGTCGATGCGCCCCGAAGGCAGGCCGGGAGCGGCGATCATCAGAGGAACCCGCGCCGCGCCTTCGCGGAAAGACATCTTGAACCAGAGGCCGCGCTCGCCGAGCATGTCGCCATGGTCGGAGGTGAAGATCACGACCGCCTCCTGCCGGGTATCGTCGAGCACCTGCAGGATCTGGCCGATCTTGTCGTCGACATAGGAGATATTGGCGAAATAGCCGCGCCGGGCGCTCGCAATGTCGGCATCGCCGATGTCAAATTCGCGCCAGTCGCAGGCATCGAGCAGGCGCTGCGAGTGCGGATCCTGTTCGTCATAGGGAAGCGCCGCGGTGCGGGGCGCAAGATGGCCGCAGTCGGCATAGAGATCCCAGAACCGGCGCCGCGCCACGTAGGGATCATGCGGATGGGTAAAGCTGACCGTCAGGCACCAGGGCCGCGCATCATGGCCGCGCGCGAGATCATAGAGGCGCGACATGGCATGGAAGGCCACCTCGTCGTCATATTCCATCTGGTTGGTGATTTCCGCCACGCCCGCGCCGGTGACCGAGCCGAGGTTGTGATACCACCAGTCGATCCGCTCATGCGGGCGGCGGTAATCCGGGGTCCAGCCGAAATCGGCCGGGTAGATGTCGGTGGTCAGGCGTTCCTCGAAACCGTGCAGCTGATCGGGGCCGACGAAATGCATCTTGCCCGACAGACAGGTGTGCCAGCCGGCCCGGCGCAGGTGATGCGCATAGGTCGGGATCTCGCTGCGGAACTCGGCTGCGTTGTCATAGACGCCGTTGCGCGACGGCAGTTGCCCGGACATGAAAGCCGCCCGCCCCGGGGCACAGAGCGGGCTTGGCGTATAGGCATTGGCAAAGCGCGTGCTGCGGGCGGCAAGCCGGCGCAGGTTCGGCGCATGGAGCCAGTCGGCGGGCCCGTCGGGAAACAGCGTGCCGTTCAGCTGATCCGCCATCAGGATGAGGATATTCGGCGCGCTCATGGTGTCCTCCGCAGCATGGCGAGCACGCCGAGCGCATGGTCGACCGCGGCTTCGGGCGTGTCGGGATGGTTGAGCGCCGCGCGGATATAAAGCCCGTCGATCAGCGCCGAAAGCGTCATCGCGGCGGCGCGCGGATCGGCGCAATCGGGGCGCAGCGCGTGGACCAGGTTGCTGCGCAGGCGGCGGTGATAGACACGCCAGAGCCGCAGCGCCTCGGGATTCCTTTGCGCAAGCACATAGAAGGTCATCCAGGCGCTGATGGTTTCGGGGCGGAAGCTGACCGGGGCAAAGGACGCGCGGATGATCGCCTCGGCCCGCTCCCCCGCATCCGCATGCGCGAGTTCCTCGCGCACCACGGCGCCGAAATCCGACAGGATCCGGCGCATGGCGGCCAGGAATATCTGCTCCTTTCCGCCGAAGTAATGATGGGCGAGCGCGCTGGACATGCCGGCGCGGCGGGCAATCTGCGACACGGTCACGTCAAGCGTGCCGGCTGCGCCGATCTCGGCGATGGTGGCCTGAACCAGCGCCTCGCGGCGCCGCGGCTCGGCTCCGGTTCTCGGCATGATGCCCTCCCCCAAGGTTCACACCCTGAAGGTTAGAAAAAGTTTATTGACTGGTCAATCAACTTTTCTGGCGGCGGCAGAACGGAAAACCCCCGACCGGGGCGCGCGGCCCGGATCGGGGGTTCAGGGTGTGGGGCGGGAAATCCCGCCGGATGGCCGCTCAGAGCTGTGCCATCACCTCGTCGGGGGCTTCGAAATTGGTGGTGACGCGCTGCACGTCGTCGTCATCCTCGAGCGCCTCGATCAGCTTCATGAGCTTCTGCATGCTCTCGAGGTCCATCTCCGTCGTGGTCACGGGCTTCCAGACGAGGCGGGTCGCCGTGCTTTCGCCCAACTGCCCCTCCAGGGCCGAGGAGACGTCGTTGAGGTCGCTGTCCGCGCACCAGATGAAATGGCCGTCCTCGCTGCTTTCGACATCTTCGGCCCCTGCCTCGATCGCCGCCATCATGATGGTATCGGCATCGCCGGCCTCGGCCGGATAGACGACCTCGCCCTTGCGCTCGAACATGAAGCCGACGCTGCCGGTCTCGCCCAGGTTGCCGCCGTTCTTGGTGAAGGTCGAACGCACGTTGCTCGCGGTGCGGTTGCGGTTGTCGGTCATCGCCTCGACGATCACGGCAACTCCGTTCGGGCCGTAGCCCTCATAGCGGATTTCCTCGTAATCGTCGCCCTCGCCCGCCTGCGATTTCTTGATCGCGCGTTCGATCACGTCCTTGGGGACGGAATTCGCCCGTGCCTCTTTCACCGCAAGGCGCAGGCGCGGGTTCTTGTCGGGATCCGGGTCGCCCATCTTGGCCGCGACGGTGATTTCCTTGCCGAGCTTGGAAAAAAGCTTGGCGCGCACCGCGTCCTGACGCCCCTTGCGATGCTGGATGTTTGCCCATTTGGAATGGCCGGCCATACGTCGATCCTTGTGCTGTCTGGCTGCTCGCGGCTCATATAGTCCCCTGCGGGCCGGCGGATCAAGAGAGCCCGCGCAACGCTCACAATGGCCAGATCAGCGGAATGATGGCCGAGGCCAGCAGCCAGATACAGATATTGAGCGGGATGCCGATGCGCAGGAAATCGGAAAAGCGGTAGCCGCCGGGACCATAGACCATCATGTTGGTCTGATAGCCGATCGGCGTCGCGAAGGAGGTCGAGGCCGCGCTCATCACCGCCACCACCAGCGGGCGCGGATCGAACCCCATGGCATTCGCCAGCCCGATCACCACCGGCGTCATGATCACCGCCACCGCGTTGTTGCTGACCAGTTCGGTCAGGATCGAGGTCAGCAGATAGACCGCCGCGACCACAAAGAAGGGTGGCAGGCTTTTCAGGACGGGCGCCACCGAATCGACGATCATCTGCATCGCACCGGAACTTTCGAGCCCCGCCCCCACCGCGAGCATGGCAAAGATCAGCACCAGAAGCGGCCCGTCCACGAAGGAGAACGCCTCGTCCGCGTCGATGCAGCCGGTGACCAGAACGAGCGCCACCGCCAGCACCGACAAAAGCAGGATCGGCGCCACGTTGAGCGCGGCGAGCGTCACAACCCCGATGATGGCCGCCAGCGCGATCGGCGCATGTCCCCGCCGGTAGGCGCGTTCCGAGGGGCGCGAGACCTCGACCATGTCCATGTCGCTTGCGAGGCGTTCGATATCCGCCGGCGCGCCTTCGAGCAGGAGCGTGTCACCGACCCGCACCACGATATTGTCCATCTGCGTGCCGATGTTCTGATTGCGCCGATGCGCCGCCAGCAGATAGACCCCGTAGCGCCGCCGCAGCCGGAGCGAGCCGAGCGTGCGCCCCACCATCTTGCAGCCCGGCGTGATCAGCACCTCGACGGTCGATGTGGGCACCGCCGACACCTGGTCGATGCGGCGCAGCTCCTTGTTGCGCTGGAGCGAAAGCAGTTCCGCCATCTGCGTGCGCAGCACCACCCGGTCCCCGACCTGGAGCCGCACCGCTTCCAGGTCGCGCCGCAACGACTGGTCGCCCCGGATCACGTCGATCAGACGCACGCCTTCACGCTTGAACAGCTGCACCCCGGTCACTTCGCGCCCGATCAGGTTGGAATCGGGGGGGATGAACGCCTCGGTAAAGAATTTCATCTTCGAGCGGCTCGACAGCAGCGCCGCCATGCTCGGCCGGTCGGGCAGCAGACGCGGTCCCGCAAAGACGAGATAGATCATCCCGAACGCAAGCAGCGCAAGGCCAAGCGGCATGATCTCGAAGATCGTGAAAGGTTCAAGCCCCTGCGCCCGGGCCACCCCGTCCACCAGCAGGTTGGTCGAGGTGCCGATCAGCGTCAGCATGCCCCCGAGAATCGCGCTGTAGCTCAGGGGAATGAGCAGTTTGCTGGGGGCGATGCCAAGCGATCGCGCAACCTGCACGAAGACCGGCATCATCACCAGCACCACCGGCGTGTTGGCGACGAAGGCGGAAATTATCGCGACAAATCCCATCAGCATGACGATGGCGAGCCTTGGGCGCACCAGTGCCTGATGCTCGGCCAGTGTGGTGAAGGCATGGAGCGCCCCGGTGCGCACCAGCGCGCCCATGATCACGAACATCGCCGCGATGGTCCAGGGCGCGGGGTTTGCCAGCACTCCGACCGCGACCTCATAGGGGAGGATGCCGCTGATCAGCATGGCCGAGGCGCTGACCAGCGCGACCACCTCGGCCGGGAGCGATTCGCGCAGGAACAGCAGGAACATGGCCCCGACGATGACCAAAGCGAGAACCGCGCCGAAACTGTCGGAAAGCTGGAAAAGGGTCATGATGCTCGCATTCCGCCCGTGCCCGCGGCCCGGTGTTCCGGCCAGAACGCAGTTAGACCGATCGGGAGACCTTGCGCAAGCGGCTGAAACAGGTGCGCGCGGACGATCCGCACCGTGCGCCGATCGGCCTCCTGCACCGGCGGTTCAGGGGCCCGAAGGCTCGAGCCGGCCGCCGATGCGCACCATGCGCAGCGCGCGCGCCATGCCGGTCGCATCATCGGTTTCGACCAGGATGCCGGAAAGCGTCGCCTCGCCCAATGCGGGGGAAAACCGCCCCTTCGGCATGCCGGTGATGAAGCGGCGCATGGGCTCTGCCTTGTCCATGCCGATCACGGAATTGTAGTCGCCGCACATGCCCGCATCGCTCTGATAAGCGGTGCCTGCGGGAAGGATCTGCGCATCCGCCGTCGGAACATGGGTGTGGGTGCCGACCACGAGGCTTGCGCGGCCGTCGCAGAAATGCCCCATCGCCATCTTTTCCGAGGTCGCCTCGGCATGGATATCGACAATCACGGCATCGGCCTGCCCGCCCAGCGGATAGGTCTTGAGAACCGGCTCCACCGCCGAGAACGGATCATCGAACTGGCGGTTCATGAAGACGCGGCCCAGCGCCTGCAGCACCAGCACCTTGCGCCCGGTCCGGGTCTCGAACAGGCGCGCGCCTCGGCCGGGTGCGGCCTTGGCAAAGTTCAAAGGCCGCAGCACGCGGTGCTCGGTCTCGATGAACTGCATCATGTCGCGCTGGTCGAAGGCATGGTCGCCAAGGGTGACGCAATCGGCCCCGGCCTCGAGGATCAGCTTCGCGTGGTCCCCGGTCAGGCCCATCCCGCCGGAGGCGTTCTCGCCATTCACCACCACGAAATCGAGCCGCCATTCCTTGCGCAATTGCGGGAGGCGGTCACGAATCGCGGCCCGGCCGGCACGGCCCACCACATCGCCCAGAAAAAGAAGTCTCATTCCGCCCTGTTACGGGGGATGGTTCCGCGCGGCAAGGCCGGGTTTCCCGCGGCCCCGGACCGGCATCAGGCCGAGGCAACCACCCAGTCCGCCATCTGCGGCAGGACCGCGTTCAGCACCGTCTGCAACGCGGCCGCGATCGCCGGAGCGCCGTCATCCTGCGACGGGGCGGCATGACGCCAGATGCGGCTTGCGATCACCTGCTGGTCGGCATCGCGCAGCAGCGTCAGGGTCATGTCGAGAACGACCCGCACCTGATCACCCACAAGTTCGGCCTGGAACCCGTCGATCCGCGTCAGCAGGGCCAGATCGGGAACCGGCCCGCCGTCACCGCCGCCGACATAGGCGATGCGCCCGGTCCCGGCGATCGAGCGCACCAGCAGCGACTGTATCAGTTCGGGCAGTTCATCCGACCAGCGCGATTCCCCGAGATAGGTGACCGCCTGCGGCGCCGGCTTGATCATGATCCGGTCGCCCGCGATCGCCGCAGCGGCATCGGGGCGCGCCACCACGAGCGTCCGGCCGCTGCGCCGCCCCGTGGCGGAACCGCTCGCCGGCAGGAGGTCATAGATATTACGCGCCGGCGTATTGAGCGCCGACAGCGCGCTGCAGCCGCCCAGGCTTGCGGCGGCGCCGAGAATGGCGAAACGGCGGGTCATGGTCATGGGTTGCATCCTGTCATCTCCGGTATTCGGGAACACGCTCATTCAGCAGGAACTGGGTCGGGTTGCGCTCGATCCGCCGTATCAGCCGCTCGAGCGAACGCAGAAGGCTGCGCCCCTCGCTGCCCAGGCGTGCGATCTCGGGCAGGCCGGTGCCGGCGAATTCGCGCACGCCAGGCGCCGAGGCGGCGACGGTGGACTGCACGTCGGCCACGACCGCATCGGCCCGTGCGATCAGCGCCTTCAGATCCTCGGTGACGCCCGGCAGGTCGTCGGACACGCGATTCGCGGCCGCTGCCACCCGGTCGCTCGCCGCGCGCAGATCGTTCAGCACCGGGTCGAGATCGGTGGCCATCACCCCGGTCGCGGTGTCAAAGGCGGTCTCGGCCGAGGCCAGCGCCCGGTCGCCGGCGGCAAGCGAGCGGTCGAGGTTGTCCATCGTCTGTCCGGCGCGATCAAATGTATGCCGGACCGATGCGAGCGTCTTTTGCGCGCTCTCGACCAGCGGGTCGAGCCGGCCGGTGGTGCTGGTCAGGTCGTTGGCGACACGTTCGATCGCGGCGCGGGCGGTGGTCACGCCCTCGCGGATGTCGTCGACCACCACCGGCACGTCCTCGTCGATCACGGATTCGATCGAGGCGATCGCCGCGCGCGCCTCGGCCACCAGCGCCTTGCCGTCGCCGCGAATGACCTCGTCAAGCCCGCCCGAGGCCGAGGACACCGCGGCAAAGGCGCTGTTCGCCTCGTCCAGCGTCGTTTCGAGCTCGGTCAGCCGCGCATTCATGAGCGCCGCCGTCTCGTCGAAGTTGTCGATCGTGCCGCTTGCCTTGGCGGCGATCTCCCGCACGCCGTCGTTGAGCGCGGTCACGGTTTCCGTGATCCGGGCAACGATGATCGGCACCTGGCCGGTTATCAGTTCCTCCACCTGCGCGAAGGCGGTCCTTGCACTTTCGATCGCATCGGTCGAGGCGGTGATGGTCTTTTCCGCCGCCTCGAATGCGCCGGTGGCCGATTCAAGCGTCTCGTCCGCATAGACGAGCGTGGTCTCGGCCGAGGCCGCGACCGAATCGAGCCGGTCGGTGAACAGGCTGATCTGCTTGGTGGCCTCGCTCACGACGCCGGTGATGCGGGAAAAATCGCTGAGCGCCTGGTCGAGCCCGCCCGAGGCATGTTCGATATTGCTGAGGATGTTCTCGACATGGGCCTGGTTGCGCGGCCCGGCGATCCGCTGGAACTGCCGCAAAAGCTTGGTCGCCTCGGTGATCATGTCGGGCGCGTCCTCGACCAGTTGCTGCACGGTCGAGCGGCGCGAAGGAATGAGCGGAAGCTCCCCCGGCTCTGCGGTCAGCGGCTCGGCCTCGCTCTGGCGGTTGGTGAGCGAGATATAGGAAACCCCGGTGACACCCGAGGAACTCAGTTGCGCGATTGTGTCCTCGCGCACGGGGGTGTCCGCGGCCACCTGGATTTCGACATAGACCTTGGACGGATCCTCGTCGGAGATGCGCAGATCGACCACATGGCCGACCGAGATCCCGTTATACAGCACATCGCCCGAGGAACTGAGCCCCGAGACATCCTCGAACAGGATGCCATATCTCGCGTATTGGCGGTCGAACTGAAAGCTCGCGAGCCAGATCATGAAACCGAGCGCCCCCAAGATGCCCAGAAGCGTGAAGGCTCCGATCAGGACGAAATTCGCGCGGGTCTCCATCACCGTTTTCCTTTCGTATCCAGCGCCGCCCGCGCCCTTGGCCCGTGGAAATACTCGCGCACCCAAGGGTGGTCGATTTCCATCATTTCGTCCATGGTCCCGACCGCAAGCACCCGTTTCTCCGCCAGCACCGCGATCCGGTCGCAGATGGCAAAGAGCGAATCCAGATCGTGCGTCACCATGAAGACGGTCAGCCCGAGCGTCGCCTGCAGCCGCGCGATCAGCTTGTCGAACTCGGCCGCGCCGATCGGGTCGAGCCCGGCGGTCGGCTCGTCAAGAAACACAAGCTCGGGGTCGAGCGATATGGCGCGCGCAAGCCCGGCGCGCTTGCGCATCCCCCCCGACAGATCCGACGGGAATTTGTCATGGGCATTCTCCGGCAGGCCGGCCATGCGCACCTTGATCCCGGCAAGCGTCTTGCGCAGGTCGTCGGGCAGGGACAGTTGCTCGCGCATCGGGGCCTCGACGTTCTGGCGCACGGTCAGCGACGAAAACAGCGCCCCGTCCTGAAACATCACCCCCCAGCGGCGGCGCAACTGGCGATAGGCATCGCCCGACGTGTCGCGCACGTCCTCGCCGAACACCTCGATCTCGCCGGCATCCGGTTTCAGAAGCCCGACGATCTGGCGCAGGAGCACCGACTTTCCCGTGCCCGAACCACCGACGATCCCCATGATCTCGCCCCGGCGCACGTCAAGGTCGAGCCCGTCGTGAACCGTATGCGTGCCAAAGCTCTTGACCAGCCCGCGCACCCGGATGATGGGGTCTGACGATTGCTCCGCCATCATATCCCCACCAGCGCGAAAAAGACCGAAAATATCGCGTCCACCACGATCACCATGAAGATCGCCAGGACCACCGAGGTCGATGTCATCTGGCCGAGCGATTCCGCATCGCCCCCGACCTTCATCCCCTCGTAACAGCCGATGATGCCGATGATCACGGCAAAGAACGGCGCCTTGATCAGCCCGACCAGGAAATGCGACACGTCGGTGTTGCTGACCAGCCGGGTCTGGAACACCGAAGGCGAAACACCCAGTTCGATCCAGGACATGATCGCGCCGCCGATCAGCCCCGAAAAATCCGCGATCACCCCGAGCACCGGCAGCATCAGCATCAGCGCCAGCACCCGCGGCACCACCAGCACCACCGTCGGGTCGAGCCCGAGCGTGCGCATGGCGTCGATCTCCTCGCGCATCTTCATCGAGCCGACCGCGGCGGTAAAGGCGGACCCCGAGCGCCCGGCGATGATGATCGCGGTCAGCAGGATGCCAAGCTCGCGCAGCACCGAAATCGCGATCAGGTCGACCACGAACACCTCGGCCCCGAACTGACGCAATTGCGAAGCGCCCTGAAAGGCCAGCACCACCCCGATCAGAAAGGCCATCAGCGCAACGATGGGCACCGCGTTCCAGCCGACCTGCTGCATGTGATGCACCAGCGACGTCATCCGCATCTTGCGCGGATGGATGACCAGATAGCCAAGCGTCGCGATCACCTCGCCGAAAAAGCTGACGAGTTCGAGCCCGATGCGCCCGGCATTGACCGTCTTGCGCCCGAGCCGCTCCAGCCAGTCGATGAAGCTGATCGGGCGTCCGGCTGCCCCGGCGTCCTCGGGCGGCATGTTGGCTTTGATCGTGTCGAGAAGGTCGCGTTGCGGCTGGCTTGCTCCCTCGATCGGAACATCGCCCTCCGCAGTCGCGCCAAGATGCTTGCGCAGGTCGAGCAGGAACCACGCACCCGCGGAATCCAGGTGCTCGACATCGCTTATGTCGATCCGGCGGATGTCGCCCTGTTCACGGTCGAGCAGCGCAATGGTGCCGATTCGCAGATCACCCGACAGGCGGTAGCACCCCTCCTCGAGGGTCGCCCGCAGAGCCGCGGTGCCGGCCTGATTCGCTTTCCTCCGCGCGCGGTTCATCCGATCCTCATGCAGCGCCGTCATCGGTGCGGCCCGGTTTGCCGGGCCATGCGGACGTTCATATCCGCAGTTCCCGACCGTATCCATCGGAGAAACCGGAATTTTCCCGACCGTATCCCGCCTGCCCCATCGACGCGGCCCTCTGCATGGGCGCCAAACCGCGATAACTTGACCTGAATTAAAGACAGGCGGACAATTCCACGTTATGCTGACGTTGCGTCAAATCATGGAGTGCAACGAGATGCCCTTTTGGGACAAGCGCCAGGTGGCACCGGGTGTCCGGCTGCAATGGGGAGCATTCTCCTTCCCACCTGTCATCGGCTGGCTGAGCATGCGTAACGCCATCGTGGACGAGGCGGAACAGTATTACGCGGGCTGGCTGAAGCGCCAGCAGAGCTTTGCCGAATATTCCGCACATACCGGGATAGAATTCACGCTGAGCGCGGCCGCCGACCCGGCCCATGCCCTGCAGCTGATGGGCGCTTATCAGAAGGCCGGGGTCGAACACCTGACCGAGGACCTGCGCGAACGCATCGAAGCAGCGGCGCGTTGCTTTGCCTGCCTGTGCCCGCCGGTCGTCGATACGCCTGACGACACCGCCCCGGATGCGGAACCGGCGCCGCCGGAAATCCCACGCGCCGCTTGAGCGGACTGCGCGCACTCGCCTGAATACCCGTGCTGCGGCCGTGGACGGCCGGGGCACGGGAAATGGATCCACGACGCGGGGTTCTGGGCAATCCGCCGCCCCGTCGAACAGCGCCGCGCGCCCTGCCCTGAGCAAACGCGCGACGCTGTTTCCTTGCCTCCATGACAGCAGCGGCCGGCCCGCGCCCTGACTCCGGGCGGGGCGGCTCGCGGCCTGCCGGAACGTCGGTTTGCAGTCGCAATCCCGGCCCCGACCCATTAAAGCGGGGCTGAATCCTGCCGGTTTGAACGATCCATCGAGGTAACAGCCCATGCGCGATGCCAGCACGCAGTCGGAACGCCAGATTCCCGATGCCGATGCCGCTCCCGACATCGTCGAAGCCTTCCTTGGCACGGCGCACCGGGTCGATATCGCCGCATGGCTTGCCGACCTGCCGCGACGCACGGCGCTCGAATACCTGTCCGCCATGGGGCTTGACGAACGCACCGAGGTTTTCAGCTTCATGCCGCTGAACGCCCAGGTCGATTTCGCAACCGCGATCGCCCCGAGCGAGCTGGCGCAGATCGTCACCGTGATGGACGCCGACGACCGCGCCGACCTGTTCAACGAGCTGGACGAGGACTTGCAGAACCGGCTGATGCGCCACCTCGCCCAGTTCGAGCGCGAGGACATCCGCCGGCTGGCCGGCTATGCCGAGGCCACCGCCGGCGCGATCATGACGACCGAATATGCGACCCTTCGCGCCGACATGACCGCCCAGCAGGCGATCACCGAACTGCGCCGCGCCGCGCCGGAAAAGGAAACGATCTATCGGTCCTATGTCCTTGACGACGGGCGCCGCCTGATCGGCTCGGTGCGGCTGCACGAACTGATCCTCGCCCCGGCCGAGAGCCTGATCGGAACCATCATGAACGATGCCCCCGTGTCGGTGCGGCTCGACAGCAGCCAGGAAGAGGTCGCCAACACCATCGCGCGCTATGACCTGCTGGTGCTGCCCGTGCTGGACAACGAGGGGCGGCTCATGGGGATCGTCACCCATGACGACGCCATGGACGCGATGCAGGAGGAAACCACCGAGGACTATCAGCGGATCTCGTCGGTCCTGCCCTTCACCGAAAGCCTGCGCGACGCCGGCATCGCGGTGCTGTATTCCCGCCGCGTGGTCTGGCTCGTGCTGCTGATCTTCGGCAACCTGTTCTCGGGCGCGGGCATCGCCTATTTCGAGGAAACGATCCTTGCCTATGTGGCGCTGGTGTTCTTCCTGCCGCTGCTCATCGACAGCAGCGGCAACGCCGGATCGCAATCGGCGACGCTCATGGTGCGCGCGCTGGCCACCGGCGAGGTCACCCTGCACGACTGGCGCAACCTGATCCTGCGCGAACTGATGATCGCCGGGGCGCTCGGCGCCACCATGGCCATCATTGTCTATCCGCTCGGCGTCTGGCGCGGCGGATATGACGTGGCCCTGGTCATCGCCCTGACGATGTTCCTGGTCGTGCTCGTCGGCAGCATGGTGGGGATGTCGCTGCCGTTCCTGCTCAGCCGGCTGAAGCTCGACCCGGCCACCGCGAGCGGCCCGCTGGTGACGACGATCGCGGACGCCGCCGGCGTGATCGTCTATTTCTCGATCGCGACATCGCTGCTTGCGCTCTGACCGCCGGGTCGGACACCGGAAACGAACGCTTTGAAACAGGATTGATCCCATGCTGGAAACTGCGCTGCTCATATTGTCGATCGGCACCGGCGACACGGTGCAGATGAGCCTTGCCCGAACCGATTCGCCGGCCGCCTGCCTCGAGCGGGCCGATGCCCTGGCCGAGGTGCTGACCTCGGCCGGATATACCATCGCCGGGATGCGCTGCGGCGAAAGCCCGCTCGCGCTCACGCCATACGAACATGGCCATGACGAGGGTGATCTGCGCTGGCACTATCACGTCACGCTGAAGGGGTCGGACACCGGCGACGGCTTCACCTTCGAGCCCGTTGCAGAGGGCACCTGCGAAGCCGTGGCCACGAACGAGTTCTGCGCCGTCTCCGCCCAGCAGCCGACCGGAGAGTGATCCCGCACCCGCCGATTCATCGCCGCCCGCGCCGCCGCACGGCAAACCGCATCGGCCGGCACCATGTCCGCACAGAAAACAGCACATGTGCCGACAAGAAAGGCCGCCGTCCCGGAGACGGCGGCCTTTTTCATGTCAGACCCGGACCCGACTGGCGCGCGCTTGGGGCGCGCGCCATTGGCGGTTACTTGATGATCTTCGACACCACGCCGGCGCCGACCGTGCGGCCGCCTTCGCGGATCGCGAAGCGCAGGCCCTGCTCCATCGCGATCGGCGCGATCAGCTCGACCTCGAACTTCAGGTTGTCGCCCGGCATCACCATCTCGGTGCCCTCGGGAAGCGTCACCGTCCCCGTCACGTCCGTCGTGCGGAAGTAGAACTGCGGGCGGTAGTTCGCGAAGAACGGCGTGTGCCGGCCGCCCTCTTCCTTGGTCAGGATGTAGGCCTCGGCCTCGAACTGCGTGTGCGGCGTCACCGAGCCCGGCTTGCACAGCACCTGGCCCCGCTCCACGCCCTCGCGGTCCACGCCGCGCAGCAGCGCGCCGATGTTGTCGCCCGCCTCGCCGCGGTCCAGCAGCTTGCGGAACATCTCCACGCCCGTGCAGGTCGTCTTCTTGGTGTCGCGGATGCCCACGATCTCGATCTCGTCGCCCACGTTGATCACGCCGCGCTCCACCCGGCCCGTCACAACCGTGCCGCGCCCCGAAATCGAGAACACGTCCTCGATCGGCATCAGGAACGGCTGGTCAACCGCGCGCTCCGGCGTCGGGATCCACTCGTCCACCGCCGCCATCAGCTCGCGGATCGCGTTCTCGCCGATCTCGGGATCACGCCCTTCCAGCGCCGCAAGCGCCGAGCCCTTGACGATCGGAATGTCGTCGCCCGGGTAGTCGTAGCTGCTCAGAAGCTCGCGGATCTCCATCTCCACAAGCTCGAGAAGCTCCTCGTCGTCCACCTGGTCCACCTTGTTCATGAACACGACCATGGTCGGAATCCCGACCTGGCGGCCCAGCAGGATGTGCTCGCGCGTCTGCGGCATCGGGCCGTCCGCCGAGGACACCACCAGGATCGCGCCGTCCATCTGCGCCGCACCCGTGATCATGTTCTTCACGTAGTCCGCGTGGCCCGGGCAGTCCACATGCGCGTAGTGGCGGTTCTCGGTCTCGTATTCCACGTGGCTCGTCGAAATCGTGATCCCCCGCGCCTTCTCCTCAGGCGCGCCGTCGATCGCGTCATAGGCCTTGAAATCACCAAAATACTTCGTAATCGCCGCCGTCAGCGTCGTCTTCCCGTGGTCAACATGACCGATCGTGCCAATGTTGATGTGCGGCTTGTTACGTTCAAACTTCGACTTTGCCATCGCCTTTGCGCCCTTTTTGCCATGGTCGGGTCGTGCGGCGACCCGGTTTGCTTCACCGCGCGCCACATATTGAGTTCAGGAAGGAAAATCAAGCACCGGATGCGCCTGTTTCGGGGCCGGCCCCGCCCTCGGGCGCGTCCCCCTCGCGATGGTCGAACCAGCCTTCTTCGCGGTGCTGCTGTTCGAGCCATTTTCCGATCTGGTCCATCGCGTTCTCGGCCAGCCCCTGCATCTGTTCCTCGCGCGTGCGATGACGCCCCGAACCGCCGATCGCGGTCTCGGGAGTGGTGCTCTCCAGCACCTGGAAGGTCTTCGGCTTTTCGTTCAGCTTCTTCCCGGCCGCATCGTCCCAGACGGTCAGGTTGATGATCAGCATCGAGCGCGGGTTGAAGAGCAGCGGCACGCCCTTGGGTGCGAGCATGTATCCCTCGACGCTCATGCCGAAGTGATAGAGCTGGCCACCGTCGAACCCGCCGAAGCGGCGTTCGACCGCGTCCTGCAGCACGTCCACCCATTCTTCCGCCGTCGCATCGCGCGACACCGGCCCCTGGCGCATCTTGCTGGCGATGACGATATTGTGGCCGAGATGGAATTCGCCCAGATCGTCAGGCGGCTCTCCGGCATCGGGATTGGCGCAGGCCCCGGCGAGCACCAGGAGGGCGAGGAAGGCAATGATGCGCGTCATGGCTGTCTCCGGTTCAGGCGGGCCGGCGGTCGGGACAGACCGCCCGCCGCTGCGGCATCGGGGGCTGCCGCCCCCGCCCGCCTGCGGCGGACTCCCCCGCGGATATTTTTGGCCAGAAGAATGACGCTCACGGGTCAATCGGCCGATCAAAACGGTTGTCGCGCGGGAAGCCGTGAGGCGGGCGCTTGCCGACGCTGCCGCGCTTTCCCAGCCAGTCGGTGAGGTCGCGTTCATGGCGCCGGCGTCCGCCGCCCATGGGCCAGTCGAGCCCCGCCTCCCAGGCGAAGGTGGCGATGTCGGAGAGCCCGCCATCGAGTTCGAAGGTGCCCTGCTTGCCGCGCGCCATGTTGTATTTCTGCAGGCGCACTCCCTTGCCCCGCGTCATCTCGGGCAGTTCGGCAAGCGGGAACACGAGAAACCGGCTGTTGCGCGACACCACGGCCACGTGATCGTCGCCGCTTTTGAGCGGGCGGCAGATCACCGCACTCGCCGCATCGCCGAGATTGAGCACCTGCTTGCCCGCGCGGGTCTGCGCCACGACCTCGTTCTCGGGGACCACGAACCCGTTGCCGGCCGAGGAGGCGAGCAGGAGCCGGCGGCCCGGCACATGGGTGAACAGCGCCACGATCATGGCCTCGTTCGGGAGGTCGACCATGAGGCGCAGCGGCTCTCCGAGGCCGCGCCCGCCCGGCAGATTGGCCGCGCCGAGCGTATAGAACCGCCCGTTCGAGCCGAAGACCAGCAGCCGGTCGGTGGTCTCGGCATGAAAGACGAAACCCGGCCCGTCGCCGTCGCGGTATTTCAGTTCGCGGTCAAGGTCGATATGCCCGCTCATGGCGCGGATCCAGCCCATGCGCGAACAGACGATGGTGACCGGCTCGCGCTCGATCATGGCCTCGATCGGCACTTCACGGGCCTCTTCCGCTTCGGCAAAGCGGGTGCGCCGCGCGCCGCCGGGGCTGTCGGGGCCGAATTGCCGGCGCACCTCCTTCAACTGCTCGCTGATGTGCGTCCATTGCAGCGCCGGATCGCCGAGCAGATCCTCGAGCGCCGCCCGCTCGGCCATGAGGCTTTCCTGTTCGCGCCGCAGTTCGAGCTCCTCGAGGCGGCGCAGCGAGCGCAGGCGCATGTTGAGGATCGCATCGGCCTGAACCTCGGACAGCGACAGGACGGCAGCGGGCTCGGGCGGCACATAATCGGCTTCGTCCCTGGCGCGAGGGTGGCTCCGGCTCCAGTCCTCGCGCATGAGTGCGGCGCGCGGATCCTCGTCGTAGCGGATGATGTCGATCACCCGGTCCAGGTTGAGAAAGGCGAGGATGAACCCTTCCAGCACCTCGAGCCGATGGTCGATCTTGCCGAGACGGTGGCGCGAGCGGCGCAGCAGCACCTCGCGGCGGTGATCGAGAAAGGCACGCAGCACCTCGCGGAGCGAACAGACCTTCGGTGTCACCCCGTCGATCAGCACGTTCATGTTGAGCGAAAAGCGCAGCTCGAGTTCGCAGTTGCGGAACAGCATCTCCATCAGCACGCCGGGCTCGACGTTCCTGGAGCGCGGTTCGAGAATCAGGCGGATGTCGTCGGCGCTTTCATCCCGCACATCGGCGAGGATCGGCAGCTTGCGGCTCTGGATCAGTTCGGCGATGCGCTCGACCAGGCGCGATTTCTGCACCTGATAGGGGATCTCGGTGACCACGATCTGCCACTGGCCGCGCCCCAGATCCTCGGTTTCCCATTTGCAGCGCAGCCGGAAGGAGCCGCGCCCGGTGCGGTAGCTCTCGGCGATGCTTTCGGGCGGCTCGACAATGACGCCCCCGGTCGGAAAATCGGGTCCGGGCACATATTTCAGCAGCGTGTCGTCGCGCGCATCGGGATGGGCGATCAGGTGCCGGCAGGCGTCGACAAGTTCGGCGATGTTGTGGGGCGGGATATTGGTCGCCATGCCGACCGCGATTCCCGCCGCGCCATTCGCGAGCAGGTTCGGAAATGCCGCCGGCAGCACCACCGGTTCGCTGAGCGTGCCGTCATAGTTGGGGCGGAAATCGACCGCATCCTCGCTCAGCCCCTCGAGCAGCGCCTCGGCGGCGGCGGTCATGCGCGCCTCGGTGTAACGCGGCGCCGCCGGGTTGTCGCCGTCGATATTGCCGAAATTGCCCTGTCCGTCCACGAGCGGATAGCGCACGTTGAAATCCTGCGCGAGCCGCGCCATCGCGTCATAGATCGCGGCATCGCCATGAGGATGGTAGTTGCCCATCACGTCGCCGCTGATCTTGGCTGACTTGCGGAACCCGCCATCACTCGCAAGCCGGAGTTCGCGCATCGCGTAAAGAATGCGCCGATGCACCGGCTTCAGCCCGTCGCGGGCGTCGGGCAGCGCGCGGTTCATGATGGTGGACAGCGCATAGGTCAGGTAGCGCTCGCCTATGGCACGGCGCAGCGGCTCGGCAAGTTCATGGCCGCCACCCGGGGCGAGGTCGTCGCTCGTATCGCTCATGGAGGGTGTGATACGACGGTCGCGCGCAGCCGTAAAGCCGCGCGCTCCGTATTCTTCTGGCGCTCGTCCGTCATTCTTCTGGCGAGAAATATCCCCGCCGGAGGCCCCCGCCGGTGCCCCTTGCCTTGAACGCCGGGCGGCGCCATAGCAGTGGCAACCTGTCGTTACCTGGTTTGTCCGTGCAGAAATCCATCCTCATCACCGGCTGCTCCTCGGGGATCGGCGCCGATGCGGCCCGCGGGCTGGCGGCGCGGGGATGGCGGGTTTTCGCCTCGTGCCGGCAGGAACGGGATTGCGCCCATTTGCGTGCCGAGGGGTTCGAAAGCCCGCGTATCGACTATTGCGACGAGGAGTCGATACGCAGCGGGCTGGCAGAGGTGCTTGCCGCGACCGGCGGGCGGCTCGATGCGCTGTTCAACAACGGCGCCCACCAGCTGGCCGGGCTGGTCGAGGATCTGCCCCGCGACGGCCTGCGCGCGATTTTCGAGGCCAACCTGTTCGGCTGGCACGACCTCACGCGGCGGGTGATCCCCATCATGCGCGAACAGGGGCAGGGGCGGATCGTTCAGTGTTCCTCGGGGCTCGGCCTCGTGGCGCTGCGCTGGCGCGGCGCCTATGTGGCGACGAAATTCGCGCTTGAGGGGCTCACCGATACGTTGCGGGCCGAACTGTCGGGCAGCGGCATCCATGTGGTCCTGATCGAGCCCGGCCCGATCACCACCATGTTCCGCGAAAAGGGCATCCCCCATTTCGAGCGTTACATCGACTGGAAGGGCTCGGTCCGGCGCGCGGATTACGAGGCCAGCCTGATCCCGCGCATGTACCGTCCCGGCGGGCGCGACATGTTCGAACTTGCACCCGCGGCGGTCACGGCAAAGCTTTTGCAGGCGCTCGAGGCGCGGAACCCGCGGCCCCGCTATTACGTGACCGGGGCCACCTATATCGGTGGCTACCTGCGCCGCGTTCTCTCCACCCGGATGATCGACCGCATCGTGACCCGGCTCTGAAAAAGCGGATCGCTTTTGCGCGCGTCATGCGCTAGACCCCGTCGCAAAGACAGCAAATGACAGCGGGCGCGCGATGGACGACCCTTTCTTCTTTGTCGTGGTGGGGACGGTCGTCTTGACCGCCATCGTCCTGATGATCGGTCTCGGCGCATTCACCCGCGGCGGCGAATTCAACCGCAAATACGGCAACCTGCTGATGCGCCTGCGCCTGCTGGCGCAGTTCATCGCGGTGGTGCTGATCGCGCTATACGTCTGGATACACGGGTTTGGAGGCTGAACGCATGGTGGTCCTGAACAAGATTTACACGCGCACCGGCGACAAGGGGCAGACCGCGCTCGGCAATGGGGCGCGGGTCGAGAAGTATTCGGCCCGCGTTGCCGCCTACGGCACCACGGACGAGCTCAATTCCTTTGTCGGCGTCGCCCGGCTCGAGGCCGCGGGCGAGACCGCGAACGCGCTGTCGCGCATCCAGAACGACCTGTTCGACCTCGGCGCCGATCTCTGCCGCCCCGGGATGGACAAGGATGCCGAGGCCGAATACCCGCCGCTGCGGGCGGTGCCGGAAATGGTGGACCGGCTCGAAGCCGAGATCGACGTCATGAACAAGAGCCTCGACACGCTGCGCAGCTTCATCCTTCCGGGCGGCAGCGCGCTCTCGGCGCATCTTCATGTCTGCCGCACCGTTGCCCGCCGCGCCGAGCGCCACGCGGTCGAGCTCGCCGCATCCGAGGACGTCAACCCGGTCGCGATCCGTTACCTCAACCGGCTGAGCGACTGGTTCTTCGTCGCCGCGCGCATGGCGAACAACGGCGGCAAGGACGATGTGCTCTGGGTTCCCGGCGCAAACCGCTGAAAACGACGCTTTTCGCACAAGAACGGGGGCATTTTGCCCTGTTTCCACCGCTCCGGCGCGGCTATCAGATGCGTCGGAGATTCTGGAATCGAGTCGGGGGCGGCTCGGCAACACGAGGAGATAACCGCAGATGAAGGTATTGGTGCCTGTCAAGCGTGTGATCGACTATAACGTGAAGGTCCGTGTCAAGGCGGACGGGAGCGGTGTCGATCTGGCCAATGTCAAGATGTCGATGAACCCGTTCGACGAGATCGCCGTCGAAGAGGCGATCAGGCTGAAGGAAGCGGGCCAGGCCGAAGAGATCGTCGCGGTCTCGATCGGGGTCAAACAGGCGCAGGAGACGCTGCGCACGGCGCTCGCCATGGGGGCCGACCGGGCGATCCTGGTGGTTGCGGCCGATGACGTGCACCAGGACATCGAGCCGCTCGCCGTGGCCAAGATCCTTGCCGGGGTGATCGAGGACGAACAGCCGGGCCTCGTGATCGCGGGCAAGCAGGCGATCGACAACGACATGAACGCCACCGGCCAGATGCTGGCGGCGCTGCTCGGCTGGAGCCAGGGCACCTTCGCGAGCAAGCTCACGATCGAGGGCGATCACGCGCTGGTCACGCGCGAGGTGGACGGCGGGCTGCAGACGGTGAAGGTCAGGATGCCGGCCATCATTACCGTCGATCTGCGCCTGAACGAGCCCCGCTATGCCTCCTTGCCGAACATCATGAAGGCCAAGAAGAAGCCGCTCGAGGAAAAGACCGCGGGCGATTACGGGGTCGATGTCTCGCCCCGGCTCGAGGTGGTCGGCACCACCGAGCCGCCCGAGCGCGCGGCCGGGATCAAGGTGGGCTCGGTCGACGAACTGGTTGCGAAACTGAAAGAAAGCGGGGTTGTCTGATGGCTGTTCTTCTTCTTGCCGAAGTGAGCGATGGCGAACTGGCGCTGGATGCGACCGCGAAGGCGATGACCGCGGCGGCCCGGCTGGGCGATGTGACGGTGCTTTGTGCCGGGGCGAATGCCGCCGCCGCGGGTGATGCCGCGGCCCGGATCGCCGGAGCGAAAAAGGTGCTGGTGGCCGAGGATGCGAGCCTCGGGCATCGGCTTGCCGAGGCGACGGCGGCGCTGATCGTGAGCCTTGCGGGTGACTACGACCACATCGTCGCCCCCGCCACCACCGATGCCAAGAACGTGCTGCCGCGGGTTGCGGCGCTGCTTGACGTGATGGTGATCTCGGACATTTCGGGCGTGGTCGACGGCGACACGTTCGAGCGCCCGATCTATGCCGGCAACGCGATCCAGACGGTGCGGTCGAAAGACGCGAAGAAGGTGGTCTCGATCCGCACCTCGACCTTCGATGCCGCCGGCGAACAGGATGCGGTCACGGTCGAACCCGTCGCGGTTCCGGCCGATCCGGGGCTGTCGGAATGGGTCGAGGACAAGGTGGCCGAAAGCGACCGCCCCGAACTGACCAGCGCCGGTGTCGTGGTGTCGGGCGGGCGCGGCGTCGGGTCGGAAGAGGATTTCGCCCTGATCGAAAAGCTGGCCGACAAGCTCGGCGCGGCGGTCGGCGCCTCGCGCGCGGCGGTCGATTCGGGCTTTGCCCCGAACGACTGGCAGGTGGGGCAGACCGGCAAGGTGGTGGCGCCCGAGCTTTACGTCGCGGTCGGCATTTCCGGCGCCATCCAGCACCTTGCGGGGATGAAGGATTCGAAGGTCATCGTCGCGATCAACAAGGACGAGGAGGCCCCGATCTTCCAGGTCGCCGATTACGGTCTGGTCGCCGACCTGTTCACCGCCGTCCCCGAACTGATCGAAAAGCTCGGCTGACGCCCCGTCCCTTACGACAGCCGTCACAGCAACGGCCCGCCGGAACCGGCGGGCCGTTTGCCGTTCATCTGCCGCAGCATCGGTTCCGCCAGCAGGCGCGTGGCGATCGCCCGGTGCATGGCCGGGCCGATCAGCCGCTCCGCCACGGCCAGCCGGAACGGCGGGCAGGTCATGCCGGCAAGTTCCCCGGCTGCCGCCGACGACATGACCGGGATGTCCAGCAGCCGCGCGCCGCCCGCCGCGTCGAGCATGCCCCGCGTGAGCGGCACGAGGTCGCCGGGCGGCTCTGTTCCATCTGCGCCGGACACCTGCTCGTAACGCAGCCAGAGCAGCAGGGCCGGCACATTGATCGCCTTGACCAGGTTGCGCATCCGCGCGGTCCAGGTCCGTTGCAGCTCGGCCCGCACCTGCGCGAAACGCTCGGGAGAGACCCGGTTCAGCCCGGCCAGAAGATGGTTGATGAAGTGGAACTCGGTGAAGTCCACCTCGGGGAACAGCGCCATCAGCCCCGGTTCGGCCATCAGGAAACGATCGTTGCGCCGCGGATGCACCCGGTAGAACCGGTTGCCGAGATTCTGCGCGGCCAGCGGCTGGATCACCACCAGATCCGCCGCCCCGGCCATGGCCAGCAGATCCTCGTCGTGAAGATAGGCATCAAGCCCCCCGTTCACGCAGCCGAGATTGACGCAATCGCGCCCGAGGCCGCTTTCCACCAGGGTGACGAAAGGTTCGGGGACGAAACGGCCGAAGGTCTCGTCCCCGCCGAGAAAGGCGATATACCCCGGCGCCGGGCGGCGCAGCGGCCCGCGGCACTGCAGGCGCGAGGCGCCATAACGGCAGGAGATGTCCTCCGCCGCCGCCGTATCTCTGCTTTCAAAGCTCATCGCGCTCCACCTGCCACCGTCACTGGTTGGTGCAATCTCGCGCCCTGAACGTTGCGATTCGGTCAATCCGGGGATTTATGAAAAATTCGCGGCATTCCCGGCCCTTGTGACCTGCCCCGCATGACCTGTAAGCTGCATCCGGACAGGACGGGAGCACTGCTGATGGACGTTCGGACTATCGGGGTGATCGGCGCCGGACAGATGGGCCACGGCATTGCCCATGTGCTGGCGCTGGCAGATTATGACGTGCTCATGACCGACATCAGCCCCAGCGCGCTCGATCAGGCGATGACGCAGATCGAGGCCAACATGGGCCGGCAGCTTCGCCGCGAGATCATCACCCGCGGCGACATGGAAGCGGCACTCCGGCGAATCCGCACCACCCACAAACTGGCCGATCTCGGCCCCTGCGACCTGATCATCGAATCGGCGACCGAACGCGAGAGCGTGAAGCGGGCGATCTTCGAGGATCTGCAGCCGCACCTCGGGCCCGGCACGATCCTGACGTCGAATACCTCGTCGATCTCGATCACGCGGCTTGCCAGCGGCACCGACCGGCCCGAGCGGTTCATCGGCTTTCATTTCATGAACCCCGCCCCGGTCATGCGGCTGGTGGAGCTTGTGCGCGGCATCGCGACGGATGAATCCACCTTTGAAACCTGCCGGCGGGTGGTCGAGCGCCTCGGCAAGACGGCGGCCCCCGCCGAGGATTTCCCGGGGTTCATCGTCAACCGCATCCTGATGCCGATGATCAACGAAGCGGTCTATACGCTTTACGAGGGCGTCGGCGATGTGCTGTCGATCGACAAATCCATGCGGCTTGGTGCGAATCACCCGATGGGACCGCTGGAGCTTGCGGATTTCATCGGGCTGGACACCTGCCTTGCCATCATGAACGTGCTGCATGACGGGCTGGCCGACACGAAATACCGCCCCTGTCCCCTGCTGGTGAAATATGTCGAGGCCGGATGGCTCGGGCGCAAGACCGGGCGCGGATTCTACGATTATCGCGGCGATGCGCCGGTGCCGACACGCTGAGGCGGGCAGGATGCCGCGCCGCCCGGATCGGCCCCGAGCGAAAGCGTGTGGCCGCGCAGCCAGACCATGAAACTGCGTGGTTTTTCAAGTCGCTCCATGTCCCCTGCCGCAAGCGGGCACCCGATCACCGGGGTCTGCGGCCTGCGGCGCGCGCGCACGACTTCATGCAACAGCAGCCCCTGCCGCAGCACCGGAGAGACCTGCGCGGCGATCTGGTAAAGGCGCGAATTCTGCCCCGGAAAGAACACCGGCACGACGCGCGCGCCGGAGCGGCGGATCAACTGCGCGGTGAACACGTTCCAGTCGCGCTCGACCGCGGGACCGAACCAGTTGTCCGACGACATGACCACACCGGCTGGAAACAGCGCGACCAGCCCCCCGGCAGCAAGATGGTCCAGCGCCTCCGCCCGCATCGCAACCATCCTGCGCTGCGCATCCGGGTCATGGGCGAACGGCACCGGGATCATGAAACGGCTCGCCGTCGCATCAAGCCCGGTCAGCACCGAACGCGCAAGGATCCGGTAATCCTCGCGCACCCGCCCGATCAGGTCGGCAAGGACCATGCCATCGACAAGACCATGAGGATGATTCGCAACCACGATCACCGGCCCTTCGGCCGGGATATTGGCAATCTGCGCGGCCGGTGTCCGCACCTCGATCCCCATGGTTTCCAGCGCAAGGCGCCAGAAGTCCGGCCCCTCGCGCATCCCGCCCCGGCGCTCGAAATCGCGCACCATGCGCAGGAGCGCGGGCTTTCCGGTCAGCCATTCGATCGTGCGGATGGCAAACGCCCGGTTCGGGTCGTCAAAGGTGCGCGCATAGCTCAGCGCCCGCCGGTCATAGGAATCCTGCGCCCTGCCGCCGCGCTCGCAATCCCCGTGCTGGAAATGCCGCGGCCGGGCGCCGGAGATGGTTATCGAGTCAGTATTTTTCACCGAACCGGTCCGCAACGAGCCGCTCCAGCGCATCCGCCAGCGCCGCCGCATCGGGGCCGCTGGTCTGGACCTCGATCAGGCATCCGCGCGAGGCGGCCAGCATCAGGAGCCCCATGATACTGTCGCCCGACGCCGAAAGCCCGTCGCGCATGACCTCGGCATCGGCGTCAAAGCTTTCGACCACCTCGACCAGCTTGGCCGACGCCCGCGCATGCAGCCCCTTTTCGTTGACGATCTTCAATGTGCGACGGATCATGGCGCTCATTCCCTCCCTCCCCTTCCCGGTTATTGGCAGTCATTCGCCAGTCATTCGGCGCAGATATTGCGGGTGTTGATGTATTTGCGGCCCGATTCCATGGCCATTCGCGCGGCTTCGGCAACCGGCAGATGGCGGCTCTTGGCCAGTTTGATCAGCATCGGGAGATTGGCGCCGAACAGGATGCGGCGGTTGTCGACCCGGCAGGCCTTCATGCTGAGGTTCGACGGCGAGCCGCCGAACAGATCCGTGACCAGAACCACACCGTCGCCGGTGTCGACCGAATCGGCGGCGCGGGCGATCTCGCATTCCTTGGCGGCACGGTCGTGATCGGCCTCGATCGACACGGCGGCCATGCCCGGCTGCCGGCCGACCACGTGCTCGATCGCGGCAAGGTATTCCCTTGCCAGCCCGCCATGGGCGACAATCACGATTCCGATCACACCGGCCCCTTACCCGTTTCACGGCGCTCCAGTTCACGGTGCCTTATTGACACCTGCCGTCCGTCCTGCGCAAGCGCCTCGGCGAGCGCCTCGGCCATGACGACCGAACGGTGTTGCCCGCCGGTACACCCGAAGGCGATGGCGAGGTGCGATTTGCCTTCTTCCATGCAGGCGGGCAGCAGCAGGCGCGTGAGGTCGAGCACCCGTTCGAAGAACGGGGCGAACATCGGATCGCGCCGCACATGGTCGCGCACCCCGCCGTCGCCCCCGTCGAAGGGGCGCAGGGCCTCGACCCAGTAGGGGTTGGACAGGAAGCGGCAGTCGAACACCATGTCGATGCCGCGCGGCAGCCCTCGCTTGTAGGAAAAGGAGTGCACCGAAACCGCCAGCGGACGCCCCGAGCGGGCGGCATAGTGATGTTCGATCTCCTCACGGAGCTGGTGCACATTCAATTCCGACGTGTCGATCAGCGTATCCGCCCGCGCCCGGATCGGCGCCAGCAGGTCGCGTTCGCGCATGATGCCCGTTTCGGGGCCTTCTTCGGGCGCCATGGGATGGCGGCGGCGGGTTTCGGAAAAACGGCGCAGGAGGATGTCGGTGCGGCTGTCGAGATAGAGAACGCTCAGGGCCGTTTCCGGGTGATGGGACAGGCGGTCGATCAGGTCAATAAGCGCGGCGGTGGAGAAATCGCGGTTGCGCGTGTCGATCCCGAGCGCCATCGGCCGCAGCCGCTCGGCCCCCTCCAGAAGCCGCGGCACCAGATGCAGCGGCATGTTGTCGATCGCTTCGAAATCAAGGTCTTCGAGCGCGCGGATCGCAGTGCTCCGCCCGGCACCCGACGGGCCGGTCACCAGCACCAGCCGCGTCTGCACCGGTGCCCGCGCATCGCTCATGTCTCGTATCGCCCTGCCTTGAGAAGTTGCATCAGCATTGATGCGAAATGTATGTTTTCAATACGGTAAAGCAAGGGGATCTCGTGTCCGAGAAGGGCCAGGCGCCGCGGCGGCGGCATCCGGTCGGGCTCCGTCTGGTCGAGATCGACGACAAAGCGAACCGGCGCCTCCTGCGCCCAGGCGGCCTGCAGAAGGCCCATGCCCCGCGCCTCGATCAGCCCGCGCAGCGGCGGCGGGGCGCTGGCGACGAGGTGGTCGCCCCGACAGGCCAGAACGACACGGTCATCCGCGACAAGCTCCGCTCCGAGCGCCATCAGCGCCAGCGCAAGCGAGGATTTGCCGCTGCCGGACCGCCCGCGAAGCAACAGGCCACGCCCAGAGGCCGTGATGCAACTTGCGTGCAGGATCTGCGGATCGGTCATGCGGGCAACCCGACGACGAAGCGTGCGCCAAGCGGTTCCGAGGTCGGGTCGGCGTCGGTCGGGCGGATGTTCTCGGCCCAGATCACCCCGCCATGCGCCTCGACAATCTGGCGCGAGATGGCGAGCCCGAGCCCGGAATTGTCGCCGAAGCTCTGCTCCGGGCGCTGGGAATAGAAACGGCGAAAGATCATGTCGAGCGCCTCTTCGGGGATGCCGGGGCCGGTGTCCTCGACCACCACCAGCACGCGGCTCTGGCGTTCGCGCACCCAGACCCGGATCGCGTCGCCCGGTTCGCAGAAGGAAATCGCGTTGGTGATGAGGTTGACGAAGACCTGCGCCAGACGCGCCTCGAGCCCGTGCAGCATGATCGGCCCGGCGGGCAGGTCGGTGATATAGTCGATCTCGCGCAGGGCCGCGGTTCCCGCCAGATGGGTGTTCAGGTTGCCGAGCATCTGCAGCAGATCGAAACTTTCCTGGTCTTCCTTCACCAGTTCCGCATCCAGCCGCGAGGCGTTGGAGATGTCGCTCACCAGCCGGTCGAGCCGGCGCACGTCATGTTCGATCACCTCGAGCAGGCGTTCGCGCTGGTCGGCGCGCTGGATGCGGCGCAGGGTGCCGACCGCGGATTGCAGGCTGGCGAGCGGATTCTTGATCTCGTGGGCGACGTCGGCGGCGAATTGTTCGTTCCCCTCGATCCGGTTGTACAGCGCGGCGACCATGCCGCTCAGGGCCCGGCTCAGCCGGCCGATCTCGTCGGCACGGGCGCTCAGGTCGGGGATCCTGACCCGCCCTTCGCCCGTGCCGCCCAGGTTGCGCTCGCGCCCGAGTTCGGCGGCCTCCGCCAGCCGCGCGAGCGGATTGGCGATGGTCGAGGAGAGCACGAGGCTGAGCCCGACCGAAACCGCAAGCGCGACCACGAACATCTGCAGCACACGTTCACGCTCCCCGTGCACGAGCGCGTCGATTTCGCCCGCCGGGCTCGCGACCGCAACCACGCCGAGCGCCGCGCCCCCGTGACGGATCGGCGCCGTGGCCGAAATGACCGCGCCGCCCGCCGTGTCGAGTTCGGTGCGGATCACGGTGCCCTGCGCCAGCGTGCGCTGGACCAGGGTGCGCAGCCGCTCGTCAAGCGTGGGCGACGACCGGCGCGAGGCGGGGGTGAACAGCCCGGCGATCCCGTCCCAGACGAAGGCGATGGCGTTGCTGACCGGGGTGCGCCGCGCCGGCTGTTCGCCGAGCACAGCCAGCGATGCGCCGGCCCGGCTGCCCCGGGTCTGCCCGAGCAGCCGCCGCCCGTCGTCGAAGATGAACACCTCGATCCCGTTGCGCAGGCTGAGCGATGCGAGCGACGCCGCGACGGCGCCTTCGTCCGCAAGCAGGGCCGACGGGCCGGGCGCCTGCCGCATCCGCGCCTCGAACACGTTGGCGATAAGCTCTGCCTCGGCCACCAGGGCCGCCGCGCGCTGCACCACGAGGCTTTCGCGCGTGGCATTGAGATAGAAGATGCCCGCCACCATCACATTGAGCGCGATCAGGTTGATGATGATGATCCGGCGCGTCAGCGGAGAGTTCACCAGCGAGTGGCGCGCACGGCCCGCCGCCCGGCGGATGCCGCGCATCCCGCCATGGCCGGCACCCGGCAGGTCCGGCCCCTCCGCGGGCGGAAGATGGAATGTGCCTTCCTGCACTCCGGCTCCTTTCATCGCCCGTTTCCGCGGGGGGCGGACAGGTCAGGTTTCATTGTATCTGTAACCGATGCCGTAAAGCGTTTCGATTGCCGAAAATTCCCCGTCTACCGCGCGCATCTTCTTTCGCAGGCGCTTGATGTGGCTGTCGATCGTGCGGTCATCCACATAGACCTGATCGTCATAGGCCACGTCCATGAGCTGATCCCGGCTTTTCACGAAGCCGGGGCGCTGGGCAAGCGCCTGAAGCAGCAGGAATTCCGTGACCGTCAGCGCGACGTCGCGGCCGTCCCAGGCGACCGCATGGCGCAGCGGATCCATCCGCAACCGTCCGCGCACCATCACCCGCGCCTCTTCGCTGTCGCCGTCCTGGTCCGCAACGTCCTGCCGGCGCAACAGGGCGCGGATGCGTTCGACCAGAAGGCGCTGCGAAAACGGTTTCTTCACGTAATCGTCCGCGCCCATGCGCAGCCCCAGAACCTCGTCGATTTCCTCGTCGCGAGAGGTCAGCAGGATCACCGGCATCCGGGTCTTCTGGCGCAGCCGCTGCAGTAGATCCATCCCGTCCATGCGCGGCATCTTGATGTCGAGCACGGCCATGTCCGGCATGCGCCGGCTGAAGGCATCATAGGCGGCCTGCCCGTCGTTGTAGGTCTCGACTTCGAAACCCTCGGCCTCGAGCGTCATCGAAACCGATGTCAGGATGTTCCTGTCATCGTCAACCAGCGCAATCCGCGACATCGGCAGCCCCTTTCGCTCGGTTCCCGCATCCTTTTGCCGGGCTGTCGGCAACATCCGTTGCCCGGGGCGAATCGCCCGCCGGCCCGCCTCCATTCAGGCGGAAAATCCTTATCAAGCGCTGAATGGTCATAATTCCGCCCAGACTCCCGGCGATGTCGGAGAGGTGGTTGCGCTAACCTGAAACTGGTTGCGCTAACTGCCCCGAAGCAGCCTGTTAGCGGTCCGGACATGGTGTTAAGAGCAAGTCATGGCGCCCCCGCGAGGCGAGGTCCTCGGCGGGGTCGTCATTGTCATACGGATATGCCGGAACAGGAGACGAAAGCATGACATCCGGACGGGTCAACCCGCAGTTCCGCCTTGAGGACCAGGGCATCGCGGGGCTGGGAAATGTCTACTACAACCTGCTTGAGCCGGCACTTGTCGAGGCGGCGCTGACACATGACGAAGGCACGCTCGGACTCGGGGGCGCGCTGCTGGTGACCACCGGCAAATACACCGGCCGCTCGCCCAAGGACAAGCATGTGGTCAGGACCGAGACCACCGCCGACACGATCTGGTGGGATGAAAACGCCGCCATGTCGCCGGCCGGTTTCGATGCGCTTCATGCCGACATGCTCGAACATATGAAGGGGCGCGACTATTTCGTGCAGGATCTGGTCGGGGGCGCCGATCCGGCGCATTCGATCAACGTGCGGATGGTCACCGAACTGGCCTGGCACGCACTGTTCATCCGCCACCTTCTGCGCCGCCCCGACGGAGAATCGCTGCAGGATTTCGTCGCCGATTTCACCATCATCAACTGCCCGAGTTTCCTGGCCGACCCGAAAAGGCACGACTGCCGCTCGGAGACGGTGATCGCGCTCAATTTCGACAAGAAACTCGTGCTGATCGGCGGCACCGAATATGCCGGCGAGAACAAGAAATCCGTGTTTACGCTGCTGAACTACCTGCTGCCGGAAAAGGGCATCATGCCGATGCACTGCTCGGCCAACCACGCGCCCGGCAATCCGGTCGACACGGCCATATTCTTCGGGCTTTCGGGCACCGGCAAGACCACGCTTTCCGCCGACCCGGAGCGGATCCTGATCGGCGACGACGAACACGGCTGGTCGGATCGCGGCGTGTTCAACTTCGAGGGCGGCTGCTATGCCAAGACCATCCACCTGAGCGAGGATGCCGAGCCCGAGATCTACGCGACCACGACCAAGTTCGGCACCGTGATCGAGAACATGATTTTCGATCCCGATACGCTCGAACTCGATTTCGAGGATGACAGCCTGACCGCGAACATGCGCGCGGCCTATCCGCTCGAATATATCTCGAACGCCTCGCCGGTCGCCATGGGCGGGCACCCCAAGAACGTGATCATGCTGACCTGCGACGCCTTCGGCGTGCTGCCGCCGATCGCGCGGCTGACCCCGGCGCAGGCGATGTATCACTTCCTGTCGGGGTTCACCTCCAAGGTGGCGGGAACCGAACGCGGCGTGACCGCGCCCGAGCCGACATTCTCCACCTGTTTCGGCGCCCCCTTCATGCCGCGCCGGCCCGAGGTCTACGGCAACCTGCTGCGCGACAAGATCGCCCAGCACGGCGCAACCTGCTGGCTGGTCAACACCGGCTGGACCGGGGGCGCCTATGGCACCGGGTCGCGCATGCCGATCCACGCCACCCGCGCCCTGCTGAGCGCGGCGCTCGACGGCACGCTGGCCGAGCGCGAGTTCCGCCACGACGAGAATTTCGGCTTCGAGGTTCCGCTTACGGCGCCGGACGTGCCCGAGGTGCTGCTGAACCCGCGCCGCACCTGGGATCGCGCCGATTCCTACGACCGCCAGGCGGCGCGGCTGATCGAGATGTTCGCGAAGAACTTCGAACAGTATCTGCCGTTCATCGACGACGACGTGAAGGCAGCGGCGATCGGCTGACGCAAAAGCGGGGCGCCCGGATCAGGCTTCGGAGCGCCCCGCCTCCTGCGTCGCGCCCGCGCAACTATAGAACCGCAGCGCCGGCAGCCCCGCATTTATGTTGCGCTGCGCCTGCATAATGTCTAGGACCGGCCTCGTGCAACGGCACGGCAGCCGCGCGACCCTCTCACAACGGACAGGATTCGACCATGACAGACACCGCAACCCAACCCATCCTGCCGGATCTGCTGAAACTGACCGGCGCCAGCCTCGAACCCGTGCACCGGGTTTTCGACCTGGCGCGCGAGCGGCTGCGCGAGCGGGTGGTGAAGGACGGGCGGGTTTCGGGGGCGCTGGTCGAGGCCAATCAGGCGCCTGCCCACGGGCTTGCCTGGCTCGAGACCTACCGCCAGAGCCTCGTGCAGATGCAGGCCTGGGCCGAGCAACTGGAAAGCGAGGGCCGCTTCGGCGAAATCGAGCAGCTTCTGCTGCAGATCGCCTTCGGCGAGTACCTCTCGCAGATCGCAGGCGGCATCCTGATGAGCCAGAACGAGATCATCCGCCTGCACGACCTCGGCATCACCGGCGAGGAGGCGCGCGCGCTGATGATCGATGCGGTCGCGACGCTTTCCGTGCAGGGCAACAGCCAGGACGCCAGGACGCGGCTTGTCGTGCTGATGCAGGAGCAGAGCGCGAACGCCACCTTCGGCGCGACGGGGCTCGACGAAGAACTCGAGATGATCCGCGACCAGTTCCGCCGCTATGCCAGCGAAAAGGTCGAACCCTTTGCCCATGACTGGCACCTCAAGGACGAACTGATCCCGATGGAGGTCATCACCGAACTGGCCGAAATGGGCGTGTTCGGTCTGACCATTCCGGAGCAATACGGCGGGCTCGGCCTGTCCAAGGCATCCATGTGCGTGGTGAGCGAGGAACTCTCGCGCGGTTATATCGGTGTCGGCAGCCTCGGCACCCGCAGCGAGATCGCGGCCGAGCTCATCATCTGCGGCGGCACCGATGCGCAGAAGGAAAAATGGCTGCCGCTCATCGCCAGCGCCGAAGTCCTGCCGACGGCCGTGTTCACCGAACCGAACACCGGATCCGACCTTGGCAGCCTGCGCACCCGGGCCGTGCGCGACGGCGACGACTATCGCATCACCGGCAACAAGACCTGGATCACCCATGCGGCCCGCGCCCATGTGATGGCGCTGCTCGCGCGCACCGATCCCGACAGCAGCGACCATCGCGGCCTGTCGATGTTCATCGCCGAAAAGACGCCCGGCACCGACGAGACCCCCTTCCCGACCGAGGGCATGACCGGGGGCGAGATCGAGGTGCTCGGCTACCGCGGCATGAAGGAATACGAGATCGGCTTCGACAATTTCCGCGTCAGCGGCGAGGGCCTGCTCGGCGGCGAGGAAAACAAGGGCTTCAAGCAGCTGATGGAGACCTTCGAATCGGCCCGCATCCAGACCGCGGCGCGGGCGATCGGGGTGGCCCAGTCGGCGCTGGACGTGGCGATGCAATATGCGATCGACCGCAAGCAGTTCGGCAAGTCGCTGATCGCCTTCCCGCGCGTGTCGGGCAAGCTGGCCATGATGGCGGTCGAAATCATGGTGGCGCGCCAGCTGACCTATTTCAGCGCCCGCCAGAAGGACCGGGGCGAACGCTGCGACCTCGAGGCCGGCATGGCCAAGCTGCTGGGTGCGCGCGTGGCCTGGGCCGCGGCGGACAACGGGCTGCAAATCCATGGCGGCAACGGTTTTGCGCAGGAATACAAGATTTCGCGCATCCTTTGCGACGCCCGCATTCTCAATATCTTCGAAGGCGCGGCCGAGATTCAGGCGCAGGTGATCGCGCGCCGCCTGCTCGGCTGACCCGCAAGGTCACAGCCGGCGCGAGAACACCTCGACAAAACGCGCCCGCGCATCGGGCAGCGGATGGTCGCCCTGCGAAGGCGCCAGATGCTGCGCAAGGAAATGCCCGGTGACCCGCAGCCCGGCAGCGATTTCGCTGTCGGGCGCGGGGCCGATGCCGCGCAGGCAGTCGGGCAGCGGCAGCAGGCGATCCGCCCATTCCCCCGCACCGGCCCGCGAGACCGCCCGCCCGCTGCGCGGCGAGACATAGGCCAGGTCGTCGCTCGCCCCCGTCACCGCGCAGCGCGCAAGGTCAAGCCCGAAGCCGGTTTCCTCAAGCAGCACAAGCTCCCAGCGCAGATAGGCAAGCGGCCAGACGTCATCCTGCCCGAGCAGATCAAGCAGCCGCTCGCTTTCCGCGTAAAGCCGTTCATGCGCCGCGCGTTCCGGCAGGCAGAAGGACAGCAGCGCCGTCACCGCATTGAGCCCGGCCAGCGCAAGCCGGCTGTCCATCACCAGCCCCGCGCGGCTGCGCATCGGCTCCACCCGATAGGTGCCGAGCTGGGCGGGGAGCCGTGCCCGCCAGGTGACGTCAAGCTGCGTGCCGGGCTGCAGCAGCGGCGCGAACCGCCGCCCCGCACCGCCGCGCACGAGCCCCGCATGGCGGCCATGGCCAGCGGTGAACACGTCGATGACGGCGCTGCCCTCACCGTGCCGACGCGTGGCAAGCAAGATGCCCAGGTCACGCCATTCCATGCCTGCCCTCCGCTTGCCTGCGCCCGCTGCCGCAATCCGGTCGCCGCCTAGTCGAGCCCCGGCTCGTCCAGAAGGTGGCGCCCCTTCCGGTCCTCGACCTCGATCACCCAGAGATCGGGATCAACCGCGCGCTGGCAGGCGATGGTGCCGTCGATGTCGCCCTCGCCGCCCTCGGCCAGAAGATCCCAGCAGCGCGATCCGCTTGCCGGGTCGAACCCACGCTGGAAAAGCCGCGCCTGTCCGTCAAGCGTATTCGACTTGACCATCACCGCCCCGGCGGTGTCGTCACCATGGGACACCACATAGGCCGGGATATGGGCAAGGCGCAGCCGCGCAAGATAGGCCTGCACCCAGAACTGCGCCGCAAGACGGGGCTCGGCGCTCATGCGCCGTCCTTGAAGTCGAGCCCCATCTCGGAATAGCGCTCGGCCTCTTCAAGCCAGTTCGGCCGCAGCTTGACCTGCAGGAACAGATGCACCTTGCGTCCGAGAAATTCGGCGATCTCCTCGCGGGCGGCGCGCGACACCGCCTTGATCGTCTCGCCCCTGTGCCCGAGCACGATGCCCTTGTGGCCGTCCCGCTTCACATAGATCACCTGGTCGATCCGCACAGAGCCGTCCTTGCGCTCGTCCCAGTTCTCGGTCTCGACCGTAAGCTCGTAGGGAAGCTCCTGATGCAGGCGCAGGGTCAGCTTTTCGCGCGTCGTCTCGGCCGCGATCATGCGCAGCGGCAGGTCGGCGATCTGGTCCTCGGGATAAAGCCAGGGGCCTTCGGGCAGCGCGTCGGCCAGCCACCCGCGCAAACGATCGACCCCGCTGCCCTTCAGCGCCGAAATCATGAAGGTCTCGACAAAGGGGAAGCGCGCGTTCAGATCCTCGGCAAGCCCCAGCAGGGCCTCGGGCCGCACCCGGTCGATCTTGTTGATCGCAAGCGCGACCTGCCGCCCCCCGGCGATCTCGGAGAGCCGCTCGACGATCTGTGCGACCTCCTCGGTCACGCCGCGATGCGCCTCGACCAGCAGCACGATGACATCCGCATCCGCCGCACCGCCCCAGGCGGCGGCGACCATGGCCCGGTCAAGCCGCCGGCGCGGCCGGAACAGCCCCGGCGTATCGACGAACACGACCTGCGTCGCGCCCTCGATGGCGATGCCCCGGATGCGCGCCCGGGTGGTCTGCACCTTGTGGGTCACGATCGACACCTTGGCGCCCACCATGCGGTTCAGCAGGGTCGATTTCCCGGCGTTGGTGGTCCCGATCAGGGCCACGAATCCCGAACGTGTGGTCATATGTCCTGCCCGATCCTTGTCAGCAGTTCCTGCGCCGCATCCTGTTCCGCCCGGCGCTTGGAGCCGCCGCTCGCCTGCGCCTCGCGCCCGTCCTCGAGCCGCGCGGCAATGGTGAACACCGGCGCGTGATCCGGGCCGCTGCGGGAAAGCTCGACATAGGCGGGGGGATTGAGCCCGCGCGCCTGCGCCCATTCCTGCAACGCGGTCTTGGGATCGCGGGCATCGTCATCGACCTCGGCAATGCGCGCGCCCCAGAGCCGCAGGATCATGTCGCGCGCCGCGCCGAAGCCCCCGTCGCGATAGACGGCGGCAATCACCGCCTCGATCGCGTCGCCCAGCAGCGCCTGCTTGCGCCGCCCGCCCGAGAGCATCTCGGAGCGGCCGAGCTTCAGCACCATGCCAAGGTCGATCTCGCGCGCGATCTCAGCGCAGGTCTCCTTGCGCACGAGCGCGTTGAAGCGCGGCGCAAGCTGCCCCTCGGCGGCCTCCCTGTCCTGCTCGAGCAGCGCCGTCGCCATCACCAGCCCAAGCACCCGGTCGCCCAGAAATTCAAGCCGCTGGTTGTCCTTGCGCGCCGGCGTCGTCACCGAACCGTGAGTCAATGCCCGCACCAGAAGCTCGGGCCGCTCGAACCGGTAGCCAAGCCGCGCCTCGAAGGATTCGAGTTCCGCCGAAAGCCTCACTCGATCCTCTTGAAGAAGCGATCCGGCCGCCAGGTCCAGAAGAACAGCATCGAACGCCCGGCCGAGGAAAACATCACCCGATCCGCCCGGCCGACCAGGTTTTCATAAGGCACGAAACCGACGCCGCCGACCGATTGCGGCAGGCGGCTGTCGCTGGAATTGTCGCGGTTGTCGCCCATGAAGAAATAATAACCCTCGGGCACCACATAAACGCCGGTGTTGTCCGAACTCTGGTTGCCGATGTTCAGGATCGCGTGTTCGGTGTCACCGGGCAGGGTCTCGATCATGCGCTCCTTGAGGCATGCCCCGCCTTCACCGACCGGGCCATTGGCGCAGCGCGGATAGCTTCCCTGCGGCCCCTGCGCCTCATAGGTTTCCTCGAAGATGCCCGCTTCGCGCAACTGGACCGGCTGATCGTTGATCTGCAGCACGCCATCCTTCATCCGGATGCGGTCGCCCGGCAGGCCGATCAGCCGCTTGATGAAATCACGCCCGGTGACGGGGTGGCGGAACACCACCACGTCGCCGCGCTCGGGCTCGCTGCCGAACAGGCGCTTGTTGTCGTTCTTCAGGAATCCGCAGACATCCTCGGCGTCGATGTCGATGCCGAGACTCGGCAGCATCAGGCTCGGGCAGGAGGCATAGGAATAGCCATAGGCCATCTTGTTGACGAACAGGAAATCGCCGATCAGCAGCGTTTCCTTCATCGAACCGGACGGAATCCAGAACGGCTGAAAGAACAGCGTGCGGAACACCCCCGCGATCAGCAACGCATAGACGATGGTCTTGATCGTCTCGACGAGCGCGCTTCCCTTCTTCGCACTGCTGGCCATGCGGCCCTCCGCTATCCTTGGGGTCCGGCGCTACATGCGGGGCGGCTGCGCCGGTGTCAAGCCACGCTCTGGGGCGGTCTCGCCCGGCCTGCGCGCCTCGATCACGACGACGGCATGGGCCCAGGGATGATCGTCGGTCAGGGTGACATGGATGATCGCCTCGTGGCCCGGCGGAGTCATTTCGGCCAGCCGGTCCGCCGCCCAGCCGGTCACCTGCATCACCGGCTGGCCGCTGTTGATATTGGCCACCGCCATGTCCTTCCAGGCGATCCCCATGCGCAACCCGGTGCCCAGCGCCTTGGAGCAGGCCTCTTTCGCGGCCCAGCGCTTGGCATAGGTCTCGACCGCCCGGGCGCGCCGCTCGGCGGTCGCCTGTTCGACGTCGGTGAAGACACGATCACGGAAACGATCCCCGAACCGGTCGAGCGTGCGCCCGATCCGCTCGATATTGCAGAGATCCGTGCCGATACCGAGGATCACGGATGCGCTTCCGGCGCCCGCGCCGCATCCATCAGGCGACGCATCTCCCCGATCGCCGGACCGAGGCCGCGAAAGACCGCCTCGCCGATCAGGAAATGACCGATGTTGAGCTCGCGCAGCTCGGGAAAGCCCGCCAGCGCCTGCACCGTATCATAGCCGAGCCCATGGCCGGCATGGACCTCGAGCCCGCTCTCATGCGCAAGCCGCGCCGCGCGGGCCAGACGGTCGAGTTCGGCTTTGGCCCCGGCATCATTCCGGGCCACAAGGTCGCAATAGGGGCCGGTGTGCAGTTCGACCACCGCAGCCTTTACCCGGACAGCGGCTTCGATCTGGGCCGGATCGGCGGCGATGAACAGCGACACGCGGCAGCCCGCCTCGGAAAGGGGGGCGATGAAATCGGCAAGGCGGCTTTCGTCGGCGGCGACGTCCAGGCCGCCCTCGGTGGTGCGCTCCTCGCGCCGCTCGGGCACCAGACAGACGGCATGGGGCCGGTGGCGCAGGGCGATCTGCTGCATTTCCTCCGTCGCGGCCATCTCGAAGTTGAGCGGCAGGCGCAGTGCCTCCATCAAGGCGGCGATATCCTCGTCGCGGATATGGCGCCGGTCCTCGCGCAGATGCGCGGTGATGCCGTCGGCCCCCGCCTCCTGCGCAAGAAGCGCCGCCCGCACGGGATCGGGAAGCGATCCGCCGCGCGCGTTCCGGAGCGTCGCGACGTGGTCGATATTGACCCCAAGGCGCAGCCTGTCATCTGCCATGGTTCATCCTTTCACAACTGACCCGCGCCAGCCTATCGCCTTTGCCCGCGGGGTTGAACTGCCATGCGCCGCCCGCATCCACAGCGCCCGGTTCTGTCGACCGGCACCAGAACACCGGCTTCCACCACCGGGTTTGCCTCGCGTTCAGGGAAAAACCCGGTCGAGTGCCCCCGATGAAATCAGGCTGTCGGTCGTGACGATGGACTGGTCGGCAAGGGTGTTGGCCCAGCAATCATTGAAGGACAGTTCATAGCGGCAGTATCTGTGGCCCTCCAGGACCGCGCGGAATTCGTGATCCAGGTCCTCCGGCCCGGTGGCAAGCTCACGAAGCCGGACCGGAGCACCCAGAACGACGCCGGCGTTCAATGCGCTCTCGTAAGCCAGTTCCGCATTGTAGAACTTCCCGTCCCCCAGCAGGAACCAGTCATCGAAGGGCGCTCCGTAAGAGATGGTCAGGGCCAGCCGCACCAGCGGCCCTGCCGTCATCTGCGCATCCGTATCGTGATCGAGACCGCGCACCCGATAAACCGCATAATCGTCGGCAGACAGGCCTTCGACATAGGCATAGAGCATTTCCTCGCTCACGCCATCCGCCTGGTCGACATAGACCACGCGCGGGCCGCCGCTGCTGGCCCGCAGAATGCCGACCGATTCCCACCGAAGACCGAAGGCACGTTTTGTCACACCATCGATATCATTGATCCCGTCACGGAAAATCAGATCTCCGGGGCGCCAGTCCCACGCTGCCTCGGCCATGATCTGGGAGGGAGCGGGTTCCTGCGCGAAACTGGAAGAACCGGTGAACGCCACCATGACCAACATGAGGTGAAAAAGGATGCGGTGCATGGGATCTGCTCTATTGTTTCTTCTTGAGTCGACCATCGGCCCTGTTTCCGGCAAGGGCAAGCTGAAGCCCTGATTTTATGGAAGGGCACGTCACGCATGGCGGGTAGGCATGCATACCCGGCACAGACGATCGTCCCCGGCTATTCCCCGCGCGCGGGATGGTCCGGGGGCCGGTCCGGCGCGGTGTCGGACACGGGCTCGGGCGCGGTGGGCGCCGTTTCGGCCTGACGCTTGATCGCCTCGAATTTCTTGCGGATCCGGTTCAGCCGGCGGCGTTTGTAGGCGCGGATCGCCGGCAGCGTCAGGTAATAGCAGGCCACCCCGACCACCGCCCCGACCACAGCCCCGCCGATCAGGTAGGGAAAGAAGATCGTGTCGTAGAAAATGCGCAGCCCGTGCCAGTCGGCGGGACGGGCCGCGAAAAGCGTCAGGAAATTGTCCCAGAGGTCGCTCCAGGCATCGACGAACTTGCCGCCGAAGGACCGTTCGGTGCCCTCCGCAAGCGGCTTGCCAAGCAGGAAATGCCCCGTCTTGAGCGCGGCGACGCCGATCGGAACATAGGTCAGCGGATTGCCGAAGAACGTGCCGAGCAGCGCCGCGATGATATTGCCCCGGACGGTCTTGGCGATCAGGGCGGCAATGATGAAATGCATCCCGTAGAACGGGGTGAAGGTGGTAAACACCCCGGCCGCGATGCCGCGCGCGATGCGCTCGGGCGTGTCGGGCAGCCGCCGGAGCCGGTGCGTCACATAGTAGAACGCCCGTGTCCAGCCGCCGCGCGGATAGACGAAGTCGCTGGCCATGCGGCCCCAGCTTCGCTGTTCACGGCGTCGGAACATCAGCGACCGCGCTCCCCGATCCGTGCCGCGCCGTCAAGCCGCACCCTCAAACCGCACCGGCCACGGCCGGAAGCTGCTCGCGGAAGCGTTCGACCGCGGCGACATCGTTGTCGGCCTCAAGCGCCAGCATCAGGGAATGAAGCTGCTCCACGTCGCGCAGTTCGACCGTGATCAGCAGCCGGTAGAAATCCGGCTTGCGATCGGTGAATTTCAGATCTCCGATATTGGCCTTGCGTTCGCCGATCAGGGTGCAGATCCGCCCGAGCACCCCGGCATCGTTGCCGATGGTCATGTCGAGCGTGACCCCGTAGGCGGGCGGATGGGTGCCGGCATGCCAGCGCAGATCCACCCAGCGTTCGGGCTGGTTCTCGTATTCGCCAAGCTGGTCGCAGTCGATCGCATGCACGACCACGCCCCTGCCGCGAAAGGTGATGCCGATGATCCGCTCCCCGGGCAGCGGCTGGCAGCAGGGAGCGCGCTCAAAAGACTGTCCGTCGGACAGGCCGATCACCGCGCCGCCGGGGGCGATCTCGTCGCCGGTGTCGGGGGCGAGATCGGGATAGACCGCCTGCACCACGTCATGCGCGGTCAGTTCGGCGCTGCCGAGCCGCGCAAGCAGTTCGCGCCGCCCCCCGGTCAGCCGCAGCCGGCGCGCGGCGGTGTCCAGAACCTTGTCGGTCGCCTTGCGCCCCACATGTTCGAACGAGGCGCGCGCCAGTTCCTGCCCGAGCTTGACGAAGCGGTTGCGGTCGATTTCGCGCAGCGCGCGGCGGATCGCCGACCGTGCCCGCCCGGTAGTCGCGATCTCGAGCCAGGCGGGCTGCGGCATCTGCCCCTCGGCGGTGATGATCTCGACCATCTGGCCGTTCTTCAGCCGGGTCCAGAGCGGCACCCGCAGCCCGTCCACCTTGGCGCCGACGCAGGCATGGCCGACCCTTGTGTGAATCGCATAGGCAAAATCGATCGGTGTCGCCCCCCGGGGGAGCTTTTCCACATCTCCCTGCGGGGTGAAGCAGAACACCTGGTCGGCATACATCTCGAGCTTGACCGTCTCGAGGAAATCCTCGTGGTCGCCGTCCTTGTCGAACTGGTCGGTGAGCGAGGCAAGCCACTGCGCCGGATCGACGACAAAGGGGTTCCCGCTGCGCACCCCGTCGCGATAGGACCAGTGCGCGGCCACCCCGGTTTCGGCCACGTCATGCATCTGCTCGGTGCGGATCTGCACCTCGACCCGCTTGCCGTCGCGCCCCGATACGGTGGTGTGAATGCTGCGGTAACCGTTCAGCTTGGGCTGGCTGATGTAATCCTTGAACCGGCCCGGCACCGCGGTCCAGCGGCGGTGGATCGCCCAGAGCACACGATAGCAGTCCTCTTCGCTGCGGGTGATGATGCGAAAGCCGTAGATGTCGGAGAGGCGCGAAAACGCGAGATCCTTTTCCTGCATCTTGCGCCAGATGGAATAGGGCTTTTTGGCGCGGCCGAATACCTCGGCCTCGATCCCGGCCTTTTCCAGCACCCCGCGCATGTCGCCGCTGATGTGGTGGATCACGTCGCCGCTTTCGCCCTGCAACGTGATGAACCGGCGGATGATCGACTGCCGTCCCTCGGGGTTCAGCACCCGGAACGAGAGATCCTCCAGTTCCTCGCGCATCCACTGCATCCCCATGCGCCCGGCGAGCGGGGCAAAGATGTCCATGGTCTCGCGCGCTTTCTGCACCTGCTTCTTGGGACGCATGGCGCGGATCGTGCGCATGTTGTGGAGCCGGTCGGCCAGCTTGACCAGAATGACCCGCAGGTCGCGGGACATGGCCATCAGGAGCTTGCGGAAATTCTCGGCCTGCTTTGCCTCGCGGCTGGACAGCTGAAGGTTGGTGATCTTGGTGACACCGTCCACCAGCGTCGCGATCTCGGTGCCGAACATGCGTTCGACCCCGGCATAATCGGCGCGCGTGTCCTCGATCGTGTCATGCAGAAGCGCGGTGATGATGGTCGCATCGTCCAGGCGCTGCTCGGCCAGGATCGCCGCCACCGCAACCGGATGGGTGAAATAGGGTTCGCCGGAATAGCGATACTGGCCCTCGTGCATCTTCTGGCCGAAGGCATAGGCCGCAGCGATCTGTTCGGCGTTGGTCTTGGGATTGTAGCTGCGGACCAGCGCAATCAGATCTTCGGCTGAAATCATCTGGCCCGCACTTTCAGACGCGATCGGTTCAGCCCCGGCTCTGGGCCTCCATGAGCTGGCGCAGCAGTTTCTCCTCGGACATGTCGTCCTCGGCGGGGCGGTCAGGCTCGGCCCCCATTAGCACGGCCATCTGGTCCTCTTCGGGTTCGTCGACCTCGATCTGATACTGGTTCGCCTCGATCAGGCGCTCGCGCAGGTCGGCCGCGCTCTGGGTCTCGTCGGCGATCTCGCGCAGCGCGACGATCGGGTTCTTGTCGTTGTCACGATCGACCGTGATCGGCGCCCCGGCCGAGATTTCGCGGGCCCGGTGGGCTGCCAGCATGACCAGATCGAACCGGTTCGGAACCTTGTCAACGCAATCTTCGACCGTCACGCGGGCCATGAGCGCACCCCTCTTCCATGCGATTCATTCGGGAATGGCATAAGCTAATGTTCTTTTTACCGCTTGACAAGGTGCGAAACAAGACACCGCCCGGCACAGGGGCGGCCGGTTCAAAGCGGGCGCACCTGTTCCAGATCCTTGGGCGGCAGCGCCGCGCACAGGCTCGCCACATCGCGCCCGAGCAGCGGATGCACCCAGCCCGGCATGATGTCGCGCATGGGCACCAGGACAAAGGCCCGCTCCTGCAGGCGGGGATGCGGCAGGACGAGTTGGTCCGGGGCGATCTCGGCCTGCTGCCCCGGGGGCAGTTCGCGCCACCGCCGCTGCACCGCGGCATCGGGGAGCACGGCATCCCCGACCGCCAGAAGATCGAGGTCGATGCTGCGCTCTCCCCAGCGCTTCTCGCGCACCCGGCCAAGTTGGCGCTCGATCGCGTGCAGCCGCTCGAGGATCTCGCCCGGTGGCAGGGCGCTTTCGACCGCGACCACCGCATTCACGAAATCGGGCCCGGCCCCGGCCGGAAAACAGGGCGTGTGAAAGAACCGGCTGACCGCGCGCAGCCGCAGGCCCGCCGCAGGCATGGCCCGGATCGCGGCGATCAGTGTTTGAGCAGGCGGACCCACCGGCGACGGCAGGTTTCCGCCGAGCGCAATCACGGCAACTGAAGCAGAAGTGATCAATCGTGACTCATTCTCTGCGGAATGTTAATATTGCAGATTATCAGGGGCAGTATATTTCAGGTGCAGCCGTTTCGCCAAGTAAGCACGTGAGCACACGTGAAAACAATTGCGAAATGGCTCACTGGAAGGAATTCTCATGTTTTACAAGGACGAACGGCTTGCGCTGTTCATTGATGGGTCGAATCTTTACGCGGCTGCCAAAGCCCTGGGCTTTGATATCGACTACAAGCTCCTGCGGCAGGAATTCATGCGCCGCGGCAAGCTCCTCCGGGTGTCATATTACACCGCCCTGCTCGACAGCGACGAATATTCACCGATCCGCCCGCTGGTGGACTGGCTGCATTACAACGGCTTCACCATGGTGACCAAACCGGCCAAGGAATACACCGACAGCATGGGCCGGCGGAAGATCAAGGGCAACATGGATATCGAACTGACCGTCGATGCCATGGAGCTTGCGCATCGCGTCGATCATATCGTGCTGTTTTCGGGCGATGGCGACTTCCGCCCGCTGGTGGTCAGCCTGCAGCGGCAGGGGGTGCGGGTCTCGGTGGTCTCGACCATCCGCAGCCAGCCGCCGATGATCTCGGACGAGCTGCGCCGGCAGGCCGACAATTTCATCGACCTCGAGGATCTGCGCGACGTGATCGGCCGCCCGCCGCGCGAACAGGCCGACCACCATCAGCACGACGCCGCGAG